>DASVMZ010000122.1:0-9515 GCA_036384115.1 Sphingobium sp.
GTCACCCGTTCGAGGCGGGTGAGCGCAGCGGCAAGGTTAGCCGGGACGCCCGTCGATGTAAGCGACTCTGCCTCCAGCACGGTGTCGGCACGCGGCAGAAGCGCGCTGACGCCGGGCCGCAGCCGGGCGATCATGTCGGTCACGCCATGCGTGCCCGCGCTGAGTCGGCACAGTTCGCGGATATGATCCGTCACCGCATCGGCAAGCCGGCGGAAATAGGCGATCCGTACCGTTTCCGGCATCTCCGCTACGTCTGCATCCGCCCAGATGGCGGGCAGGTCGAACAGGATTTCGGCCACCATGAACGCCGCCGCGACGTCCGACAGGGTAAAGCCCTCATCCTCACCCAGCATCAGCGGCGGAATGATGCCGATGCGGTTGACGATGCGGTTCGCCACCTTCGTGGCAACGATCTCGCGCCGCAACTGATGCTGTTCGATCGCGTCCTTGTGCTTCTTGTGCATTTCGGACGGGAAGGCGCCGAACAGGTCCGCGCGGGCGACGGGATCGTCGGGCAGTGCATTATGCTCGATCGCATCCTGAAGGCTGAGCTTTGCCGTGGCCAGCAGCACGGCCAGTTCCGGCCGGGTCAGGCCATGCCCCTCCTGCGCGCGGCGCATGAGTTCCGGGTCGCCCGGCAGCCCCTCCACCTTGCGGTCGAGGCGTCCGGTGCGGCTCAGCCCGTCGATCAGGCGCACATAGGCGGGTATATCCGCCGCGCCGCCAGCCTCCGCGATGGAGAGGCCCAGCGCCTGGAGCCGGTTGTCCTCCAGCACCAGATGCGCGACGCTGCCCGTCATCTTCGTCAGCAATTTGTTACGGGCGTCGGGCGTCAGCGTGCCGGCGGTCACGTCACGGGCCAGCGCGATCTTGATGTTCACCTCATTATCGGAGCAGTCCACGCCCGCGCTATTGTCGATAAAGTCGGTGTTGATGCGCCCGCCGTCCAGTGCATAGGCGATGCGCGCCGCCTGCGTGACGCCCATATTGGCGCCCTCGCCGATCACTTTGGCGCGGATCGCCTCGGCATCGACGCGCACCCGGTCGTTGGCGGTGTCGCCGACCTCCGCATTGGCCAGCCCCGCGGCCTTGAGATAGGATCCGATACCGCCGAACCACAGCAGGTCCACCTGCGCCGTCAACAGCGCGGAAATGAGCGAGGCGGGGTCCATGCTCGCCGCATCGGTGCCGATCAGCGCCTGCATCTCCCTGCTCAACGGAATGGATTTCAGCGTGCGGGGAAAGACGCCGCCCCCTTTCGAGATCAGCGCCTTGTCATAATCCTCCCAGCTCGACCGGGGTAGCGCGAACAGCCGGGCGCGCTCCGCATGGGCTTTGGCCGTGTCGGGATCGGGGTCGATGAAGATGTGGCGATGATCGAAGGCCGCGACGAGGCGGATGGTCTGGCTCAGCAGCATGCCATTGCCGAACACATCGCCCGACATGTCGCCCACGCCGACGACGGAGACGGGATCGGCCTGCACGTCAACGCCCATTTCCAGGAAGTGGCGCTGCACCGAGAGCCAGCCGCCGCGCGCGGTGATGCCCATCGCCTTATGGTCATAGCCGTTGGAACCACCGCTGGCGAAGGCATCCCCCAGCCAGAAGCCATGTTCCAGCGCGATGCCATTGGCGATGTCGGAGAAGCTGGCGGTGCCCTTGTCCGCCGCGACCACGAAATAGGGGTCGTCGCCGTCGCGGATCACCTGCCCGCGCGGATGCTTCACCTTGCCCTTCACCACATTGTCGGTGACGGACAGGAGAGCGCGGATGAAGATACGATAGCTTTCGGTGCCCTCGGCCAGCCATGCGTCCCTGTGGGTGGCGGCATCGGGCAGTTGCTTGGGGAAGAAGCCGCCCTTGGCGCCGGTCGGCACGATGACGGCATTCTTGACCCGCTGCGCCTTCATCAGGCCGAGCACTTCGGTACGGAAATCGTCGCGCCGGTCGGACCAGCGCAGGCCGCCGCGCGCAATGGGTCCGGCGCGCAGGTGAATGCCCTCGACACGGGGGGAATAGACCCAGATCTCCCGCCATGGCACGGGGGATGGCAGGCCGGGCACCGCCACGCTGTCGATCTTGAAGGCCAGCGCGCCCTGCCCCGCCGGGGTGAAGGCGTTGGTCCGCAGCACGGCCTGCATGACCGACCGGATCAGGCGCAGGATGCGGTCGTCGTCGATCGCGGCAACCCCTGCCAGCGCCTCCTCAATACGGTTGCCGAGCGTGGCGGCCTTCTTGTCGCTCTGCACCGCCGGGTCGTGAAGGGTGCTGAACAGCGCGACCAGATCGGCGGTGATCCGGGGCGCGCGGCGCAGGGCGGCGACCACGGTGGACAGACCATAGGCGCTGCCCGTCTGACGCAGATAGCGGAAGATGGCGCGCAGCAGGATGACGCCGTCCGGCTCCAGCCCCGCCGAGAGGAGGAGGTCGTTGAACCTGTCATTCTCGCCATGCCCCTCCAGCACGGCGGCGACGACCCGCTCGATGGTGTCCGCGCGTTTCAGCACCGCCTTGGCGAGCGATTCGGAATCGAGGGCCAGAACCAGCTTCTGGATATGGCCAAGCTCGCCATTCTCACCCAGCGCGGTGCTAAGTTCCTCCAGCACGCGGAAACCGAAATTCTCCAGCGCGGGGACGGCATCGGACAGGGTGATGGCGTCGAGGCTGTAGAGTTTCAGGCGCAGATGGCCGTTGGCGTCGTCCGGGTTGCGATAGAGGCGGGCGTCGCGCGCACCAGCCTTCGCCAGACGGTGGAGGCGCAATATGTCGATGGCGGCTTCGGCGGCACCTGCCCCCTCGCGATAGCCCATGGGGAAACCGGCGGCATAGCGGCGTGCCAGCACGGCGGCGCGGCGGGCCTCGACCGTGGCGGCCAGGGCGACCTCCACGGCCGGCGCCCAGCCGCGCACCATCTCGCCCAGCTTGGCATCCAGCGCATCCGCATCGGGGATATGCCCATCGCCGCGCATGTCGAAGACGAAGCGGAGGAGCGCAAGACCGCTCTCGTCCAGCGCCATCGACCAGCCGAGCATGGGCGCATTGGCGGCGGTGGCGAGCATCTGCGCGATGGCGACGCGGCGGGCGGTGGACATGTCGTCGCGCGGCAACCAGACGAAGCCGAACAGATGGCGGTGCAGCGCGCCTGCGGCCAGCTCCACCTGCGGTCGCGGCCGGTCGCCCAGCGACAGAGCGGTAAAGGCCAGATGTTCGCGGTCCGACGGAGCCAGGCCGAGCAGCACGTCGTGCGGCAAATAAGTGAGCGCGTGCACCAGCCCCTTGCCCGCATGCCCCACCGGGTCGAAGCCGAAGCGGGTCATCAACCGGTCCAGCGTCGTCCGCAGGATCGGCACGGCGGAGGGTGGCGCGGCCAGCGCGGCGCTGGTCCACAGGCCCGCATGGATGGATAGCGTAGTGACAGCCCCCGCATTCCGGCCCTTCCCTTCACGGATGGGGAGGATGAACAGGTCGACCAGCACCTGCCGATGGATGCGCGAGCAATGGTTGGATTTCAGGATCAGCGGTCCCGCATTGCCCGCGTCGAACCAGTCGAAGGCGGCGGACAGGGTCGCCTGCGCCAGCAGCGGTTCCTCGCTGGTGCGGCAGATGCCGAGCGGCGCCTGCCCCTTGCCCGCGCGGGTCCGGCGCTCATGACCGAGCTGCGTCAGATTGCCCTTGAGGAACCAGCGCAGCAGGTCGCCCTCCTCCCCCGCGCCCAGGGTGGTGGCGTCGGTCAGCATCGCCTCGATCATCGGGTGCCAGTCGGTCACGGCGGCATGAAGCTGGTCAAGGGTCTGGAGCAGCGCCGCCTCCACGGCATGGCGGCCCCGTGCGTCGGCATGGTCGGTTTCCATATAGATGATGGACTCGCGGACCGCTTTCTCACCCTCGCCGATGGCGATCAGGCGGCCCCTGGCATCGCGGCGGACGGGCAGGACGGGGTGGACGAGGATATGCACGGACAGGCTCTCCGCCACGAGGCAGCCCGAGATGCTGTCGACCAGAAAGGGCATGTCGCCGTTGATGACCGCGATCCGCATGCGGCGGCCGGTTTCCGGGCCGGGAGCGGCATTGCCATCGGCGGTCTCGTCGGTGCCCGCCTCGCCCCCGGTGTCGATCCGCACGACGGGCTGGCCCGGCTGCCGCTCGCGCAGGGCATCGCCCAGGAACAGGCTTGCCGCCTTCAACCGGGTGCCGGCCAGCAGTCCCGGTTCGGTCCGTGCAAGCGAATCCTCGATGGCGGTGGCGAGCGTCGCGCTGACCGCGCGGCTCGAATCATGACGGGCGTCCATGGCCTCTCCCTTTTTTCGGGGCTTAGCGGCCAGGGGCGGTCGCCGCCCATTCTCTAGTGCCCGATTGTGGCGGGCGTGTTAACCCTGCTCTTGGGCGGTTTTCGGCGGACCATGCCGCAAAATCCACCCGTTCGCCGGGATCAGCCTTGTGTCGC
Source organism: Sphingobium sp. (assembly GCA_036384115.1). Lineage (GTDB taxonomy): Bacteria > Pseudomonadota > Alphaproteobacteria > Sphingomonadales > Sphingomonadaceae > Sphingobium. Next base: position 4,445 of record DASVMZ010000122.1, read on the forward strand.
GACGGCCTGCAATATCTGCCCGGCGCGCTTGTCATCCGCCGCGATGCCGCCCAGCGACTCGAACCCGCCATCGGCCAGGCGCCGCACGACGATGACCGCAAGGCCGTTCGTATCGGTGGCGATGCTGTCCAGCGCGACCGGCGCTGCGCTGCGCAGATGCGCGCGGGCGGTGGCCGTCCTGTCGGGCTTTGCCCTGACAGGGCCGCGCTTGGCCACGCGGGCGTCCCGCACATAATTTTTGAGGCCACCGTCATAGCGGGTCAGAACTTCGGCAAGACTGCCCGGCTCCAGTCCCTCGGCCAGACCATGCTCGATGGCGACCGCAAATTCGGACAGGCGCGTCTTGTCATAATAGGTGCCGAAGACCAGCTTGACCAGCGCGGTCATCGGGCTGCGCGGGGCCGCCCTGATCTCCGCATCGGCCAGCAGCGCGGCATAATCGTCAGGCTGTGCCTGCGCGACCAGCGCAAAGCTGTGGGCAAGGCCGATGGCACGGTACAGCGCCTGACGGGTGCGGCCCTCCGCCGTGATCGCATCGGTCGCCGCGCCTCGTGCATCGGCCAGCGACTGGCACAGCGCGTCGGAGAGATAGTCGTCGCCTTCTACCTCGTTCCCGCCGATGGGAAGTGACGGAGATGGCGCGAAATCGCTGCTCGACGGGCCATCGGCCCAGATCGGGGCGGGCATGCCGGGAAGGGAAAGGCTGGACGCAGTGGGCGCGGCATGGCCGCCGCCCAGTTCCATCTCCAGATCGCGCATCGCCCGCTCAATATCCTCGGTCACGTCCGGGGCGGCCACTTCCTTCCAGTTGATGACACCATAGACAAAGTCGATGGTATCGTCGTCGGAGGAGAAGGGCATCATGATGCCGCGATAGAGGATTTCGGCGCCGCGCTGATTGGTGAACTCCGCCTCGAATCCGATGGGCGCCTGATTGGCGACGATCTGGAGATAATGATCGGTGAGCCGCGACAGCAGGGTGCGGGGCGGCACGTCGCTGACCCGGGTGATTATGCCCTCCATCCCGCATTCGCGCATCAGCGCCGATCCCAGGAAAGCGATGGTCGGGTCGTTGATGCCATCGGTGAAGTCGATAAGCACGCTGTGCGACCCGAAATCCTCGATGTCGCCGGGATTCAGATCCTCGATGCTGGGAAAGCTGCGTTCGCCCAGCAGCGACGCCCAGTAATTATAGGCGCGCACATGCATGCGCCGCTCATCGAAGCGCACCATCGGCGGCGCGTCCATCGCGACGTCCGGCTCCGTATCGGGCATATGCTGTTGCGATCCTGATCCGTCCATGCCCTGAGCCTTCTGGCAAATCCATATTGACGCACTCTGGCCGGAATTGGTAAATTTCCTGTGAACCATGTCCTGGCAATCGCGCGGATATGGAGGAAACTGGCATTGCCGGTAGCCAGTCTCTCGTGAAAGGCTTGCACGGGCCGGATGGTCCTGATAAGCGCCCGCAGCGCAAAGGGTTCGTCCCCGCGCCGGACCGTTCACGGTCAGTGCCGCTTTAGCTCAGTTGGTAGAGCATCGCATTCGTAATGCGGGGGTCAGGTGTTCGAGTCACCTAAGCGGCACCATTTTCTGAAACCGCAGAAAAGCCAGGTTTCAGCGTACCCCATAGAGGATCATCTGAGAACCGACGGTGTGTGAGCCGCATTTATAGATGCGTTCGCAGGACAGCTGTATATCCAATTGATCGAGTTGAAAGCGCCCGATCCTAGCTTGATTTGTTGGATAATGTTTATGAAATATTCTCACCTCAACACAGGGGTGGCACAATATGATCGAATTATCCGAAGACGAATGGCGTTGCGCTTTTCCTGTGTGGCTACGTACCGGAAGATTGCCTTCAACCCAGAAGGACGATGGGATCGAGTGCAAGTTTAATCCTTGGCACGATCCGGAAGATGGCCGATTTACTTTTGCCGGGTCGGGAAATTATCATGGCGCAGGCAAGTCCGGGCCAGCCTCTCGCACGCCAAGTGTCGTTAGTCGTGGCAAGCTGCAGATTGCCAAAGTGCCGATGTCGGACACAGCACGTATAGAGCAACCAGCGAGCTTTGGTGGCAGATCAGAGGGGCGCGGGGCGACCGGAATGCGGCCAAAAACCATTGGTTCGTTACGCAGGGATCAGCCCAATTCCGCTGCCGAATTTGTTCGTGGTGTCGGCGAAGGACTGTACGGTGTCGCAGAAGGAACCGTTGCAGCTGTGCATTCCGTGCTGACGACCAATCCCGTCACCACAGTCCGGAATGCCGGTCTTGGAATTGCCAGTATAATCGATACGGCGATAGCAGCCGAGGATACGCCAGCTCGCATCCAGGTTTCGCGGGCGGCCGATATAGTCGCCAATGCTTCGCCGCGCGAGATCGGCCGAGCGACCGGATCGGTTGTCGGCAACGTCGCATTGGCAGTCGTGCCCGAAGCGGCGCTCGGCAAAGTTTCTACGTTGCGCCGTCTTCGTGGATCGGTGCCTGATATACCGCATGAGCCGCCACAGATCGGCTGGGTGAAGGAAAATCTCGGTCGTGATACTCCGGCGAAGCTATACAATGATGCCGCGACGGGCGCTCGGCCCGGGCAGGCGCCCACATTGATGCGGACAATGCCGGACGGCTCAAAACGACCGGTAAAGTTTGATGGTATACAGAGTGAATATGTTATCGACCGGAAGTGGAAAGTCGTGGATGCTCCAAACGCGCGAGCCCAGCTGTTGCGCCAATCCGAGGTGCTGGCGCAAAATCGCTTGATCGGAACATGGGAGGTTCCCAACGAAAAACAAAAGATCGCTGCCATCAAGCTCTTTAGAAAGATGAACGTAACCAACATTAAAGTCAGGATCGTAAAGCCATGATTTCCATACAGGTAGCGCGAATCATTGCTGATTTCGTATTATTCTTGGATCTCGCTGAGGATGAAACGATCGATGCTGATGGAGCTGTTGAAATGATGGAGTGGTTAGGGGGGCGTCTTGAATCATTAGATAAAGAATTTCTTCGGGAATTGGTTGACGGATTTGCAGCAATATCCCCGGAATACAGCGGCGATTCGCAAACTTTGGTGCGCGACATACCGTTCAGCTTTTATCTCGAGGAAGAGCTCGCCGCTGACGATCCGGTGAGGCTGGCGGAACTGGAGGCGTTCCGCGACGCAAGGGGTTGAAACTTTTGAGTGCAGAACGGTGTGTCGCACCTGTGTAAAGGCGCGCCCCTGTTATTCGCGACCAATCGAAATTCTCCAATGATCTGGGTGCCCATCTTCGCCCCCTGTGGGGCACCATTTCCCAGGACTTAAGACTATAGTCGGCCGCTTCCCGAAGATGGCGTATTAACCGGCCTTGTGCAGCCCCCCTCAGCACGGCAGATTGCCCGGATAATAAGGGTGGGTCGATTCGCATGTCACAGATGATACCTTGGGACCGTCTCGCGGTCCGGGACGAAATTTGCGTTGGTACGCTGAGGGATGTGGCGTTGCGCTGGAAGAATATGGAAAGCGTTGACGACGAGGCCTTGCTGGGCGTCACGGTTGCGACCGGCGTGCAGCTTGCAGGATGGCCCGAGGCCCGGACAGAGTTGTGGCCCGAACATATCTCCGAACTTTCAGGCTATCTCGACACGCAGTCAGCGACGAACTGATCCGCCCGCTGCCGATGTAGCGATCTCCCCGACACGCGTTTGCAGATGAACCGGCTTGGCGTGAAAACATGCGCGGCAGCGGTCAGACACGCATCTTTCCATGTCATAGACGATAAATATCGTCGGCAAATGCCGGCATCGCCATCAACAGGCGCTGGATCCTTGACAGTCGATGCGCCGATCGCACCTGGATTCCCGCCGCACGCGGCCCAGCCCCCGACATATGCAGGAGCCTCCCATTCAGGCGTAAGCACAGCGACATGGGTCCATGGAAAAGGCCGGGTTGCGTCCTATATTCACCCAGCACCCCTCCCCGGACATGACGAAGGACTCCCGCCCATGATCTCCAAGCTCTTTGAACCCTTGTCCGTCCAGGGCCTCGCCCTCGCCAACCGCATCGTCATTGCGCCGATGTGCCAATATTCGGCGAAGGACGGGTGCATGACCGACTGGCACCTGATCCACCTCGGCCAGTTGGCCCAGTCAGGTGCGGCACTGCTGACCATCGAGGCGACGGCTGTCCTGCCCGAGGGGCGGATCAGCTATGGCGATGTCGGCCTGTGGAACGATGCGACGGAGGCGGCAATGGCACGGACCCTGGAGAGTGTGCGGCGCTGGTCCGACATGCCGATCGGTATCCAGCTTGCCCATGCCGGGCGCAAGGCATCGACTGACCTGCCGTGGCTGGGCGGCAAGCAGATCGCGCCGGATCAGGCCCATGGCTGGCAGACGGTGGCGCCCTCTCCCCTGCCCTATGCGGAGGGAGAAAATGCACCCCACGCGCTGGATCGCGCAGGCATGGACCGGATTCGCGATGCCTTTGCCGATGCGGCACGCCGGGCGAACCGTCTCGGCCTCGACATGGTGCAGATCCATGCCGCACACGGCTATCTGGTGCATGAATTCCTCTCACCGCTGTCGAACCGCCGGGAGGACGACTATGGTGGCAGCATCGAGAATCGGATGCGCTTCCCCCTCGAAATCTTCGATGCGGTGCGCGCCGCCTTCCCCGACGACAAGCCGGTGACGGTGCGCGTGTCGGGATCGGACTGGGTGGAGGGCGGCTGGGATGTCGAACAGACCATCGTTTTTGCCCGGGCGCTGGAGGCGCGTGGATGCGCGGCGATCCATGTGTCGAGCGGCGGCAACGATCCGCACCAGCAGATCCCGGTCGGGCCGGGCTATCAGGTGCCACTGGCCCGCGCGGTGAAGCAGGCCGTGGCCATGCCCGTGGTCGCGGTAGGGCTGATAACGGATTTCGATCAGGCCGAGGCGATCATCGGCACGGGCGATGCGGACATGATCGCGCTGGCCCGCACCATCCTCTACGACCCGCGCTGGCCATGGCATGCCGCCGCCCATCTGGGCGCACAGGTCAAGGCGTCGAACCAGTATCTGCGCAGCCAGCCGAGCCGCTATCGCCA
>DASVMZ010000123.1:0-5501 GCA_036384115.1 Sphingobium sp.
GTTTTTCATGACTGTAATCCTTTGGCAAAACATCGTGGTAGCCGCAGGTCGACAGGATGTTTGGGTGCGCGATAGGCGCAACGATCCTGTCAGCCAGACGGCCGGGTTCGATCAGCCAAGGAGAGTCGGTGGTTCCGGTTCTGGAGTAAGATTACTGCCGCGGAGGACAGTGGTGGTCGGCCAGAACGCCAGCGTCGGATTCGCCTCACGCGCCGCAAGCACCGGTGCGTCATTGCGCACAGCCATGGGAATAACGCAGCCCATCGCGGCGATGCAGGCGAGGGTCATGCCCTTGCAGGGTTTCTGCGCAGGCTGTTGTTGCTGCGCCATCATCTTCATGCAGTCTTCGGACATCCCGGACATCGCCATTGGCGCGGACATCGCAGGCGGACCCGACGCAAAAGCAGCTTCCTGGCCGAGCAAACCGGTCAGAGCTCCCAGCAGGAGGAGAAGGTGCAGTACACGTTTCACAGCCGAAATTTCTTACGCCCGTCGGAACGAAAGAGCAATGACATGGTCACCCACCGTGCCGCGCGAATACGGTCTGGCCGGTTGGACCGAAAGCAATGACGTTATATGGTTGCGCCTTCTGGCCAGGAATTTCCATGCCAAGCGAACCAATGGGCATGCCGACCACGGCTAGTCCTCGTATGCCACGCGGGCGTTGCGCCAGCAGCCGTTTCATGTCGGCGATCGGAACATGACCCTCGAAGGCCAGGCCATCGACGACGGCGGTATGGCATGAGGACAAGCGAGGCGGCACGCCTTGGATGCGCTGAAAGGCGCTGCGTTGCCGATCATCGACGATGGCCACATGTCGGCCGAATTGTTGGCGGACCTGTGCGGCCCACTGCTCGCAGCACCCGCAGCCCGGATCGCGGTGCATGACAATCGGCACCGCCGCAGTGCTACCGACGGATAGGGTCGCGGCGAGCGCAGCAAGAGCGACTTTGAGTGTCATATAACCCTTCTGTGTTTCCCCCGCCCTTTGGCGGGGGAAAAGCTTTACTGCGCGCGCTTACGATGAGCACTCAACCAGCCCTGAAGCTCGCCTACTTCTCGGGTCTGCTCGGTAATCGCCTTGTTCGCCATAGTCCGAACCCGAGCGTCCCTCGTGTCGCGCAAGACGATGCGTGACATCGCAATTGCGCCGCGATGATGCTCGATCATCTTGCGAACCCAGGTTTCCGTCGCATCACCGCCTATGGCGGACGTCATCTTCTGATGCATCTCCATCTCGGCCGGCGGATACGGGTTGGCTGGCGTGGGGTTCATCATCTGGCCCATGTCCATCTTGGAATGATCCATGCCCTGCATTTGCGCGAGCGCGGGCGTGGCCAACGTTCCGACGATCATGGCGGCGACTAATTTCTTCACAATTCTCTCCTCATCGCCCCGCATTGTTAATACGCGTGAGCGCGCCATTGCCCTCGCCAGGCCGTACAAATTTCCGAGAACGGGATTGCGAAACCTACTTGCGGGCCAGAATGGCCTTCATCTCATCAATCTCGCGCCGCTGGGATTCCTCGATGCCGCCGCACAGCCGGACGATCTCCGGATCTTTCAATGACGCTTCACGGCACATGAGGATTGCCCCGGAATGATGTGGAATCATCGAACGCAGGAATGCCGTATCGCCGATCGTCGTTTGCGTACGAATGAGCGCGAATGATCCGGCAAATATCGCAACCGAACCGATCAACAGGACCGCATTTGCGGTCTTCGACGGAAACATATGGCCCATGGCGAGGATCATCAGGACCACCATCGGCGCGACCATCATCAGCGTCATGTAGACCATGTTGAGGTTGTTGTAGAAGCTCCCCAGACTGTCGATCATGACGAACATCACCAAATACATGATGATCCCACCGACAAGGGTCTGCAGGGCGAGGCTCGCATACGCGTTTTTCATCATTAGTCGTCTCCTTTGGCCCCCGCCAAGTTACTCTCCACGACTCATTAACCCGTCCGGCGACGCTTTCGCGGCCAGCGGAAATACAAAAGAACCGATCCCGCGATCGCCAGCGCGAGCCCTCCACCGGCAAAACCGATGAGCCAGGGCGTGTTGAAATCCTCATGGTTTTTCCAATCCATGATGTGGAGACCCCAGAAGAAGTCATAGAGACGCCAAGTTCCGTTCCTGACGGCAACGATCCGACCGCTGTTTTGCGCGACATAGATGCGGGTCGCGGCGCGATCCGGGAAATCGACCCGCCATGCCGGCAGCGTCCCCTTATATTCAGTGCTCGCCGCCAAAACGGCGCGCACGCTCGGTGGCGGCGACGTCCCACGGTAGGCCTGCACCCCAACCGCGCGGGCCATAGCGGCGCTCAGAGGTGGAATGGATTGCGCTGTCTTGGCGTCGTGCAGTACCACAGTGCCATCAGCCAGCTCGACCTCGGCAACCTCGCGTCCGAGAAGCAATCGATATCGAACTTCACGCACGGGCTTGGCCGCCTCGCGCAACACGAGATCGAGCGGTGCACGCGGACGAGCTTTATCAAGCGTCGAGGGTGATAGCCGCTCCACGAGATGTTCACCGCGAACCCGGTCGATCGGCAGCACGCTCATGACCAGGCCGCTGGAAAACCACAGCAATAATTGCACACCGATGATCAGGGCGAGCCAGCGGTGGACGCGGCTAACCCCAAGGTGGACCCGAAGCCGGGTGCTTCTCAGAACCAGGTCCGCACGCCAATGACGAAGCTCGTCGCCTTGACGTCCTTCCCATCCGCCCGCGCATAGTCTGCGGTCTGTCCCAGCTTTCGATCGTACGAAACGCCGATATAGGGCGCGAACTCACGTCGGATTTCATAGCGCAGGCGCAACCCCAGCTCGGCGTTCGAGAGCCCTGATCCGATCCGGGTTTCGGGCACATCCTGGGCCGCAAGGTTCAGTTCGATACGGGGTTGAAGGATCAGGCGTTGCGTGATGCGCTGGTCATAATAGCCCTCGACCCGCCCCAGGACGTCACCCTTGTTCGACAAAAATAGGGCTGCTTCGATTTCGAACCAGTAAGGCGCGACCCCCTCGATGCCGATCGTTGCGTACGTGCGGGAGGGATTGGGTTTGATGTCATACCGGACGCCGGCCTGCACGTTCCAGTAGGGATCGAGCGCGCGGCTGTAGAGTGCCTGGACTTCGGCACTATCGACCCCTTCGCGAAGAGCCCCCTCGCCCTCGGTCTTGATCACAAGCCGATCGAGATCTTTGCCGAACCACGCCTCGCCATCCCAACGATAGCCGTCGCGGCCATTTCGGACCTGATATTCGGCCAGGTTGAACAGGATCATCGAGAATGAGCTGCCGCCATGTTCGTTCTGCAGCATAGAGCGTGAATCGGCCATCGCGCCGTTCTGGTAGATCCGATCAGCATAATGATCGCTCGGCGGCAATGGCGCCGGCCCGTTGCCCGGTGCAAGGCTCGTGCCCCCCGCCCCATGAGCCGTCATCTGCCCGTCCATCGCCATCCCGGGCATCGACGGCATGTCATGCTCCATCGGCTGACCGCTTGCTCCCGCAGGCATATTCATGCCCGGCATAGCGTGGCCCGTCGCAGCGCCTGCAGGCTCAGGCATAGCCATGCCAGGCATACTCGACATATCATGGCCGGCATGGGCATCGGCCGCCGGGGGCGTCTTGCTGGCCGGCATGTCCATTCCGGGCATATCGCCCATTCCCGACATATCTTGCGCAGCGGGCTTGGGTTTAGCAGCTGGTGCCCTACGCTTGGCGGGCGCGGATCTGGCAGCCGGCCTCGCGGCCGTTGTGCGCTTGGCCTGACTTGCCGGCCTGGCCGCTGGCTTTTTCTTCGCTGCCGGCTGTGCCGCTGGCATGTTCATGCCGGGCATATTTTGCATCGATTGCGCGCCGGCCGGTGCTGCAAGAGCAAGCGGCGCCGCGCTGATCAGGAGAAGGAGCAACTTCATGCTGCTTCTCCCCGAGGCCGGACAGAGACGACACGCATCATCCCGGCATGCATGTGATAGAGCATATGGCAGTGGAAGGCCCAGTCGCCGATCGCATCGGCGGTGACATCGAAGCTTACCTTGCCTCCGGGCGCGACATTAACCGTATGCTTGCGCGGCGAATACTCGCCGTGCCCTGTCACCAACTCGAAAAAATGCCCGTGGAGATGGATCGGGTGCGACATCATCGTGTCGTTCACCAGCGTGACACGCACACGTTCATTCTCGAGGAAGGGGATTGGCTCGCGTTTGTCGCTGAGCTTAACCCCGTCGAATGACCACATATAGCGTTCCATATTTCCGGTGAGGTGAATCTCCATCGCCCGGTCGGGTGCCCGCACGTCGGGATTGCGATCCACCGCCATGAGATCGCGGTAAACAAGGACACGGTGCCCCACATCTTCGAGGCCCTGCCCGGGCTCTCCCGTGCGGTCCATCGGCATCGGCGAAATTGTCTGCACGCCAGGTCCCATCTTGACCTGCGGGGCTTTGCTGGCGTCGCGCATATTCATGCCGCCCATTCCGCCCATCGCCATCCCGCCCATCGCGTCGCCGGCAGGCGGACCCATTCCAGGCATGTTCGCCATCGAACCGCCTGCCGGCTTGTCCATTGCCGGCATCGAGGCGCCGGATCCCATGTCCATTCCAGCTATACCGCCCGCGGCCGCCCCGGTTGCCGACATGTCGTGACCCATCGCTCCATGGTCCATGCCTTGCATGCCGCCCATGTCCATATCCCCCATGCCCATGTCTTTCATATTGGCGAGGGGACGTTTGCGAAGCGCAGGTACTTCGGCTGCCATGCCTTCGCGCGGAGCCAGGGTTGCGCGGGCCATGCCCGACCGGTCGACGGATTCGCCGACCAGCGTATAGGCGCGATCATCAGTGGGAGTGACGATGACATCATAGGTCTCGGCCACCGCGATCTGGAACTCATCAACCTCGACCGGCCTTACATTGAGACCGTCGGCCTGAACGACCGTAAGTTTGAGGCCGGGAATTCGGACATTGAATGTCGTCATCGCTGAGGCATTGACGAAACGCAGTCGAACCCGCTCGCCCGGCCGGAAAAGCGCGGTCCAATTGTCCTGGGGACCATGCCCATTTACAAGGTAGGTGTAGGTTGAACCGGTGACATCGGAGACGTCGGTGGGGTCCATCCGCATATTGCCCCAGTCCAGGCGTTCCTTGAGCGGTTGATCCTTCCCGGCCAGGAGCCCGGCAAGCGTCTGACGCTGGTAGTTGAAATAGCCCCCGCCGACCTGCTTGAGCTTCCGGAAAATGGCGTGCGGGTGCATCTGACTGTGGTCGGAAAGCACTATGACATGCTCGCGATCGGAGTGGATCGGGTCCTCGCCTTCCGGATCGATGACGATCGGCCCATAATGACCCATCTGCTCCTGCAACCCCGAATGGCTATGATACCAGTAGGTTCCGGCCTGAACGATGGGGAACTCATAGACGAAGGTCGACTTGGGCTTGATGCCGGGAAAGCTGATCCCGGGCACGCCATCAAACTGGAATGGTACG
>DASVMZ010000124.1:0-61971 GCA_036384115.1 Sphingobium sp.
GATTTCTGAACTGCTAAGCCCCCTGTCCCGCTGGATCGTGGACCAGGGCGGTTGCACTTGGCCTGCGATTTCTGAACTGCTAAGCCTTCGCGTCCTATGGTTCCTCTGTCATCTACGTTGCACTTGGCCTGCGATTTCTGAACTGCTAAGCCCGCCCACCATGGTTTAAGCCAAGACTTGCCGTTGCACTTGGCCTGCGATTTCTGAACTGCTAAGCCCTGGCCCAACCCCGCGCTGTAGATGCCAGCGTTGCACTTGGCCTGCGATTTCTGAACTGCTAAGCCCGGTCCGGTCAGTGAAGGGTGGTGCGGTTAGTTGCACTTGGCCTGCGATTTCTGAACTGCTAAGCCCGCCAAAGGCAAGCTGGCTTACAAGAAGCTGTTGCACTTGGCCTGCGATTTCTGAACTGCTAAGCCCATCGAAGACACGGTTTCTCCGGGCAAAACGTTGCACTTGGCCTGCGATTTCTGAACTGCTAAGCCAGTTCCGAGAAACTGTTTCAGCTTGGTTTCGTTGCACTTGGCCTGCGATTTCTGAACTGCTAAGCCGATCGCCACCAAGACGAGGACCTACTGATGGTTGCACTTGGCCTGCGATTTCTGAACTGCTAAGCCATCTTGCGAAGTCGAGCTGGTCTGACGAGGGTTGCACTTGGCCTGCGATTTCTGAACTGCTAAGCCCCGCACCAAGGGTGTGCTGGCGGTGCAGCCGTTGCACTTGGCCTGCGATTTCTGAACTGCTAAGCCCGCCACGAAGGCAGCGAACGCGGGTCACGTGTTGCACTTGGCCTGCGATTTCTGAACTGCTAAGCCGGAACAATGGAACATATGGAGACGGCTTGCGTTGCACTTGGCCTGCGATTTCTGAACTGCTAAGCCAAGCGTGCAGCCTTGGCAGTTCGGCCACCGTTGCACTTGGCCTGCGATTTCTGAACTGCTAAGCCTGTATGGTGTCTCAGAGGGATTTGAAACTCGTTGCACTTGGCCTGCGATTTCTGAACTGCTAAGCCAGTCCTCATTCGTGGACCAGAACGGCAGCGGTTGCACTTGGCCTGCGATTTCTGAACTGCTAAGCCTTTCCTGCGCGTGGCCAGCAACGTGCTGACGTTGCACTTGGCCTGCGATTTCTGAACTGCTAAGCCCGGATGTGGTGTTAAGTTATTCTTGTACAATAACAAAATGCCGCATCCGGTCTTGGTAAAATCGCCCGATGCATCAAAATAATGCCAGCTGATCGGGGTTTTTACGCTGTCTTTGTCGGCGTTGGCTGGAGAATCGGACGATATTTTCATATTGTTTGTCCGTGAATGTCAGAACGTGGATGTCGCCCTTTTCGGGAAGGTTACGCTCTATCCGCTTGAGGTGGGTATCATAGCTGTCCTTCCCGTTACAGAAGCGAGCATATACTGAAAACTGGCTCATTTCAAAACCTTGGTCGAGCAAAAACTCCCGGAACTTCGTGGCCTCGCGCGATTGTTGCTTGGTGCCCACCGGCAGGTCGAACATCACGAAAATCCACATCAGTCGATACCCGCTCAGATTTGTTGCCGCATTCATTCCCATCCGCCGCCGCACAGGGCGGTCCATTCGGTGGGCGTCGGTGGGGCAAATATGGCAAGGTCGACGGTTCCTGTCTCAAAACTGCGGGCCAGCGATTGGGCCAGGCGTTGTGCGGCGATCGAAACGGGGGAGGTCTCGCCACCTAACCGCAGGTCGAAGGCGATCAGGCGGGCAAAGCGCCGCTTGAGCACGGGATCGAGGGCTATTCCATCTTGCCCCGCCGTCATGCCGATGACGAGGGCGTCGACTAGGGGGCGGAAGGGTTCGACCAGATCGTCGGCCAGGGCAAAGGCGTTGCCGCGGTTGGAATGATGAATGCCGATCGTGGGGTGGAGGCCGGCTGCGATGACGGCACGGGCGACTGTGGCCCGCATCACGGCATAGCCATAGTTGAGCAGGGCATTGGCTCCCTCCGCGTCGCGGTCGCGGCGGAAGTCCGCACCCATCAGGGCGGGCCAGTATCGGCGGGCAGCCTGTGCTTCCAGATTGTCCGGGTCGCCGGAGCGAACCTTGCGCGCCAGCAGGGGAAAGGCGCCCGCTTCCGGCGTTCCTCGTGCCGCCAGCAGCGATCCCTGCATGGCGATCTTGGCGATGATGACGCGGCGCCATAGCTGCTTGGCAAGAGGGCGTCCGGCATCCCATTGCGCGCGGATGCGGGCGCCTTGGGCATGATGCCCTTCCAGCGGAAGTGTCACAGCGACGGGACTGTGGTTCCGTCCGCAGAAGACGATGGGCGCACCCCGGTCCGCCAGCGCCGCGACGATATTGCCCGACCAGGTGCAGCCATGGGCGTGGACGATGACCGCATGCACATCGTCCAGAGCGACGCGGCCCACTTCCTCGCGATCCCGCGCCACGATCAGGAACCCCCGGTGCGATGACAGGTGCATGCCATCGGTCGCGATGTCGACAATATGATCCATTGTGCCCCCGCGCCTGGAGCATTTTCCGATCCCACTGGATCGGTCCATGCTCTCTTTGTCCTTTGTTTCCCGCATTTTCCGAGTCAGCAGATGATGCCATCTGCTTTGAAAATGCTCTAGCCTAGGCGAGGCGGGGCAGGCTGTCAGCGTGGGCCGGGGTCGAAAATGCGCCCCAATGGATCAATCCTGACTTGACGGGCCCTCACTTTCTTCAGCCCCCCTGCGGAGGAGTTGATATATTTGAAAGGGTCGAGGTCGTCGGACGTCGCGTCACGCGCTTTCAACGCACCCGCTTCCACATTGCCGGCCAACTGCAAGGAGCCATTCGTAGAGAATTTCACCACACGCACGATTTCGCGCGGGCCATTGTCGCGTTCGATGGCGATCATATCATTCTGGCGCAGGCTCAGCACCTTCTTGGCGGCGGGATGGGGACGGCGGTCGGTTCCATTTTCCTGGTGGGCGTCGAACATCGAGACGATGTCCGACACCCATTTGCCGTCCGGCAGGCGCCAGACGTCGAACCGCGCATTGGAATCGCCCTTATATCCCTTGTAGATACGCCCGGTCTTGTCCCTGATCGGAATGACGCTGAGCGGTTCGCATACGCGCACACGGCGGATGCCCCTGAACAACGGATCCTGTTCAGAAAATTTCTTGAGCGCAGCGTCATAATCCTTGCCCGACGCGCCCTGCGTCGCGCGATAGAGCGCATCACGCAGGACGGGATCGGGAATTCGGTCCGGATTGGTCAGGTCGGCGGGTTTCAGGCTGGCGAGCGGCACGCGATGCACGACGATGGGCAGGCCCTTGTCGGTGACGGCGCCGGTAAAGCCATAGGCGGTGTCATTATGCAGCCGGCCGGCCGTCACATCCTTGCCCGGGGCGGGCTTGCCCCTGCGGCCATGATCGGGCTTGTGGCTGACGGTGACAGCGCGCAACCGCTCCTCCAATTCGCTGCGGAACCCGTCCCATGGCGGGTCCAGCCCCTCGAACAGCCGATCGAGATGCTTGTCCTCGGCCAGCCCGGCGGTGCGGGCGATCCGCATCAGCAGGCTGCGGCTCGTCACCGCCACCACCGCAGCGTCGATCGCATGATGGCGATGGTCGAGGCGGTTCTTGGGTGCGTCGCTATGCTTGTTTTCGAGCAGGTTGTGGCCCGGCAGAATATCGTTCAGGCCCCATAGCCGCCGCAGCATCGCGGTCATCCGGCCGGGGATGACATAGACGCTGCCTTCGGTCTTGTCCGCATAGAGGCTGGACAGGTAGCGGCCGGCGAGACGGGAGAGATATTGGGTGTCGGTCAGTTGCCGGGCCAGGAAGCCGCCGTCCTTTTCGACCCGCGCCATGGCATCGGGACCAAAGCGCCACTGTTTCGACTTGTGCAGCCGGGCGACCTGCGTGCTGATCGCTTCCCAGCGGGCGGGGTCATGCCCCCATTTTTCATGGGGCGTCTTGTTGCCCTTTGCCCGGTTGCAGCCGCGGTGCGCGACCACCTTGTTCCCGGCGCTGTCATCGAGCGAGCGGGAATAGGGGATGATATGGTCGATGTCCGCCTGACCCGAAAAGAGCATGGCGATGCCGATCGGGTGCGGGTCGTCGCAATAGGGGCAGTGGCGGTCGATCGGATCGGGGCTGAGATCCTCCCACATCCGCAGCAGCATCCGGTTGGCGCCATTGTCGGTAAAGCCTTCCTCCTCCAGCTTTCTGGAGCGTGCCTGCGCGGCGGACGTGTCCTTGCGGATGCGGCGGTTATGCTCCTCCTTGTCCTTCTCGTTCAGCTTCAACTCACGGGCGAGTTCAACCACGATCTGGTCGGGGCGGCCATGGATGGCGATGATCTGGTTCACCAGCTTCTGGAGCTGGCGCAGGCCGATATGGACGGTGGGGTTGGTGATCTTGCCCCATCGCTTTTCCGGCGAATCTTTGGGATCCTGCGTCCCCGGCGGGATGTCGCGGGTCAGCAGTTCGCCATAATAGGGGAGTTGCGGTAGGGTCTCGCCGGTCCGGTCGTCGGAATGGTGCCAGCCGCAGCGCTCGACCGCTTCGGCATAAGTGATGACATCCTTTTTCAACTCCTCCAATATGCGCGCCGATGCGGTCGCACCCAGTCGGCCATGCCCTTCCGGCAGGGAGGCGCGGGCGGTGGTCGCCGCATGCTCCTCATCCAGA
Source organism: Sphingobium sp. (assembly GCA_036384115.1). Lineage (GTDB taxonomy): Bacteria > Pseudomonadota > Alphaproteobacteria > Sphingomonadales > Sphingomonadaceae > Sphingobium. The sequence goes on from DASVMZ010000124.1 coordinate 4,655, forward strand.
CCACATTCCTCCATCAGGAAGGTGCGGAGGATGTCGGGGTTTTCCTCCTCCATCAGCCGTTCGATGATGACCCATTGGCGATCGCGGTCGAAATGATGCCAAGCATTGCCGAACCGCTTGGTGTCCGCCAGCGTCGCATAGACCTCGTCCCCGGCCAGTTCCGTGCGGGTCTCGCTGGCCTTGTTGAAGCTCTGACCCGGCTCCAGCTTCAGTTCCTTCCTGGCCAGGCTGTCGAACTTCACGGATCTGCTTTTGCACAGCCGCAGGATCAGCCGGTCCCGCTCGTCCAGCGTCAGCTTGCGATTGGGCGCGCCGGGGGTGGTGATCTCCAGATGGTTCACCTCCTCATAGAGGCGGCGTTGCTGGAACAGGGGGTGGGCCTTGGGCAGGCGCAGGTCGTCGGAGGGTACGCCGTCCCAGCCGACGAAGGCGCACAGGCCCACCTGTTGCGCCTTCAACGGGCGCTGGAAAAAGAGGATGCGATACAGGGCGTCATGCGCCACGTCGGTCAGCAGGGCGGGGTGGTGCGCCGCCTGGCTCTTCCAGATCCGGTCGAACTCATATTCGATATGGCGCCGTTGCGGATAAAAGTCATAATCTTGGCTCTCGCCGTTCATCCGCACCCGCGCGGCCTGCCCGGCGGCGAGCCGCATGGCCAGGAACTGGCCCAGCGTATCGGCGCCGACTTCTGCCATCTCCCGGTCGAGGGATTGTGCGCCGGTCGCGATCTTGCCGTCGTCCTTGTCGCCGGCCTTGCGCTCCGCCTTGCGGTTGGACTTGAAGCCGCGCCGCTGGTTGAGGTGGAACAGCGCGCGGCCGATCTCATGCGGTTCCAGCCGTTCATCCAGCGCGCGGGCGCGCAGGGCATAGGGTTCCCGCTCCGCCACCAGCTTTGCCTCGTCGGCCGCCGCGGGCATCAGGCCATGGGCGACCAGCGCGTCGAGAAAGGCGGAGCGCCGCCCGATGAAGCGATCCCGCCGCCGCCGCGCCGACCGCGCATCGCGCCTGTCCACGGCGAGGGAGGTGCCGGACTGCGGGTCGCGGCCATCGGAGAAGATGCGCGAGCCGATGGCGATGATGCGGCCTTCATCCTCCGTCAGGCACCAGCCGATGGAGTTGGTGCCGATGTCGAGGCCAAGTTTTTTCATATCGGAAACCCCCTTATCTTCGGGGCGATCAGATGATCTTCGTCGCCCAACCCACTTGCCAGCCGCTTTGGTCAGCCTTCCGCGACGCACACAGATTGCATCGAAGAATAATGAGAGTCAATCTCCCTTATCACTGTTAAAAGACAAATGGTTCGCAGTTGGTTTGCGTTTTCCTAGGTGCTAAGGAGATTTGCGGCGCGATGAGCAGTGATAAGTTACAGCCAGCCTGCGATTTCTGAGACATCTACCACCCGCTCTCCGGCTTCGACGACGGGGAGCGGCTTTTTTTGTTGACCTGCGCTTCGATCCTGTCAAAATTAGATCGTTCAGAAATCGCAGGCTGACTGTTAACAAGCAGTTTGAACTGCACCAAATAAGGGCGAGGCTACGGCCTCGCCTTTTTATTTGCGCTATCCAGATTGCGGAAGTCCGGCCCATGCCGATTCAATCCGCGCCCTGGCGGATACGGTGATGCGCCGGATGCCAAAGGTTCTGGCGGTCTCGACGATATTGCCAGCCGGTCCGGCGGCGCGCAGTTCGGCCAGCGCGATGTCCTCGATCAGGCGCAGATCATTGTCGGTCGCGGGTGCGCGCGCGAAGCTCCATGTCGTGGGCGCGATCGCGTCGGGCCAGACGAAGCGTGCGCCGTCCGGTTCGGTTTCGACATGATGGCGTTGCTCCACGATTGTCATGACCCGGTCGCGGATGACTCGCCCCGCGCGCTGAAAGCCATGGGCGCGGGCGATCCTTTGCACCAGCATCGTCTCGGCGACCGGCGCCTCCGCAACGAGGATATGGTTGATGAGCGATGCCAGCACCGGGTCATAACGGGGCGCGTAAAATTGCTCCGGCTCGACGGATGACGGGAATATGGTGAAATCGGCGATCCGGTACAGGCTGTCGCCCGATTCGCCCAATCCGGTGGATATGGGTTCGCTCACGGCTTCCACCAGATGGGCAAAGCTGGTTTCGCGCTCCACCTCTGTCCCTTCGACCAATATCATCATGGTTTGTTCGGATGCGGTGTCAGGAGAGGGTGCGGGGGGTGGCGGCGGTGTCGGCTCGATGGGCGTTGCGACCAGTTCCTCCACAAAGGGTATTGCGGATAGACTCCTGGCGGCAAGGGCAGCGGCGTGCTCCTCGGTCGCCGCACGATCTGCCGCCAGCCGTGCCTCGATCCGCGAATGCAACAGGTCGGTCGCCCGCTCCCTGTCGACCCACCAGTCGGTCGACCAGAGGCGCAGCAGCGTCCAGCCCAGACCTTCCAGAATGGCGGCCCGCACCTTGTCCCGGTCGCGCGCGGTGGCGGCGCTGTGATAGGTGGCGCCGTCGCATTCGATGCCGACCAGATAGTCGCCCGGCCGATCCGGGTGGACGATGCCCAGGTCGATGCGGAATTTCGATACGCCGATCTGGGGCACGACGGTCCAGCCGCGACGCCGCAGGGCAGCCGTCACCGCTTCCTCGAACGGGGAGTCGGCCCCGCCCATCGAGCCTTTCACCGCCTCCGCCAGTGCGCGCGGACCCTTTGCGGCGAATTCGATGAAATGCTTGAGGTCGCGCACGCCCTCCGCCGATGTGCGCGTCAGGTCGATCATGCCGGGGTCGAAGGATGTGAACAGCTTCATCTCCCGCCGCGCGCGGGTGACGGCGACATTGAGCCGTCGCCAGCCACCCTCGCGGTTGAGCTTGCCCAGGAACATGGACATGGTCGTGCCGCCCGGTTCGGTCGGGCCAAAGCCGGCGCCCAGCAGGATGACGTCGCGCTCGTCGCCCTGCGCGGTCTCCAGATTGCGGACGCAAACGGCCTCCAGCCGGGTTTCCGTGTCGAAATGCGGTTCGATTTCGGGATGGGCGCGGCGGGCCTTGTCGAGCAGATCCTCGACCAGCCGCATCTGCTCCATGTTCATGGTGATGATGCCCAGCGTCAGCGGCGCGCCCTTCTCGTCCACGAAACCGGGATCGCGCAGCCGCCGCACGGCCTCGTCGACGATGGCCTGTGCCTCGACGGGATTGGTCGCCGCACCCTTGGTATAGACGCCATTGACGCGCTGCCACGAGACGGCGCTGGGCCGGGTTTCCGGCGGCGGGAACGTCACCAGCTGATCATTGTAATATTTATGATTGGAGAAGGCGATCAGACTCTCATGCTTGCTGCGATAATGCCAGTCGAGGCTGTGCTGCGGCACGCCCGCGCCCAGGCATTCGTCCAGGATGCTGTCGAGATCCGGCTCGGTGTCGCCCGTGTCGGTGGCGGTGCCGCTGCCTTTCTGGAAATCATTGCTGGGCGGCATCTGGCGGGGATCGCCAGCGATGACGACCTGCTTGCCCCGCGCCATCGCGCCGATCGCATCCCAGGGCGTGATCTGCGAGGCCTCGTCAAAGATGACGAGGTCGAACAGGGCCTGATCGGCGGGCAGATATTGCGCGATGGACAGCGGACTCATCAGCATGCAGGGCGCAAGACGGGTGAAAGCGTCCCCCATTTCGCTGGCAAGCTGGCGGATCGGCTTGCTCGGTCGCTGAAGCTGGAGCTGATATTTCAGCACGCCATAGCCGTCCTTCCTGCCGACGTCCGCCTTGTCGGGGATCAGGGTGCAGAGCCGGGCGCGGATATAGCGGGAGGTGAGTTCGCCCATGCGATCGTCGAGTGCGCGGAACCGTGTGATCCGATCTTCATGTTCGGCGGCCATGAAATCCCTGAGCAGCGGCTCCTCATCCATGCGGGTGAAGGCGAACCAGCGGGCATAGCCGGTCTCGAAGCTGTCCAGCGAGGTGGTGGGCGCGATGCCGCCCTGCTCCAGCGCCTCGACGAGGGGGAGGAGTCCGGCCTCCAGCGCCTCGTTACGGATGCGCCGCCATGCCGCCCAGTCCCGGAGCCTGCGGCCATGGGCCACGACGGCTGCCGCCCGCGACCGCAGGGCGGCAAAGCCGGTGCTGGCGCTTGTTGCCGCCAGTGTATCGAATTGCCCGGCGATGGCGTCTGCCTGTTCCAGCGCGTGACGGAGTTGTTCGGTTGCACTGGCGACGGGACCATCGCTCGCCAGCATCTCGTTGGCATCGACAACGAGGAGAGCGGTCGCACGGCGCAATTCCATCAGTTTCTCGGGACCGTCCGCCTCCTTCGCTATGGCGGCGCGTAATTGATCGGCGAGCTGGATGGCGCTGGTGATGTCCTCCGCGCGCGTGGCCAGCCCGGCCCAGCCGGTGATGGCGGACGCAGCGGGGGCAAGCACGTCGATCTCGATCAGCAGGCCCCGCATGGCGGCAAGACGCGGCAGATCGCTCTCCGGCTGGACCATGCCGGTGGCGCCGCCCGCCTGAGCCAATGTCCGGGCGAGCTTGCGCTGCGCGAGGGTGGCGAGGAACCAGAATTTCGCACCTGCGGCTGTCCATGCCGCGCGCATCGCGTCAAGGTCGATCCGGCGGGCGGCCTCCGCTGCATAGGGCGCGCTCAGCGAGGTTTCCTCGGCGCGATACCGTTCGATCAGCGCCATCGCCTGACGCGCGGCCTGAACCCGATCCGCCATATCCGGCGCGAAGGCGAACCGCAGATCGCGGCCGCGTGTCGTCAGGCACAGGTCGACGAAGCTCAGCAATCCGGCGGTCTGGGCGCGATCTTCCTCCGGCAGGGGCAGCAGGGTGGCAGTGGCCAGTGCCGTGCGGGCATGCTGGAGCGCATTGAGGACCGCCGGAATCCGGGCGGCGGTGGCCACGATCTGTTCCTGCCAGCCGTTCGACCAGTCGGTCGCGGCGATGCCGTCCAGTTCGTCCGGCAGGTCGGTCACCGCCAGCCTTGCAAGGCCGAGCCGCCGGGCCACGTCGCGCAAATGCGCCATGTCGGCGGCGGTGTGGCGGGCGGTGGCGGGGAAATGGAATTGCGGGGTCGCCGCGTCCGCATCGCGGATGGTGCGGCCGATCGCACGGTGGAGCGTCAGGCCGCTGGGGTCGCTCCGGTGCAGCAATGCCACCACTGCATTGAGGTCGTCTCGCAACCGCTTCGTCTCGGTGGCTTCGCGGTCCCACTCCTCGGCGGTCAGGGCGTCGCGCGTGGTCCAGGCGCTGTCGAGTTGCCGGAGGATGGCGGATTTCGTCGCCTTCGCCGAGTGAAGCTCAAGGCAGAAAGGCCCCAGCCCCTTGTCCGCCAGCCGACGCTGCACGACCTCCAGCGCGGCACGCTTTTCCGCGACGAACAGCACCCGCCGCCCCAGCGCCAGATTATGCGCGATCATGTTGGCGATCGTCTGCGATTTGCCGGTGCCGGGTGGCCCGTCGAGCACAAAGTCGCGCCCTTGCGCTGATGCGACCACGGCAACCAATTGCGAACTGTCCGCCGGGAGGGGCGTGAACAGCGCCGCCGGTTCGATGGTCGCGTCCATTTCCTCCGCGCGGGGAAAGCCGCCCTTGTCGACCGCGACCGATCCGTCCTGGTCGATCAGGTGGCGGACCAGCGGGCTTTCCTTCAGCCGGTCGGCGCGGTCGACAAGATCCTTCCACATGAGATATTTGGCGAAGGAGAAGGTGCCCAGCGCCACGTCCGGGACCACCTCGAACCCGGCCATGTCGCGCACGGCGCTCCGCACGGTGCGCCAGATGCCAGCGACATCGATGCCGCTATGATCCTTGGGCAGATCCTCCGCGAGGCCGGGGATGGTCAGCTCGAAGTCTTGGCGCAGCAGTTCGAGCAGGGTCAGGTTGAAGCGCGGCTCGTCCTCATGCGCGATCATCGTCACGCCGGACAGGGCGCTCTTGCGCTCCAGCCGGATGGGGAGGAGGATCAGGGGTGCGCGATAGACCCGCTGTTCGGTGGGGGATTTTTTCCATTTGAGGAAGCCGAGCGCCAGATACAGGGTGTTGGCGCCGCCTTCCTCCATGTCGGTGCGGGCCTTGCGGTACAGGTCGACCAGCATCGCATCGAGTTTGTCGCGCGCAAGGAGCGACAGCACTTCGCCCCGCTTCATGGCGGCCTCGGCCACTTCGATACGCAGGCTGGACTGGGTCTGTTGCTCGTACAGTTTTTCGTCGCGTCCGCCGATGTCGAGATCGGGCATGGGCACGATCCGCACCTTGCCGCCATCGGACAGCATATCCTCCAGCGCGCCGGGGGCCGGGCAGAGCAGCTTCACCGCCTTGGCGCCATCGGCCAGGTGGAGCAGGCGGTTGGCGGTGGTGAGGTTCAGGAGCTTGCGCTGCCATTGCAGGATGCGCCCCGTCGCCGTGGGGCTTGCGTCCTCTGTCGCCTCGACCTCGAAATCCGGCAGGCTGGGCGCGGCCTCCAACGCTTCCGATACTGGCGGGCTGTCGTCCTGCGGTGTCGTTCCCGTCGCGGCTACGCCCAATGGGCGAATTTTCTGCATGCGGGCACGGCGCACATCGACTGCCATCTCGAAGCGGGCGTCGGCGTCTTCCTCGATCTGGCGGCGGGCGGTCGCCATCGCCTGGCTGAAGCTGGCCGGGGGATTGTGGGTGGCCAGGGTGGTCTCGAACAGGATGAGATCGTCCAGGTCCAGCCGCCGCCGCAACGCCGCCGCCTCTTCGGTGATAAGTGTGGCGAATTCGACGGGCTGTAACCAGACACCGACGAAGGCATGGCCCTGGGTCAGGACCAGCAGGGGGTTGAGACATGCCTGTTCCAGCGCGGCCGCAAAGAGCAGGGCGGTATCCAGGCAGGTGGCGAGACGGCCATCGAAAATCTGGGACGGCGTGCGTATCTTCTGCCCAGCCTGTTCAAAACTGGCCGGGGGGAGGGCGTAGGACAGGCGCAGTCCAGCGACCGACGACCAGATGGCGGAGGCCATCTCCCACACGCGCTCGCGTTTGCCGGAGTGATAGCCGTCTATCCCATCCGGCTTTCCCGCGCGGCGCAGAACATCCGACGCGCCCTTGAGCAAGCGGTCCACGGCGGGGTCGTTGGGCATGACGAACGCGGGAAGCAGTTCGGCCATGGACCCCATGCCGCCCCAATGATTATGGGCGAGCAATTCCACCGAATAGGAGACATCGGCCAGCGCGATGCCGTCCGCGCCGGTCAGGGCGAGGTGCAGCGTCCCCACCAGATTTTCGGTAAGGTCGTGCAGCATCGTGGCGTTGAGCGCGAGATGGCGGTCGGTGACGTGCACCATGTCCCCGTCGCCGATGGCATCGATCCGCCAGCTCCTGGGCAGGACGAAGGGGGGATCGGCGGACAGGGAGAGGGTCAGGTTTTCGGCGGCTTCACCGGGCGCCGACAGGCTCAGTTCGCGCAGGACCGGAATGGCGTTCTGATGCGTGGCGAAGCCGATCTTCGTGGCGACGGCGGCGCTGATCTTTATGGTCACGAAGGCTCCCCATGATCGGCGACGGCAATCGCAGAAGGGGCGATGGTAGATCGGTTCCGGGGCGCGGACTATCGTCGGACTGTGTCTGTTACATCCGTTTCAGAGTATTTTCCGGTAGAGGGGCGGCGCCTCCGGCCTATCGTCGCAGCAGGCTGGGGAATAGACCGGCGATCCGCATGAATAACGACGATCGCGCGGCAGCTTTAAGGCCGTCTGCCGGGTCTGGCTGCTCGAAAGGTCGTGCGGGGGCCTTGTCGGACAATGGCTGTGCCATCCAGCCTTCCTCTTCCGCATGCCGGTCCGCCTCCAGATGGCGCACGAAATCGGCCGGGATGGCGGCGGAATAGCTGCGCGCGGCGATGCAGAGTTCTGCGGGATCATGGCTGACCCGCATGAAGCCGCCGACCCATAGTCCGGGGTCGTCCGATCCCTCGCCCAGATAGGCCATGAAATAGGATTTGCTATAGGGGTTCCAGCCGAGTTTCACGACCATATGGGGCGGCAGGCCCGCACGCGCGGGGAAGACATGTTCGCTCATCGGGCGCCTGTGTTGCCCGGTGCGGGGCCGACCGGCGTGACGTCGCTCGGTATCGCGTCTCTCGGCATGGCATGAGCCGGGAAGGTGCTGGACCGGGGTAGGGGTTGGGATACTGCCATGAAGGATCGCGCCTTAAACTTGTCCATAACCGGGCCAGATGGCGCGATCCCCTTCTCGCTTCCACCGGTCCCTCCCCGGCGGGAGCTAAGGTGGATGGCATGCCTGCGCCGGACGCATTGCAACCGGGACAGCCTCTCGAAAAAGACTGCCCCGGAAGACTAGCGATCCGAAGGCATGCGGACAGATGGAATGCGCTTGCCAGCCGATGAGCGGGGATGACGATGTCCATGCACTGCGGCCCCCGCACCACGACATTACCGGCGTCCCCGCCTCCGACAATGATAGGCCAATGGGTGGGATCGGGTTGTAAAAGTTTGTAAAATCTCCCCGCCAGCGATGACGCGCAGGAAAAATGGACCTAGGCAATTTTCAGAGGCTAAGGTCAGGCAATGCATATAGCGGTCATAGATGATGATGAAGACGTTCTGAACTTCGTGAAGCATGTGCTGACAGGCGATGGTCATCACTGCTTCCTCTATCGGAGCGGGCGTAAATTCCTCGCGGCATTGCAGCGTGAAACATTCGACTTGTTCATCGTCGACTGGACGATGCCGGAGATGAGCGGGATGGAAATCATCCAATGGGTCAAGACGCGCCTGCCCCAATGCCCGCCGGTCATGATGCTGACCAACAGATCGCAGAATGAGGAGATCGCCGGTGCGCTGAACGCGGGCGCCGACGATTTCGTGGTGAAGCCGGAGTCGGCGATTGTACTGTCCGCGCGGGTCAACGCGCTGCTGCGCCGTCATGGCATGGGCGCGGGCGGCGAGGATGTGCCGCTCCAGTTCGGCGGGTACAGCTTCAACCGTCGGCGAGACGTGGTGACGCTGGCGGGCGAGGAGATCCAGCTGACCTCCAAGGAGTTCGCGCTGGCCCTGCTGTTCTTCACCAATCTCAACCGGCCGCTGTCGCGGCCCTATATCATGGAGACGGTGTGGTTGAGCGTTGCCACCCTGTCCACGCGGACGCTGGACATGCACGTCTCGCGCATCCGCGCCAAACTGTCGTTGCGACCGGAAAACGGGTTTTCCCTGCGAACCATCTTCGGATATGGGTATCGCCTGGAGCCTTATTATGCCCAAATCTGACGGATTATTACGCATCATTGGTCCGTCGCTGGGCTGGCTGCTGGCCGGGTTGCCGCTCTGCGCGGTGACGACCGGCGCGCTGGCGCAACCGCGCGAAGCGGCGGCGGTTGCCGACACTCTCGTCGACTATCGGATGGCCAGGGGCGACCATCTCTACGCGCTCGCCCGGCTCTATTTCCTGCGGCAGAGCGATTTTGCGGTGGTGCAGCGGATCAATCACATCGCCGACCCCCTCCAGATCCCCGTCGGGACGGTGCTCCGCATCCCCGCGCGCCTGTTGCGTAGCGAGCCACTGGAGGCACGGGTCGAGGCGGTGCGGGGGACAGCGAGCATCCAGCAGGGCGGTTCCGCCGGCAATCCGCGCCCGGCGGCGGGCATGGCGGTGCGGCCCGGCGCGGTGCTGGAGACAGGCGCGGACGGCTTTCTGGGCCTGACCCTGTCCAATGGCTCCCAAATCTCCATTCCCACGCGCAGCCGGGTGCGGATTCTGGCCATGCGGCGCTTCCTGCTGACCAAGGGCGTCGATTTCGACATTGCGGTCGACCGGGGCAAGTTCGAGACGCAGGCCACGCCGCTGTCATCGGGCGCCAGCCAGTTCCGGCTGCGGACGCCGCGCGCGGTCTCCGCCATTCGCGGCACCGTGCTGCGCGTCGGCTATCAGCCGGACCGCGAGGATTCGATGACGGAGGTGCTGGACGGCAGCGTGGCGGTGCAGAGCGCGGGTGGTTCGGCGCAGGCGGCCATCGTGCCCAAGGGGCGCGGCGCGGTGGTGGCGGCGACCGGTTCGGTGAAGACGGAGGCACTGCTGGCCGCGCCCGAGATAGATGATCCCGGCCGGATAGTGTCCGAGCCGGTGGCGGCATTCCTCCTGCGTCCGGTGCCGGGTGCGCGCGGCTATCATGTGCAGGTCGCGGCGGATGCCGGTTTCAGCGATCTGGTGGGGGAGGCGACGGCGGGCGGCACGCAGGTCGCGCTGCCCGCGCTGGGCAATGGGCGTTGGTTCGCACGGGTGTCGGCCATCGCGGCCAGCGGGCTGGAGGGTGAATCGCAGGTCTATTCCATCCGCCGTGTGCTGGCCGGTCTCGACGCCGGGGCGGAGCAGGATGCCGATCGGCTGAAATTCAACTGGTCGGGCGCGGGCGCGGGACAGCGCATCTATCGCTTCCAGATGTTCAGGGGCGATCCCCGGACGCGGCCGATGGTGGACGAGCCGGGCCTCTCCACCCATGCGCTGACCGTCTCCGGTGTGGACGATGGCGTTTATTATTGGCGCGTGGGCATGCGGCAATATGCGGATGGTGATGTGGTGGAAAACTGGCTGCCCTTCCAGAAGCTGACCGTGACGGGGGCGGGTCGCTGAACGACGGGATGAATGGCCTGTCCGGGCGCGCCGTCGGGAGCGGTCGCGGTTGCGGCCCGGCTGCGCTTCTCTCGAACGGTCGCTGAGCCATGCTCTACAGGCGGCTCCTCACGGAATGGGCGGTCGTGTCGCTGTGTGCCACGGCGATGGTCGTGGGGGCGACCTTGGGCGGATTGACCGGGCGGGTCGATAATATGCTGCTCGACGCGGTAGTGGCGTTCCGCCCGCCGCCGGTGGATCAGCGCATCCTGCTGGTCGAGATCGACGATGAGAGCCTGCGCCGGATCGGGCGGTGGCCATGGCCCCGCTCCCGGCATGGCGAGGCGCTGGACGTGCTGGGCCGTGCGGGCGCGCTGGTGGTCGGCTATGACGTGCTGTTCCTGGAGCCGACGGCTCAGGATGCCGCGTTCGGCGCTGCGATCGGGCGGGCGGGCAATGTGGTGCTGCCGATGCTGCCGCCCCTGCCGGGCGTGCGGGAGGATCAGGATGAAGCACAGGGCGATGCCGGGGAAAAACCGCCGCCGGTCATCGCCAGTGCCGCCGCCGCGCTGGGCGCGGTGGATGTGGATGCCGATGAGGATGGCATCGTGCGGAGCTATCAGCCGGGCTGGCTGGGACCGACCCCGCATATGGTCGAGCGGATCGCGCAGCGGGTGCGGTCCGGCGGACGGAAGCGGGCCGATGGGGAAACCGGCTCGCGCGTCACGCCGCAGAAGCATGAGCGGTGGCTGATCCCGTTCGAGCCGCCCGGCGCCTTTCCCCGCATCGCCTTTGCCGACGTGGTGTCGGGCAGCGTTCCGGGCGCTTTGTTGAAGGGACGGATCATATTGGTCGGCGGTACGGCGACGGGATTCGGGGATCGTTTTCTCGTCCCCTCGTCGGCGGGCAAGCTGATGTCGGGCATCGAGCTACAGGCGAATATCCTCAACGGACTGGTGCAGGACGGTTTCTATCGCCGAGTGCCGCCACTGGGGCAGGCCATGCTCGCGCTGGTGCCGGTGTGGTTGCTGCTGCTGGCCTTCCTGCGCTTTGGGCCATCGACCAACCTTAAACTGTCGCTGATCGCCATCGGCGGGACAGTGGCGATGGCCTTTGGCGGGTTGCTGGGGGCGGGATGGTGGTTCGCGCCGGGGGCGACATTGCTGGGGCTGGTCCTGGTCTATTCCCTGTGGGGCTGGCGCAGGCTGGCGGCGGTGAGCGACTATCTCACCCAGGAAGCGCGGGCGCTTCAGGCGGAACCGGACATCATGCCGGCGGTGGTCGGGGCGGAGGGGCGCGGCGACCTCGTCAACGTCGAGACCAGCCGCCTGCACGACGTCATCGGCCAGATGCGGGCGCTGCGCCACTTCATCGCGGACATATTGGCGCGGCTGCCGGATGCGGTGTGCGTGGTGGATGACGATGGCCGGGTGGTGATGGGCAATGTCGCGGCCGATGCGCTGTTCGGCGGGCCGGTGCGCGACCGGCGGATTGCGGACCTGCTGGACGCGATGGATATGGGCGACCCGGAGCCGGGGGCGGAGATACTGCTGGCGGACGGGCGGACGCTGGTGATGATGCGCGGGGCGATCGGCGGTGCCGGGGTGATCCAGCGGTTCGTGGACATCTCGGACCTGAAACGGGTGGGCGCGGCGCGCGAAGAGGCGTTGCAGTTCCTCAGCCACGACATGCGCGCGCCCAATGCAGCGATCATCGCGCTGCTGGAGAGCGGCGCGGGGCGGCCGGACGCCATTCGCCACCATGCCGAACAGGGGCTGAAGCTGGCCGATGATTTCGTGCAGCTGGCGCGGGTGCAGAATGCGGCGGTGCAGAGGGAACCGGTGGGTCTGGCCGATGTCGCGGCGGAGGCCATCGACCGGGTCTGGCCGATGGCGCAGCGGCGGGGGATCGGCATCGGCGAGATCGGCCTCGATACCGAGCCATGGGTGATGGGCGACCGGGCGCTGCTGGTGCGGGCGGTGCTGAACCTGCTGGACAATGGCGTGAAGTTCGCGCCGGAGGGCGGGCGGATCCTGTGCAGGATCGAGGAAGAAGCGGCACAGGTGCGGCTGTCGGTCAGCGGGCCGGGACCGGCGATGCCGCCGGAGCGGGCGGGTGATCCCTTCGCTGCCTTTGCGGCGGGGCAGGCGGCGGGTGACCTCGCCAGCGGGGGACTGGGGCTGGCCTTCGTGCGGACGTCGGTGGAGCGGCAGGGCGGGCAGGTGGACTATGCGGCGCTACCCGATGGCATGCACCTGTTCACCATCACCTTCCCCCGGTTGCCCGACGAGGAGGGGGAGGCGGAGGACTGACGGCGATCAGTCCTGCGTCCAGCGCAACGTCGATCCGGTTCCACCGGGCCGGGTGAGCATCGCCACCGACTGGCGCGCCAGTTCCGGCAGGACGGATGCGAGCGATGCCGCGCAATGGCTCTCCTCGGCCCAGCCATGCGCGACGATGGCGCCGCTGCGCCGGTCGGAGACGGCAAGGGCGAGGCGATAGCCGTTGTTGCGGCAGGACTGGAGGAGGCGCTGCCTCCGGGGAGCGACGATGGCTTCCCCATCCTTTGTGAAGATGCCGACCGTGTCCGGGCGGGCGGAAAGGCCAATCTGCACTTCATAGGGGCTATGGTCGTCAACGCGGATGCCGCTGGCGCCAAGAGCCTCCGCGACGGCCTGGCGGGCATCGTCATCGGTAGCCGATGCCGCCAGTGACAGCGACGAGAGGGACGGTGCAGGCGCGGTGGATGCGGGCAGGGCGCCGCCATAGCGAGTCCGCACCGGCCCGGCGCAGGCCCCAGCAAGGCAGCAGGCGGTCAGGATAAGCGCGCGCCAGTTCATCGATGATCCCCCAAAGCGATGCATGCCGAGGGCTTTAGCAGGGCGGCGGGACGAGCGCGACGGGCTTTTGGAAGCATCGCCCGATGCCCGTCAGAATTCGATACCGGCCTGCGCCTTGATGCCTGAGCGGAAGCCATGTTTCACCAGCGTCATCTCGGTCACTATGTCTGCGGCGTCGACCAGTTCCGGCGGCGCGTTACGGCCGGTGACGACGACATGCTTCATCGGCGGGCGGGCGGCGAGGCCGTCCAGCACCTCGGCCAGCGGCAGATAGCCGTAGCGCAGCACGATAGTCAGTTCGTCCGCCACGACCATGTCGTAGATCGGGTCGGCGATCATCCGCATGACCTGCATCCAGCCCAGCCGGGCGGCGGCGATGTCGCGGTCGCGGTCCTGCGTCTTCCAGGTCGATCCTTCGCCCATGGCGCGGAACTCGACCTGTCCGGGGAAATGGTCGAGCGCGGCCTTCTCCCCGCCTTCGCCTCCGCTCTTCACGAACTGCACGACGCCGATCCGCTTGCCATGGCCGACGCTCCGCAACACCATGCCCAGTGCGGCGGTGGTCTTGCCTTTGCCCTTGCCGGTGTGGACGATCAGCAGGCCCTTCTCGATGGTCTTGGTGGCGGCGATGCGCTGCTGCGCCGCCTCCTTCTTGCGCATGCGGGCGGCATGGTCCTGTGGGTCGCGGTCGGTCATGCCGTCTCCCCCATGAGGCCCGCGAGCAGCACGGCGGCACTGTTGGAGCGCGGCTTCCACAGGCCGCGCTCCAGCGCCTCGGACAGGCGGGCGGCGGTTTCGCGCAGGGCGGCCGGGTTCACTTGCGCCATGAAGTCGCGCACCGTCTCATCCTCCAGGAAGGCAGCATGGACGGCGTCGAAATGATGGTCCTTCACCGCATGGGTCGTGGCGGCGAAGGCGAAGAGATAATCGACCGAGGCCGCAATCTCGAACGCGCCCTTATAGCCATGGCGCATGATGCCCGCGATCCATTTGGGGTTGGTCAGGCGGGCGCGTACGACCCGGCCGATCTCGTCGTCCAGCGTGCGGATGACCGGCTTTTCCGGGCGGCTATGGTCGTTGTGGTAGGAGAGCGGCTTTTTACCGGAAAGATGCTCGACGGCGGCGGCGATCCCGCCCTCGAACTGGTAATAATCGTCGCTGTCGAGCAGGTCATGCTCGCGATTATCCTGATTCTGGACGAGGGCGTCGGTCCGGGCGAGGCGATGCGCGAAGCCGGTGCGGTCGGTCTCTCCCTCGACCCCGCCGCCATAGGCGTAGCCGCCCCAGTCGAGATAGACGTTGGCGAGGTCGGCCCGGTCGTGCCACAGCTTCTCGTCGACCATGGCTTGCAGGCCAGCGCCATAGGCGCCGGGCTTCGAGCCGAAGACGCGGGCGCCCGCCCTGCGTTCGGCGGTCTTTGGGTCGATGCCTTGAGCCACAAGGATGGCGGTCTCGGCACGGTGGCGGGCGGCGGCGGGATTATCCTCCTCCGGCTCGTCCAGCGCCATGACGGCGCGCGAGGCGCTGTCGATCAGGTCGATCTGTTCGGGGAAGGCGTCGCGGAAGAAGCCGGAGACGCGGAAGGTGACGTCGATGCGGGGGCGGCCCAGTTCGGCCACCTTCATAACCTCGAACCCGATGACGCGGCCGGATGTCCAGTCCCAGCGCGGTCGTGCGCCCATCAGCGCCAGCGCCTGCGCGATGTCGTCACCGCCGGTCCGCATGTTCGCCGTGCCCCATGCGGAGACGGCCATGGCGCGGGGATAGTCGCCCTCCCGCTGGAAATAGTCGGCGACAAGCAGGTCGGCGGATTTCCGGGCGAGGTTCCAGGCCGCGACGGTGGGGACGGAGCGGGTGTCCACCGAGTAGAAGTTGCGGCCGGTCGGCAGCACGTCCGGGCGACCGCGCGTCGGCGCGCCGGACGGGCCGGGGAGGATGAACCGGCCGTCGAGGGCGGCGAGGAGTGCGGATTTCTCGGCATCGCCACAGGCCGAAACGCGGGGGAGGAGGTCGTCGCGCATGGCGGTGAGGACGGGCAGGCTGGCAGGACCGGGCGCATCGACAATGCCCTCCAGCAGCGCATCGACCAGCCGGATCGCCAGCAATTCCAACCGCTCCACCGTGTCGCCCGTCGTCCGCCAAGGTTCGTCGGAGGTGCTGGCCAGCAGGGCGGGGCGCGGTCCCTCCCATCTGTCGCCCATGCGGCAGTCGAGCGGGTCGAAGCCAAGGGTGAGGTCGTCCGCCAGCGCGCGGAGGAGCGACTTCTGCCCATCATGGTCGATGCCGCGCGGGGTGCGGCTGAGCGCGATCAACAGGTCGCGCAACAGCGTGCCGTCGGGCGAGCGGGTGAAGATGTGCAGGCCGTCGCGGATCTGCATCTCCTTCAACTCGCACAGATAATTGTCGATGGCGGTCAGCGTGTCGTCCGGGTCGCCGCTGGTCGCGCCCGCATCCTTGTCCAGTCCCTGACTGGCGGCCAGCGTGAGTATGTCCCGGCGCAGGCTGTCGAGGCGGCGCGGGTCCATGCCCGCCGCCATATAATATTCATCGACCAGCGCCTCCAGTTCGCGGAGCGGGCCATAGGTTTCCGCACGGGTCAGCGGCGGGGTGAGATGGTCGATGATGGTCGCGCCGATGCGGCGCTTGGCCTGCGTCCCCTCGCCCGGATCATTGACGATGAAGGGGTATATCTGGGGAAGCGGACCGGCGCACACCTCCGGGAAGCAGGTCTCGGACAGGGCGATCGCCTTGCCGGGGAGCCATTCCAGATTGCCATGCTTGCCGACATGGACGAGCGCCTGCGCGCCGAACGTCCGGTCCAGCCAGAAATGAAAGGCGAGATAGGCATGGGGCGCGGGCAGGGCCGGATCGTGATAGCTGGTCTTTGGATCGATGTTGTAGCCGCGCGCGGGCTGGACCGCGAGGGCGATGCCGCCGAAGCGGTGGATGGCGAGGCGGAAAGCGCCGTCACGGACGAAGGGATCGGCGTCAGGTTCGCCCCAACGGCTTGTGATGGCGGCGCGGACGCTGGCGGGGATGGCGGCGAAGGCGGCGCGGTAGGCGGAGAGGGGGAGTGCGATCTCGCCCGGACGTCCCAGCGACGCCATATCGTTGGTCACGCCGCTGGTCATCAGAGCCATCAGCGATGCGCCATCGGTCGGCGCGCCGCTGGTGTCATAGCCCGCCTCGGCCAACGCGTTCAGGATGGCGGCGGCGCTGGCGGGGGTGTCGAGACCCACGCCATTGCCGATGCGGCCGTCGCGGTTGGGATAGTTGGCGAGGATCAGGGCGACCTTGCGCTCAGCCGCGGGGGTGCGGCGCAGATGCGCCCAGTTGGCGGTCAGCGCCGCGACGAAGGCGACACGATCCGGGAGAATTTTGGGAACCACGATGCTGCATTCGGTGCGGGCGTCATGATGGCCGGTGGCCTTGAACGCGACCGCGCGGGTGAAGATGCGGCCGTCCACCTCCGGCAAGGCGATGTTCATGGCCAGGTCGCGGGGGCCGAGGCCGCGCTGGCTCTCCTCCCATGCGCCCTGCTCGACGCTGGCGAACATGGTCTGGAGGATGGGACAGTCGGCCCGTTCGAGGACGCCCGGCGCGCGCGGCTCGCCGGGGGAGGACGCCGCGAATGAGGTGGCGTTGAGGATCACGTCGGGGCGGATGGTATCGATCAGGCCGCGCAGCTGGTCGATGACGAACGGTTCGCGCAGGGACCGGACGAACAGCGGCATGACGTTGAGGCCACGCGATTCCAACTCTGCAATGATCGCGTCGGGTGCGTCCAGCGTACCCGCGATGACCAGCGCACGATAGAAGACGAACAGCACCACGGGCTGTCCCTCGACCCAGCGTGAACGCAGCTGGTCCACAGTCGGCCGGTCCATGCCGGGCGTGTAGAGGCCCGCATCCGCGACGGGCACGGGCGCATCCGGTGCGCCTGCATCCCGGCCGATCAGACGGGCGGCGGTCTTGAGGAAACCCAGCGCATTGGGGATTCCGCCCTGCCGCAGATAGGAGCGCAGCTGCTCGCAGGTTTCGGGCGGCAAGGTGGAGCAGGCGGCAAGGTCCGGGTCGTCCTCCCGCCCGTCGGTGATGGCGGCAAAGGCGATGCCATGGCGCCGCGCCGTCCCGGCAATCTCGTCCACCCCATAGGGCCAGTAGGATTTGCCGCCCAGCAGGACGACGCAGACGAACTTTGCCTTTGCGATCACCTGATCGACATAAAGGTCCACCGAATAGGGATGGCGCAGTTGCAGCAGGTTGGCGAGCCGGACTGTGGGGGCATCATCCCCCCCCTGTTCCTCCAGCAGCGCGGCGGCTCTGGAGAAGCAGGCCAGTTCGCTGTCCGCCACGGTCAGGAAGACGATGTCGCCGGGGGACTGGCCAAGGTCGATGGCCTCGTCTCCGGCAGAGATGGTTCCCGGCGTGGCGGACAGCAGATGCATCAGCCAGCAGCCGTCACGGCTGGCGTTGCTGCCACCGCCGCGTGCACGCTGGCCTCGATGGCGACGCGGTCCAGCCCGGTCTGGCCGATGATGACGAGGCGGGACTGGCGGCGTTCGTTTGCCGTCCATGGCCGGTCATAATGATGCTGGATGCGCGGGCCGACCGCCTGAAGGACGAGGCGGGCGGGGCGACCGGCGACGGCGAGGAAGCCCTTGATCCGCAATATGTCGTGGGCGGCGATGACATCGCTCAGGCTGGCGAGCAGGCTGTCGACATTCTCGATGTCCGGCAGGTCAAGGATGAAGCTGTCGAAATCGTCATGGTCATGATCGTCCTCGCTGTCATGGTGCGAGGGGCGGGCGTCCGTGTCATCCTCCGCCCCGGCGCCCAGGCCCAGCAGGATGGCGGGGTCGATGCGGCCATGGTCGGTGCGGATGATGCTGACCCCGGTCCGAATGTCCTTTGCGAGACCGGCCTCCAGTTCGGCCAGCTTTGCCGGGTCGACCAGATCGGTCTTGTTGAGCAGGACGAGGTCGGCGCAGGCCAGCTGGTCCTCGAACAATTCCTCCAGCGGGCTGTCATGGTCGAGCGTCGGGTCGGCGGCGCGGGCAGCGGCAAGGGCGGCCTCGTCCGTGGCGAAACGGCCCGCCGCCAGCGCATCGGCGTCGATCAGCGCGATCACGCCGTCCACCGTGGCGCGGGTGCGGATGGAGGGCCATTGGAACGCCTTGATGAGCGGCTTGGGCAGCGCAAGGCCGGACGTCTCGATGATGATATGGTCGGGCGGCGTCGGACGGTCGAGCAGTTTCTCCATGGTGGGGAGGAAGTCGTCCGCCACGGTGCAGCAGATGCAGCCATTGGCCAGTTCGATGATGTCGTCGTCCGGGCAGGCCTCGTCACCGCAGCCTTTGACCAGTTCGCCGTCGATGCCGATGTCGCCGAACTCATTGATGATGAGGGCGATGCGGCGGCCGTTGGCATTCTCGATCAGGTGGCGGATCAGGGTCGTCTTGCCCGCGCCCAGAAAGCCGGTGATGACGGTTGCGGGAACCTTGCTCATGGGAGTTCTCCTTCATGGTAGGGAATGGGGGAATGATGTGGGGACGGGACGGGCAGCACGACCTCTATCTCGTCGAACCGATTCCAGCGATAGATGAACCAGCTTATCAGCCAGCATCCGGCGAACAGGCCGATGATGGCGAAGCCGATGCTGTTGAAATGCTCGCCCAGATCGGTGGCGAGCGACCAGACGCCGCCGTTCAGGTGCAGCTTGTCGGCGAGGAGCGCAAGCGTCTCTATCCCGCCGATGACGATGGCGATGATGGCGGACACCAGAGTGATGGTGATGTTGTAGTAGAGTTTGCGCACCGGCTTCACGAACGCCCATTCATAGGCGCCGAGCATCAGCACGCCGTCCAGCGTGTCGACCAGCGCCATGCCGGTGGCGAACAACAGGGGAAAGATCAGCACGGTGCCGACGGACAGGCCATCGGCCGCCTGCGATGCGGAGAGGCCGAGGATCGCGACCTCCGTCGCCGTGTCGAAGCCAAGGCCGAAGATGAAGCCGAGCGGAGCCATATGCCATGGCCGGCTGACGAGCCGGAACAGCGGCTTGAACAGACGCGCGAGCAGGCCCCGGTTGCCCAGCAGCAGGTCCAGATCCTCCTCGACATAGGTGCCGCCGCGCCGGACATGGTTGAACCGCCGCCAGACCGACCGCAGGATGACCAGGTTCATGCCCGCGATGGCGAACAGGAAGATGGCGGAGACGGTGGTGGCGATGACGCCGCCGATCCGGCCCGCCGCCTCCACATCGGTCAGCGCGCTGCTGGCCAGGGCGATGATCATGGCGGCGATCATCACGATGCCGCTATGGCCGATGGCGAACCAGAAGCCGACGGTGATCGGGCGCTGGCCGTCCTGCATCAGCTTGCGGGTCACATTGTCGATGGCCGCGATATGATCCGCATCCACCGCATGGCGCAGGCCCAGCCCCCATGCGAGGGTTGCGGTGCCGAGCATCAGCGGCTGGTCGTGGAACAGCGAGAAGGCCCAGCCCCATGCGCCGATATTGGCGGCGATCAGGAACAGCTTGAGCGCCGCGATCCGCTGGCCGAGCGGATGGGCGAGCCAGGAGACGAGGCGCGTCATGACAACAGGCGCTTCTGCGGCGTGGCGGGGCGTGCGGGACGGACCGCATATTTCGAGACAATAGAATGGGGCATAGCGGCATTCCGGTTGCGACATGACGAAGACGGGGCCTGCCGCCGCGTGCATGGGGTAGCCATGGACGCAGGGTCTCCACGCCCCCGGCGATGCCGCAATGCACCGCGCGAGCATGGACAGCGGTTCCCGCCGCTTCATTCGTCGCTCAAACGGACTATACCGTGCCACGGCCATCCCCTGGACCAGAGCAAGAGCGACCAGACGCCGGCAGGTCTCCTGGCTCACGGGTCGACGCTCGATGCACGGCCTTCCCAGGTCTCGCATGATTTAGCGTCCGACCCAGTGGCTGACCCCGGCATGGCGGCAGGGGTCGATATGCATCTCGCTCACCGCTTACAGTTGCAGGGACAGCCGCGGATTTGGACGTGCCCGGCCTTCAAGGCCGGGGAGACATCCGCACCGCATTCCCTTTCAAAGCCCCTCTCGGGACACCGACGCGATCAGTGAGGGCGGACAAGGCCCGCCTCCGCAGCCTGCTTAATGGCTTGGGGCCGGGCTGCCAAGGTCGAATGATACGCGGCGGATGATGCAATGATGATGCAATGCGGCAACAGTCGGCTCGGCGATTCGGCAGCGGCGGCGACCAAACATGTCAATTTGACGACATGCCCCGGTTTGCGGGCTTGCCAGCGGGCTTCATACGCATATGATCGGCCATACAGGGAGGGGATGACTAACCAACGAGGGAGTCGTCCATGTCAGATGTGAAGTTCGCGCAGCCAAGGCCGTGCAACGCGGTCGGTACGCTCATCTTCAAAAACCACTGCTACGCCCTTCTCAAGGCGGATGGCGCGGAAATGTGGCTGGAGCTGGACATGGCGCCCACCCATCTGATCGACCGCGCGGTGTCGGTCGAGGGCGCGCTATACTCGCACAAGCTGCTGTGCGTTGACCGGATCGGGCCGGTTAACTGACGAGTGTGTGGTTGGTGCCATCGGGGTGCCGAGGGCGGCGTGTTTGGGTGGTGAGCGGAATGACGGCTTTCGATAGCCTTTCGCTGAAAGCTGACGCCTGAACGGGTGATCATCTACGATGGTAGAAGATACCGCTGACTGCTCCACTCGGGTATAGCGCGATAGTGCACATTAACGCCCCAGAAATTTTTTGGGAATAATGCGGACATCATGACTGATGAAGTTACCCGCGCAAAGATTGCCGACTGGCACAAGCGGCACCCTGTTGGTGGCCGATTAGCGAAGTTATTACTCCTCGCGGGATTTCTCGTACTTCTCGGATTCGGTATTTACCGTGTCACCGAGAGTATACACGAAGGCCATTGGTTAAAGATCATTGGGATGGCACTATTCATTGCCTTGAGCGGCTGGCGTACTTATCGAAAACAGTCGAAGGCTATTAGCAAATAATCAGCGGAATCATTTGGATGAATTTCGTGATCGGTTCGAATGATCGCTAGCCGCTAACCGACCGCCGAACGTCTCCTCTGGACGAAAGTTTTCTTGAGCAAGAACGTCTCTTAGTGGTCGTTTCCTGCCAAACGATCGCTCGTCCCTACCGCACTGGCCGCTTCTCCAGCTTTCGCGCCAGCGTCCGGCGGTGCATGCCCAGGCGGCGGGCGGCTTCCGATATGTTGAATTCGGTTTCCACCAATGTCTGGTGGATATGTTCCCATTCCACCGTCTTGATCGAGGATTGGCGGCCATCGACCGGCGCGTCCGGGTCGCCGTTGTCGCGGGCGAAGGCGGCCTCTATGTCATCGGTGTTGGAGGGTTTGGCGAGATAGTAGCTCGCGCCCAGCTTGATCGCCTCCACCGCTGTCGCGATGCTGGCGAAGCCGGTGAGGACCACGATCTTCATACCCTCGTCCAGCGCACGCAGCGTCGCCACGCAGGCAAGGCCCGATGCGCCGCCCAGCTTGAGATCGACCACCGCATAGCCGGGGCGTTCGGTTGCGAGCAGGGTGGCCAGTCCGTCATGGCTGGCGGCGGTCAGCACGCGATAGCCGCGCCGTTCGAACGAGCGTTTCAGGGTGCGGGCGAAGGCGGCGTCATCCTCCACGATGAGCAGCAGCGGTGCGGCCGGTAGCGTGGGGGGCGGGAGCGGGTCGGTCATGCGCGTGGCTCCGGGTGATAGGAGAGGCTGTCGAGGGGCAGGGCGATGCGGACGAGCGCGCCACCCTCCGGCCGGTTGCCCGCCGATGCCTCGCCGCCCAGCTTGCGAACCATGTTGACCAGCAGGAAGAGGCCGAGGCCACCGCCGGGTTTGCCCTTGGTCGAGCGATAGGGCTGGCCGAAACATTGCAATATGTCCGGCGCGAAGCCGGGGCCGCGGTCGGCAATCTCCAGGATCAGGCGGTCCTGCTCGCGGCTGGCGGTGATACCGATCCAGCCGGGGGAAACCTCGGCGGCATTGTCCACGACATTGGCGATGACCTGCCGCAGCGCCAGGTCGGAGACGATGGGCACATCCTCGCCGAAGCGGTCGTCGAGGGCGGCGGCGGGCCAGCTTGCCGCAAGGCTGCCGACGAAATGGCGAACGCTGGTGAACTCGGGCGCGGTGCCGCGCGCTTCCCCGGCAGACATCAATATGCCGCTGACGATGGACTTGCAGCGGTGGACGGCGGCGGCCATATCGGCCAGATCGTCCTGCATCTCCGTGTCGGTCGCGAAGCGGGTCATGTCCTGCCAGTCGCCGATCAGCACGGAGAGGGAGGAGAGCGGCGTGCCCAGCTCATGCGCCGCGCCGGACGCGAGCAGGCCCATGCGCACGATATGATCCTCCTCCACCGCGCGCTGGCGGATGCTGGCCAGGGCGGCGTCCCGGTCGCTGAGGTTGCGGCTGATCCGCGCGACGAACAGGACCAGCAGCACCGCGATCAATGCGAAGCAGATGAGGCTGCCCCGGATATAAAGGCCCAGCGGATCGCCCGCATAGGCGGCGGGCAGCAGGAGGGGGCGGGAATCGGCGGCGAGCAGGGCCAGCGCGGCGAGCGCGGCGACGACGACGCCCCAGGAAGAGGCTGGCCGCAGCAGTATCGCGCCGATCACCACCTGAAGCAGGAAGAGCGAGGCGAAGGGATTGGTCAGCCCACCGCTGTGATACAGCTGCCATGCCAGTGCGGCCACGTCCAGCAGCAGGGCGGCGGTCAGCTCGCCATTATAGACGGAGCGGCGGCGGCGCCTGAGCAGCAGCATGGTGGCGATGTTGATGGTGGCCAGCAGGGCCAGCGCGATCAGCAGGGGCAGCAGCGGCAGGCCGATCCGCATCCCCTCATACACCACCGTGATAGTGATAAGCTGGCCGCCCACCGCGATCCAGCGGAGCTGGACCAGCAACTCCATGTTGCGCCAGCCCGCGTCGGTTGCGGGCGGGGGAGGAGTTGGCCGGGGGGTCTGTGTCATTGCCTGCCTGTCCTTAGCGGGGGAGCGGAGTCGTGCAAAGCGGAGAAGGTTTGTGGTTCGGTTGGGGTGGGGAGCGGCCCCGCTGGGGATCATCGGCGTCCGGTCCGCGTGGTAGAGGACAGTGATCCGGCTGACCTCGGCGGTGGAGACGAGAAAGGCGACGCCATCCGGCGAGAGCGTCTGCCCGAAGGATTCGTCCTTGCCATAATGCGCGCGGACCGGGAGGGCGGCAGGGTTGCACTTCCGGGCACTGGGCGGGGGTTGCTGCCCGGCGGGAATGGCGGGCCGGGTCTTCCGCTGATGATGTCCGCTTGTCGACAGGTGGTTGCAGGCGCCAGCCTATTATGTCTATAATAAAGGTAGAGAAAAAATACATCGCTCTCGCCGGTCTGCGATTGCAGATTGTAATCCTACCGTAACATGCCTGGGCAACAGGCAGGCGGGCGATTGCGCGCACCGAATCCCTTCACCGTCCTCCGGGACGCCAAGGGCATGCGCGTGGAGCGTTTCAGGAGAGAGAAGACTGCGCAGGGACGCTCGCGTTCCGGCGGCATCCTTGTTTCCATCACGACCAAGAGAAGGGGCGCGTGCATATGCAAGAGCAATTTGGTTTGTCGACGATGCCCCAGGGCAAGGGCTGTCGCGAGGTCGACCCCCGGCTGGTCGACCGGATGCAGGCGATGGTCACCTATCGCACGGACGAGGCGCTGAACGCGCGGTTCGGCATCAGCTATAATACCTGGCGCAAGCTGATGGCCGGCCGGCCCATCCGGGCGTCGCTGCTCAACCGGCTGGAGGCACGGCTGGAAACGCTGGAGGCGCAGGGCGGGGCCGCGCTGGGGTGAAGCGGGTCGGAAGGATGACGGGGCCGCAGGTCGGCCGCGTCGTTCCCGATCGTTCGACGTAGGCCGATGCAATCCAGCCGACCAGCTCTAGCGCGGTGCGTACAGGCGCCGCCTCTCCTGCGACAGATAGGGGCGATTTTCCTGAAAGAAATAGGGGCGGTATTGCGCCGCGATCAGGCCTTCCAGCGGCCCGAATTTCCCGCCATTGGGGGGCAGGGTCATCTCCACCGCCGCGAGCCTGAGCGGTCCCTGCAACGCCTTGTGGATCAGCTCCGGGCTTTTCGGCAAAGTCTGGCTAGCATAGAAAAAATCCATCTCGAATTGCTTGCCTGCCCAGTAGCACAGGGCGGGAGTCTGGCAGGCGACCGCTCCGGGAACCTTTGCGATGGCGTCGATGATCTTGCGGGTTTCCGCGATGTCGACCTGTCGGTTCTGCCACTCATTGGCCAGGCCGAACATGCCGAAGGGAAGCAACACGACAAGCGGTAGGGCAAGGAGGATCAGGGTCTTCCCGGCCTGAAGATTCTCGCATCTGGAGATGGCGACCGGGACGGTGATGGACAGGAATATCAATGCTTCAAAATAGGCATTAATGTCGACGCCCGCGCCACTTCCCTGAATAATGCTCAATATCACGGAGAATGTGCAGCCGAGGGTCAATATCTGCAACCGTCGGTCGGCGGCCTGAATCCGGATAATTCGCCAGGATATTATGATCAGGGGGAGGAGTAAAATAGCGACGGCGCCATGTTCGACCATGCGCCAGAGATAATATTGGCGGGGAAAGCCCAGGACATTGGCCATCATGTTGCCATTGAAGGCATATTTGTCCAGGCCGATGGTGAACAGCACGAAGGTGATGCCGACGGCAAGCCACAGGAAGCAGGATTTCCGGTCGTTGACCGCGAGCCAGAGGGTCACGGCGGCGGGGGTCACGATGATATTATGCTTCACCAGCCCCCCGGCGACCATCAGCAGCGCCGACCCAAGCAGAATCGGCGCAGGTATGCGGCCGGTATCCCGATGGGACAAAAGCAGGAGCAGGCCGCCTGTCATGAGTGCATGCCCAAGCCATTGCGGGTCGTTCATGCCGACATAGCCGCGAAAGACCGTCGCGTTGAAGGCGAAGAATATGGTGGTGCCAAGCCATGCCCCCTGCTTCCACTCGGGGGCGAGGAGGCGGATGATGGAATAGATGGACAGGCCAACGGAAATTATCGACAGGAACGAAAGGATTCGCCCCGAAATAATCAGGTCTCCCACGATCCGGCTTAAGGAACCCACTATCAGGAATGATAGCGGAGGATAGTTGTTTGCCGTCAACAGGCCCGAGCCGGGATATGGATTGCCATGTTCCATCAAGTTTTGCGTGTGGAAGGCGTTCCATCCCTCGTTATAATCGAGGGAGACAATATCCGTGATAAGTAAAAAACGACTGAAAAACAAAATGGCGATAATGGAAATAATTACGAAACCGAATATTCTCGGAATCGCATCGCCGGTTCTGAACATCCGATCAAATGCCATACCAGCGAAGTAGTCCTATTATCGAGAGATGTGCAAAAAGGGCGGCAAGAGATATTTTTGCTATAATGCCATTTTTATGCATGACAGACAATATGCCGAATATCAATGAAACTGATATGAGCGTGTCGAATGTATAGTAATGATATATCGCGCTATATATAATATTAAAAGCTGTCGATAATATCGAAAATATCCCTAGATAATCCTTGGGATCAATTCTTTTCAGTTCTGACTTCAGGTCTTCATCTTCGAGGTCCATCGGATTGCCCTGTAATTAATCTCGCGCTCCGGGTGCCTGTCAGCCCCGTCAAGGCGCGCCGCCCCGGCGGTTCTCATTCGCACCGTGTAGCGAAATTCCGTTGAAGGCAACAGGTGGGATGAGGCCGGGGCGACATCCCTCATGCGATTGACCTCCCACATCCCATAGGTGGCATGCGCCCCGAACCCCTGTATTGGCCCTAGATCATCGTCTCCGGCCGCACGAGCCGGTCGAAGGTTTCCGCGTCCACCAGTCCCAGTTCCAGCCCCGCCTCCCGCAGGGTCTGGCCATGGGTATGGGCATGCTTGGCGATATGGGCGGCGTTGTCGTAGCCGATCTCCGGCGCCAGCGCGGTGACGAGCATCAGCGAGCGGTCGACCAGTTCCCGGATACGCTCCCGGTTCGGCTCCATCTCGGCCACGCAGCGGTCCGCGAAACTCTCCATGCCGACGGACAGGAGGTGCAGCGAGCGCAGGAGCGCCGCGCCGATCAGCGGCTTGAAGACATTGAGTTCCAGATGGCCCTGTAACCCGCCGATGGTGATCGCCTGATGATTGCCGATGACCTGCGCGGCGACCATGGTCAGCATCTCGCACTGGGTCGGGTTGACCTTGCCGGGCATGATCGAACTGCCCGGCTCGTTGGCGGGCAGCGACAGTTCGCCCAGGCCGGAGCGCGGGCCGCTGCCCAGCAGGCGGATGTCATTGGCGATCTTGGTCAGCGCGACGGCCAGTGTATTGAGCGTGCCCGACATATGGACGAGGGGGTCGTTGGAGGCGAGCGCCTCGAACTTGTTGTCGGCCGTGTGGAAGGCGATGCCGGTGAGGGTCGCGATCTCCGCCGCCACCGCCCTGTCGAAACCGGCAGGCGCGTTGAGACCTGTGCCGACCGCCGTGCCGCCCTGCGCCAGCGGCAATATGTCCCACAGGCCATCGTCGATCCGCGCCCGGCACCGGGCAAGCTGGTGCGCGTAGCCGGAAAATTCCTGACCCAGCGTGAGCGGGGTCGCGTCCTGCAAATGAGTGCGCCCGATCTTGACGATGTCCTTCCATGCCTCGGCCTTGGCGGCCAGCGTGCTGTGGAGATGGTCGAGAGCGGGGATCAGGGCGTCGTTCACCGCACGCGCCGCCGCGATGTGCAAGGCGGTGGGAAAGCTGTCGTTGGAGGACTGGCCCATGTTGACATGGTCGTTGGGGTGGACAGGGGACTTGCCGCCCCGCGTGCCGGTGAGGACTTCGTTGGCGCGGCCCGCGATCACCTCATTGACGTTCATATTGCTCTGGGTGCCGCTGCCCGTCTGCCAGATGACGAGGGGAAACTGATCGTCATATCGTCCGTCTATCACCTCGGTCGCGGCATCTTCGATGGCGTCGGCGAGGGAGGCGCCCAGGCCGTGGCGGCGGTTCACCCGCGCGGCGGCCTGCTTCACCAGCGCAAGGGCATGGATGATGCCGATGGGCATGCGCTCCGTGGCGTCAAAAGGGAAATTCTCGATGCTGCGCTGGGTTTGCGCGCCCCAATAGGCATGGGCAGGGACGGCGATGACGCCGATGCTGTCACTCTCGTCGCGGGTCAGGGTCAAGCGTCTCTCCATGGCTGAGGCCGCCGACCGTCACCGGGCCACCGGCGATGCCCCCACCGTCCATATAGGGGCGCAGCGCGGGCGGTACGAGAGGGGCCGGGTGCAGGGCCGTCAGCCGCGCAGCAACTGGCCGAGCATCGCGACCAGTTCGGCCTCCCGTGCGATGTCCAGCTTGGCGAATATCGCCTTGATCTGCGAGCGGATGGTTTCGAGCCGTGCGCCCCGTTCCTCGGCGATGCTCTCGCGCGACTGGCCCCTGGCGAGGCGGAGCGCGACATCGGCCTCGGCGGGCGAGAGACCATAGAGGCTCTGGAGGACGGCGGAGGATGCGCCATGCCAGCGGCTTGCCCCGCGCACGATAACCAGCGTCCTTGGCTCCAGGCCAAAGCTCCATGGCCCGCGGGGCAGAGTGGTGATGTCGAGAATCAGCGGCGGCCCGGCCTCCGGTCCGTCATGCAGGACGAGGGACTCGAGAGGAATGGGAATGGGACCGGCGTGGCGGGCGATGGCCCGGGCCAGCCGGTCCTGCATCGCCTGGCCGGGGACGCGCAGCATCCCGCCCGCCATGGCGATGCGGCCGCTGTCCAGCAAATCCCCCGCCGCCGCGCTATGGGAGAATATGTGTCCGTCCCGGCCGCAGACGAACACCGCCGCCGCCACGCTGTCCAGCGCGCCGGTGACGAGCTGGGCGGCGTCCTGCTCCAGCGCCATCTGGGTGCGGACCGCGCTGCGGACGAAGGGAGCGATGGCGGCAAAAATAGCCCGCTGCTCGGCGCTGGTCTCGCCATCGCTTTCGGTCCGCAGTACCGCGAGGCCGACGATGGCGTCATCGCCCAGGAACAAAGTAGCCTGGCAGCCGTGGGGGATGTCATGATCGCGGTTGAAATCCAGGCATATCTCGGAGTCCAGCAGAGGGATCACCTGGCGATAATCCACCTCGCTCCGTACGGCGAGCAGGGGCGCTTCGGCGGCGACCGCTGTCCGGGGATTGATGCGGGGATTGGTGCCGTCCATGTCCCTGAACTGGTCATGGGCCTGTGAGGAGAAATCCTCGACCCAGTTGAACGGCATCGTCCGGTCGCTGCCGATGCCGATCAATTGCCCCCGCGTCGAGCCTGTGGCGTCGGCCAGCAGGCGCAGGGCCACCATCCACCGGGTCGGATCGACTGCGGCCGACGCAAAGGCATCGGCGAGATGAAGAAGCCGACTGTCCACATTATCCCCCATGCGCGTTCGCGGACGGGGCTGGATGCTCTTTCATGCCCGGTGAACGCGATCACCCGGTAATCTAGCCAGAGTTGCCGCGACGCCGCAAGCGGAAGCCAGCCGGTACGCCGTTCAGCGCACCGGATGTTTCAGATAGGATTCGGTGAGCGTCTCGCAGGTGCTCATCAGCGACAGGGCCGGACCCTGGCTGCCGAAGATATGGTGGCTGGTCATCGCACCCTCGATCACTAGGATCAGGCCGTCGGCCAGCGCATCCGGTTCGGCGATGTCGAGTGCTCGGGTCAGGTCGCCGATCAGGGCGCGCAGATTCGTCTTGCAGCTTTCCACGATCGCCCGGCCGGGATGGCCCGATTCCGGCATTTCCACCGCGACATTGCTGATCGCGCACCCGCGAAACTCGGGGCATTTGATCTTGTCGGAGAAATGGCGGGCCACCGCGCGCAGGCGGTCGCGGGGGCAGGGACCGGCGGCGGCGATGGCGGAATCGAGTTCGGCCCTGTCTTCGCGGGATCTCTCCTCCAGACAGGCGACCACCAGATCATCCTTGGATTTATAGGCGCGATAGAGACTCGGCTTGGTCACGCCTGCCTCGCAAACGATTTCGTCAACGCCGACAGCGCGGATGCCGCGCTTGTAAAACAGGTCGCGGGCCGTCTCGAATATCTTCGATGCTGCTGTTTTCTTTAGGAAAACTGGCCGAAAATCAGAGCAGTCTTCAATCTTTATCGCCATTTCATGACGTCCATATCCTCACCGCTTGACAAGACATGTAACAGATCGGTACGTAGACCGCAAGACACGTACCGGTTGGTAACATTTCTGAAATCAGAGGCGGGTGATTCCATGTATCTTTCCAAAATCAGGTTTGATTCGAGCGCGGAGCAGGACGCCGCAGCCGGTCAAGGCCGCTTGAAGAAAGCCTATATCATCCTCCCCATCGTGGGGCTGGCTGTTCTCTGGCTTGCGTTTAAATGGTGGACGGGGGCAGGTGCCCCGCCCGCGCCGCCGCCCGCCTCAGTCACGGTGTCACGCCCGCTGTCGCGCATGGTGATGGACTGGGACGATTATGTCGGACGGTTCGAGGCGAGCAAGACGGTCGAGGTGCGCCCGCGTGTCTCCGGCCAACTCGTCGGTATCCACTTCAAGGACGGCGATGTGGTGAAGCAGGGGCAATTGCTCTTCACCATCGATCCGCGTCCGTTTACCGCCGCACTCGACCAGTCGCAGGCGCAGGTGGCGGCAGCCGCCACGGCGGTCAATCTGGCACGGGCCGAACTGGCCCGTGCGAGCAGGTTGATCGTGGATCAGGCAGTCAGCGCGGAGGAGATCGACACGTTGCGGGCCAAGGTCCAGTCGAACCAGGCGCAACTGGCGGCGGCGCAGGCTGCGGTACGGGCGCAGCAACTGAACGTCGAATTTGCCCATATCCGCGCGCCGATCACCGGTCGCATCTCGGATCGCCGGGTCGATGTCGGCAATCTGGTCGCGGGCGATACCGCGGCGGGTGCGACCGTCATGACGCGGATCAATGCGCTCGACCCGATTTATTTCAGCTTCAACGGGTCCGAGGCACTCTATCTCAAGCACCAGCGCCAGCAGGCCGCCGCCAAGCAGGTCGAGATCCGGCTCCAGGACGAGAGCGACTATAAATGGAAGGGCAAGGTGGATTTCACCGATAATGCCATCGACAATGGATCGGGCACGATCCGGGGCCGGGCACTGATCGCCAATCCCGCATCCTTCCTGGTCCCTGGCATGTTCGGCAATATGCGGCTGGGTGGCGGCGCGGCGCATCAGGCGCTGCTGGTGCCGGATGGCGCAGTCGTTACCGATCAGGCGCGCAAGGTCGTCTATGTCGCCGCAAAGGATGGCACGGTGGCGGTCAGGCCGGTCGAGGTGGGCGCGCTCGCCAACGGGTTGCGCGTCATCCGCTCCGGCCTGACGCCGCAGGATGAGGTGGTG
This sequence comes from Sphingobium sp., assembly GCA_036384115.1. Lineage (GTDB taxonomy): Bacteria > Pseudomonadota > Alphaproteobacteria > Sphingomonadales > Sphingomonadaceae > Sphingobium. Next base: position 35,481 of record DASVMZ010000124.1, read on the forward strand.
ATCCAGGGCACCCAGTTCGTGATGCCGGGCGCCAAGGTGAACAAGATCGCGGGTCGCATCGACCCGGCCAGGACCATCGCCAATGTTCCGGTCGTCGCGCCCGCACCCTCGCAGGCGTCGCTGACTAACTGAGGATCGGGTCCGGCCGCACTGGCCGGACCCGATCCCTCCACTATCGTCCGAGCCGTGAGGGCCAGCCGTGCTGCACGTAGCGCAACGGCCCCTCGCGCGCCCGCCACCGGGCTTTCCGGGAACAGAATAAGGGAAGAGATCCATGCGTCTCAGCCATGTCTTCATCGAACGGCCAATCTTTGCGGGCGTCATCGCGGTGATCATCACGATCGTCGGCGCGCTGGCCTTCTTCGGCCTGTCCGTCGCGCAATATCCCGATGTTGTGCCGCCCACCGTGACGGTGAGCGCGACCTATCCCGGCGCCTCGTCCGAGACGCTGGCCGATACGGTCGCCGCTCCGCTGGAGCAGGAGATCAACGGCGTCGACAATATGATCTATATGTCGAGCCAGTCGACGGGCGACGGCCGCCTGGTCATCACCGCGACATTCAAGCAGGGCACGAACCTCGATGAGGCGCAGGTGCTGGTGCAGAACCGCGTCGCGCTGGCCGAACCGAGATTGCCCGAGGAAGTGCGGCGTCAGGGCGTGGTCACGCGCAAGTCCATGCCTGACTTCATTCTGGTCGCCAACCTCATTTCGCCCGGCAGGTCGCTGGATACCGCCTATCTGTCCAACTATGCGTTGACGCAGATGAAGGACCGCATCTCGCGGATCGACGGTGTGGGCGAGGTGCGTATCTTCGGCGCGCGCGACTATGCGATGCGCGTGTGGATCGACCCCGGCCGCGCGGCCGCGCGCAACATGACGGCAGGCGAGATCGTCGCTGCGCTCCAGTCCCAGAATGTGCAGGTCGCGGCCGGCTCCATCGGCAAGCCGCCGGAGGACAATGGCGCCGCCTATGAGCTTAATCTGGAGGCGCAGGGCCGTTTCAAGACGGCCGAGCAGTTCGCCAACATCGTCATCAAAAGTGACGATCAGGGCCGCCTGACGCGCCTGTCCGACGTCGCCCGTGTGGAATTGGGTGCCGAGGATTATGGCATCAACTTCTACTTCTCCGGCCAGCCGTCGATCGGCATCGGCGTCTTCCAGCGGCCGGGCAGCAACGCGCTGGCCGTGGCGGAGGCTGTGCAGGCTGAAATCCGGGAGATGTCGACGCACTTCCCACCCGACATGAAGTCCGACGTCTTCTATAACCCGACCGAATTCATCGCCGAATCCGTCAACGCCGTGCAGCATACGCTGCTGGAAGCGGTGGTGCTGGTGGTGATCGTGATCCTCGTCTTCCTGCAAAGCTGGCGCGCGGCGATCATCCCGGTGCTGGCGATCCCGGTATCGCTGGTGGGCACCTTCGCGGTACTGGCGGCGGCGGGCTATTCGCTCAACAACCTGTCTTTGTTCGGACTGGTGCTGGCCATCGGTATCGTGGTCGACGACGCCATCGTGGTGGTGGAAAATGTCGAGCGCAACCTGGAGCATGGCATGACGCCGCGCGCCGCGTCGCACCGGTCGATGGACGAGGTGTCGACGGCGCTGATCGCCATCGTGCTGGTGCTGTGCGCGGTGTTCGTGCCCACGATGTTCCTGACCGGGCTGACGGGTGAATTCTATCGCCAGTTCGCCGTCACTATCTCGGCCGCGACGATCATCTCGCTCATCCTCTCGCTCACCCTCTCGCCCGCTCTGGCCGCGCTGCTGCTCAAGCCCAAGGCGGAGGACGAGCCGGACGGCCGCTGGGCGCGCATGGCCTATTGGGGCGGCAAGCGGTTCAATACGGGCTTCGACCGGCTGAGCAACTGGTATGCCACCACCACGCGCCGCATGCTGTCGCTGCGCGGGCCGGTGCTGCTGGTCTATGGCGGGCTGATTCTGCTGACCGGCTTTGTCTTCTCGATCACGCCTGCGGGTTTCGTGCCCAATCAGGATCAGGGTTATGTCCTCGCGGCGACCTTCACCCCGCCCGGCACGTCGCTCGCCAAGACCGACGCGCTCCTGCGCGAGACATCCGCGCGCTTCATGAAGATACCGGGCATCAAGGGGGCGGTCATGCTGGCGGGCTTCCATGGCCCGACGGGCACCACCGCGCCCAACGCGGCGGCGGCCTTTCTGGTCTTCGACAGTTTCGAGGAGCGGGCCAAGCATGGCTATACGCAGGCCTCCATCCTCGCGCAGGCGAACAAGATCGCCAGCACGGTGGATCAGGGCCGGATTTTCGTGATCCCGCCGCCGTTGATCCGTGGCATCGGCACGGGCGGTGGCTTCAAGATGGAGGTACAGGACCGTTCCGGCCGCGGCTATGACGAACTGAACAAGATCGTCTGGGGCATTGCGGCAGAGGGGAACAAAGACCCGAACCTCTCCTTCGTCCATACCAAGTTCGAGGCGTCTGCGCCGCGTATCTATGCCGATGTCGACCGGGCCAAGGCGGACATGATCGGCGTGTCGCCCTCCAAGGTGTTCGAGACGTTGCAGGTCTATCTGGGGTCGTCCTACGTCAACGACTTCAACCTGCTGGGCCGCACCTATCGTGTGATCGCGCAGGCGGACCTGCCGTTCCGCGACGATACCGGCGACATCGCGCTGCTCAAGACACGCTCCAACTCCGGCGAGATGGTTCCGATCAGTGCGGTCGCGACCTTACAGAACAAGACGGGGCCGTATCGCGCGGTGCGCTACAACCTCTATCCGTCCATCGAACTGGAGGGCGATACCGCGCCGGGGCATAGCTCCGGTCAGGCGATCGCTGCGATGGAGCGGCTGACGGCCAAGCTGCCCGCCGGTGTCACCACCGAATGGACCGAGGTCGCCTATCAGCAGAAGATGGCGGGCAATGCGGCGGTGATGGTGTTTGCGGCGGCGACCCTGTTCGTCTTCCTCGTCCTGGCGGCGCAGTTCGAGAGCCTGATGCTGCCGCTGGCGATCATCCTGATCGTGCCGATGACGCTGCTGGCGGCGATGGTGGGCGTCAACCTGCGCGGACTGGATAATAATATCCTGACGCAGATCGGTCTTGTCGTCCTGATCGGTCTGGCGGCGAAGAATGCGATCCTGATCGTGGAATTCGCCAAGCAGGCGGAGGAGGAGGGGCTGAACCCCGTCGATGCGGTGGTGCGCGCGGCGCAGGACCGTCTGCGGCCGATCCTGATGACCAGCTTTGCCTTCATCTTGGGCGTGGTGCCGTTGCTGATCGCGACGGGACCGGGTGCGGAATTGCGGCAGGCGCTGGGGACGGCGGTGTTCTTCGGCATGCTGGGCGTGACCTTCTTCGGCCTGGTCTTCACGCCGACCTTCTATGTCGCGACGCGGGCCTTGTCCCTGCGGATGCAGGGCTGGCGCGAGCGCCGGTCCGGTGGATCCGCCGGCGTGCCTGCCATTGATGCTGCGGAGTAATCCCCATGAAGACGATCAAGACAATCCTGCTGCTGGGCGTCGGCACATTGACGCTGGCGGCCTGCGCGGCGGGGCCGAATTATGTGCGGCCCGCCACCCCTGCCAATGCCGACCGGCCCTTCGTGGCGGCGGTGCCCAGTCTGGTGACGGCGGATGCGCCCCGTGACGACTGGTGGCGGCTGTATGAAGACCCGGTGCTGGACCAGCTGGTCGCCGATGCGCTGGCGGCCAACACCGACCTGCGCGTCGCCGTCGCCAATCTGGAGAAGGCGCGGGCGTCCCTGCGCGAAAGCCGCTCGTTGCGCCTGCCGCAGACCAGCATCACGTCGAGCGGCCAATATGGCCGCACCGCCGCGATCAGCCGCGCGCCCGGCGTGGCGGCGGAGGACTGGCGGGTCGATGGCGGACTGGGCGTCTCCTATGAGGTCGACCTGTTCGGCCGGGTGAAGCGGTCCATCGAGGCGTCGCGCGGCGATGCGGATGCCGCCGCAGCCGCTGCGGACGCGGTGCGTGTCGGCATCGTGGCGGAGACAGCGCGGGCCTATGCCGATGCTTCCTCCGCCGCGGAGCGGATCGGGGTGGCCGAACGCACGCTGGGGCTGCTCGACAAGACCGTGGACCTCACCGCCAAGCGGTTCGACGCCGGGCGCACCAGCCGCCTCGACGTCGCCCGTGTCTCCGCGCTGCAAAGCCAGCAGCGCGCCAATATTCCCCCCCTTCGCGCCCAGCGCGATGCGGCGCTCTTCCGGCTTGCCCTCCTTACCGGAAGAGTACCGGCCGACCTGCCCCCCCAGGTCGGCATGCGCGCGGCCACGCTCAGACTGGATCGACCTGTTCCAGTGGGCGATGGCCGCGCGCTACTTTCTCGCAGGCCCGACGTGCGGGAGGCGGAGCGCAGGCTGGCCGCCGAAACCGCGCGCATCGGGGTGGCCACGGCGGACCTCTATCCCAAGATCTCGCTTGGCGGGTCGATCGGTTCGACCAGCAACGGCCTGTCCGACCTGTTCGGCGCGGGACCATTACGCTGGCTGGCCGGGCCGCTGCTAAGCTGGGCCTTCCCCAATATCGAGGGTGGCCGCGCCCGGATCGCACAGGCGCAGGCGACGACGCGGGGCGCATTGGCGAGTTTCGACGGCACGGTTCTGAAAGCCTTGCAGGAGACGGAGACGGCACTGTCCGCCTACGCCAACACCTTGCAACGGCGGCAGGATCTGGGCGAGGCGACGGCACAGGCGCGCATTGCGGCGAACATCAGCCGGGCGCAACTGCGTGAGGGGCGGGTGGATTTCCTGACCGTGCTGGATGCCGAGCGGACATTGGCAGGGGCGGAGGCCGATCTGGCGGAAGCGGATGCAGCGGTCGCCGCAACGCAAATCGACCTGTTCCGGGCGCTGGGCGGCGGCTGGCAGAGCGATCCGGCGCGGCTGGCATCCAACTTGTAAAAACTATCGTATTTCTGCGGTCGATACGGGATCGAAATGCAGGCTGCGGCGTTTTACGGCATGATCCTGTGGCGCTGTTAATAACAGGGTCATATCCTCTGGCCTTAAAGCGGCCCCGTTCCATCCCGGGCCTTGAGAAGGGCCGTTCCTGCCTCACGGACTGCAAACCAAGCTCGTGCGGTCCTTCTTCAGGCCCGGGATGAAGGGAATGAGGGTTACTTCACCCCCATCTCCCTGAGCAATCGGTCGGCATGGTCGATCTTGTCCATCGTCCACAGCATGAAGCGGCTGTCCACATGGATGGTCCGGTTGCGATCGGCGGCATAGGCCCAGTCGGATATGACCCCGTCCAGTGTGCCGTCGAAGGCGAGGCCCACGAACTCGCCCCTTGCGTTCAGGGTCGAGGAGCCGCTGTTGCCGTTGGTGATGTCTACCGTCGACATGAAGTCGACCGGCAACGTGCCGAGCGCAGGGGCGACATAGGGACCATAATCCTTGGCCTTGATCGCGGTGATGACCGCGTCGGGCGCGTCGAATTCACCCTTGCCAGTCTGTTTGGCGACCAGGCCCTCCGCCGTGGTGAAGGGCGTCCATATCTGGCCGTCGCGGGTGCGGCCCGTCACCTTACCCCATGTCAGGCGCAGCGAGCCATTGGCATCCGGGTAGATGGGCTGGCCGAGTGCCTTGCGATACGCCAGCAGTCCCTGCATCACCACGGAACGGCTGGCCTGTATGCGCCCGGCACGGTCCTTTTCCTTCGCCTCGCCGGTCAGGTCGCCGGACTGGAGCGCGACCGCCAGCCTGATGAAGGGATCGCCCGATGCCTCGAAGGCGGCGGCGGGCTTGTCCAGCCAGCCGAGGCGGGTGGCGGTGTCGCCCAGTTTGGTGTCGGCATAGAGGCGGTCCATGCCGATGCCCGCCAGCGCCGCCTCGAACTTCGCGTCGCGGTCGGCGGGGGCGAGCTGGCGATATTCCACCAGCGCCGCCTCGAACAACTGCCGGTCGATGGGGGCGAGGTAGCGGCGCTCGACCTGCGTCAGCCGGTCGATGGTCGCGCGGCGGTCCCGCTCCTGATAACCGCTCTCTCGTGCTGCGTCGGGCTTTGCCTGTTCCCTTGCCCAGCGGTAGAGAAGGCGGGCGGAGGAGAGGAGTTGCGCCCGGCCGATCAGGCTTTGGCGCAGGCCCTTGAGCGATGCGGCATTGTTTTCCGTCACCACGGAATCGAGCGCCTGTATCGCCGGGCCATAGCGGGCGGTGCGGGCGGGATCGGCGGCGATCCAGTCGCGATAGGCCTTCTCCTCCGCCGCCTTGCGCGCGTCGAGACCGATGGCGTCCGCGCCCGCCAGATCGCCGGAGAGCTTCTTCTCGTAATTCTCCGCGCCTTGCAGGATAGAGGCATAGCGGATCTGCGCCTCGCGCTGGCCCGCTGTCGCCCGGTGGATCTGGGTCGCATAGTCGGCAAAGAGGCGTTGCCACAGCGGCTCATAGTCGGCGAAGTTGAAGCGAACCTCCTCATAGGTCTTGAGGCGGTTGGTGGTGCCGGGGAAACCGGCGACCATCACGAAGTCATCGTCCTTCAACCCGTCCTTCGCCACCTTAAGCCAGCTTTTGGGCTTATAGGGGACATTGTCCTTCGCATAAGGGCGCGAGGTGCCGTCGGGGCCGACATAGGCGCGGTAGAAGCCGAAGTCGCCGGTGTGGCGCGGCCACATCCAGTTGTCCGTCTCCCCGCCGAAATTGCCGATGCCCAGCGCAGGGGCATAGACGAGGCGCACGTCCTGAATCTCCAGCTGCTGCTGGAGATAATAGGATGCCCCGCCATAATAGGGACGCACGTCGCAGCGGCGGTTGGGCTGTTGCTCGCAGGCGGCGATCAGCGCCTTGCGGTTGGCGTCGATGCGGGCGTAGCGCGCCGCGCCGCCCAGCGAGGCAGTGACGCCCTTGAGGACGGCGGGGGTGACGTCGCGCAGCGCCTCGATCACATAGATGCGGCTGCCGGGGGCGGCGGGCAATTCGTCGGTGATGGCGGGGGCGAGAAAGCCGTTGGTGAGATAGTCCTGCCCCTCCTTGCTGTTATATTGCACGGAGCCGAGGACGCAGTGATGGTTGGTCACGACCAGCCCCTGCGGGCTGAGGAAAGCCGCCGAGCAGCCGCCCAGCGAGACGATGGCGTTGAGCGGGGCCTTGTCCAGCCGTCCCAGCGTGGCGGGATCGAGTTGTAGCCCGTCTGCTTTCAATGCGGCGCCGATCGCGCCGGTCTGCGCCGGCATCCACATGCCCTCATTGGCGGCGGCGGGGGGTGTGGTGGCCAGCGCGAGGCCCAGAGCAAGACCCAGGGTAAGGGGAACCGGCCCGCGAACGACGGCGGGGAACGGCACGGGACTGGGCATGGATGGAAACTCCTCGGGGTAAACTCTTGGCCTATCCTCATGCGGCGACAGGATAATGACAAGGGTGCGCATCGGCCATTCGGCATAATCGACGCTTTTGCGAACATTTTCGGCGTCGAATGGCAAGGACAGGACGGGCATGCCGGCATGGCAAAGCCCTCGGGCGACCATACCCCGACAGCCGGATGAGAGGATCAGGAAACCCGCACCCGGTCCCTGCGTTACTACCCGATCCAAGTCCAGTTGCCGGAGGATCGGAGACGCGCCATGCCCCAGGGTGACAAGAGCAGCTACACTGCCAAGCAGAAGCGCAAGGCCGCGCATATCGAGCAGGGCTATGAGGATCGCGGTGTCCCGGAGAATGAGGCCGAGGCCCGTGCCTGGGCGACGGTGAACAAGGAGAGCGGGGGCGGCAATCTGTCCGGTTCCGGTCGCGGCAAGCCGGACGGCAGCGCCTCTTCCCGGCGCGGAGGCAAGACGCATGGGTCCGGCTCCCCCGAACAGCGATCGGCCGCCGCCCGCAAGGGCTGGGACACGCGGCGGCAGCGCGCGGCGGCAGGTTGATGGTGACGCCCGCCTGATCCATCAGCCCGTTGGGAGAAAGACGTGCCGGTTTCTTCGACCCCCGCCATCGAACGCATCGCCCGTGTCCTTGCCGGGCACAAGCTCAGCCAGAATGCCGAAGGGACGGAGGAGCATGCCAGCAACTCCGTGGAAATGGAGTGGGGTGACTGGATCGACAGCGCCATCGCCGTGCTGAAGACGCTGCGCGAGCCGGATGCCGGGATGGCGGCCGCAGGGGATGTGGAGGTTTGGGAGAGGATGGTCGCGGCAGCGATTGGCCAGCACAGCAAGGCGGGCAGTGCCGACCTGCCCGAAGCACCGCTTTCCGGCCCTGCCCTCGGCGGTTCCTGACGCGCCCGAGGCTGGTGCGCTTCATGCGACGAACTGTTGGAACGATCCGGCGGGTCGGGCGTCTTGCCTGCATACCGCAAACAGGATTGTGGAAGGGAAGAGGATGCTGTGCGCCACGAAAAAATAAGCCTGGCCGATCATATCATCCTCCCCGATGCGCTTGCGGAGGCAGAAGAAAAAGGCGACAAGGGGCCACCCGTGACGATACAGCATTTCTTCTACTGCGGACGAACGCCATCCCGCAGCCGCAGCATTTCCGGCCAAGCTGGTGCCAAGGGAAAAAGTCCCAAGGTTTGAGCAGATGGCTTTGGCGGACGCCTTTTGCCTTCCTCGCTTCGCCTGTTCCCTTCCGCATGCAGGAAATGCATCTTGAAAGGGTGCAAGAAGCTCTTCCTTCCCTCCATCGACATCGCGGTGCATTGCTGAGGCCATGAAGTCCGCGCTCATCATTCGTCATGTCCCCTATGAGGGGGTTGCGGGCTATCGTGAACCGATCGAGGCGGCAGGCTATGCCATCGACCGGATTGACGTGGCCGACCCTGCTTTTTCGAGGCTCGACCTGCGCGAGCCGGACCTGCTTATCATGATGGGCGGGCCGATGGGCGTGTATGAGCAGGATCAGTTTCCGTGGATCAAGTGCCAGTTGCGCCGTCTGGCACAAAGACTGAATGCGGACCGGCCGACGATCGGCGTGTGCTTCGGCGCGCAGATGATCGCGGCGGCGCTGGGCGCCGACGTATACGCCGGGCCACGCAAGGAGGTGGGCTTTCATGCGGTGAACCTGCATGCCGCCGCGCTCGATACACCGTTGCGCCATCTCGACGCGGTGCCGGTGCTGCACTGGCATGGCGATACCTTCACCCTGCCCGAGGGCGTGGAACTGCTGGCGTCCAGCGCCACTTATGCCCATCAGGCGTTCCGGCGCGGGGCCAACCTGCTGGCCCTGCAATTCCATGCCGAAATGGGCGAGGATGAGCGGTTTCATGAATGGGTGCGACAATGGCCGGAGTCGGTGGTGGAGGCAGGGCAGGACGAGGAATCCTTCCGCGCCATTCATGACGATCTGGGACCGGGCGCGGTCGCGGCAGGGCGTCGGATGATCGGGGAGTGGCTGGAAGGACTGGGTTAGGCAAATACGACCAGCCCGCTCGCTGGGCAGGATTATGGGATAAGGCCGGAGGGTGCTGCCGGCTGTCCGGCTTGAAAGTCCGTGACATTGCGCTGGGCGATGGGGATGCCCCTCACCATCGCCCGACTCCCTGGCTGATGCGCATAGGCCCGAGGCGCATGGCTGCGATCTTCAGAGACCCAGCCGACGCCAGAATTCGCTCGGGTCAATGGGGTTGTTCTCATTGGCGGGCATGGGCGGGCGGGTATCGCTTTGCGCCGCGGATGATGGTGTCGGTGCGCGATCCGGCGTGGTAAGATCGGTCTCGTCGAGATCCGAATGGCGATGGGTATGCAGCATATGATCCTCCCTTACGGGCGGGAACGCAGCGGGGTCGCATAGGTTCCAGTGAAGATTGGCAATTATCTCTACATGTTCGATAGAGAAAACGAGGCAGACCTTTTTGGGTCGGGCCAAGAATTTCTAGGCCGGGTCGAACGGTGGAGATCGGGCTTGCGGCGGTTGCTTCCAGCGACTTTCGTTCGCCCGCTTCGCCCGCTTCGCCCGCTTCGCCCGCTTCGCCCTAGAAGCCGACGCGGGCCTTCGCGAGGGTGAGCATGGTGCGGGCGTGGCGATGGGCGACGGCCATGCGGTCCGCGCCATAGCCGCCGCCCAGCGCGCTCGCGACAGGGATGCCCCGCGCGCGGGCTTGTGTCCCGACGAAATGGTTGCGGGCGTCGAGTCCCGCATCGCTCAACGCCAGCCTGCCCAGCGAATCATCGACATGGGGATCGACCCCTGCCTGATAGAGGATGAGGTCGGGCGCGAAATCCTCCAGTACGGCGGGCAGAGCCTCGGCCAGCGCGGCCAGATAAACGATGTCGTCCGTCCCGTCGGGCAGGGCGATGTCGAGGGTCGAACGGGCCTTGCGGACAGGGAAATTCTTGTCGGCATGCAGGGACAGGGTGAAGATGTCCTCCCGCCCGGCCATCAGTGACGCCGTTCCGTCGCCCTGATGCACGTCGAGGTCGAGGATCAGGATGCGCCCTACCTCTCCTTCCGCGATCAGGCGGTTGGCGGTGATCGCCAGATCGTTGAAGATGCAATAGCCCGCGCCCGTGTCGGCCAATGCATGATGGCTGCCGCCCGCGCCATTGGCGGCAAAGCCATGGACCAGCGCCAGCCGCGCGGCGAGCCAAGTGCCGCCCACCGACAGTTGAGACCGGCGCGCGACATGGGGCGTGACGGCATAGCCGATGCGCCGCTCCTTCTCCGGCGGGACGGTTTGGGTGAGGACTTCACGGACATAGACGGGGTCATGGATGGCGGCGATCCATGGCTCCGGCATGATGTCGGGCTGGTGGACGGTATAGGGTGCGGCGATGTCCGCCAGCGCCTCCATCACCAGGCCATATTTGTCGTGGGGAAAGCTGCTGCCCCGGGGCGCGGGGCCGATATAGTGGGGATGGTGGACGATATGCAGCACGGCGCCGTCCTTAGCAGGTCATGGCCCGCGCGCCACCCACGGGAAATTTCGATGTCTCTCCAAATGTCTCTTTATCTGTCATGAGCGGGCTTCCCGAAAGCCCGTTACGCAGAGGCCGTGAGGCGCGGAGCGAAGCGGCGCAACCGGCCCACGGTCCTTCGAAAAACATCTTCTGTGGCATGGGGCCGGGGCTGAGCAGGCGGGCGGCGGAACCCTCCCGTGCCCCTGCCGTTCTGATGGTCATTCCCCCCCTGGAAGGCCGCTATGGACAATTCTCCCGATTGTGACCTATCCCGGAGGGGTCTTCTGGCCGGTGGCGCGGTGTCGCTGGCCGTCCTGTCCTGTCCGGGCAACGCGACTGCGCAACCCGTAACCGGCCGATCCACAGCTACTGGAAAAGAGTCATCGCCTGTGCGCCATCCTATCGCCTTCACGGTCAACGGCACACATCGGTCGCTGGAACTGGATACGCGGACCACTTTGCTCGACGCCCTGCGTGAGCATCTGGACCTGACCGGCGCCAAGAAGGGGTGCGACCATGGCCAGTGCGGGGCCTGCACGGTCATCGTCGAGGGACGGCGGATCAACAGCTGCCTGACGCTGGCGGTGATGCACGAGGGTGAGAGCATCACCACCATCGAGGGGTTGGGATCGCCGGGCAACCTGCACCCGATGCAGGCGGCCTTTGTGCAGCATGACGGCTATCAGTGCGGCTATTGCACGCCAGGGCAGATTTGCTCGGCGGTCGCGGTGCTGGACGAGATCAGGGCGGGGATGCCCAGCCATGTGAGTGCCGACCTGAACGCCGCACCCCGGTTCAGCGCGGAGGAGGTGCGCGAGCGGATGAGCGGGAATATCTGCCGCTGCGGCGCCTATTCCAACATCATCGACGCCATCGCCGATGTCGCGGGAGCGGTCGCATGAGACCGTTCGGCTATGAGCGCGCGACCTCCCCGGCAGAGGCGGCGGCGCGGGTGGCGGGGATGCCCGGCGCGCGCTTCATCGCGGGGGGCACCAACCTCCTCGACCTGATGAAGCTGGAGATCGAGACGCCGACCCATCTGGTGGACATCGGCCGGCTGGGTGGCGATCTAGGGCTTGACCGTATCGAGGAGACGCCGGACGGTGGCGTCCGCATCGGCGCGCTGGTCCGCAACAGCGATCTTGCGGGCGACAGGCGCGTGCGGCGCGACTATGCGGTGCTGAGCCGGGCGCTGCTGGCAGGCGCATCCGGTCAGCTGCGGAACAAGGCGACGACGGCGGGCAATCTGCTCCAGCGGACGCGATGCCCCTATTTCTACGATGGCAACCAGCCGTGCAACAAGCGCACGCCCGGCAGCGGTTGCGCGGCGATCGGCGGGTTCAGCCGCAACCATGCCGTCATCGGCGCGAGCGACGCGTGCATCGCGACCCACCCCAGCGATATGGCGGTGGCGATGCGGGTGCTGGACGCGGTGGTGGAGACGGTGCGCGCCGATGGCACCACGCACGCCATTCCCATCGCGCAGTTCCATGCGTTGCCCGGCGCGACGCCGCATGTCGAGCATGGGCTGGCGGCGGGCGAACTCATCACCGCTGTCCTCCTGCCTCCGCCGGTCGGGGGCACCCATGTCTATCGCAAGGTGCGCGACCGCAGCAGCTATGCCTTTGCGCTCATCTCCGTGGGGATGGTGGTGCAGCAGGATGGCTCTGGCCGGGTGGCGCTGGGCGGGGTTGCGCCACGGTCATGGCGGGTGGAGGCGGCGGATGCTCTCCTGCCGCGCGGGGCGAAGGCGACGGCGGAGGCGCTGCTCGCAGGGGCCAGCACGACTTCTGAAAATGCGTTCAAACTGCCGCTGGTCGAGCGAACATTGGCATCGGTACTGGCAGAGGTGAAGAGCGCATGAGATTCGACACGCCCGCCACCGGCAATGCCATCGACCAGCTGAGGATCGTCGGCCAGCCGGTCGACCGGATCGATGGGCCGCTCAAGACCAGCGGCCGTGCGCCCTATGCCTATGAGCATCATGCCATCGTGCCCAACCCGGCCTATGGCGTCATATTGGGCGCAGCCATTGCCAAGGGGCGCATCCTGTCCATCGACCTGAGCGACGCGGGCAGGGCGCCCGGCGTGCTGGCCATCGTGACGCATGAGAATGCGGGCGAGATCGGGCAGCCGCGCGGCTATCCGGTCAGCCTGCTCGCCGGGCCGCAGGTCAGCCATTATGATCAGGCGGTTGCGCTCGTGGTTGCGGAGAGTTTCGAGGAGGCGCGGGCGGCGACCCGGCTGATCCGTGTCGACTATGCCCGCGAGCAGGGACGCTATGACCTTGCGGCGGAAAAGGATGCCGCTTTCATGCCGCCACCGGGCTTCGGCGGCGAAGCGGATACGGCGGTGGGGGATTTCGACCGCGCCTATGCCGCCGCCCCGGTACAGTTCGACCGGAACTACACCACGCCGGACCAGAGCCATGTGATGATGGAGCCACACGCCTCGCTGGCGCTGTGGGAGGGGGAGAAGCTGACGCTCTGGACCTCCAACCAAATGATCGCCGGCGCGCGCCGCGGCATGGCGGCATTGCTCAGGACCGCGCCGGAGAATGTCCGCATAGTGTCGCCCTATGTCGGGGGCGGCTTTGGCGCGAAGCTGAGTGTGCGGGCGGATGCGCTGATGGCGGCGCTGGGCGCGCGGGCGGCGGGGCGGCCGGTGAAGGTCGCGCTGACCCGGCCCCAGTCGATCAACAATACGACGCGGCGCGCGGCCACGATTCAGCGGATCAGAATCGGCACCATGACCGATGGCCGCATCACCGCCATCGGTCATGAAAGCTGGTCGGGCAATCTGCCGGGCGGATCGGCGGAGGCGGCGGTGCAGCAGACGCGCTTCCTTTACGCCGGGGCGGACCGGATGACGGCGACCCGGCTCGCGACCCTCGACCTGCCCGAGGGCGGCCCGATGCGCGCGCCGGGCGAGGCGCCGGGCCTGATGGCGCTGGAAATCGCGATGGACGAGATGGCGGAGAAGCTGGGGATGGACCCCATCGCCTTTCGGGTGCTGAACGATACGCAGGTCGATCCGGAAAATCCCGAACGGCCTTATTCCGCGCGGCGGCTCAACGAATGTCTGGAGCAGGGGGCGGAGACATTCAGCTGGGCGCGGCGGCAGGCGCCGGGCACGGTGCGCGAGGGACGCTGGCTGGTCGGCATGGGCGTAGCGGCGGCGTTTCGCAACAATATGGTGATGAAGTCCGCCGCGCGTGTGGTGCTTGACCGCGACGGGCGGGTGACGGTGATGACTGACATGACCGACATCGGCACGGGCAGCTACACCATCATCGCGCAGACCGCCGCCGAGACGATGGGGCTGGCGCTGGACAGGATTGACGTAAAGCTGGGCGATTCCGACTTTCCGGTGTCGGCGGGATCGGGCGGGCAGTGGGGCGCGAACAATGCGACCGCCGGTGTCTTTGCCGCCTGCATGAAGCTGCGCGAGGAAGTGGCGCTCAGGCTGGGCTTCAACTCGGCGGAAACGGTTTTCGAGGACGGCATGGTGCGGGCGGGCAATCGCCGGGTGCCACTGGCCGAGGCGGCGGCGGGCGGCGACCTGAGCGTGGAGGATGCCATCGAATATGGCGACCTCGCCGAAACCTATCAGCAGGCGACCTTCGGCGCGCATTTCGTGGAGGTGGCGGTGGATGCCGCGACCGGCGAGGTGCGGGTCCGGCGCATGCTGGCGGTATGCGCGGCCGGGCGCATCCTGAACCCCAAGACCGCGCGCAGCCAGGTGATCGGCGCGATGGTGATGGGCGTCGGCGCCGCGCTGATGGAGGAGGCGGTGGTCGACCGGCGGTTCGGCTATTTCGTCAACCATGACCTGGCGGGCTATGAGGTGCCGGTCCATGCCGACATCCCGCACCAGCAGGTGATATTCCTGGACGAGGTGGACGTTATGTCCTCCCCCATGAAGGCCAAGGGGGTGGGCGAACTGGGTATTTGCGGCGTGGGCGCGGCGGTGGCCAACGCCATCTATAATGCCTGCGGGGTGCGGGTGCGGGACTATCCCATCACGCTGGACAAGATCATCGGCGGGTTGCCGGCGCTGGTCTGAAACCCATCGCCGACAACCCGCCCGATCCTCAATATTTCGCGCGGAAGCTCAGGAAGAAGCTTCGGCCCGGCTCCGGGAAGCCATCGGTCAGTATGACATTCTGGTCGAAGAGATTTTTCGCGCCCATGCCCACCACGACCTGTGGCAGGACTTCATAGTCGATGCGGATCGCGCCGTTCGCGTAAGAGCCTGTGCCATAATAGACGGGCGTGTCGGCATTGGCGGTGACGGTCGTCACCGTGGTCCGGCTCGACGCGACTTCCAGGCTGGGCATGATCGTCAGGCGCGGTACGGGCTGCCACGAGATATAGGCGAAGCCCTTGTGATCCGGCACGTCGGTCAGCTGGAACTGGCGGATGAAGCCGCCGATCGGCGCAGTGCCGACGTTGAAGTCGCGGTGGATGAAGCTGTAGTTGATCCCCGCCCGCAGCGTGGGCGCCAACTGCGCGTCGAGGTTGATCTCCCCACCATAATAGTCGGCCGACCCGATATTCTCCCGCCGGTTGAGGTTCGCCGCGGTACGGATCGTGACCAGCGCATCGGTCAGGTGGCTGTAGAAGACCGCCGCCGTGGCATGGACCGGGCCGATCTGGCGCCCGCCACCAATCTCGAAATTGGTGGCCCGTTCCGGCTGGAGATAGGGGTTGGGATCGGCATTGTTGAACTGGCTGCTGAACCGCTCGAAGATGGTCGGGAAGCGCACGCGCGAGGAGACGCTGGCATAGGCGCTGCTGCCATCGGTGCCGGTCCAGTCGAGACGGCCCTGCCCGTTCCACCCTTGCGCGTTGATGAGCGGGAAGGAGAAGAAGGCGGTCAGCGGGGCGACCCGGCGCGTGTCATATTCCTGCGCCCGCACCGTGTCGCGCCAGTCATAGCTGGCGCCCAGCGTCAGGCGCAGGTTGCCGGACAGGTCCAGACGGTTTTCCAGCGCGGCGCTCCAGCTGTTCTCCACATTCTGCTGGTTGGGTTCATAGCTGTTGGTGCCCAGGCCCGGCGCGGTCAGTTGCCGCTCATTATGTTCGTCG
This sequence comes from Sphingobium sp., assembly GCA_036384115.1. Classification (GTDB taxonomy): domain Bacteria; phylum Pseudomonadota; class Alphaproteobacteria; order Sphingomonadales; family Sphingomonadaceae; genus Sphingobium. The sequence goes on from DASVMZ010000124.1 coordinate 51,394, forward strand.
CGGCGATAGTGAAGGGCGACGCTGAGCGTGTCATGGCCCGTGAGCGCGGCATCCAGCTGGACCGACCCGCCATAGGCATTGTCGTCATAGGGGCTGTCGAAGCTGCGGCCCAGGCGCTGCGTGGTCTGCGTCCCATCGTCCCATGATTTCAGCATATTGTAGAATTTATTATAATAGACGCGCGTCTTCAGCACGGCCCCGCCATCGGACAGGCCGCCGCCCAGCGCGGTGCTCGACAGGAAATAGATACTGTCGATGTTCCAGTCCGGCCAGCTCCAGTTTCGCAGGCTGGCGTTGCTGCGGTCGGTGATGTGCAGGGGGGCGTTCTTCGACCCTTCCTGCCGTGTGTAGCTCAGCGAATATTCGTCGGTGGCATTGGGGGTGAAGCCGATCTTCACATTGGCGCGCCAGTCCTCGGTCTTCGAGTAATTACGCGGGCTGCCATCCTCGTTCACGGTCGGGCGGAAGCCGCTGGCCAAGTCCCAATGGTCGCGGAAATTGCGGGCGAAGCTGGCCTGCGCATACCAGTTGTCATGCCTGGTGCCGAGCAGCGCGAAGACATTATAGCCGCCATAATTGGCGTCATGGTCGAGGTTGAGCGTGCCGCCCACTTCGGCCTCCAGCGCCTTGGTCGGCTTGCGCGTGACCAGGTTGATCGCGCCGCCCATCGCGCCGGGACCGTCGAGGACGGAGGCATAACCCTTGGCCACCTGCACCTCCGCAATGTCGGCGGTCAGGAAGCGGCCGAAGTCGAGGCGGTTGTCGGCAGGGAGATAGACGCGGATGCCGTCGATGGAGAGCGGCACCTGAAAACGGTCGAAGCCGCGCACGAAGATCAGCCGCTCGTTGCGCGATCCGCCGCTGTTGGAGGAGGTGACGCCGGGGATGAGGTTGACGGCATCGTCCAGCGTCGGGCGGTTGAAGGCGGTCATCGCCTCCGCGCTCAGCGTGCTGTTGCCGATGGCAAGGGCATCCGTCCTGGCACCGACCACTATGATCTGGCCGAGGGTGAAGCTGTCGTTTGCGCTGGCGGCGCTATCCGTGCTGCCGGGCGTTGCCGTTTGCGCTGCTGCCGGAGTTGCAAGGACGAAAGATGCCGTGGCCGCGAGCGCGGTCGATAGTCGCATGGAAATACCCCTTTGATCGTGCGCCCACAATCTTCTGGCGAGTCGCTATATCCCGCCATATATAGCTGTGAATCCGAATGGGAAGGGCGAATATGGCGTTGAGAGACAGGGGTATCGCAGGGGTGATCGGCGCGATGGGATTGGTGCTGGCGCTGCCCGCACAGAGCGCGGCCGCCCAGCCGATGGCACCGGAGATGGACCGCCCCGCACCCGATTGTTCGCTGGTCCGGGTGGCCCTGCCTGCGGAACTGGCGGGCTGGTCGGTCCGGGTTCCGGTGAAGGCTGCCGGGGGCAAGGCCGGGCTGCGCATGGCGACCCTGACGGTCGGGCAGGCCGTGGATGCGGCGCTGATCCAGACGAGCGGCGTGCGCTATGTGCTGCGCCCCGAGAAGCCGGGCGGATCGGTCAGTTACGGCGGGTTGTTCGGTTTTTCGGTGAGGCAAGCCGCGACCTATCGCGTGGCGTTGGGCGCGGGGGCATGGATCGACGTCGTGAAGGGCGGCAAGTCCGTCGCTTCCACCGCGCATGGCCATGGACCGGATTGCACGGGCATTCGCAAGATGGTGGACTTCCCGCTGACGCTCGGCCGCTATGTGCTGCAACTGGCGGCCAATGGGACCGATGTCCTGCCGGTGATGGTCGCGCGGCTGCCCTGAATCGCGGTGCGTTTTCCTGTCCTGCATCTCCCGGCTGTGCTGATCGGTGCGGGCCTGCTGCTGTCCGGCGTCGTGGCGGCACGCGCGCCCGATTGGCGCTGGGTATTGCCCACTGGCGTGTCCGCGCCGCAGGTGCCCGCCACCAATGCAATGACGGCCGCGCGGGTCGAGTTGGGACACAGGCTCTTTTATGACGCGGACCTGTCGATCGACGGCACCATGGCCTGTGCCGCCTGCCATGAGCAGAAACATGGATTTGCCGATGGCAACCGGACGCGGCCGGGCGTGCATGGCGATCCGGGGCGGCGCAATGTGCAGGGCCTCGCCAATGTCGGCTGGTATGGCCCGCTGACCTGGGCCGATCCGCGCCTGACGACATTGGAGGCGCAGGTCGCCGTGCCGGTGCTGGGCGATCATCCGGTCGAGATGGGGATGAAGGGGCAGGAGGCGGAGATCCCCACGCGTCTGGGCCGCGACCCCTGTTATGTACGGATGTTCGCCAGCGCCTTTCCCGCGGAGCGGGGTGCCATCGGCATGGCGACGGTGGCCCGGGCGATAGCGGCTTTCGAGCGGACGCTGATCTCCTTTGGCAGTCCCTATGATCGTGGCACCTTGTCCGAGGGCGGGCGGCGGGGCACGACGCTGTTCGCGCGGGACTGCGCCGGATGCCATGCCGGGTCGCATTTCACCGATGGGCAGTTCCATCGGCTGGAGGCTCCCGTCGCTGCCGACCGGGGGATGGGCGAGCATACGGGGCGGGCGGAGGATGACGGCCGGTTCCGCACGCCGGGCCTCCGCAATGTGGCGCTGACCGCACCCTATTTCCATGATGGGCGAGCGGTGGGGCTGGGGCAAGCCATCGACCGCCATGGCGTCGTAATCCCGGTAGCGGATCGGACGGCGTTGATCGCCTTTCTGGAGGGGCTAAGCGACCGGGACTTCATCACCGATCCTCGGTTCGCCATGCCGGATCGGGCCTGCGGCAAGCGACTATAGAGCGACGATGCTGGTCGCCAGACGCTCGACCTCCGCCCGGTCGTGGCTGACATAGAGGATCGGCAGTTTCAGTTCGTCGCGTATTCGTTCGATGACGATCATGATCTCCTCGCGCCGCGCGGCGTCGAGGGAGGAGAGTGGCTCGTCCATCAGCAGGAAGCGCGGCGAGGAGAGGAGGGCGCGGCCGATGGCGACGCGCTGCGCCTCCCCGCCGGAGAGGGTGCGCGGCCAGCGGTCGAGAAGATGCCCGATGCCGAGGAAGGCGACCGCCTCGTCCAGCGTCATCCAGCGATGATCGGGCGCGGCCGCCTTTGCGCCATAGAGGAGGTTGGCGCGCACCCGGCGGTGGAGAAAAAGGCGGCCATCCTGAAAGACATAGCCCGCCCGGCGGCGTTCCGGTGGCAGGTCGGTGCGGGTCGCGGCATCGAACACTGTCTCGCCCGCGACGACGATCCTGCCCTCGTCGGGGCGGAGCAGTCCGGCGACCATGTTGAGGATGCTGGTCTTGCCCGCGCCCGAGGGACCGAAGAGGGCGGTGAGGCCCGGCTGCGCCTTCAGGCTCAGGCGGATATGCGCATCGCCAAGGCGGCGAATGACGTCGATCACGAAGGCAGGACCGTGGACAGGATCGGACGCGGGAACGGCGCGCGGTGGTTCAGAGGACATGACCACCTCGTCCCGATCCCGCGCGCCGGGACAATATCTCGGAGATCATCAACGCGGCCAGCGAGAGCAGGGCTGCGATGATGGCGAGGCGGGTGACGGCTTGTTCGCCGCCGGGCATCTGGAGCGCGCTGTAGATAGCCAGCGGCAGGGTACGCGTCTCGCCGGGTATGTTGGAGACGAAGGTTATGGTAGCGCCAAACTCCCCGATGGAGCGTGCAAAGCCCAGCACCGCCCCTGCCACTATGCCGGGCAACGAGAGCGGCAGGGTGATGGTGCAGAAGGTGCGGATGGGTCCGGCGCCCAGCGTGCGGGCCGCGCCCTCCAGCCGCCGGTCGACTGCCTCCAGCGACAGCCGGATCGCACGGACCATCAGGGGCAGCGCCATGATCGCGGCGGCCAGCGCGGCGCCCGTCCAGCGGAACATGAAGCTCAGCCCGAATGTCTCGGCAAGGAAGCGCCCCGCCGGACCATTATTGCCAAAGGCGAGGAGGAGGAGCCAGCCCGTCACCACCGGCGGCAGGACCAGCGGCAGGTGGACGATGCCGTCGAGCAGAAGCTTGCCGGGAAAGCGCCCGCGCGCCAGCAGCCAGGCCAAGAGGAAGGCGACCGGTATGGTGCCAGCCACCGCAACCCCGCCCACCTTGAGCGATAGATGGATGGTCTCCCAGTCTTCGGGGCTGAGCCAGGGCGCGCTGAGCAGGGAGAGGCCGGGCAGCGACGTCACACTTTCACTTCGGGGAGAAGCCGTAGCGGGCGAAGATCGCCTTGCCCTCGCGTGAGATCAGGAAGCGGCGGAAAGGCTCGGCGTCCCGGCTGCTCGCGGTCTTGAGCAGCGCGATGGGGTAGGTGATCGGCACATGGCTGCTGGCGGGGAAGGTGCCGATGACCCGCACGCCCTTCGATGCCAGCGCATCGGTGGCATAGACGATGCCCAGCGGCGCTTCGCCCCGCTCTACCAGTGCCAGCGCGGCGCGCACATTCTCGGCGCGGGCGACCTTTGGCTCCACGTTTGCCCACACGCCCAGCGCGGTGAGCGCGGCCTTGCCATATTTGCCTGCCGGAACCGCATCGGGATCGGCCATGGCGAGGCGGCCGGAACCGAGCGCGGCGGCGAGCGGGAAACCCCGGTGGATCGACAGGGCGACGGGCTTGCCGACCGGCGTGATGAGGACCAGCCTGTTGGACAGGAAGGAGACGCGGGTGCGGGGCTGGATCAGGCCCTTGGCGGCGACATCGTCCATCCAGGGTTCGTCGGCGGAGATGAAGATGTCGGCGGGCGCGCCCGCGCCGATCTGCCGCGCCAGCGCGGACGACCCGGCGAAGGAGATGAGCGGGCGCGGATGTTTTTTCGCTGTCCAGACGCTCGCGGCCTCCGTCAGGGATTCCTGGAGGCTGGCGGCGGCGAGGACCAGCGGTCCCCTGTCCTGCGTCAGTTTGTCCTGCGCCAGTTTGCCCTGCGCCAGTGCTTGCGCGCCGCCACCAAGGAAAAGCGCGAGGAGGAGGAAAAGGCGGCTGGCACGGCTGGCTAAGCTGGCGGGGCGAGTCATCTTGGTCCTCCGGGGATCGCTATTGCTGGCTATATACAGCGCAAAGGGCGCTACGCCAGCCGGGAAGATCAATCCCCCACACCTAATTGCGCGGTATCAATCCTTTTGCGATTGTTTGGGCCGGGGCAGCATGGCGGCGCGCAAGCCGTCCCATTCCTCGCCCTGCGCCACCTCCGCGATCCGCCGTTCCAGCGCGCGATATTGCGCCACCACCGCCCGGCCAAGGTCGGTGAGCTGCGCGCCGCCACCCTGGGTGCCACCCGCCGCCGTCTCGACCAAAGGTGTCTGCCAGCAGCGGTTCATCGTATCGACCAGCATCCAGGTCCGGCGATAACTCATGCCCAGTGCGCGGCCAGCGCCGGAGATGGAGCCGGCCTGCGCGATAGCCTCCAGCAGGTCCGCCTTGCCCGGTCCCATCGCGATTTCTCCACCGCAATACAGGCGCGCCTTCAGGCTGAGCAGGGGGTATTCCGCAGGAGCAGGATCGGTGGCGGTCGTCATTGCGCAGCTGCCTACACCAAAAGGAGCAGGCAGGCCATGGATGGCCGAAATATGATGAGAGTGTCTCGCAATAACGACGGGTTGCGGGTTGCAACGGGGGGTGGCGGCGGCTAGGTATTGCAGTGCAGCAGGGAGTTTTCGAGCGTGCAGTTCCGGTTAGCTATTGTGAGTTGTGCGCTCCTTCTCGGTGCCTGTGGCAGTGACAAGGCCCCGCCGCCTCCACCCCCGCAGGTGACTGTGGCGCTTCCTCTCCAGCGGGATGTGATCGACTGGGACGATTATACCGGCCGGTTCGAGGCGCAGCAGGACGTGGCGATCCGCCCGCGCGTCAACGGCGTCATCACCGCCATCCATTTCACCAACGGGCAGGATGTGCGGGCCGGGCAGGCGCTGTTCACCATCGACCCGCGCCCCTATCGCGCCGCCCTGGATCAGGCTCGCGCACAGGTCGCCCGTGCCCAGGCCGCTGCCGCCAATGCCCGGCAGGTGACGGAGCGCAGCCGTGCGCTGGCCGCCGCGCAGGCGGTGAGCAAGGAGGAACTGGAAGCCAATATCGCGACGCAGCGCAGCGCCGAGGCCGATCTGGCCGCTGCCCGTGCCGCCGTGAGCGCCGCCGACCTCAACAGCGGTTTCACCACGGTCCGTGCACCGTTCAGCGGCCGTGTGTCCGATCGCCGGGTCAGCCTTGGCGATGCGGTGAAGGATGGCGACACGGTGCTGACGCGGCTGGTGTCGCTCGACCCGATCTGGTTCACCTTCGAGGGCGCGGAGTCCTTCTACCTCAAGAATTTGCGGCAGGACCAGCGCGGGGAGCGTGGCTCCTCCCGCAATACCGCCAATCCCATCGAGATACAGCTGGCGGACGAGAGTGGTTATCGCTGGCGCGGCCACATGACCTTCCTCGACAACGCCATCGACCCCAATTCGGGCACGATCCGCGCGCGCGCCGTGCTGCCCAATCCCAGCCGCTTCCTGACGCCGGGCATGTTCGGCCGGGCGCGGCTGCTGGGTTCGGGCACCTACAAGGCGCTGCTGGTGCCGGATGAGGCGATCGTGACCGACCAGACGCGGCGGCTGATCTATGTCGTCAACCGCGAGAACAAGGCCGCGACCCGGCTGGTCGAGGTCGGGGCGATGGTCGAGGGATTGCGGATCATCCGGGCGGGGCTGGCTCCCACCGATCTGGTTGTGCTCGACGGTATCGGCAGGGTTCGCCCTGGCGCGCCACTGGCGCCTAAGCGGTCGCAGATCAAGCCGCGGCCGGAGACGCAGGCCCCGCCCACCGCGCCGTTGCAGGAGCCTGCATCGGGTCAGGCGACCGCAGGCGGAGCGAAATAGGCATATGAAGCTGCCGCATTTCTTCATCAAGCGGCCGATCTTCGCCGCCGTCCTGTCGATCCTGATCGCGATCGTCGGCGCGCTGGCCTATCCCTCGCTGCCCGTCGCGCAATATCCCGACATCGCGCCGCCGACGGTCACGGTTTCGGCCAGCTATCCGGGCGCATCGGCCGAGACGCTGGCCGAGACCGTCGCCGCACCGCTGGAGCAGGCGATCAACGGGGTGGAGGGCATGATCTATATGTCCTCCTCCTCGACCGGCAATGGCCAGGTGCAGATGGTGGTCAGCTTCCGTCAGGGAACGGACGTGGATCAGGCGCAGGTGCTGGTGCAGAACCGCGTGACCAGCGCTGAGCCGCGCTTGCCCGAGGATGTGCGCCGCATCGGCATACGGGTGAACAAATCTTCGCCCGACCTGCTGCTCGTCGCCTTCTTCAGGTCGCCCGACAAGTCCCTCGATCTGGGCTATATTTCCAATTATGTGAACGTGCAGGTGCTCGACCGCATCGCGCGCGTGCCCGGCGTGGGCGAGGCGCGGCTGAACGGTGGCCGCGACTATAGCATGCGGGTGTGGATCGATCCCGGCCTCGCCGCCGCGCGCGACATGACGGTGGATGAAGTGGTGAACGCCATCCGCCAGCAGAATGTGCAGGTCGCCGCCGGTACGGTCGGCGCGCCGCCCTATGGCAAGGGCGGGGCATCCTCCTTTGAACTGGGCGTGCAGACGCAGGGGCGGCTGACCTCGCCCAAGGAATTTGAGCAGGTCATCGTCAAGCGGGACGATCAGGGCCGCCTTACCCGGCTGCGCGACGTGGCGCGGGTCGAACTGGGCGCGCAGGACTATGGCATCAACAGCTATCTGGGCCAGAAGAGCGCCATCGCGCTGGGCGTGAGCCAGCTTCCCGGCTCCAACGCGCTGGAGACGGCGGAGGCCGTGCGACAGGCGCTGAAGGACGCGTCCAAGGATTTTCCGCCGGGCCTCGTCTATTCGGTCGACTACGATCCGACCACTTATATCTCCGAGTCAATCTCCGCCGTGCAGCACACGCTGATTGAGGCGATCGTCCTGGTCAGCCTCGTGGTGCTACTTTTCCTGCAAAGCTGGCGCGCGGCGATCATCCCGATCATCGCCATCCCTATCTCGCTGGTCGGCTCCTTCGCGGCGCTGGCGGCGTTTGGCTATTCGCTCAACAGTCTCTCGCTGTTCGGGCTGGTGCTGGCCATCGGTATCGTGGTGGATGACGCCATCGTCGTGATCGAGAATGTCGAACGGTTGATGGAGGAGGAAGGGCTGTCCGCCGTCGAGGCCGCGCACAAGACGATGGACGAAGTGTCCGGCGCGCTGATCGCCATCGCGCTGGTGCTGGTCGGCGTGTTCCTCCCGACTGCCTTCATCCCCGGTATCTCGGGCGCTTTCTACCAGCAATTTGCGATCACCATTTCCTCCGCGACGCTGATCTCCGCCTTTGTGTCGCTGACGCTGTCGCCCGCGCTGTCTGCGCTGATCCTGCGGCCACGCAGCCATGATGCGGGCACGCCCAAGCCGGGATGGAGAGGCTGGGCAACGCGGTTTGCCAATCGCTTCAACGCCGGCTTCGACTGGTTGTCCGACCGTTATGGGCGGGCGACGGGGCGTCTGGTCAAGATGCTGGCGTTGATGGGAATCGTCTATCTACTGCTCATCGCGCTGGCGGGCTGGCGCTTCTGGGCGACGCCGACCGGCTTTATCCCGGCGCAGGATCAGGGCTATCTGATCGGGGTGGTGCAGTTGCCGCCCGGTTCCTCGCTCCAGCGCACCGACGCGGTGATGCACGAGGCGATCGGCAAGGCGCTCAAGATACCGGGTGTTCATAATGCGGCAGGCTTCGCCGGTCTCGATGGTGCCAGCTTTGCGGCGGCGCCCAATGCGGGCGTCATCTTCTTTATGCTGGAACCACAGGGCGAGCGCAAGGGGACCGCGACCGACATCCAGAATGCGCTTTATGGCACGTTCGGCAGCATCAAGGGCGGCAACCTGCTGGTCATCGCTCCGCCGCCGGTCAACGGCATCGGTACGGGCGGCGGCTTCAAGATGATGATCGAGGACCGCGATGACAAAGGTTATGTCGAGCTTGCGCGTGTTTCCGCCCAGATGATGATGGAGGCCAATCAGCTGCCATCGGTCGCGGGCGCCTTCTCCCTGTTCAACACCAGCACGCCGCGCCTGTCCGCCGACATCGACCGGGAGCGGGCGGAGCGGATGGGCGTCCCCGTGCAGAATATCTTCTCGACGCTCAACGCCTATCTAGGCTCGGCCTATGTCAACGACTTCAACTTCCTGGGCCGTACCTATCGCGTGACGGCACAGGCGGATGCGGCCTATCGCGACGACCCGTCCGATATACAGGTGCTAAAGACCCGCTCGGCCTCCGGCGCGATGGTGCCGATGAGTTCGGTGATGACGCTCAGGAACGACGCCGGCCCCTATCGCGTGGTACGCTTTAACCTGCATCCTGCGGCGGAGTTGCAGGGCGACACCAAGCCGGGCTTCTCCACTGGCCAGACGCTCCGCGCCATGGAGGAACTGGCCGACCGGGTGCTGCCCGCCGGGTTCGACTATGAGTGGACCGAACTGGCCTTCGAGCAGAAGCAGGCGGGCAACACTGGCATCATCGCTTTCGGGCTGGCGGTGGTCTTCGTCTTCCTGCTGCTGTCCGCGCTGTACGAGAGTCTGGTACTGCCGCTGGCGGTGATCCTGATCGTGCCCATGTGCCTGCTGGCGGCGATATTGGGCGTCAATATGATGGGAATGGACAATAATATCCTGACCCAGATCGGCCTTGTCGTCCTGATCGGTCTGGCGGCGAAGAATGCGATCCTGATCGTGGAATTCGCGCGGCAGGGCGAGGATGAGGGGCTGGGCATCCGAGAGGCGGCGGTGCGGGCCGCGCACCAGCGGCTTCGCCCGATCCTGATGACCTCCATCGCTTTCATCCTGGGCGTGCTGCCGCTGGTCATCAGCAGCGGCGCGGGGTCGGAAATGCGTCAGGCGCTGGGCGTGGCGGTGTTCTTCGGCATGATTGGCGTGACCATCTTCGGCCTGATCTTCACCCCCGCCTTCTATGTCATCAGCCGCTCGCTGGGCGAATGGATCGCGAAACGCATGCACACCGGCAAATATAAGCGGACCCCGCTTCCGGCCCCGGAGGCGGGCGAATGAAACCCACAGGTTTTGCTCTTTCCCTGACGATGTCGGCGCTGCTTGCGGGTTGTGCGGTGGGACCGGACTACACGCGGCCCGCGACGCCCGGTACGGTGATGCCCGGCGCCTTCGTCGATCCCGGCATGACGCGGATCGCGACCGGCCAGGCGGAGAGGCAATGGTGGCATCTGTTCCGCGATCCGGCACTTGACCGGCTGGTGCAGGATGCGCTGAAATATAACACGGACGTGCGGCAGGCCTCGGCCAATCTGCGTCGTGCCCGCGCGCAACTCATGCAGGCCCGCACCGGCCTGCTCCCCACCACGGACCTGTCGGCAGGCTATACTCGCCAGCGGGTCGGCGCGGAGCAGGCGGGCACGTCCGGGATCTCGACCGGCGGGGCGGCCGGCGGGGCGACCGGGTTCGAGTTCGACTTTTTCACCACCGGGCTGGATGCCGCCTATGAGGTCGATCTGTTCGGCCGGGTGAGCCGTTCGATCGAGGCGGCGCGGGGCGACGCGGCGGCGGCGCAGGCCGCGCTGGACGGCGCGCGCGTGGCGGTGGCG
>DASVMZ010000125.1:0-5518 GCA_036384115.1 Sphingobium sp.
GTTTTTCATGACTGTAATCCTTTGGCAAAACATCGTGGTAGCCGCAGGTCGACAGGATGTTTGGGTGCGCGATAGGCGCAACGATCCTGTCAGCCAGACGGCCGGGTTCGATCAGCCAAGGAGAGTCGGTGGTTCCGGTTCGGGAGTAAGGTCACTGCCGCGCAGGACAGTGGTGGTCGGCCAGAACGCGAGCGTCGGATTCGCCTCACGCGCCGCAAGCACCGGTGCGTCATTGCGCACGGCCATGGGAATAACGCAGCCCATCGCGGCGATGCAGGCGAGGGTCATGCCCTTGCAGGGTTTCTGCACAGGCTGCTGTTGCTGCGCCATCATCTTCATGCAGTCTTCGCTCATTCCCAAATCGGCCATCCCAGCCACCGTCATCTGCGCAGGCATCGCAGGTGGGGCCGACGCAAAGGCGGCTTCCTGGCCGAGCAGACCGATCAGGGCTCCAAGCAGGAGAAAGAGGCGAAGCGCACGTTTCACAGCCACTATTTCTTACGCCTCGCGGACGGAAAGAGCAATGTCATCGTCAGCCGCCATGCCGGGCAAATATCGTCTGGCCGGATGGCCCGAATGCGATGACGTTATAGGGTTCCAGCTTCTGGCCAGCGACTTCCATCCCCGGCGAACCAATGGGCATACCGGCCACGGCTAGACCTCGTACGCCTCGCGGACGTTGCGCCAGCAATCGTTTCATATCCCCGATCGGGACATGGCCCTCGAATACAAGGCCATCGACAATCGCTGTGTGGCACGAGGACAGTGACGCCGGTACGCCCTGGGCGTGCTGTAAGGCGGTGCGTAGCCGATCATCAACGATGTTCACCCGCCGGCCAAATTGTTGGCGCACCTGTGCGGCCCATTGCTCACAGCACCCGCAGCCCGGATCGCGATGCACGACGATAGGCACAGCTGCGGCGCTGGCGATGGAGAGGGAAGCCGCGAACGCAGCGAGAGCGAATTTGCGCGTCATATAAACCATCCGTGTTTCCTCCCGCCCTTGGGCGGGGGAAGGGCCCTACTGCGCGCGCTTGCGGTGCGCTCTCAGCCAACCCTGAAGCTCGCCCACTCCCCGCGTCTGCTCGGTGATCGCCTTGTTCGCCATCATTCGAACCTGCGCGTCCTTGCTGTCGCGCAACACAATGCGTGACATCGCAATTGCGCCGCGATGATGCTCGATCATCTTGCGAACCCAGGTTTCCGTCGCATCACCGCCCATGGCAGACATCATCTTTTGATGCATCTCCATCTCGGCCGGCGGATACGGATTGGCTGGCGTGGGATTCATCATCTGGCCCATGTCCATCTTGGAATGATCCATGCCCGGCATTTGCGCGAGCGCGGGCGTGGCCAACAATCCGACGATAATGATGGCGATTATCTTCTTCACAATTCTCTCCTCATCGCCCCGCACTGTTAATACGCGTGAGCGCGCCATTACCCTCGCCAGGCTGCACAAATTTCCGAGAATGGGATCGCGAAACCTACTTGCGGGCAAGAATGGCCTTCATCTCATCAATCTCGCGCCGCTGGGATTCCTCGATGCCCCCGCACAGACGGACGATCTCCGGATCTTTCAAGGACGCTTCACGGCACATGAGGATTGCGCCGGAATGATGAGGAATCATCGAACGCAGGAATGCCGTGTCGCCGATCGTCGTCTGCGTACGGATGAGCGCGAATGATCCGGCAAATATCGCAACCGAGCCGATTAACAAGACCGCATTGGCGGTCTTCGACGGAAACATATGGCCCATGGCGAGGATCATCAGCACCACCATCGGCGCGACCATCATCAGCGTCATGTAGACCATGTTGAGGTTGTTGTAGAAGCTCCCCAGACTGTCGATCATGACGAACATCACCAAATACATGATGATGCCGCCGACAAGGGTCTGCAGGGCGAGGCTCGCATACGCATTTTTCATCATTGGTCGTCTCCTTTGGCCCCCGCCAAGCTACTCTCCGCGGTTCGGTTGGCCCGTCCGGCGACGCTTTCGCGGCCAGCGGAAATACAAAAGAGCCGATCCCGCGATCGCCAGCGCGAGCCCTCCACCGGCAAACCCGATGAGCCAGGGCGTGTTGAAATTCTCATGGTTTTTCCAATCCATGATGTGAAGGCCCCAAAAGAAGTCATAGAGGCGCCATGTGCCATTTCTGACGGCAACGATCCGACCACTATTCTGGGCGACGTAGACATGCGTCGCGTCGCTATCGGCGAAATCCACGCGCCACGCCGGAAGCATGCCCTTATATTCAGTGCTGGCAGCCAAAACCGGGTGCACGCTCGTCTGAGCCGCCGCGCCGCGATAGGCTTGCACCGCCACCGCGCGAGCCATGGCAGCGTTCAGCGGGGAAATGACTTTCGCGGTCTCGGCATCGTGGAGCATTATTGTGCCGTCAACGAGTTCGACTTCCGCAACCTCCCGCCCCAGAAGCGGACGATATCGGACTTCGCGCACGGGCTTTCTCGCCGCGCGCAAGACGAGGTCCAACGGTGCGCGCGATCCCAACTGACCCAGCGTCGCAGGTGATATACGCTCCACAAGATGTTCACCACGAACCCGGTCGATCGGCAGCACGCTCATGATCAGACCGCTGGCAAACCACAGCAGTAGCTGGACACCGATGATCAGGGCCAGCCAGCGATGGAGGCGACTAGCCCCGACGTGGGAGCGAAGCCGGACGCTCCTCAGAACCAGGTCCGCACGCCAATGACGAAGCTCGTCGCCTTGACGCCTTTCCCATCGGCGCGCGCATAGTCCGCCGTCCGCCCAAACTTACGGTCGTAGGAAACACCGATATAGGGAGCAAATTCGCGGCGGACCTCGTAGCGCAAGCGCAACCCCAGCTCGGCATTGGACAGCCCCGATCCGATCCGTGTCTCAGGCACATTTTGAGCCGAAAGGTTCAGTTCGACGCGGGGCTGCAAAATCAGACGCTGCGTGATGCGCTGATCATAATAGCCCTCGATCCGCCCCAGCACCTCGCCCTTGTTCGACAGGAACAAGGCTGCTTCCGTTTCGAACCAATAGGGCGCGACCCCTTCGATGCCGATCGTGGCATAGGTCCGGGATGGATTGGGCTTGAAATCGTACCGGACACCGGCCTGCACGTTCCAGTAAGGATCGAGCGCACGGCTGTAGAGTGCCTGCACTTCGGCGCTGTCGACGCCTTCGCGGAACGCCCCCTCACCCTCGGTCTTGACCACGAGCCGATCGAGATCCTTGCCGAACCACGCTTCGCCATCCCAGCGATAGCCATCGCGACCGTTTCGAACCTGATATTCGGCCAGATTGAACAGGATCATCGAGGATGTGCTGCCGCCATGTTCGTTGTGCAGCATTGAGCGTGAATCGGCCATCGCGCCGTTCTGGTAGATCCGATCAGCATAATGATCGCTCGGCGGCAATGGTGCCGGCGCGTTGCCCGGTGTAAGGCTCGTGCCCCCCGCCCCATGACCCGCCATCTGCCCGTCCATTGCCATCCCGGGCATCGACGACATGTCATGCTCCATCGGCTGACCGCTTGCTCCCGCAGGCATATTCATGCCCCGCATAGTGTGGTCCGTCGCAGCGCCTACAGGCTCAGGCATAGCCATGCCAGGCATACTCGACATATCATGGCCGGCATGGGGATCGGCCGCCGGGGGCGTCTTGCTGGCCGACATGTCCATTCCGGGCATATCGCCCATTCCCGACATGTCGTGCGCAGCGGGCTTGGGTTTTGCAGCTGGCGCCCTACGCTTGGCGGGCGCGGGTCTGGCAGCCGGCCTCGCGGCCGTCGTGCGCCTGGCCCGACTTGCCGGCTTGGCCGTTGGCTTTTTCTTCGCTGCCGGCTGAGCCGCCGGCATGTTCATGCCGGGCATGTTTTGCATCGATTGCGCGCCGGCCGGTGCTGCAAGAGCAAGCGGTGCCGCGCTGATCAGGAGAAGAAGCAACTTCATGCGGCTTCTCCCCGGGGCCGGACAGAGACGACACGCATCATCCCGGCATGCATGTGATAGAGCATATGGCAGTGGAAGGCCCAGTCGCCGATCGCATTGGCGGTGACATCGAAACTTACCTTGCCCCCCGGCGCGACATTAACCGTATGCTTGCGCGGCGAATACTCGCCATGCCCGGTCACCAATTCGAAAAAATGCCCGTGGAGATGGATCGGGTGCGACATCATCGTGTCGTTCACCAGCGTTACACGCACACGTTCATTTTCGAGGAATGGGATTGGCTCGCGCTTGTCGCTGAGCTTAACCCCGTCGAACGACCACATATAGCGTTCCATGTTTCCGGTGAGATGAACCTCCATCGCCCGATCGGGTGCCCGGACATCCGGGTTACGCTCCACCGCCATGAGATCGCGGTAAACAAGGACACGGTGCCCCACATCTCCGAGGCCCTGCCCAGGTTCACCCGTGCGGTCCATCGGCATCGGCGAAATTGTCTGCACGCCTGGCCCCATCTTGACCTGCGGGGCTTTGCTGGCGTCGCGCATATTCATGCCGCCCATTCCGCCCATTGCCATTCCGCCCATCGCGTCGCCGGCGGGGGGACCCATTCCAGGCATGTTCGTCATCGAACCGCCTGCTGGCTTGTTCATTGCCGGCATCGAGGCGCCGGATCCCATATCCATTCCGGCCATTCCGCCCGCGACCGCGCCGCTTGCCGACATGTCATGACCCATTGCGCCATGGTCCATGCCTTCCATGCCACCCATGTCCATAGCCCCCATGCCCATGTCTTTCATATTGGCGAGGGGACGTTTGCGTAGAGCAGGCACTTCGGCTGCCATGCCTTCGCGTGGTGCCAAGGTTGCGCGGGCCATGCCCGACCGATCGACGGACTCGCCGACCAGTGTGTAAGCGCGATCATCGGTGGGAGTGACGATGACGTCGTAGGTTTCGGCGACGGCAATCTGGAACTCGTCGACTTCGACGGGCCTGACATCAAGCCCGTCAGCCTGGACCACTGTGAGCTTGAGACCTGGGATTCGGACATTGAACGTCGTCATCGCAGACGCGTTGACAAAGCGAAGCCGAACCCGCTCGCCGGGTCGGAACAGCGCAGTCCAATTGTCCTGTGGGCCATGCCCATTGACGAGATAGGTGTAGGTCGAACCCGTAACATCGGAGACGTCGGTCGGGTCCATGCGCATATTGCCCCAGTCGAGGCGTTCCTTGAGCGGCTGATCTTCTTTGGCAAGCAGTCCGCCCAGAGTTTGTCGCTGATAGTTGAAATAGCCCCCGCCGACCTGCTTGAGCTTCCGGAAAATGGCGTGCGGATGCATCTGGCTGTGGTCGGAAAGCACGATAACATGCTCGCGATCCGAGCGGATCGGGTCCTCGCCTTCCGGATCGATGACGATCGGCCCATAATGGCCCATCTGCTCCTGCAACCCCGAATGGCTATGATACCAGTAGGTTCCGGCCTGAACGATGGGGAACTCATAGACGAAGGTCGACTTGGGCTTGATGCCGGGAAAGCTGATCCCGGGCACGCCATCAAACTGGAATGGTACG
>DASVMZ010000126.1:0-4429 GCA_036384115.1 Sphingobium sp.
CCGCCGACCCGGAGTGGCTGGCCGCGCTGGAGGCGCAGATGGACACGCATGGCCACGCTATCGACGGCGCGCGGCGGCATGTGCTGGCGCGGCTGGGCGATGTACTGGGCGCAACGCGCGACGATGTGTTCGCCCGGCCCCGGCTGGCCCTCGACGGCTGGACCGGCGAGCCGGGCACGCTGGCGAGCGAACTGCGATCCGGCCGACGGCGCGACGCGAGCGCCGGACGCACGCTCAGCGGGCCGCACCGGGCAGACCTGATCGTCACCCATGCAGACAAGAGACAAGCCGCCGCCCTGTGTTCCACCGGCGAGCAGAAAGCACTGCTGCTGTCGCTGATCCTCGCCCATGCCGCCATCGTGGGCGACGATACGGGGCGGCCGCTCGTCGTGCTGCTGGATGAAGTGGCGGCGCATCTCGACCCGGCGCGGCGTCTGGCACTGTTCGAGCGGTTGCGCGTGACCGGCGGACAGGTGTGGATGACAGGCACGGAGGCCGCTCTTTTCGACGGAATGGGTGCGGCAAGGCGGTTCGTCGTGAACGAGGGGCAGGTCAGCGCAGGGTAAAGGAACCTTTCATTGCGCACCGCACAACTCACCCCATCGGCTGATCGTTTCGCCGCTGGGCACTATCCCGGCCCCCTGCGGCTGGGCATGAAGGCTCCAAGATAAAGGGTGGGGTCGCATTTCCCGATGATGAAGTTCAAAGGCGCTCTGTGTGCGCTTGCTCTGACGTTCGGCCTGCTGGTCGGCACCCCTGCACAGGCAGGCGGCTTTCTCCAGTGCGCACCCTTTGCGCGGCAGGTGTCGGGCATCCAGCTCTTTGGCCGCGCCGCCAACTGGTGGAACGAGGCGGTCGGCAAATATATGCGTGGTTCGCAGCCACAGGTCGGCGCCGTCCTCTCCTTCTCCTCCTCGCACTCCATGCCCGCAGGCCATGTCGCCATGGTCAGCAAGATCGTGAATGCCCATGAAGTCCTCCTGACCCACGCCAACTGGTCCTATCGCGGCGGCATCGAGCATGATGTGCGCGCGGTCGATGTGTCGGCCGCTGGCGACTGGAGCAGCGTGAAGGTGTGGTACGGTCCCATCGGCGATCTCGGCCTCCGCCCCAACCCGGCGAACGGCTTCATCTATGCCGCCGCAGCCAATCCGCTGGCCGGTACGCAGATGGCGTCCCTGCGCTAAGCCTGCATGCGCCGACCCGCTTATCCGGCCTGAGCCAACCGGCCATCACCCAGGCGGTTCGGCATGATTTCCCAACATTCCTAATTCGTTAACCCTGTGCGTTAAGCACATGGCGATTTCTGGGCCGTAACTCCGTCGCGGGGACATCGACACGCGACCGAAGGAGTTGCCGTGAGGATCGCAAAGCGCCTTATTCGGGGCGTGGCCCTGCCTGTACTGGCGTTGGGCCTCATCATATCGCCGTCATCGGCCGCGGACGTCCTGCAATGCGTGCCCTATGCGCGCGAGCTGAGCGGCATCCGCATCCATGGCGACGCCTGGACCTGGTGGAGCCAGGCCAAGGGCAATTACCGGCGTGGATATGAGCCAAAGCCCGGGGCCGTCATTTCCCTCGCCAACAGCAGCGTCATGCCACTGGGCCATGTCGCGGTCGTCTCGCGCATCGTGGACGACCGGCACATCCTGCTCCGCCACGCCAACTGGTCTGCCCCCGGCCTGATCGAACAGGACGTGCTGGCCATCGACGCATCGGCGGAGAACGACTGGAGCCAAGTGCGGATCTGGTGGGGTCAGGGGCATCAGATGGGCGCGCGGCTCAACCCGGTGAACGGCTTCATCTATCCCAGAAAGATCAATGAGGAAGCGATTCTGGAGCCGGGCGAGATAGCGCGGGAGGATCAGCCTGCGCCCATCCAAACGGCACCCAGGCATTTTACCCGACCGACGCTGGCATCGGTCGATGCATCGGGGGAGACATCCGGGGAAGCGAGGCCCGGCAGGCCGCGCCTGCAACTCGACCCCGCGCTGTTTCGCATGGCGCGCGATTCCACGGTTTCGACAGGCCGGCCGGAACGGACTTTGGCCATGATCCTGCGCGATGTGCGGCGCGAGGCGCGGCTGCGCTGAGTCTGGCGCCCAAGCGGCCGGATGGAGGCAATGCAGCGGAGGGACGGTCGAGATCGCCACGCTCCGCGCCGGACATCAGCCGGTCTGCTGGCTCTCGTCGCTGCCCCCGGCATCCGCGTCCGGAGCGTCTCCCTCCTGCTCCACGCCCTTGTCCTCGAACCATGCCTCGACAAGACCGGACAGCTTGATGGTCATCGGCTGGCCGTTACGGTCACGGCTCTTGCCAGCGGCGACGCGAACCCAGCCCTCGGACAGGCTATATTCCTCGACGTCGGTCCGCACCCGGTCCTTGAACCGGATGCCGATGCCCCGTTGGAGTACCTCCAGATTGAAGTGGGGGCTGGCCGGGTTGGTCGAAAGGCGGTCGGGGGGTGTATCGGTGCTCATATCGCCCCGGTTAGCGCCTTCCGCCCGCCCGCGTCAACAAAAGCGGGCATGAGGGCCTTCACCCAATTGGTTCCCTGCTGATGCAATTTTTGCAACTGTCGCGCGATATTTTCCTGACCAGTCAGGATGCCGGATGGCGAGCCACGTCCAGAAACTCCCTGATATGATACATTTATCTCGCCTCTGGCACCGCGCGCCGAGCCACGTCGCCGCTGCCCGGTGTTGCAGATGCACAACGCTCCGCCCCGAACGACATTGCCGATCTGTTGCTGACGCAACTCTCTCGTATCTACCGTGTTCTGCACCCGTCATCACCGTTTCCAAAGGGGAACGATTGTTATGAAAAGAGGAACGAACATCATGCAGCGTAACAAAGCAATCCTGACCATGCTTGCCGCGGCGACCGTTATGACGGCTGTGCCCGCACTGGCGCAGGACACCGGCGACCGCGCAACCCATTTCAACGGGTTCTACATCGGCGCCGGCGGCGGTTATGACATGACCGGCTCGGACAGCGGCTCGACCGTGGCGTTCGACACCGACCGTAACGGCTCGTTCGACAACAATGTGACCGTGGCCGGCGCCAATGCTTTCCAGCCGCTCAATGGCAACCCCGCCTTCTGCGACGGCTATCCCAACGGTGGCAGCCCCACCGCCGACACAGGGTGCCGTGGCGACAAGGATCGCGGCACCTATTTCGGCCGCGTCGGCTATGACCGCCGCATGGGCAACTTCGTCGTCGGTCTGGTTCTGGAAGGCGGCAAGTCCGATTCCGTGGATCGCACGACCGCCTATAGCACCAGCGCGCAATCCTATAATTTCTCGCGTGGCATCGACTGGTATGGCGCAGCCCGCCTGCGCGCTGGCTATACCCCCAATGGCGGTATCCTGTTCTACGGCACGGGCGGCGGCATCTATGCCAACATGAGCCACGGCTTTGCGACCACCAACCGGGTCGCCAGCTTCTCCCAGAACAACAAGGATGACGCCTGGGGCTATCAGGCAGGCGGCGGCATCGAGGCCATGGTGACCCAGAAGATCAGCATCGGTCTTGAATATCTCTACACCGACATCGACGACGACAAATATTTCGTCACCGCAGTTGGTGGTGCGTTCGGCACGGGCACCAACATGCGTCCGTCCGACCAGGGCTATAACTTCCATTCCGTACGCGGAACGGTCAACTTCCGCTTCTGAGCGGACGTTCGTCCCATGGTGAGAATGAAGGAGGCGGTCGCAGCGATGCGGCCGCCTTTCTCATGCGCCAGTGGAGGCATGCCGAGGGAGCAATTTGCGCGCGCGCATCGAAAAAGGGCGGCCCTTCGCGGACAGCCCATTCCCGTCAGCGACAGATGCGAACCGGCACCCGGCCATCAAAGCGGGTGTAGCGCCATTCGGTCCAGCAACGCTCCCGGCGGCCCCAGTTGCCATTGCCGCGCCAGCCATCATCACCGCGCCAGCCGCGACGATCACCTCGATCCCAGCCACCTCGATCCCAGCCACCCCGATCCCAGCCGCGCCCGCCCCGGTCCCAGTCGCGATAGCCGCCGCGCCAGTTGCCGCCACGATACCCGCCGCCATAGCGATCCCCACGCCAGTTGGCATCCTGATAGCCACCATAACCCGTTCCGATACCCAGATAGACCTGCGTCCGCGCCTCGGCGGGTGCAGCCGTCACGGCGCCCGTGCCAGCCAAAGCCAGAGCGAACCCGATTGCGATAGATTTGCCAGAAAAGATCATGGCTTCATCCTCCAGTTGTTAGCGTCTGCGGTGACGGCCCAACTGCCATCATCGCCACGACATGGAGGGAGAATGTCACATCCGCTCTGAACCGAACGCGAATGGATGGTTAATAAGGGGTTCAGCGGCCCGCGCCCCCGTCCCGGCCCCCGCCCCCGTTCCCGCCCCCGCACGAGGATCAGGCCGCCGCCCAGTCGAGCGCTTGTTC
>DASVMZ010000127.1:0-35142 GCA_036384115.1 Sphingobium sp.
CCTGGCGCAGGCGCAGGCCGGTGTCGTCATGGCCGAGTCCACCCGCGGTGCGGCGATCGGCGAACTGGCCGCGAATGACGCGCTGGTGCGCGGCTCGACCGAGGACAGCGATCCCGGCGTCATGGCCGCCAAGGCCAAGCTGGACGCGGCCCGGCTGGAACTGGACCGCACCGTCGTCCGCGCGCCCATCGACGGCGTCGTCACCAAGCGGCAGGCGCAGGTCGGCCAGCGGGTGGCGCAAGGCACGCCGATCATGACCATCGTGCCCCTGACCCAGGTCTATGTGGACGCGAATTTCAAGGAGCGGCAGCTCGCCCGCGTCAAGGTCGGCATGCCCGCCACCGTCACCGCGGACATTTATGGCAGCGGCGTGGTCTATCATGGCAAGGTCGTCGGCTTCTCGGGCGGCACCGGCTCCTCCATGGCGCTGATCCCCGCGCAGAACGCCACCGGCAACTGGATCAAGGTGGTGCAGCGCCTGCCGGTCCGCATCGCGCTCGACCCCAAGGAACTGGCCGAGCATCCGCTCCGCATCGGCCTGTCCACGGATGTCGAGATAGACCTCGCGGATTGATGCGTCGGGTTAGCGAAGGAACGCCGCCATGGCCGAAATCGACGTCTACAAGCTGATCCCGGCCAATCGCCGCCTCGCGGCCGGCATGGTGCTGGCGGTCAGCAACTTCATGGTCGTGCTCGACCTCACCATCGCCAATGTCTCCGTGCCCCATATCGCTGGCAACCTCGGCATCTCGCCCGATCAGGGGACATGGGTCATCACCAGCTATGCGGTGGCGGAGGCGATCTGCGTGCCGCTGACCGGCTGGCTGGCGCAGCGGTTCGGCACGGTCAACACCTTCATCTTCGCGATGATCGGCTTCGGCATCTTCTCGCTGCTGTGTGGCCTGTCACCGACGCTGGGCATGCTGGTGGCCTGCCGCATCGGGCAGGGCGTGTGCGGCGGCCCGCTCATGCCCATGTCGCAGACGCTGATGCTGCGCATCTTTCCACCGGAGGCGCGGGGCAAGGCGATGGGGCTGTGGGCGATGACGACCCTGCTGGGCCCGGCGGTCGGCCCGATCATGGGCGGCTATATCTCCGATAACTGGAGCTGGCACTGGATATTCTTCATCAACCTGCCGATCTGCGCGCTGTGCACCTTTGCCGCGCTCGCGCTGCTGCGCCCGGTGGAGACAGAGACGAAGCGGCTGCCCATCGACAAGGTCGGCCTCGCGCTCCTCATCTTCTGGATCGGCTGCCTCCAGATCCTGCTGGACATCGGCCGCGACCATGACTGGTTCGCCGACCCGACGATTGTCCTGCTCGCCATCGGCTCGGCCGTCGGCTTCCCCGCCTTCATCATCTGGGAACTGACGGAAGAGCATCCGATCGTGGACCTTCGCGTGTTCCGGCATCGCGGTTTCACCTTTGGCGTCATCGCGCTCGCCCTCTGTTTCGGTGCCTATTTCGCCAGCATCGTGCTGATCCCGCAATGGCTCCAGACGTCCATGGGCTATCCCGCCACCGACGCTGGCATCGTCACCGCCTTCACTGCGATGACCGCGCTCATCACCTCCCAGATTGCGGCCAGGATGCTGGGCCGGGTCGATCCGCGCCTCATGGTGTCCTGCGCCGTCGCCTGGCTGGGCTGCATGTCGCTGCTCCGCATGGGCTGGACCAGCGGCGCGGACTTCTGGACGCTGGCCATGCCGCAAGTGTTGCAGGGTTTTGCCATGGCCTTCTTCATGATCCCGCTGACGTCGATCACCCTGACCGCTGTCGAGCCGCATGAAACGGCATCCGCCGCCGGCCTCCAGAATTTCCTGCGGACCATGGCGGTGGCCATTTCCACGTCCGTCATCCTGACGGTCTGGGGTGATTCCCAACGGGTCGCCCGCAACGAGATCGTCTCGAAGCTTCAGCCCGACGATGTGCAGCATGCCCTGTCCAACGCGGGCGTTCCGCTGGAACAGGGCCGGCAGATGATCTCCGGCATCGTCGATCAGGAGGCTATCGCGATGGCGATCGACCACAGCTTCCTGCTGACCGCCATCGTGCTGTTCTTTGCCGCAGCGGTGATCTGGCTGTCGCCGCGTCCCAAGGGACAGGTGGACATGTCGGCGGTGCATTGAGGGCGGCGCGCCAAGGCAATCGACGGTTTGCGGAGCGGGCGATCCCCTCGTGCCGAAAAGGCGCCGATGGGCGGGCGACCTTTACTCAACAAAAAATCGGCAGCTCCTTTAGGGGGAGCTGCCGACAAGAAAGGACATAGTAAGCCCTCGGGTCGCCTCTATGCGCTACGCCCCGACCGGGGGGCTGGCATCACCCATATGGGGGACAGGCACGGGGTTTCGGCGAATTTGCTCCGATTCCGAACAAACACCCGTCCCGCGTCATTTCACCTCGACGCGCGTCCCGCCTCGCCGGCGTGCGATATATGCCGAGGCTAGCATCCGCATCGGCGCCCATTATCCCCGTCGCCCGGCGCCACCGCGCGGGTGGTGTCAGGCGTCCCCTTCGCGCTTCTCGACCTTCCACGCCATGTCGAGATAGGCATTGGCCGCGACCCGCAGCGCCGGTTCCTTGAACGCATCGGCGGGCGAGGGCGCGATGCCCAGCCCTTCCATCAGCACCCACAGCGCAAAGCGGCGGCTCGGTTCCCGCTCCAGGGCAAAGTCGATGGCGATCTGTTCCTTGCCGGCGGCAAGGCGCACCTCGTCCACCGCTTCCAGCGTATCCGCGCCGAAATAGCGCAGGAAAAGTCCCTCAAGGTCCAAATTTCATCTCCCAGATAACAGGATGGGATCATTCCCAGACCCGGCGCCTGCCCCCTTGACCTTCGCCCCGCCTCTATCGGCGCTGCGTCACTTCGGCGGCGGCGATGGTGGTCAGGTTCAATATGCCGCGCGAGGTCACGCCGGGCGTCAGCACATGGATCGGTTGCGACAGGCCCATCAGCATCGGACCCACCGTGGGCGAACTGGACGAGGCGGCCAGCGCGGTCAGCGTGATGTTCGCCGCATCCAGATTGGGCATGACCAGCAGGTTGGCGGGACCGTCGAACCGCGAATCCGCCACCAGCCGCTCCCGCAGGGGCTGGGACAAGGCGGCGTCGGCATGCATTTCGCCATCCACCGCCAGTTCGGGCGCCTTCTTCTGCACGAGGGCCAGCGCGGTCCGCATCTTGCGCGCGCTCGGGCTGTGCGATGCGCCGAAATTGCTGTGCGACAGCATGGCGATGCGCGGCTCCAGGCCGAATTGCCGTATCTCCGCCGCTGCCAATATCGTCATCTCGGCAATCTGTTCGGGCGTCGGATCGGGCACCATATGGGTGTCGGTGATGAACAATGCGCCCGCGTCCAGGATCAGGCCGGTCAGTGCGTAGACGCGCGACGTGCCCGCCCCCCGGTCGATGACGCGCAGCACATGCTCCACCTGTCCCCAATATTCCGAATTGCCGCCGACCAGCGCCGCATCGACCTGCCCGGTGCGCAACAGCATCGCGGCGGTGACGGTCGGGCGGCGATAGACATGGCGGATGATCTCCGCCGCCGGCACGCCCTTGCGTGAGGCGATGGCGCGATAGGCCTCCACGAGGGGCGCCATGATCGCATGGTCCGTCTCCGGGTCGATCACCTCCACATCCTTGCCCAGCTCGAAGCGCAGGCCCAGCTCGGGCAGCTTGCGTTCCAGCACCCGTCGCCGCGCGACGATGGTCGGCCGCACGATGCCGTCGTCCAGCGCATCCTGGATGGCGCGCAGCACCCGCTCATCCTCGCCCTCGCCATAGGCGATCCGTTGCTGCGTACCGCGCGCCGCCTCGAACACCGGCATCAGCAGCTGGGTCGAGCGGGTGTTCTGCTGCGCCAGCGACCGCTTGTAGGCGTCGATGTCGAGCGTCAGCCGCGCGACGCCGCTGTCCATCGCCGCCTTCGCCACGGCAGGCGCGATCTCCGCGATCAGGCGCGGGTCGAACGGGGTGGGGATGATATAGTCCGGCCCGAACACCAGCTTGCGCCCGCCATAAGCCTGCGCCACGCTCTCATGCGCGGGCAGCCGGGCGAGGCTGGCGATGGCTTCGGCCGCCGCGACCTTCATCGCCTCGTTGATCGTGGTCGCCCGCACGTCCAGCGCGCCGCGGAAGATATAGGGAAAGCACAGGACATTATTGACCTGATTGGGATAGTCCGACCGCCCCGTCGCCACGATGGCGTCCGGCCGCACTTCGCGCGCGATCTCCGGGCGAATCTCCGGCTCCGGGTTGGCCAGCGCAAAGATCAGCGGCCTGTCCGCCAGCAGCGGCAGCCATTCCGGCTTCAGCACGCCCGGCGCCGACAGGCCCAGGAAGACATGCGCGCCGGGCAATACCTCGGGCAGCGTCCGCGCATTGGTGACGCGGGCATAGCGCGCCATGTTCGGCCCCATGCCCTCCCGCCCGCTATGGACCACGCCATCCTTGTCGGTCAGCGTCACATGCTCCACCGGCAGGCCCATGGAGACGAGCAGGTCGACGCAGGCCAGCGCCGCCGCACCGGCCCCCGACGTCACCAGCCGCGCCTCGGCCAGCGTCTTGCCCTGCAACACCAGCGCATTCCTGACCGCCGCCGCGACCACGATGGCCGTGCCATGCTGGTCGTCGTGAAAGACGGGGATGTTCATCCGCGCCTTCAGCGCCGCCTCGATGGCGAAACATTCCGGGGCCTTGATATCCTCCAGATTGATGCCGCCGAAGGTGGGTTCCAGCAGCGCGACCGCATTCACGAACGCCTCCGGGTCCGTCGTGTCCACCTCCAGGTCGAACACGTCGATGTCGGCGAATTTCTTGAAGAGGACCGCCTTGCCCTCCATCACCGGCTTGGAGGCCAGCGCGCCGATCGCGCCCAGCCCCAGCACCGCCGTGCCGTTGGAGATCACCGCGACCAGGTTGCCGCGCGCGGTATAGTCATAGGCCTTGTCCGGGTCCGCCGCGATTTCCTCGCACGGCGCCGCGACGCCGGGGGAATAGGCGAGCGCGAGGTCGCGCTGGTTGACCATCCGCTTGGTCGGCTCGATCCGCAATTTGCCGGGATGGGGGTGGCGATGATAGTCGAGGGCCGCGCGGCGGAGCGTATCGTCCATGGGAATAGAGCCTTGGTCGGAAGGGAGGCGGGGAGGGTGATACCAGCCCTAGTTTCCACGGCGGAACAGTTCAAACTTTAATGCCATTTGATCGGTCCGGCGTGCTGGCCGTCGATCAGGCCCGCGCCCGCGCCAACGCCAGCCCGGCCATCTCCATCCGGCACCGATAGAGGAAGCTGCGCTCCTCCTCCTCCTCCTCCTCTGGCCAGATGCCTGCGCCAGCTTCATTGCCGCGCCCTCGGCCATGGTGATGACCCACGCATCGTGCAGTCCGGTCCCACCAAAACGGATGTTGGTCGCCCGGCCGGACGATCCCGCCCTCGCCGCTAACCTGCATCGCCCCGATATGCTGCACTTGCGAAGGGGCGATCTTATGCTATCCTTGCCCGGACAAGATATGCGGGGGAGGCCGATCAGGGGAGAGCCTATTGAACCGGTTCAGACTATCCGCCATCGCCTTGCTGCTGGCTCTCGGCTTTTCGGGAGCCGCGCCGCTGGTCGCCAAACCCGTCGCTTCCAGGCCCGTCGCCCCTCAACCTGCGGCCTCAAAACCGATCGAGATCCACGCTGTCGTCGTGACCGCGTTCGAGATTGGCGCGGATACCGGCGACACGGCGGGCGAGTTTCAGGCCTGGGCCTCCACCATCCCCACCAAAATCGCCTTTCCCGCCGGGGACCGTCCCCTGCGCTATGATCCGGCGCGCGGCCTCCTCATCCTCTCGACGGGTATCGGCACGAACCGTGCCGCCTCCGCCGTCATGGCGCTGGGCACCGATCCGCGCTTCGACCTTACCCATGCCTATTGGCTGATCGCGGCCATCGCGGGGGTGAACCCGCACACCGCCTCGGTCGGATCGGCGGCGTGGATCGGCGACATCGTCGACACCGATTATGGCTATGCCATCGACCCGCGTGAAATTCCCAAGGACTGGGAAACCGGTATGTATCCGCGCGACCGGGCGCGCCCCTATCAGGGGCCTCGGGGGGAGGCGATCTATAATCTCTTCCCGGTCAACAAGGGCCTGCGCGACTGGGCCTATCGCCTGACTTCGGGCATGACGCTGGCCGATGGACCGATATTGAAGCGGTTGCGTGCGGGCTATGGCGCCTATCCCGCCGCGCTATGCCCGCCCTTCATCCTGCGGGGGGACGAGGCGACCGGCCAGACCTTCTGGCATGGCACATTGCTCAACGAGCATGTCGTCAAATGGATCGCTTATTGGACGCAGCGGCCGGACAGTTTCGTGATGACCGGCATGGAGGACAGCGGCGTCGCCTTTGCACTCGCCACGCTGGGGCGGATGGGGCGGGCGGATGCCGACCGGCTGATGGTGCTGCGGACCGGCAGCAACTATACCGTCCAACCGGCGGGCAAGGATGCGGCGCAAAGCCTGGAGGCGGAGGCGATGGAGCTGTCCGCGTTGCAACCCTCGCTCGATGCCGCCTTTCAGCTGGGATCGCGCGTGGTGAACGAACTGACCGGCCACTGGCCCCGCTATCGCGCCTCCATCCCCACTGCCTCCGCGCCAGCCCCGACACCTGCGCTGGCCCCATCCGGCGGTTGCGCGCCCGCGAAATAGGATCATGATGGCGCAGGTGCCGGGGACAGAGACCAGAGACACAGGACCGACCGGCTATCGCGCCGAGTTGCTCCATGTGCCGCGCGATCCCATACAGGCTGGCGCGGAGGCGGTGGTCCACCACCCCGACGGCCTGCTGGTCGTGGAGGATGGCATCATCATCGCGTCGGGCGCCCATGCCGATGTCGCGCCCCGCTTTCCCGGCCTCCCCACCCGCCATTACCCCAACAAGCTGCTCGTCCCCGGCTTTGTCGATACCCATGTCCATTATCCCCAGACGGACCGGATCGCCTCCCATGGCCACCAGTTGCTGCAATGGCTGGAGCAGCATATCTATCCCGCCGAAAAGGCTTTTGCCGATCCTGCCCATGCGCGGGAGGCCGCCGCCTTCTTCCTGACCGAGTTGCTCCGCAATGGCACCACCACCGCGCTGGTCTTCGCCACTGTCCATGAAACCTCGGTCGACGCGCTGTTCGCGGCGGCGCAGGCGCGGGACATGCGGATCGTCTCCGGCAAGGTGCTGATGGACCTCGGCCCGCCCGGCCTGTGCGACCGCCCCGACCATGGCCGCGCGGAAAGCGAGGCGCTGATCGCCCGGTGGCGGGGCAGGGGCCGCCTCGGCTATGCGGTGATGCCCCGCTTCGCGCTGACTTCCTCGGATGCTCAGCTGGAACTGGCGGGCGCTCTCCACGCCGACCATCCCGACACGCTGATGCACACCCATATGGCGGAGAATGAGGCAGAGGTCGCCGCCGTCGCCCGCCGGTTCGACGGCAGTATCGACTATCTCGACGCCTATGCCCGCTTCGGCCTCGTCGGGCCGCGCTCCGTCTTTGCCCATTGCGTGCATATGGCGGATGAGGCGATGGGCCGCATGGCGCGGGCGGGGGCCAGCGCCGCCCTGTGCCCCACCTCCAACCTGTTCCTCGGCTCTGGCCTGTTCGACCTCGCCCGGCTGGATGCCGCCGGGGTGCGGGTCGGTCTGGGTACGGATGTCGGCGCGGGCACCAGCTTCTCCCTGCTCGCGACGATGGGGGAGGCGTATAAGGTCTGCCAGCTCAGGGGCGCCGGTCTCGATCCCTTTCGCGCCCTCCACCTCGCCACGGCGGGCGGCGCGGCGATCCTCGGCCTTGGCGACCGCATCGGGTCGCTGGCGGCGGGGATGGAGGCGGACTTCCTGCTGCTCGATCCTGCCGCCACCCTGCTGCTGGGTCGCCGCACGGCGGGGGCCAGCCTGGCCGACCGGCTGTTCGCGCTCCAGATATTGGGCGACGATCGCGCCATCCATGCCACCTATGTCGCCGGGCGGCTGCTTCACGGCGCCGCAGCCGGAGGGCTGCTTCACGGCACCCCGGCGGGGACGCGCGCATGAACCGCCGCATCATGGGAGATTGCATGCACGCCGCGCCGCCGATACGGATTTGCCTTTCCCATCTGGCCCGGAAACCCCGCCCATGACCGACGCTGCCGCCGACATCACCTTCACCCACATCACCCAGGACCGCTTTCTGGCCGACATCGAGGCGGTTGCCGTCCAGATCGAGCAGGACGACTGGTGCCCCGACTATATCGTGGGCATCGGGCGCGGCGGGCTGGTGCCGGGCGCCTATCTCTCGCACCGCACCGGCATCCCGCTCCTGTCCATCGACCACAGCTCCAAAGTCTATGATTTCGCGGAACGGCTGCTGGTCCATCTCGCCGGGTGCAGCAAGGCGGGGGAGCGGTATCTGTTCGTCGACGACATCAACGACAGCGGCAAGACCATCGTCCATTTTCGTGAGACCCTGCGCGACAATGGCGGCGATCCCGCCAACATCCGCTTCGCCGCGCTGGTCACGAACCTGAACAGCAGCACGACGGTGGACTATGCCTCCTGGACCATCGACCGGCGGGTGGACAAGGACTGGTTCATCTTTCCCTGGGAGTCGGTCGCCCCGCGGGCGGTGATCGCGGAGGAAGCGGTCGAAGACCCCGACCGCCTCGGCCTCAACATCGAACAATGACGGGCCGCCAATGATGACGGCCGCACCCTTTTGTCTGGAGTAAGCATGCGGATCTGCGCCTTTCTGGGTTCGAGCACCGGCACTTCTTCCCGCTATGGCGAGGCGGCACGGCAATTCGGCGCGCTCCTCGCCCGGCGCGGCATCGGCCTGGTCTATGGCGGCGGCTCCATCGGCCTGATGGGACTGGTCGCGGACGGGGCCTGCGCGGCGGGGGGCGAGGTGATCGGCGTGATCCCGGAGGCGCTGCGTGCACGGGAACAGGATCATGCCCATCTCACCCGGCTGCACGTCGTCTCGACCATGCATGAGCGCAAGGCGCTGATGGCGGAACTGTCCGACGGCTTCGTCGCGCTGCCCGGCGGCATCGGCACCTTCGAGGAATTGTTCGAGGCATGGACCTGGTCCCAGCTCGGCTATCATGCCAAGCCGTGCGGCCTGCTCAACATCAACGGCTTTTATGACGGACTGCGCGGCTTTATCGACCATGTGGTGGACGAGGGGTTCCTCAAGCCGCAGCATCGCGAGATGCTGATGGTGGACGATGATGCGGAGGCGCTGCTGGACGCCATGCTCCATTATATCCCGCAGCCGCAGCCGCACTGGATCGGGCCGAAGGACGTATGAGACGCCTGTTCTTCGCCCTGCTCGCGATTCTGGCCGCTCCGGTTCAAGCGCAGGCGCAGACGGAGTCGCAGAGGGAGGCATCCACCGCTGCCCTGTTCGACCGGGTGGCGGCGCAACCCGCCCGCCTGCGCGTCTTCCTGCAAGCCATGCCCAAGGGCGGCGACCTCCATAACCATCTCTGGGGCCAGCCGACCGCCGAGCAGTTTCTGGCATGGGGCGGCGATGCGGGCCTGTGCGTCTCCCGCGCGAAACTGGCCATCGTCGCCTGCACCGAAAAGGACAGCGTCCCCGCGCAGGGCCTTGGCCGCCGTGACGAGAAACTTTATTCGGCGCTGATCGATTCGCTCTCCACCCGTGGCCGGGCGCAGGGGCTGGGCGTCAACGACGTCACTGGCCATGACGATTTCTTCGACACCTTCGACCGTTTCGCTCCCGCTGCCATCGCCGTGCCCGGTGCGATGCTCGCCTCCGCCCGGACCAGCGCGGCGCGCGGCCATGTCGCCTATCTCGAACTGATGCAGGATCCCGGCGCGATGGTGCAGGCGGGCATCCTTGGCGCGAAGGGACCATGGAATCCCGCGGACTTCGACGCCGCCTATCGCCGGATCGCCCCTGCGCTCCCCGGCCTGATCGACTCCGCCGTCGCGGAAGTGGACGCGATGGAGAAGGACGCCATCGGGCTATTGGGCTGCGCCACGCAAAAGCCCTATCGCGGGGCCTGCGCCGTCACCGTCCGCTACCAGCCCTTCGCCCTGCGCTCCCAGTCGCCCGGCTTCGTCTTCGGCCAGCTCGCCCTCGCCTTCGCGCTGGTGGAGAAAGACCCGCGCTTCGTCGGCGTCAACATCGTCGCGCCGGAGGATGGCGCGGTCGCGGTCGCCGACTTCGACCTGCACATGGCGATGTTCCGCTATTTCTCCGCCCGCCATCCGGACGTGAAAAAGGCGATTCACGCGGGCGAGCTGGACATCGGCCTGGTCCCCCCGGCGGCGCTCGACAATCATATCCGCCGCTCGGTCGAGGTGGCGGGCGCGAACCGCATCGGCCATGGCGTCGCCATCGCCTATGAGGAGGACGCCCCCGCACTGCTCGCCTGCATGGCGCGCGACCGGATCGCGGTTGAGATCAACCTCACCAGCAACGCCATGATCCTCGGCGTGAAGGGCGCCCGCCACCCGCTGGCGCTGTATAGGGCGGCGGGCGTTCCCGTCGTGCTGTCCACCGATGACGAGGGCGTCTCGCGCAGCGACATGACCAATGAATATCTGCGCGCCGCGACCGAGCAGGGCCTGCGCTACGCCGACCTGAAATCCATGGCGCGCGCTAGCCTGGAATATAGCTTCCTGCCCGGCGCGAGTCTCTGGCAGGATGGCAAGGTCGGCACCCGCGCCGCCGCCTGTCGCATGGGCACGGCACCGGCGCAGGATGCTCCCCCCGCCGGACCCTGCGCCACGCTCATCGCGACGAGCGAAAAGGCCGCCGCGCAATGGCGGCTGGAGGCGGACTATCGGGTGTTCGAGAGCAGCATCGGGGCGCTGCCTTTTTAAAGGGGACGGGCCTTTTTAGAGGCTGGGGTTAAGGGGGTGGCTTTTGGGACGTTCCATGTTCCTGCGAAAGCAGCAGCACAGGGCCGTCTGCTATTGCCTTGCCCCGGCTCGCCCTAGACCGGACCTGCCGGGTTCATCTTGCGGATAAAGCCGATCAACCCCGTCTGGCGGCTGCGCTTCATGCGTTCCGCTTCCAGCAGGGTCTGCACCTTGGCGAAGCATTCGTCCGCATCGTCATTGACCAGCACATAGTCATAGCCGTCCCAATGTGCGATCTCGCCATGGGCGCGGGCCATGCGGCCCTCGATCACTTCCTCGCTGTCGGTGCCGCGTCCGCGCAGACGCCGTTCCAGCTCGCCGATCGAGGGCGGCAGGATGAACACCCGCACCACGTCGCCGCCCGCGATTTGGTGGAGCTGCTGCGCGCCCTGCCAGTCGATGTCGAACAATACGTCGCGGCCATCGGCCAGCATCGCGTCCACCGGCGCGCGCGGCGTGCCATAGCGGTTGCCGAACACATGCGCCCATTCCAGGAACTGATGGTCCGACACCATTTCCCGAAACCGGGTCAGGTCGACGAAATGATAGTCCTTGCCCTCCACCTCGCCGGGCCGCATCGGCCGGGTCGTCGCGGAGACGGACATTTGCAGGCTCGGGTCAGCCTCCAGCAGCTTGCGCGCGATGGTGGATTTGCCCGCGCCCGATGGGGAGGACAGGACGAAGAGGACGCCGCGCCGCCTGAAGCCATGCGGGTCGGAAGAGGTGCTGTGCGGCATGGCTCCCCCTGACGCCGGGCGCGCCGCGCGTCAATGCTTTACGGCGCGAGAGCTGCCCAAAAGGCGACGCGGCATGGTATTGGATACTAATGTTCAGGCCGCGGTCGGGGACAATCGCACTACCGTCGCCTCGTCGGGAGCGGCCAGCGCGCCTTTCTCCAGCGCCTTTTTCGCGTCGCGCTTGGCCTGCGCCTGCTTGCTCGACTTATACGCCTGCCGCGCCAGTATCGCCCCGCCGAACACGACCGCGCCCACCGGGCTGCGCTTGAGCAGGATGTTGAACGCCGTACCCGCCGCCACGCCCAGCAGCCCCGCCTTGCCCGCGCTGGATCGCACCTGGTTGGCGAGCAATGTGCCGATGATGCCGCTGCCGATGCCGCGTATGCCGCTCACGGCGGCGCCCGTCTTCGCCTGGGTTTTCGTCACCCGGCCATCCCTGGCCCTGGAGGCCTTCGTCCCCTTTGCCCCGACATCTTTTCTGGCCCAGTGCAGCTTTGCCATGCGCGCGTCCTTTCCCCTGCATGAATATCATTGGGAGGGTAACGCATGAATGCCACGCTTTATCCCTCCCATTGCACGGACGGCGCAGGGTAAACGGGCGGGGGAGGCTTCCCCTACTTCTTCTTGCCGAAGTCCACGGTCACGACATTGGATGACGGCGTACCGTCGCCCGAGTCGCTCACCGGCGCATCATTCTCCGCCGTGTCATGCGGCTCCGGCTCGTCGCCATTGGCCACCTGGAACTGGAGCGCGAAATTCACCGCCGGGTCGACGAAGGCGCTGATCGCCGAATAGGGGATCACCAGATGCGCGGGCACCTGGCTGAAGGTCAGGCCGACCTCGAAATGATCCTCCTCCACCTTCAGGTCCCAATATTTATGCTGGAGCACCACGGTCATCTCGTCCGGGAACCGCTCGATCAGCCGCTTGGGGATGCTGACGCCGGGCGCCTGCGTCTTGAAGGTGATGTAGAAATGATGGCTGCCGGGCAGCGAACCGCCCTGCGCCACTTCGCTCAGCACACGGCCGACGACGGCGCGCAGGGCTTCCTGCACGATTTCATCATAGGGAATCAGGCTGTCGGGCGCATCGTCGCTCATAGCCCATTCTGTGGGGTATGCCCCGTTTCGGGTCAAGCGCGACGTGGCCACAAAATGGCAGGCGTCGGGACCGGCATCGGGAGGGGCCGTGCGGCGCGACGGGATTGCATGGGGATCGTTCCGCGCTTAATGCACCCGCATGAGAAGCGGCGAAATCCATCGGGAAACCAAGGAAACCAGCATCCGGGTGCGTGTCGACCTCGACGGCACCGGGGTCTATAACATCTCCACGGGCATCGGTTTCTTCGACCATATGCTCGAACAATTGTCGCGCCATTCGCTCATCGACATGGACGTGGAGTGCAAGGGCGACCTCCATATCGACCAGCATCACACGACCGAGGACACCGGAATCGCCATCGGCGAGGCCGTGCTGAAGGCGCTGGGCGATAAACGCGGCATCACCCGCTATGGGGAGGCGCACTCGCCGATGGACGAGACGCTGACCCGCTGCGCGCTCGACATTTCCGGCCGCCCCTTCCTCGTCTGGAAGGTGCCGCTGACCACCACCAAATTGGGCGAGTGGGATACGGAGATGATCGAGCACTGGTTCCACAGCTTTGCGACGGCGGCGGGCCTGACGCTTCATGTCGAGTTGCTCTATGGCTCCAACAACCATCATATCGTGGAAAGCGCCTATAAGGCGCTGGCCCGCGCGCTCCGCACCGCGGTCGGGATCGACCCGCGCAAGGGCGACGCCATCCCGTCTACCAAGGGCACGCTCGGCGGCTGAGGACTTTCCATCATGTTCATCCTGTCCCTCACCTATACCGCTCCCCTCGAACAGGTGGACGCGCTGCGCCCCGCGCATGTCGCCTGGCTCACGTCCGGCCATGAGGCGGGCCATTTCGTCGGCTGGGGCCGCAAGGTTCCCGCCATTGGCGGCATTATCCTGGCCGTGGGCGACGATGCGGCGACGGTGGAGGCGTTCGCGCGCACCGACCCCTATATCCGGGGCGGCGTCGCGACCGTGGAGCTGATCGAATTCTCGCCAGCCTTCATCGCGCCGGGACTCGAGTCGCTGGTTCCATGACGGCCGCTCCTGTGATGGTCGCGTCCCTGACCGCCCCCGCCATGACGCTGTTCCCATGACCATCGCCCTGATCGATTATGGCGCGGGCAATCTCCAGTCGGTCCACAACGCCCTGCTCGCGGCGGGCGCCACCGACGTGTGCGTCACGGCCGACCCGGTTGTGGTGCTGGCGGCGGACCGGATCGTCCTGCCCGGCGTCGGCGCCTTTGCCCATTGCCGGGACGCGCTGTTCGGGATCGACGGCATGGTGGATGCGCTGACGGAGGCGGTGGCCGCGCGCGGCCTGCCCTTCCTCGGCATCTGCGTCGGCATGCAATTGCTCGCCACCACGGGGGAGGAGCACGGCCTGCACAGGGGCCTTGGCTGGATCGACGGCACGGTGAAGCTGCTCGAACCCACCGACCCTGCCGCCAAGATCCCGCACATGGGCTGGAACGACGTGGTCCCCGCGACCCCGCACAGCCTGCTGCTGCCCGGCGAGGCCTATTTTCTGCACAGCTATCATTTTGCCGTCGCAAATCCCGCCCATGTCGTCGCGACCAGCGCGCATGGCGGGCCGATCGTCGCCGCCGTGGCGCGCGACACGATCGTCGGCGTTCAGTTTCACCCGGAAAAGAGCCAGTCCTACGGTCTGGCCTTCCTCAAACGCTTTTTGGATTGGCGCCCCTGATATGGCAGCGACTGACGTACCCAATTTCATCGTGTTTCCCGCGATCGACCTCAAGGGCGGGCAGGTCGTCCGCCTGGCCGAGGGCGATATGGACCGGGCCACCGTCTATGGCGACGATCCGGCGGCGCAGGCGCTGCTCTTTGCGGAGGAGGGCGCGCGCTTCCTGCACGTCGTCGATCTCGACGGCAGCTTCGCGGGCAAGGCGGTCAATGCCGCGGCGGTGGAGTCCATCGTCAAGGCTTTCCCCGGCCATGTGCAACTGGGCGGCGGCATCCGTAACCGCGAATCGGTGGAACGCTGGTTCGACCTTGGCGTGGCGCGCATCGTCATCGGCACGGCGGCGCTGAAAGACCCGGAGTTCGTGAAGGCGGTGGCAAAGGATTTCCCCGGCGGCATCGTCGTCGCGGTGGACGCGCGCGACGGTTTCGTCGCGACCGACGGCTGGGCGGAGAAATCCGACATGGAGGTCATCGACCTTGCCCGCCGGTTCGAGGATGCGGGCGTCACCAGCCTGCTCTTCACCGACGTGGGCCGCGACGGCCTGCTCAAGGGCTGCAATGTCGATGCAACCGTCGCCCTTGCCCGCGCCACCGACATTCCGGTGATCGCGTCGGGCGGGGTCGCTGGCATCTCCGACATTCGCGTGCTCAGCCTGCATGCGGGCGAGGGTATCGAAGGCGTCATCACCGGCCGCGCGCTCTATGACGGCCGACTGGGCCTCAGGGACGCGCTGGCCGTGGCGGCGCTGGTCTAGGCTGAAGGGGTCCAGGCTGAAGGTTTGGCGAAAGGGGCGGTCTCATGCGTCCCGCGACCGGAGAAAATTTGCATGACAGTCCGCACCCGCGTCATCCCCTGCCTCGACGTCGCCAATGGCCGTGTGGTCAAGGGCGTGAACTTCGTCGCGCTGAAGGATGCGGGCGATCCGGTCGAGCAGGCGCGCCTTTATGACGCGGCGGGCGCGGACGAGCTGTGCTTCCTCGACATCACCGCCACCCATGAGGATCGCGGCACCATCCTGGACATCGTCGCGCGGACGGCGGCGGTATGCTTCATGCCCGTCACCGTCGGCGGCGGCGTGCGGAGCGCACAGGATGCGCGGGCGCTCCTGCTGGCGGGCGCGGACAAGGTGGCGGTCAACAGCGCGGCGGTCGCCCGGCCCGAACTGGTCGGCGACATCGCGGAGCGATTCGGCAGCCAGTGCGTCGTCGCCTCCGTCGATGCGCGGCGGGTGGCTGACGGCGATGATGGTGAGGCGCGGTGGGAGATTTTCACCCATGGCGGCCGCCGGGGGACCGGCATCGACGCGGTGGCCCATGCCGTGCGGCTCGCGGAGCTTGGCGCTGGCGAATTGCTCGTCACCTCCATGGATGGGGACGGCACACGGCGCGGCTATGACCTTGCGCTGACCCGCACCATCGCTGACCGGGTGAGCGTGCCGGTGATCGCCTCGGGCGGTGTTGGAACGCTCCAACATCTGGTCGAAGGGGTGACACAGGGCCATGCCAGCGCCGTCCTCGCCGCCTCCATCTTCCACTTCGGCCAGCACAGCATCGCCCAGGCCCATGCCGCGCTGGCGGCGGCCGGCATCCCGGTCCGCCGACCCCTGACAGTCGTCTGAGATATGACACCTATGCAACCGCACCCTGTTGCGCGGCGCAACTGCCTTAACAGTTGACGCCGTCTGCCCCTGCGGCGAAACGCTGCTCTCATGACCGAAAATCCCTTCGCCAGACTCGAAGCCGTGATCCGCGAACGCCGCGCCGCCGATCCTTCCAGCAGCTACGTCGCCTCGCTCACTGCCAGGGGCCGCGCCAAGATCGCGCAGAAGTTGGGCGAGGAAGCGGTCGAGACGATCATCGCCGCCCTGTCCGGTGATCGGGAGGAGACGGTGAAGGAAGCCGCCGACCTCATTTTCCACCTCGGCGTCCTGCTCGCCGACATGGATCTGGGCTTCGACGATATCGGCGCTGAACTGGTCCGGCGCGACGGCCTGTCCGGCCTCGCCGAGAAAGCCGCCCGCAACAACAACTGACATTGGGGAGGGATGTATGCCCGTCGATACCAAGCAGCCCTATGATCCCGCCAATATCTTCGCCCGCATCCTGCGTGGCGAAATCCCCTGCGGCAAAGTCTATGAGGATGACTGGGTGCTGGCCTTCAACGACATCAATCCGCAGGCACCCACCCATGTGCTGGTGATCCCAAAGGGCGCCTATGTTTGCTGGGACGATTTCGCCGCCGAAGCGAGCGCCGAGGAAATCACAGGCTATGTCCGCGCCATCGGCACTGTCGCGCGGCAACTGGGCGTGGAGGCGCCGGGCTATCGCCTCCTTTCCAATTGCGGTCTCGACAGCCATCAGGAAGTGCCTCACCTCCACGTCCACCTCTTTGCCGGGCGCAAGATGGGGCATATGCTGGTTCAGCAATGACGGGCCGTCGTCACTGCCGCACTTGCATGGGATGATTTAGCCTCTAGTCTCCGCGCAGGGCGGGCGGCCATGGGTCGCCTATGGGAGGCAGCTTTTTTATGATTTTTGGACGGGTGAAGTCGCTCGACGCCATATTGGCGACGGCTGAGAAGAAATCGCTGCACCGGTCCCTTGGCGCCTTCCAGTTGACGATGCTCGGTATTGGCGCCGTTATCGGCACGGGCATCTTCGTGCTGACCGCGGAAGCCGCGCAGAAGGCGGGGCCGGGCATGTTGCTCAGCTTCGTCATCGCCGGTGTGGTCTGCGCGCTCGCCGCGCTATGCTATTCCGAAATGTCCTCCATGGTGCCGGTGTCCGGTTCCGCCTACACCTATAGCTATGCCGTGATGGGTGAGATGGTCGCCTGGATGGTCGGTTGGGCGTTGATCCTCGAATATGCCATCGCCGCAGGCGCGGTGTCGGTGGGATGGTCGGGCTATGTGGTCGGCCTGATCGAAAATGCCTTCCATATCGACATCCCCAATGCGCTGGTGCGCGGCCCCTCGGACGGTGGTATCGTCAATCTTCCCGCCATGGGCATCGCGGGTCTGGTGACTTGGCTGCTGGTGATAGGCACCAAGGAGAGCGCTGCGGTCAACGCGGTGCTGGTGGCCATCAAGGTCGCTGCACTGACCCTGTTCTGTGTCCTCGCGCTACCCGTTGTGAACATGGCGCATTTCACGCCCTTCATGCCGCTCGGCTTTGGCGGGGTATCGGCGGCGGCTGCATCCATCTTCTTTGCCTATGTCGGTTTCGATGCTGTCTCTACCGCGGCAGAAGAAACCAAGAATCCCCAGCGTAATATGCCGATCGGCCTGATCGGGTCGCTGGCCATTTGCACGCTCTTCTATCTCCTCGTCGCATCGGGTGTGATCGGCAGCGTCGGCGCCGTCCCTGTTACCGGCCCCTCGGGTCAGGCGCTGGCACCAGGCAGCGTCGAGCTGGCGAAGCAGTGCAGCGCCATCGGCGACGCGGCGGTTGTCTGCTCCAAGGAGGCGCTGGCCTGGACCCTGCGCGAGATTGGCTGGCCACAGGTCGGCAATCTTCTCGGCCTGGCGGCGGGCCTTGCCCTTCCGTCCGTCATCCTGATGATGATGTTCGGTCAGACGCGCATCTTTTTCGTGATGAGTCGTGACGGCCTGCTCCCGCCGATATTGTCGAAGGTCCATCCCCGGTTCCACACACCGCATGTCATCACGATCCTGACGGGGATTTTCGTGGCGCTTTTCTCCGCCTTCTTTCCGGTCGGTGTGCTGGCGGACATCTCCAATTCGGGTACGCTGTTCGCCTTCGCCATGGTGGCAATTGCCGTGATGGTTCTCCGCAAGACCGATCCCAACCGTCATCGCCCTTTCCGTACTCCGGCGGTCAACATCATCGCGCCCATCGCGGCGATCGGCTGCGTCTATCTGTTCGTCAGCCTGTCGTGGTATACCATCGGCCTGTTCTTCGGCTGGGCGATTATCGGCTTTTTCGTCTATTTTCTCTACAGCCGTGGCCATAGCCATGTCGGGCGGGGAATCGTCGATGTGCATGAGGTGGACACGGATGTTCCACCTTTGTCTGTGCCACCCGTTTCCTGAACAATCGGCGGGGCCAGTCCGGTCCCGCCAACTAATGCCGTAAAGACTTTATAGCAAAGACCCTATAGCGCGACCTGAGCGTGCTGACCCGCTTCCTGCGGGTTGATCTTCTTGCCCGTCATCAGCTTGAACAAGCCCTTCACGCCCATCTCCATCGTCCATATCTCGGCATCATCAAGGTCAAAACGCAGCATGAGCAGATTGGGGTCGTTGCGGCCACCCTCATACCAGGCCTCAACCTGGTTCGACCAATAACGGTCGATTATGGACGGATCGATCTCCTCGCGCAATGTGCCGGAGATGCAGGCGAACAGGTCGTGCCCCTTGGCACTGAACTGGGCCATCGCGGCGCCGCCCTTCGCAAGCCGGTTATCGCGCGTTGTATAGAACCAGAAGGCATGGTTTGCATCCCGGTCGAGCTGCGCGGTCATTGGCAGGCTATGGACATGGTCGCCGGTCAAATTGACCATGATGAAGGGGCTGTGCTCCAGCGCCTTCCAGAATTCGGTGCGGATCGTGTCGGTCATGATGTGACTCCTTCCGCTCTCGACAACGCAGTCCGTGACGGAAGTTTCCGCAGTCTCGCCATGTTTGTCTCCTTCAGGGTAAGCTGAACATCTTGTTGTTTTCGGTTCATGCAACCCGCCATGGTTCCGAAACATTCTCCTGTTCTAAGATCAAAAGGAGACTGACGATGCTGCACTTTGGTAGGAAGGCCTTGATGGCCATCAGCCTGGGCGCGATGACGCTGACCGGCACAATGGCCATGGCGCAGCCTGGTCCCGGGCGTGACAATGGCCGCTATGACGGCATGCGCGATAATGATCGAGACAACGGAAGGCGCGACGATGATCGCCGGGGTAATGATCGCCGGGACAATGGCCGCCGCGATGATGATCGTCGTGACAATGGGCGCCACAATGGCTGGGCGCAAAATGGCAATAGCTGGCGTTCCAGCGATCGGAACCAGCGCAACTGGCGCAACTATGACTATAACCGCTTCGAGCGGGGCGGCCGGGGCTATTATGCTGAAAACTATTATCGCGGCGGCTACAAGCCGGTGAGGGTAACGCGCAATACGCGCATCTATCGCGGCTATAACGGCAATTATTATTGCCGTCGCAATGACGGCACGACCGGCCTGATCGTCGGCGCCGCGCTCGGCGGCGTGATCGGCAATAGTCTGGATAATGGCGGCAGTTCGCTGCTGGGCACCTTGCTGGGCGCGGGCGCGGGTAGCCTGCTGGGTCGTGAGGTCGATCGCGGCGGAGTGTCTTGCCGCTGAATGCGGGAGGCGGGGCCAAGGCTCCGCCTCTTGCTCCCAATTACCGTTGGCGCCATGTCGACTGACATGCCGTCATCGGACAAGCCTGGGCATTGGATCATGGCGGACCGGACGGGCATCTATGTCCGTCCGGCCGACCTGTGGATCGATCCGTCGGTTCCGCGCCCTGCCGCGATCATCACCCACGGCCACGCCGATCATGCGCGTGGCGGCCATGGTGAATCGATCGCGACCGCCGAGACGCTGGCGATCATGAACCTGCGCTACGGCACGGAGAATGGACGCGCGCTGGCCTATGGCGAAGTGATTGAGCGAAGCGGGGTCCGTATCAGCCTCCATCCTGCAGGCCACGTCCTCGGCTCTGCGCAAATCCTGCTGGAATATGGCGGTGAGCGCGTCGTCGTGTCGGGTGACTACAAGGTGCGCCCCGACCCGACCTGCGCGCCGTTCGAGCCGGTCCCTTGCGATATATTCATTACCGAGGCGACCTTTGGCCTGCCCGTCTTCCGCCATCCCCCGATCGAGCAGGAGGTTGCCAAGCTCCTCCATGCCCGCGCCGCCAACCCGGATCGCTGCGTATTGGTCGGTGCCTATGCGCTGGGCAAGGCGCAGCGGGTGATCGCGGAGTTGCGCCGCGCCAGTCATGGCGATCCGATCTATCTGCACGGTGCGCTGGAAAAGATGTGCCGCCTCTATGAGGCGCTGGGTGTGGACCTTGGCGAATTGCGGCTGGTAAGCGAGACCGAGAAAGAGGATCTGCGTGGCCGGATCATCCTGTGTCCGCCGTCCGCCCTGACAGATCGCTGGAGCCGCCGCCTGCCCGATCCGATCACCGCCATGGCGTCGGGCTGGATGCGGATACGCCAGCGCGCACGACAGCGGCAGGTTGAACTGCCGCTCGTCATCTCCGATCATGCCGACTGGGACGAATTGACCAGCACCCTCGCCTTGCTCGGCCCTGCGGAAACCTGGGTGACTCATGGCGCGGAGGAGGCGCTCGTCCACTGGTGTGAGACGCGACAGATGCGCGCCCGCGCTCTCGCCGTCGCGGGCTATGAGGATGAGGACGACTGATGCGGGCCTTCGCACGCCTGATCGACGGTCTCGTCTATACGCGCTCCCGTAATGCCAAGGTCGCGCTGATCGTCGAATATCTTCGCGTCACGCCCGATCCGGACCGGGGCTGGGCATTGGCCGCATTGACCGATGCCATCGACCTGCCTGCGGTCAAGTCCGCGACCATCCGTTCGCTGGCGGAAAGCCGTGTCGATCCCGTGCTGGTCGCCATGAGCCGTGCCTATGTCGGCGATACGGCGGAAACGGTGGCGCTCATCTGGGAAACGGCGGGAACCGAATCGGGCGAAGATATATCCCTGTCGGAAGTGGTCTCCACTCTTTCCGTTCTGGGCCGGGCGGAGGCTCCAGCGATACTGGCTGCCATGCTGGACCGGATCGAACCGGAGAGCCGCTACGCCCTGCTCAAGCTCGCGACCGGGGGCATGCGCGTCGGCGTATCCGCGCGCCTAGCCAAAGTCGCCTTTGCCGAGGCATTTGGCGTGTCGGTCGATGCGGTGGACGAATATTGGCACGCCCTCCCGCCACCCTATGCCGATCTGTTCGCCTGGGCGGAGGGGACGGGGGAGACGCCCGACCTTGCCGATACCGCCTGGTTCCGTCCTTTCATGCTGGCGCACCCGCTTGAGGAAGGGATCGTCTCGCTCGACGATTTCGTGGCCGAGTGGAAATGGGACGGCATAAGGGTCGAACTGGTCGGCACCGCATCCGAACGGCGGATGTTCAGCCGGGGTGGGGAGGAAATCAGTCGCGCTTTCCCGGAGATTATCGAGGCGCTGGACTTCATTGGCGTGCTCGATGGCGAACTGATGGTCCGGGGCGCCGTGCAGGGCGGGGAGGCCGCATCCTTCAATGCGCTCCAGCAAAGGCTTGGTCGCAAGACCGTCACTAGAAAGATGATGGCCGACTATCCTCCGTTCGTGCGTCTGTACGATGTGCTGGAGGCGGGAGGACGCGACCTGCGCCCCTTGCCCTGGACCGAGCGGCGCACCGCCCTGGAGAGTGTCGCGTCTTCGCTGACGGCAGACCGTTTCGATCTTTCACGGTTGATCGAGGCCCCTGACTTCGCTGCGCTTTCCGCTATTCGCGATTCGGCCCGTGATGCGGCGATCGAGGGCGTGATGCTCAAGCGCCGCGACAGCCCCTATGTCTCGGGTCGCAAGACCGGCCTTTGGTATAAGTGGAAGCGTGATCCGCTGACGGCCGACTGCGTGATGATGTATGCCCAGCGCGGTAACGGTCGCCGGGCCTCCTTCTATTCCGATTACACCTTCGGTTGCTGGACGGAGGACGGCGAGTTGCTGCCCGTCGGCAAGGCCTATTCGGGCTTCTCCGACGAGGAACTGAAATGGCTGGACCGTTTCGTGCGCACTCATACCCTCAATCGCTTCGGGCCGGTGTGTGAGGTGGAGAACTCGCTGGTGCTGGAGGTCGCGTTCGATTCCATCCGCATCAGCAAGCGCCATAAGTCAGGTCTGGCCATGCGCTTCCCGCGCATCAAGCGAATCCGCCGCGACAAGCCCGCCGCCGAGGCGGACCAGATCGCGACATTACAGGCACTGGTAACGTGAAGGATCGGTCGGCAGGATAGTTTCTGGACATGCTGCCGACTTGATCCAACGTCCTCAGACGTCGAGATTGGCGACGTTCAGCGCATTTTCCTGGATGAATTCGCGGCGGGGTTCCACCACATCGCCCATCAGGCGGGTGAAAATCTCGTCCGCGACATCCGCCTGATCGATCTCCACGCGGAGCATCGAGCGGTTGTTCGGGTCGAGCGTGGTTTCCCAGAGCTGGTCCGCATTCATCTCGCCCAAGCCCTTGTAGCGTTGAATCGATAGACCCTTGCGTCCTGCTGCCAGTACCGCATCGAGC
This sequence comes from Sphingobium sp., assembly GCA_036384115.1. Lineage (GTDB taxonomy): Bacteria > Pseudomonadota > Alphaproteobacteria > Sphingomonadales > Sphingomonadaceae > Sphingobium. Next base: position 22,731 of record DASVMZ010000127.1, read on the forward strand.
AGTTCGCTCGGGCGGCTGACATGCGTACCCTTGGTTGCGGCGGCAGGCGTGGCAGCATCTTCCTCTACCGTGCCGGCCTCGGCAGCGGCGGCATCCGCCTGCTCCTGTGCCTTGACCGCATTGCGGCTGCTGATCAGGCGACTGGTCGTCGCATAGGCATCGACCTGCTCCTGAGCGAGGCCGTGGAGCTTGCGCGCCTCGGCGGAATGCAGGAGGCCGGCCTCGATGATATGATGGTCGGTGACGCCGCGCAGCAGCCGTTCGATATGATAGCCGCCCTCCGACGAGACGACGGCGGTCCAATGCCCTTCCGTATCGGCGGCGGCCAGCCAGCGTACCGACTTGCTCAGCGCTTCCTCACGTCCGGCACGGTCCGTCTCGGGGTCGAGCGCGCCGGACAGTGCCAGCGCCTCGATGATCGCCGGGTCGTAGCGGCGGGGAACGTAACGCATCAGGCTCCGCATGCGGCGGGCATGTTCGATCAGGCTGCGGAGATCGTCGCCGAACCGCTGGCCTTCGCTCGTTTCCAGCACCAGTGCGTCGATGCCATTGTCGACCAGATATTGGTCGAGCGCGGCATCGTCCTTGAGATAGACCTCAGACCGGCCGCGCGCTGCCTTATAGAGCGGCGGCTGGGCGATATAGAGATGACCGTTCTCGATGATGTGCGGCATCTGGCGGTAGAAGAAGGTCAGCAGCAGCGTGCGGATATGCGCGCCGTCGACGTCTGCGTCGGTCATGATGACGATCTTGTGATAGCGCAGCTTGTCGAGGTTGAACTCCTCGCGGATGCCGGTGCCCATCGCCTGGATGAGCGTGCCGATTTCCTTGGAGGAGAGCATCCGGTCGAAGCGGGCGCGCTCCACGTTCAGTATCTTGCCGCGCAAGGGGAGGATCGCCTGGAAATGGCGGTCGCGGCCCTGCTTGGCGGAGCCGCCGGCGGAGTCGCCCTCGACCAGGAACAGTTCGCACTTGGCAGGGTCGCGCTCCTGACAATCGGCCAGCTTGCCGGGCAGCGAGGCGATGTCCATCGCGCCCTTGCGGCGGGTCAGTTCGCGGGCCTTCTTCGCGGCTTCGCGGGCGGCGGCGGCGTCGATGACCTTGCTGATGATCGACTTGGCATGGCCGGGATTTTCCTCCAGCCATTCGGCCAACTTGTCGGCCATCAGACTTTCCAGCGGCTGGCGCACCTCGGACGAGACCAGCTTGTCCTTGGTCTGCGAACTGAACTTGGGGTCGGGCAATTTGACCGAGACGATGGCGGTCAGGCCCTCGCGCATGTCTTCGCCGGTCAGCGTCACCTTCTCCTTCTTCAGGATGCCGGACTTGTCGCCATAGGTGTTCAGCGTGCGGGTCAGCGCGGCGCGGAAGGCCGCGAGATGAGTGCCGCCGTCGCGCTGCGGGATGTTGTTGGTGAAGCAGAGGACATTTTCATAATAGCTGTCGTTCCACTCCAGCGCCACGTCGATGGTCACATCGTCGCGCGTGCCGGTGATCGCCACCGGCTCCGGCATCAGCGGCGCCTTGTTACGGTCGAGATATTTGACGAAAGCCGCGATGCCGCCCTCATAATATAGCTCGACGGTCTTCTTTTCCTCATGCCGCCCGTCGGTGAGGAAGAGGCGCACGCCGCTGTTGAGGAAAGCCAGTTCGCGATAACGATGCTCCAGCTTGTCGAAATCGAACTCGACGATCTTGAAGGTGGCGGGGCTGGGCAGGAAGGTGACTTTTGTGCCCTTCTTGCCATTGGCCGGGCCGACGATCTTGAGCGGGGCGACGGCATCGCCAAAGGCGAAGCGCATATAATGCTCCTCGCCGTCGCGCCAGATCGTCAGGTCGAGGAATTCGGAGAGCGCATTCACCACCGACACGCCGACGCCGTGCAGGCCGCCGGAAACCTTATAGGCATTGTCGTCCGACGTGTTCTCGAACTTGCCGCCCGCATGGAGCTGGGTCATGATGACTTCGGCGGCGGAGACGCCCTCGCCCGTATGAATGCCGGTAGGAATACCACGGCCATTATCCGTTACGGATACGGACCCATCTGGGTTGAGCGCGATGTCGATACGGTCGCAATGACCCGCCAGTGCCTCGTCGATCGCGTTGTCGCTGACCTCAAACACCATATGGTGGAGGCCGGAGCCATCGTCGGTGTCGCCGATATACATGCCCGGCCGTTTGCGCACTGCGTCGAGGCCTTTGAGCACCTTGATGCTGTCGGCGCCATATTCGTTCTGGTTCGGGGTGTTGTCGGGTTCTTCTGCCATGCCCAGCCTATAGGCATTTGGGGGGCGGGGGGGAAGGAAAAAGGGGCAATCTGCTCTCCTCTTTGCGGTATCGACATACCCGAATTCCGCAAAAGCCACCTGGATGACGCATATGTCTTGGTACATCCGGTCGCAGCAAAGCAATCCGGCATGGCGATGGTCCGGTGCAGATTTTCGCTATGCGAATGAGCGGCGCCGTTCCGTTCGAGAAATGGCGGGCAGAGTATGTGGGGTAGTAGTAGCGAGCGGTGCATGAACAACCGTGCCTGTCCATACTGGCACCGAAATCGTCCTGCCGGTTGCCAGTATGTGTCGGCATCGTTCTGCCGCTCTTTTGCCCGGACGCAGAAAGGGCGGCAACGCAGATGCGCCGCCGCCCTTCCATTACCTCACAAGCCGAAAAGATCAGGCGCCAGCGGCGTTCTTGGTCTTCTTGTCGTCCTCATAACGGTCGATCGCTTCGAGGAGCAGGCGTTTGGCCTCCGCGGCATCACCCCAGATGCCGACGCGAACCCACTTGTCCTTCTCCAGATCCTTATAGTGAGTGAAGAAATGCTCGATCTGCGCGAAGATGATGTCGGGCAGATCCTCCTTTTCCTTCACGTTGGAATAATAAGGAAAGGTCTTGTCGTCGGGGACGCAGATCAGCTTCTCGTCGCCGCCATGCTCATCCTCAAGGTTCAGGACTGCGATGGGACGGGCGCGTACGACGCAGCCGGGCACGAAGGGCGAGCGGGCCACGACCAGCGCGTCGATCGGGTCGCCATCGGGCGAGAGTGTGTGCGGGACGAAGCCATAGTTGGCGGGATAGCGCATCGGCGTATGCAGGATGCGGTCCACGAACAATGCGCCCGATGCCTTGTCGAACTCATATTTCACTGGCTCGCCGCCGGTCGGTACTTCGATGATGACGTTGAGGCTGTCTGGCACATTGGTGCCCACCGGGATCATGTCGATACGCATGTTTTTCTTCGCCTGTTCCGTTTCTGTGTGGAGATGTGCGTTCACGTGATGCCGTGCGCGCTCATGCCCGCAAGGGGTTGCAGTTATAATTGCTCTCGGTCTCGACCCGGTGTTCTAGAGTCGGGGCTTGAGCAGTCTGTCGAGACTGCCCTCCCCCTCTCCGGTCTTTTGCAGGCGCGGATAGCGAATGCCGCCCGAATAATCGAGCGCAATATTGCGAACCGCCTTGCCCTGCCTGACAATCAGTTCGGTTCGTCCTTTCGTCTCGCCCTTCCCGTCCTCCCTCGTTCCGGCGCCCAGCGCGACCAGCAGCCGGGCGCGGCTATATTCCGTACCGTTCACAGACATGATTCGGTCGCCGATGCGCAGGCCCGCACGATAGCCCGCACTGTCCCAGATGACGGTGGACAGCGTGCCGTCATCCTTGACGGTAAGGCCGACGCCGTAGCTCTGGTCGAGGAGCTTGCTCTCCATTTCCCTCTGACGCGCGGCCGGGCCGGGCGTGTTGCCATAGACGAGACGATAGCCGCCCAGTTCCAGACCGACTTTCGTTATCTCCGGCTGGATGTTGTCGACGCGCTGAGTGAAGAAACCGGCCCAGTCATAAGGCATGATCTGGCCGAACGCGGCGATCAGGTCGGCGCGGCTGTAGGGCGATACCGCCCATTCGCCTTCGCGTCCGGCAAAGAAGAGACGGGCGAAATCGTCCAGCCCGCGCTTGCCGCCGGTGCCCTGGCGGATGATCGCATCGGCCTCCAGCCAGATCATCAGGCCTTCATTGTAATAATCCTCGCTCCGTTGCCAGTCTGGCCAGGCCTTTGGGCGACGCGCGGCGATGATGGGGTCCATGACGGTGTCGGCCAGCGGGCGCCATTGCCGCCCCCGCGTGATGTCCAGCCGCGCGGCGATAGTGGCGAAGGCGTCCAGCGTCTGTTCGTGCGAATAGAGGCCGGAGCGGGCGCCAAGCACATAGCCCCAGAACTGCGTCTGCCCCTCATAGACCCATAGCAGGTCGCCGCGCATCGGCGTGGAATAGTCGGCGGTGGCGAGACCCACGGGCCGTCGATATTTGCCGTTCCAGCTATGCACCAGTTCATGGGCCAGCAGGTTGCGGTCGCCGGGACCATCGTTCCACCGGCTGAAATAGCCGGTGCCCACGGCATTCTCGCTCGACCGCTGATGTTCGAGGCCGATGCGGCCCATTTCGTCGCTGATGCTGAACAGGAAATCATAATGGTCGAACGGGCGAAAGCCGAACAGGGCGATCGTCTCTGCCACCAGCTTGCGATGGCGGGCGATCTGGTCCGGGGTGGCGGCAAGTTCCGCCGCACTGTCCGCGACGATATTGAGCCGAACGCCCTGGCCAAGATCATGGGCAGCGGCGTAGCGGCCCGCAAAGACAGGCGAATCCATCAATGTCTCATAATCCGTGGCTGCATAGCTGGTGGTGCTGCCCGACCGGCTGCCGCGCAGCGCGGTCGCGTCCGTCCAGTTGGCGGGAAAGATGATCCGGGCCTGTACCGGGATACGCCGCGCGGCATAGCCCGCCGGATAGAGTGACAGATTGTCCCATTGCAGGTTCATCAAAGTGGCGCCGATCTTGACCCGGCCCTGATCCCTGTCGGTCGCGGCGAGATACTGGAAATCGGCGACGATCTCCTTTGCACCATCCGGCACGACGAGGTGGAAGGCATAGACATCGACCGGGTCGCGCCGCCACGAAAGGGTTTGCCCGTCGGCGGTGAAGGTCAGGCCCGACAATTTCTCTATCTCACCGCGCGGGGCATGATGGCCGGGCAGCCATTGCGGCGCGAGCAGGACTAGGGCGCCGGACCGGGCGACGGGGATCGTCTGGTGGATCGTGACGATGCGATGGATGATGTCGCTGGCGTCCACATCGAGCCGCATCGTGCCGCCCGGCCATGCCACGTCCCGCGTCGCCGGAATGGGCGGCGTGTCGGCGTCGGCCCGGGTACTGGCAGCGGCGACCTTTGCGCCGTTCTGCGCTGTGGCCGGTTGCGGGATCGTCAATGCCAGCAGCGGCAGGACGAGCCGAAATCCTCTCACTATCTTATTTTTCATAGGATGATGAGAATGGCGCGCTCCGTAGGGTTCGTCCAGCGGAAGCAGCAGCTTTTGCGCGATTTTTGGTCTGTTTTCGACGGGGTCGGTGGTGGGAACAGAGGAATCGGATCGTCCCCCGACTTACCCCGCCGCTGCCGCCCGGCCGCTCAGCCCGGGTAACGCTCGAAATGGGGGAGGTCGGCTTGCGTCTCCATCCAGCCTATGCGCTCTGCCACCTGGATATGCGCCTGCGGGGGCACGGCAGCGGGATCGTCAAGCGTCGCCGACTGGATGTCCACGATGCCGGGCAGATAATCCGCATTGCGAAAATAGAGGCCTGTGCCGCACGCCGGGCAAAAGCTCCGCATGCTGGCCCCGGAGGAGTTGAATGTCGTCGGCGCTCCGCGCGTCACGACAAAATCCTCCTCGGCAAAGGCGGCCCAGGCGACCATCGGTGCGCCCGCGCTCCGGCGGCAATCGGCGCAATGGCAGAGGGCGACATGCTGCGACTGGCCCTTGACGCGATAGCGCACGGCCCCGCACCGGCATCCGCCTTCATGGGCATCGGGCTGGTCTGTCATGGCGAATCTCCTTTGGGCCGGAACATATAAAGAACATGTTCGTGCTGCAAGCCATGTTCCCTTGGACGCCGATTCCCGCTAGAGGGCTGCGCCATGGCGAAAATCGAAACGCCCCGGCCGATCCGGGGCACGCAGGACATGTTGGGCGATACCGCCGACCGCTTTGCCCATGTGGTGGAGACCTTCGACCGGGTGCGACGGCTCTATGGCTTCAAGCGCATCGAGGTGCCGGTGTTCGAGTCCACGGCGGTCTTTGCCCGCTCGCTGGGCGAGAGCACCGACGTCGTCTCCAAGGAGATGTACAGCTTCGAGGATCGCGGCGGCGACAGCCTGACCCTGCGGCCGGAGTTCACGGCGGGCATCGCGCGGGCCTATATCACCGAAGGCTGGCAGCAATATGCGCCGCTCAAGGTCGCGACCCACGGGCCGCTGTTCCGCTATGAGCGGCCACAGAAGGGGCGTTATCGCCAGTTTCACCAGATCGACGCGGAGATTCTCGGCGCGGCCGAACCGCTGGCCGATGCGGAGCTGCTGGTGTTCGCGGACCATCTCCTCAAGGAGCTGGGCGTGAGCGAGGGCGTGACCCTCACCCTCAACACGCTGGGCGATGCGGCGAGCCGCGATGCATGGCGCGCGGCACTGGTGGAGCATTTCGAGGGGCACCGCGACCAGCTTTCCGAGGACAGCATCGAGCGGCTGGCGCGCAACCCCCTGCGTATTCTCGACAGCAAGGACGCGCGCGATCAGGCGGTGGTCGCGACCGCGCCGGACATCGACGCCTATCTGACCGAGGAGGCGCAGGCTTTCTTCGCCAAGGTGACGGACGGCCTGGCGGCGGCGGGTGTGGCGTGGACGCGCAATGCGCGGCTGGTGCGCGGGCTGGACTATTATCGCCACACTGCGTTCGAGTTCGTGACCGACCGGCTGGGTGCGCAGGGCACGGTGTTGGGCGGCGGACGCTATGACGGACTGGTCGAGAATATGGGTGGTCCCGCGACCCCTGCGGTCGGCTGGGCCGCGGGGATCGAGCGGCTGGGGATGCTGCTGGACCATGTCCCAAGCCCTGCTGCGGATGTGGCGATTGTTATAGAGTCGCGAGAGTTTGATGCGTTTGCACTCGGATTTGGCAAACATTTCCGGGAGGCAGGTTTTTCTGCTGAAGTCTTTGCAACTGGCAATGCAAAAAAGCGATATGATAAAGCGATCAAGTCTGGTCCGGCCGAAATTATCACCGTCCATTCTAATGAAAATGGACAGGTTACGGTCAGGCATAAAACGCTCCACGCAGGCCGTACCAACTCTGCGCTGATTGCGGACCTCGCGGGAAAGCTGTGACCACCATCTCCCCCGACCGGATCAGGCAGATACTCGCGCGGCGGGACGAGGTTCAGGCGGCGATGGCGCGGCCCGACCTAGAACCGGCCGAGTTCGTGCGTCTCTCCAAGGATTATGCCGAGTTGGAGCCTGTCGCGCAGGTGGCACGCGAAGTCGCGGGTCTGCGCGGGGAAGCGGTCGAGCTGGAGGCGATGCTCGCCGACCCCGAGATGAAGGCGATGGCCGAGGAGGAACTCGCCAGCCTGCGCGGGCGTCTGCCCGAGGCGGAGCGGGCGCTGGCCCTGTCGTTGCTGCCCCGCGATTCCGCCGATGCACGGCCCGCCATGCTGGAAATTCGCGCCGGGACGGGCGGGGACGAGGCGGCCCTGTTTGCGGGTGACTTGCTCCGCATGTACCAGAAATATGCCGAGACGCAGGGCTGGAAGGTCGAGATCGTCTCCGCCAGCGCGTCCGAGGTGGGCGGTTTCAAGGAAGTGATCGCCTCGATCAACGGCGCGGGCGTATTCGCGCGATTGAAGTTCGAGAGCGGCGTCCACCGCGTCCAGCGCGTCCCCGCGACCGAGAGCGGCGGGCGCATTCACACCAGCGCCGCGACCGTGGCCGTCCTGCCGGAAGCGGAGGAGGTGGATATTGCGATCAACGAGGCCACCGACCTTCGCATCGACGTCTATCGTTCCTCCGGTTCGGGCGGGCAGCATGTGAACACGACCGACAGCGCGGTGCGGATTACCCATCTGCCCAGCGGCCTGGTGGTGACGCAACAGGACGAGAAATCGCAGCACAAGAACAAGGCCAAGGCGATGAAGGTGCTGCGGACGCGCCTGTATGAACAGGAGCGCGACCGGCTCGCCGCGACGCAGGCTGGCGCACGCAAGGCCATGGTCGGCTCGGGCGACCGGTCCGAACGCATCCGCACCTATAATTTCCCGCAGGGACGTGTGACCGATCACCGGATCAACCTGACCCTGCACCGCCTGCCCGAGATTCTCGAAGGGCCGGGGCTGGACGAGGTGATCGCCGCGCTGCTGGCCGAGGATGAGGCGGCCCGTCTGGCGCAACTGGATATGGTGGGATGATCGCGCGGCTACCTTCCTGCCTGTACGCTCTATAATGTCACTTCCCATGCCCTCTCTGGCCGACTGGCTGCGCGAGACGGCTGCGCGGCTTGCGCCGGTCAGCGATACGGCGCGGCTGGATGCGGAATTGCTCGCGGGTTTCGGGCTGGGCATGCTGCGTGCCGACATGCTACTGCGCCTGCGCGATCTGGCCGTGCCGGACGGGATAGAGGCGCTGGTTGCCCGCCGCCTCCGCCAGGAGCCGATGGCCCATATTCTCGGCACGCGGGATTTCTGGACGATCAGCCTGACGGTCACGCCCGACGTGCTGATTCCCCGACCGGACAGCGAGACACTGATCGAGGCGGCGGTGGCGCATTTCGCGGGGACGTCCGGGCCGCGTCGGGTGCTTGACCTCGGCACCGGGTCGGGCGCGCTGCTGCTTGCCGCACTGGACCAATGGCCGGAGGCCACGGGCATCGGCATCGACATCAGTCCCCGCGCCTTGTCCATAGCGCACCGGAATGCGCGGGCACTGGGCCTGGGCGCACGGACGAGCTTTCGGCAGGGCGACTGGGCTGGGGGGCTGGCCGAACGCTTCGACCTGTTGCTGTGCAACCCGCCCTATATCGCGACCAGCGAGCGGCTGTCGCCCGAAGTGGTGGATCATGAGCCTTATGGCGCCCTGTTCGCCGGGGCGGATGGGCTGGACTGCTACCGCATGCTCGCACCCGTCACGCGGGATTTGCTGATGCCCGGTGGCGTCGCCCTGTTCGAGATCGGTCACGCGCAGGGCGAGACGGTGGCGGCCCTGTTCGCGGATGCGGGATTTGCGCCCGTGGTTCTCCAGGATTTGGGTGCGCGAGACCGCTGCGTGCGCGTTTTGCCGGACGATTGACCTAAAACCAAAGGGAGCCTGTCGCTTTTTTAACGCTGTCAATGTTATTTCCCTTGGTTTGGACGCCAGGAAAGGCTATTTGGCGGGTATGGACCGCGCGGCCCTTGAGTTTCAGCAATGGATTATCCGGGCTGGGCGACTCAACTGGGCAGGATGCGAACCGCTCCCACAGTCATGACGGTGCCGATGTCCTGGTGCCGTTGGCGCGAAGGATCGCGGAGGACTTTACTTCCGCAGACCCGGGCGCCGCGTGCAGTGCGGCAAGATGGAGCGAGCGCAGGGAATTGATTGCACACGCCTACATGAAGGACCGAAGGACTTGATCAATAACCGTCAGGCCGGTCGCCGTCGCGGCCGGAATAATAATGGTAGCAATAATGGTCCGCGCCAAAATGGCGGCGGGAGCAATCGCGGCAATGGTGATTCCGGCAACAGGATCGACAATCGCGCCCGCGGCAATGCGGCCCAGCTTCTCGAAAAATACCGGAACATGGCGCGCGATGCACAGCTGGTCGGTGACCGTGTGAACATGGAGTATAACCTCCAGTTCGCCGATCATTATTTCCGCGTGCTGGCCGACAATCGCGCCCGCCAGGAAGAACAGCAGGGTGGCCAGCAGGGCCAGCGTTTTGGTCGCTTCGATCAGAATGACCAGGAGGAAGAGTTCAGCCCTGACGACGATGGCTTCGGCGATCTGCCCGAAGTGGGCGGCCGCCAGCGGGACGATTTCCGTCGCGACGAGAGCCGGGACGAGAATCGCCGGGAAGAAGGACGGCGCGACGAGACCCGCCGCGACGACAATCGGGGTAATCGCGAAGAGAGCCGTGGCCGCGATGACAACCGTGGCAATCGGGACGATAATCGGGGTAATCGCGAAGACGGTCGCGCCAATCGGGATGAACCCCGGTCGAATCGGGATGAGCCTCGCGCCGCCACCAACCGTGACGAACCTCGCGCCAATCGTGAAAATCGCCGCCCGGTCCGCGACCGTGCGCCCGAGCGTCAGAATATAGAGGCTCAGGCTGAAGCGGCTCCGCAGGCTGGCGAGGCCGATCGTGCCGCCGCTAGCGCACCTGTTTTTGCTGGGCCAGCGAATGATGAAGGCCGGGAAGAGCAGCCGCGCGCCCGCGCGCCCCGTGGTCGCAAGCCGCGCCGTGAGGCAGAAGCGACTGAGCCGCAGGAATCCGGTCTGGACGCTGCCGTGTTGCCACCGGCCATCGGACGTCCGGTCCCGGCTCCCGTCTCTGACGCAGATGGCGAAGCGGAACCGGTTGCACCCGTGCGCCGTATCCGCCGCCCGCGCACACCGGCGCAGGCTGCCGAATAACAGCTCTCCATAGTATGGAGGTGGAAACGGCATCGGCCCCTTGGGTCGGTGCCGTTTCTGTTTCGACCCCAGCGCTGGGGCTGGAGCCTGCATCGGCCTGGCAAATGACTTGAATTTTTATGCTATGGCCGGTCAGAGGGGTGGTCGCATGGTCTGGCCGATACCTGGGGCGCCGCCGAAAGCCGATGGCACCTTACCCATGCCTTGTTCAGCCCTCTTCGGGCGGCAGGGGGCGGGGTCGCGCCTGATCGTCGATCGCGACGAAGGTGAAGATGGCGCTCGTCAGGGGGATAGGTTCCTTCACGCCTGCGCGCTCCGCCAGCACGTCGATGCTTATGGCCAGAGAAGTGCGGCCGCGCCGTGCTACCGTGGCGTAAAGGGAAACCAGGTCGCGCACCAATATGGGTGCGATGAACTTCATCGTCTCGATCGCGACCGTGGCGACAGGGCCGCCCGCAATCCGTCCCGCCACAATGCCGCCTGCAATGTCCATCTGCGACAAGACCCAGCCGCCAAAGATATGGCCGTTGCTGTTGATGTCCGAGGGCATGGGCACCACCCGCAATATCGGCTCGCGCGAGGCCGATAGGTCGTGCGAAATAAGGGGGTCAGTCATCTAGCGGGTGCACTCCTTCTGTGAAATCCATGACATCCTCGTCATGCCCGGTGCCGTTGGACAGGAACATCAGTCCCATCAGCGCGGCCGCCATCAGCAGGGTCAGGTAGATGCCCCCGAAACTGAGGGCCGCAAAGATCCAGGGCAGTCCGCCGCTATGATACCAGATGGCGCCGACACCCGTGGCCGCAATGCCGAGCGAAGTCAGGTTCATATAGAAGAATATCCTGCGGAATCGTCGCCAGGCGTAGCGGGCCGCATCGGGATCGGAAAGGCCATGACGCTGCTCCATGAACCTGAGGTAGGAGCGATGCCCCTCACGATCAACAGCCTTTGACCGCTGTCCGGTTCGAGCGCATAGTATACGTCCCGGAAAGGCGGAAAACCGCTGTCGGACGCACTTAATGGAGGGAGACAGCGGTGAGCGTTTCAAAATTCCTCAACGATGCGCGCGGGCCTGTGACCCATGTGCAGGTGACGGATAGCGTCGCCGACGTGATCGCGCTCCTCGCTGAGCGGCGGATCGGGTGTGTGCCCGTGGTCGATACGGTCGATAATGGCGCCGTCGTCGGCATCTTCTCAGAACGTGACGTTATCTATGGATTGTCGAAGCGCGGCGCGGCAATGCTCGCGCTGCCGGTGGGGGAGGTGATGACCAGCCCGGCGGAGACCATCGGCAAGGATATGCCGATCCTCTCCGCATTGTCGCTCATGACCCAGCGTCGGATCCGTCACCTTCCTATCGTGGAGGAAGGCCGCATGGTCGGTTTCATCAGCATCGGCGATCTCGTCAAATCCCGGATCGACAAGATCGAGTCCGAGGCGGAGGCGATGCGCGAGTATATCCAGAGCGCCTAACCTGGTTCTCCCGGGCGAGCTGTATCGCGACCGGCATGGATCGCTACTCCGAATCGCCGGCGACTTATTTCACGGATTTCCCCCGCATAATTCGGTCGCCAGCGAATCCCCGAGCGGCATTTCTGGCGGATTCGCGTCGATTCGATGATGATTCGGCTTCGATTCGCGCTGTGGAACCCGCCCGGCTCCTTTATGTTCCGGGGACGGGGTTTCGTCACGGCGCCTGAAAATCCCGATGGCATCGGGGTTTTGGACCGGTCGTTGGAAAAGACTGACACAAAAGTGCAAAAGCTGTTGACCGAATCAAACACCCTGCCTAGAGGGGTGTCACCGCAGCGGTGCGGCGGCCTTCGGGTCGCGGTGTTGCAGTGGTCGCCAACATAGACGGACTAAGGTCTCCCCGGTAGCGATAGCGGGAGGGCTGGTTGTCCGCCTCTAGTGTTTGGTA
>DASVMZ010000128.1:0-42523 GCA_036384115.1 Sphingobium sp.
CGTCTGCTGCTCGAAACGCTCGATTACCCAATCCTCGGCCTGTGCGCCACCGATCCACTCCTGCATGAAAGGATGCTCGATCACCGCATGCATATAGGGTTCGGCAAAGCGGGCGACGGGCAGCGAATAGGTGATGAGCCGCGTGACGACCGGCGCGAACATGATGTCCGCCGCGCCAAATTCCCCGAACAGGAAATCGCCCGTGCCGCCATAGCGGGCGCGCGCCTGCGCCCATAGTTCCATGACGCGGGTGATGTCCGCCGCCGCCGCATCCTCGACCGGGGCGGGCGGGTAGATTTGGCGGATGTTCATGCTGTACCCCCGGCGCAGCGCGGCAAAGCCCGAGTGCATTTCCGCCGCCATCGACCGGGCCATGGCGCGCGCGCCCTTGTCCTCTGGCCAGAATTTCGTGCCGCCGGACATCTCGTTCAGATGTTCGACGATGGCCAGACTGTCCCACACCACGATGTCGCCATCCCACAGGATCGGCACCTTGCCGGACGAGGGCGCGAACTCGTCACCCTCCCGCCGCCGGTCCCAGTCGGCATCATAGAGGGGCACGACCAGTTCCTCGAACGGCAGGCCGGACTGCTGCATGGCCAGCCAGCCGCGCAGGGACCAGCTCGAATAGGCCTTGTTGCCGATAATCAGCTTCATCATGGGAAAGTGGGTCCGCCCGCTAGTGCCGTGGTGCGCCATCGGTAGCGACCCTTGCGCCCGCCGCCAAGGGGCATCGATCCGCCACAGGCGGGAGCGACCCGTGGGCGATGCTATTCGTCCCTGCCGCGACTGGCGAGGTCGATCATCGCGGACAGGGTGGGCGAATCGTCCGCCCTGCGCCATGCCAGCCCGGTTTCCAGTTCCGGCGTCTTTTGCGCCAGGGAAAGATAGCGCACCCCCGTCCGGGCCAGATGCTGCAACGAAGCCGGGACCAGCGCCATGCCGAGACCGGCGGAGACCAGGCTGATGATGGTCTGCATCTGGATCGCCTCCTGCCGGATGAAGGGCTGATGCCCTCGCGATCGATAGAAGCCCAGCACCAGCTCATGGAAATCGGGCGACACCCGCGCGGGAAAGATGATGAGCGGCCGGGTCATCCAGTCGTCGCCCTGAAGCATGCCCTCCTCCACCGTCAGGGAGCCGTCCGCGATCCAGCCTTCCGGCACGGCGGCGACCAGCGGCTCCTTGAGCAGCGGGCGGTAATCGAGCGCCGATGGCAGGGTCGTGCGCGCCGAAATCAGGATTCCGGCGTTGATGCGTCCCTCCAGCAAAGCCTCCACCTGAATATCGCTGGTCGCCTCCACCAGCTCCAGTTCCACATCGGGGAAGGTCGCCGAATAGCGTTGCACCAGCCGGGGCAGCACGCTGTAGTCGGCCGTGCTGACGAAGGCGAGGGACAGCCGCCCGGCCAGACCGGAGCGCAGCCGCTGCGCGATGTCGGGCAGCGCGGCGATGCCCTGCACCGCTGGCCGCACATGCTCCAGCCATAGGCGCCCGAAGGCGGTCAGCGACACGCTGCGCTTCGACCGGACGAACAGCGCCGCGCCCAGCATCCTCTCCAACGCCATGATCGACTGGCTGAGCGGGGGCTGGGTCATGCCCAGATGCTCGGCCGCCCGCCCGAAGTGCAACGTGTCGGCAACGGCGAGGAAATGGCGGAGCTGGCGCAGGTCGATCATCGGATAAGGTCTCCTGATGACCTTATAGCTATCGAATAATATATTTCAGAACTTTTGGTGAAAGGCGTAATCAGGTCGACAAACAAGATAGATTTCGAGGATCGCGGATATGCCCCATTATCGTTCACGCACCAGCACCCATGGCCGCAACATGGCGGGCGCGCGCGGCCTGTGGCGCGCCACCGGCATGACGGACGAGGATTTCGGCAAGCCTATCATCGCGGTCTGCAACAGCTTCACCCAGTTCGTGCCCGGCCATGTCCACCTCAAGGATCTGGGCCAGCTGGTCGCGCGTGAGATCGAGGCGGCGGGCGGCGTCGCCAAGGAGTTCAACACCATCGCGGTCGATGACGGCATCGCCATGGGCCATGACGGCATGCTCTATTCGTTGCCCAGCCGCGACCTGATCGCCGACAGCGTGGAATATATGGCCAACGCCCATTGCGCCGACGCCCTCGTCTGCATCTCCAACTGCGACAAGATCACGCCCGGCATGCTGATGGCGGCGATGCGGCTGAACATCCCCGCCATCTTCGTGTCCGGCGGCCCGATGGAGGCCGGCAAGGCGGATATTCGCGGCGAGACGATCGCCCTCGACCTGGTGGACGCGATGGTCGTTGCCGTGGACGATAAATATACCGATGAGGAAGTGGCGGTCATCGAGCGGTCGGCCTGCCCGACCTGCGGCTCCTGCTCCGGCATGTTCACCGCCAATTCGATGAACTGCCTGACCGAGGCGCTGGGCCTGTCGCTGCCCGGCAACGGTTCCGTCCTCGCCACCCATGCCGACCGCGAGAGGCTGTTCCGCGAGGCGGGACGCACCATCGTGGACCTCGCCAAACGTTGGTACGAGCAGGACGATGCCTCCGCCCTGCCACGCAGCATCGCCAGCTTCGCCGCGTTCGAGAATGCGATGAGCCTGGACATCGCCATGGGCGGGTCGACCAACACGGTGCTCCACCTGCTGGCCGCCGCGCATGAGGGCGAGGTGCATTTCACCATGGCGGACATCGACCGCCTGTCGCGCCGCGTCCCCTGCCTGTGCAAGGTCGCACCCGCCAAGCAGGACGTGCATATGGAGGACGTGCACCGCGCAGGCGGCATCATGGCCATCCTGGGCCAGCTGGACAAGGCGGGCCTGCTCGACACCAGCCTGCCCACCGTCCATGCCCCGACGCTGGGCGATGCGCTCGACCGCTGGGACATCAGCCGGACGGAGAGCGAGAGCGTGCGCGAGTTCTTCAAGGCGGCGCCCGGCGGCGTCCGCACCACCGTCGCCTTCAGCACCAGCAACCGCTGGAAGGAACTGGACCTCGACCGGGAGGCCGGCGTGATCCGCAGCGCGCAGAACCCCTTCTCCAAGGATGGCGGCCTGGCCGTGCTGTTCGGCAATCTGGCGCCCGAGGGGTGTATCGTGAAGACGGCGGGCGTGGACGACAGCATCCTGGTCTTCCACGGCACCGCGCGCGTCTATGAGAGTCAGGACGCGGCCGTCGCGGGCATATTGGGCAACGAAGTCAAGGAGGGCGACGTGGTCGTCATCCGCTACGAGGGGCCGAAGGGCGGGCCGGGCATGCAGGAAATGCTCTATCCGACCAGCTATCTGAAGTCGAAGGGACTGGGCAAGGCATGCGCGCTCATCACCGACGGGCGCTTTTCCGGCGGCACCTCCGGCCTGTCCATCGGCCATGTCTCGCCCGAAGCGGCGGAGGGCGGGCTGATCGCGCTGGTCAACACCGGCGATCCGATCGCGATCGACATCCCCAACCGCGTCATCAGGCTGGACGTGGACGATGCCGAACTGGCGCACCGGCATGAGGCGATGATGGAGCGCGGCAAGAAGGCGTGGAAGCCCTTTGGCCGCAAGCGCAATGTGTCCCCGGCCCTGCGCGCCTATGCCGCCCTGACCACCAACGCCGCGCGCGGCGCGGTGCGGGACGTGAGCCAGGTCGAGAAGGACTGATAACGCACGGCGCAGGCGGGCCGTTCGACGACAGACATTCCGCCTCCCGGCCATTCCGGTGGGTGGTTGCCGCCCGGCAAACTAGTATATCGCCAGAGGACGGCGGAGACATTCTCCCCCGCCGTCCCCGTTCAGCGGTTAACGCCCAGAATCCTGGAGCCATGCCCGAACGCCGCGCCATCCCGCGCAATCTAGCGCGCGGTCGCCTCAGCATCATTTGGACGGCGGGCCGGGAATTTCAGATACGAAGCGATAGTCGGCAAGGATCGCCCATGCTCATCCTTCCCCTGTCGGGCGGCATCCCCTTTGCGAGAATTATCCGCCAGTCATCACAGCCCCACTGGCCATCCCTGCCTATCCCAGCGTCTTCAGCCAGTCGGCGACCTGCACCGCCACTGCATTGCTGGCCGCGCTGATCGCCGGGGCGACCGTGGTGGAATCGATTGCGCTGACGGGCGATGTCGCGGTGAAGCGCCGCTTGGAGATGACGCCCCCCGCACCGATCAATGCGGCATCATAGGTGACGACTGCCTGTCGTGCCTGCGCGTCGATGCCGAACTCCACCAGATCGCCGGTCAGCCGCTTGCCCGGATTGGCGGCGAATTGCCCGGAGTCCAGCACCAGCACGCTGTTGCGCGCCGCCACCGTTTCGGCCAGCACCGCCCGGAACAGGTTGCGCGGCGTGTCCACCCAATAGGCCTTGGGCACATAGGCAAAGCTGTTGACCCCGGTCTGCACCGCCACGCGTACCGTCGCCAGCGCCTTGGGCACATCCGGCTCGATGATCGTCACGACTCCGCTGCTGCCCTGCGCGACGGTGCCGGGCGCAACCTTGAGGCTACTCGCGATGGTCAGGAGCGAGGCAGGCGGCTTCGCACCGAAGCGGACGCAACCGCCAAGCAGGGCGACCGACATCAGGCCGACCATCAGTGCGGGCCTGAAAGTGCGGCCAAAGATGCGGCGGGCCATGGGGCTTCTCCCGTTCGTCGTCATAACGCTCATTCCTTATAGTCCGGCAGGGCGGGCGATCCGATGAGGGAACCCGCACCCTGCTGGTCGATCTTCTCCGCGACATTCTGCAATGCTGCGGACATGCGGCGCAGGTCGCGGATCAAAAGCCCTACCTCCGGCATGGTGCGCTGCGAGAAGGCCTGCACGCCCGGCTGCGCCTCCTTGATGGTGGCGTCGAGAGCGTCCATGCTGCCCTTGGCCGACTTCACCGTCTGGCGCAGGTCCGCCATCAGCGGCCGGCCCTCGTCGTTGAGCAGCGCGTTGGTGGTGCCTGCAAGCTGTCCGATCTGCTCTGCCGCCTCGCCGGTCTGCTTCACCGCGATGCGGGCCTGCGCCAGCGTCGCCGCAATATCCGGTCCGCGGTCGGACAGCGCGCGGGTCAGCGCGTTGGTATTCTTGAGGATGCCCGCGATGCTCGCCTGATTATCGTCGCTCAGCACTTCGGTCAGCCGCTCGGTCAGCGTGGTCAGCCGTTCGAGGAGTTGCGGCGCGCTGTTCAGCAACTGGCCAAGCGCGCCCGGCTTGGTCGGGATCACCGGCACGCCTTCCGGGCAGGCGCTGTGCGGGTCGTCGTCCGGGCAGACGATGGAGGGCGCACCCTTCACGCCGCCGTCGAGCTGGATTTCCGACACGCCGGTAAAGCCCAGGCTCTGGATCGTCGCGGTCGTGCCTTGCAGGATCGGCACGTCGCTGTTCACGCTGATGCGGACGCGGACGAAATTGGGATCCCTCTTCCACAGCTCGATCAGCTTCACCTGACCGGAGGGCACGCCGGAGTAGGACACCCCCGACCCCTTGGCGAGGCCGCTGACCGAGGATTTGAAGAAGACGTCATATTCATTATTGTCCGACTCCCCGATGCGGGAGAACCAGAAGGCCGCGATGACGATGGCCGCCAGAAGGATCAGCGTCACGCTGCCCACCAAAATGTGGTTGGACCGGGTTTCCATCAGCTTTCCGCCTTCTTTCCTGCTGCTTCGTCCTGCACGGCAACTGGCCGCGCGCCTTGCTGCACGCCCTGCTTCAAGGTGCTCGACCCGGCATGGGCCAGCCGCCCGCGCGCGCCGTTGAAATATTCCTGTATCCAGGGATGATCGGTCGCCAGCAACTCGTCGATGGTGCCGACCGCGATCACCCGCTTGTCCGCCAGCACCGCGACCCGGTCGCAGATCGCATGCAGCGTGTCGAGATCATGGGTGATGAGGAAGCAGGTGAGGCCCAGCGTCTGCTGCAACTCGCGCGTCTGCTCGTCGAAGGCAGCCGCGCCGATGGGATCGAGGCCCGCCGTCGGCTCGTCGAGGAAAAGCAGGTCGGGGTCGAGCGCCAGCGCCCGCGCCAGGCCCGCCCGCTTCTTCATGCCGCCCGACAGTTCGGACGGGAATTTGGGCGCGGCATCGCCAGGCAGGCCGGTCATGCGGATCTTGTATCCCGCAATCTCCTCCCGCAACGCATCGGAGATATTGGGATAATATTCGCGGATCGGAACCTGCACATTCTCCGACACGGTCAGGGTGGAGAACAGCGCGCCGCCCTGAAACAACACGCCCCAGCGGCGGCGGATGGCGAGTTGCTCATCCTCATCCTCCTCGCCGGTCATCGGCTGGCCGAACACCTCGATCGCGCCCTCGGTCGGGGTCTGCAACCCGATGATGGAGCGCATCAGCACCGACTTGCCGGTGCCCGATCCGCCGACGACGCCCAGAATCTCGCCCTTGCGAACGTCGAGGTCCAGCCCCTCATGCACCACCTGATCGCCAAAGCTGTTCTTGAGGCCCCGGATCGAGATGGCGATCTCGCTGCTTTCCACGGCGGCGCCCAGCTTGCGGTCGGCCTGGGCGATGAGATCCTCGTCGCTCATTTCCATCCAATCCAGGTGAAGAAGACCGCGAAGACAGAGTCGATCACGATGACCAGAAAGATCGCCTGCACGACGGCGGCGGTGGTGCGAAGGCCGACCTCCTCCGCATTGCCGCGCACCTGAAGGCCCTGAAAACAGCCCGCCATGCCAATGATGAGACCGAAGACCGGCGCCTTGATGAGGCCGATCCAGATGTCGGTCAGCGGCACCACTTCGCGCAGCCGCTGGACGAAGGTGACAGGCGGAATGTCGAGCGCGATGGCGCACAGAAAGCCGCCGCCGATGATCGAGCAGATCGACGCGTAGAAGCCGAGGAGCGGCATCATCACCACCGCAGCGATGATGCGCGGCATGACCAGCGCCTCCATCGGCGCGACGCCGATGGTCCGCATCGCGTCCACTTCCTCGTTGAGCTGCATCGTGCCGAGTTGCGCGGCAAAGGCGGAGCCGGAGCGGCCCGCGACCATGATCGCCGTCATCAGCACGCCCAGTTCGCGAAAGGTCAGGCGACCGACGAGATTGATGGTCAGCACTTCCATGCCGAACTGTTCGAGCTGCACCGACCCCTGCTGCGCGATGACGACACCGATCAGGAAGCTCATCAGGCCGATGATGCCCAGCGCGGCCACACCGACCACCTCGAACCGCTGGATCACCGCATTGACGCGAAAACGGCTGGGATGGCGGATCAGGCCCCATGCCGCGATCAGCACGGCGCCCAGAAAACCGACGAGACCGAACAGGGTCATGCCAGTCATGATGACCGCGTCACCGATCTGGTCGAGGATGCGGAAGAAGGCCCGCTGCGGCACTTCCGGGCGGGCAGCAGGTTCCTCGACCCGCGCCACCACGTCGAGCAGGCGCCCGGCATCCGCGCTGGCGCCCGTGACTTCGGCGTTCAGCCGCTCGGCCGCGCGGCGCACCACCCATGCGCCGACCGTATCGATATGCTCGGCGCCCGACAGGTCGATGCGCACGACGGCGCCATCCAGCCTGTCCAGGCGATCAGGCACATCACCAAGGCAGGACAGCGATAGGCTGCCCGTCATGGCGATCGAACGGCTGTCGCCTTCGGAAATTTCGGTAAAATCGGCCTTGTTCATAATCGGGGGGAAACTGGTCCACTTTGCGTTGCACGGCAAGCCGAAATGGCCCATCGGCACGATCAACGGCTATCACCCATAAAAGGTTGCGGTGGAGGAATGATCAGGATCGCGATTTATGACATGGACCGCACCATCACCCGGCGCGGAACCTATGCGGCGTTCCTGACCCATATGGCGCTGGCGACCGCGCCCTGGCGGCTGGTGCTGCTGCCCTTCGTGGCGCTGGTCATGCTGGCCTATGTGCTGAAACTGATCGACCGGCGCCGGGCGAAGGAATGGAACCAGACGCTGATGATGGGCCACAGGGTCAGCCGGGAGGCGATCCACGCCCATGTCGAACGCTATGCCGACAGGGTGATCGCGCGCAACATCCGGGCCGGGGCGCTGGCGCAGATCGCGGCGGACCGGGCGGAGGGCGCGATGCTGGTCATGGCCTCGGCCTCCTACCGCCTCTATGTCGCGCCGATCGCGCGGCGGCTGGGTTTCGACCATGTCATCGCGACCGACCATATGACGCAGGGCACCCATTATCTGCGCGCGAAGATCGCCGGCGAGAATTGCTATGACACCGCCAAGCTGCGGATGATCCAGGCGTGGATGGTCTGCGAGGGGATCGTGCGGGCCGACTGCCATGTGCGCGCCTATTCCGACCATGTGTCGGATGCGCCGATGCTGGACTTCGCGGACGAGGCGTTCGCCGCCAACCCGCACGCGGCGCTCAGGGCGCTGGCGGGGGAGCGTGGATGGCCGGTGGTGGAGTGGGCGTGACGCTTTCGGGAATATCCCGGGCCAGCCCCGTCCCTGTCTAACCCAGACCGATCACCGAAATCTGCCGTCCATAGCCCGGCTCCGCGAGATGGCAGGAGCGACGATAGCTGAAGAACCGGTCCGGCTGGCTGTAGCTATCCTCATCGAGCAGGTCGACACGCCCCACTCCCGCCTGCGCCAGCCGCGCGGCGACATAGGCGGCGATGTCGAACATCAGATGGCCTGGCCTGCCCGCGCCGAAGAAGCGCGCATTCTCCGCATCCTCGGTCAGGAAGGGGTCGATGAAACCTTCCGACACCTCATAGCTCGCCCGGCCGATGCACGGCCCGATGGCGGCGGCGATGCGGGAGCGGTCCGCGCCCAGTGCCTCCATCGCCGTCAGGGTCGCGTCCGTGACTCCGCCGATCGCGCCCTTCCACCCGGCATGGGCCGCGCCGATCACGCCAGCCGTCCGGTCGGCGAGGAGTACCGGCACGCAATCCGCCGTCAGCACGCCCAGCAGCAATCCGGGCCGGTCGGTGACGAGCGCATCCGCCTCCGGCCGCGCGTCGAGGGGGATGGCGCGGGAGACGGTCATGACATCAGGCGAATGCACCTGGTGGAGGGTGACGAGAGTCGATCCCGGCAGGACGGCGTCGCGGGCACGGTCGCGGTTTTCCAACACCGCCGCCCGGTCGTCGTCCGACCCCAGTCCAACATTCAGGCCGGCATGGATGCCGGTCGATACCCCGCCTCGCCGCCCCAGAAAGCCGTGCGCCACACCGTCCAGCGCCGCGCTCGTCAACCGTTCCACCCCGTCGCTCATCCGCCAAATCCCTCCGACACCGGCCAGTCGGGATCGACGACCGCCATCACCTTGAACAGCTTGCCCATCTCCGCCGGATCGGTGAGGCGCAGCATCGCCGCCCGCAGTTCATCCTGCCGGTCCGGCGCCTGCCGTGCCAGCATAGCGGACCGCGCACCGATGCCGAGCCGGCCGAGAAATTCGCCTTGCTCCACCAGCGGCGAGACATTGGCACCCGCGTCCAGCGCCGCGTCGGCCAGGGCGGTGAAATCGACATGCGCGGTGATGTCCCGCGCGCCCGGATCGACAAAGGGATCGGCAAAGCGATGCGCCTGCACCGCCTGCATCGTGTCGCCCACCGCTGGCCCGGCATGGCCATAGTCGATGGTCAGCATCGCCCCGCCCTGCGCCACGACGCGCCCGGCCAAGGCTCGCATGATCGCCTCGCCCACCGGACAGCTTTCCACCACCGACCCCTGCACCGCACCGGCAAAGGCAGCGGGCGCGGCGACATCGGCGTCACCCAGCCCCGGCAGGAAGCGTGTGCCCCATTCGAGCCGGTCGTTGGCCAGCACCCTTTCCCGCCAGCCCGCATCGGTGCGGACGATCTGACGAAAGGGCAGCGCGTCGAAAAACTCGTTGGCGACGATCAGCAGCGGCGCATCCGTCGGCAGGGTCGACACATCGTCATGAAATTGCGCGCCCGGCACCGCCAGCGCCTGCGCCGCGCGCAGGACCGGGCTGGTCTCGACCAGATGGACGGGCGGCTGGCATGCCGCGGTCCGCAACGCGCGCAAGGCATCGGCGGCCAGCGTCCCGCGTCCCGGACCCAGTTCCACATAATGGACCTGCCGTCGCCCGGCGCGCAGCCATAGCTCGCCCAGCCACAGGCCAACCATCTCGCCGAACATCTGGCTGATTTCCGGCGCGGTGATGAAGTCCCCCTGTGCGCCCAGAGGATCGCGGGTCGCATAATAATGGGCGTTGGCCAGGCCCATATAATCGTGCAGCGTCATCGGCCCGTCGGCGTCGATGCGTGCGGCGATGGCCTCGCCCAGCGACGTCACTTTAGCGTCAGGAGACACTCTGCTGTCCGGCGATGGACTCCACCCGCACCCGGCGACCCTTGGCGGTGAACACCAGATAGAGGCCGACGAGCAGCATCGGGATGGTCAGCCACTGGCCCATGTGCAGGCCGGTGCGCTGTGCGAACTCCATGAGCTGCGCGTCGGACTCGCGGAAGAACTCCACGCCGAACCGCGCCGCGCCATAAGTGAGCGCCGCGATGCCGAACAGCTTGCCCGGCTCGTAACGGGCCGGAGTGCGCCAGAAGAAGAAGGCGAGGATGGCGAACATCAGCGGTCCCTCCAGCACGGCCTCGTACAACTGGCTGGGGTGGCGCGGAATATCGCCGCCGGTGGGGAAGATGATCGCCCAGGGCACGTCCGTCGCCTTGCCCCACAACTCGCCATTGATGAAGTTGGCGATGCGGCCCAGCCCCAGCCCGACCGGCACGCAGCAGGCGATATAATCGCACACGCGCAGAAAGGACAGGCCGTTGGCCCGCGTCAGCCACCAGATGGCGAGGAGCACGCCCACCGTGCCGCCATGCAGCGACATGCCGCCCTGCCACAGCTTCAGCACGTCCAGCGGATGCTCGAAAATCTCCGGGTTGTAGAAGATCACATAGCCCAGCCGCCCGCCGATGATGATCCCCAGCGTGGCATAGAAGACCATGTCGTCCGCATGACGCCGCGCCAGCGGGGCGCCGGGCTGTCGGATCAGCACCGACAGATACCAATAGGCGATCAATATGCCCGACAGATAGGCCAGGCTGTACCATTTGATGGTGAAGAAGCCGAGGTCGAGCGCCACCGGATCGAGGCCCAGGCTGGTAAACTCGATGGCGTGCGGCACGGCGGCCGCGAGCGTCAGAAGGGCAGAGGTCACTTGGTTTATCAGTCCCGCATGGTCATCAGGCGCCCTTCCATAGGCCAGCGCGGCGCGCGGACCAAGGGCCGATGCGGAAGAGGGGAGATTAGTCCTGGCAGAGACGGCTGGAACCGCCGCCCGCCCCGTCTCTATGGACGCTGGCAGACGATACCGCACGGAACCGTCCTGCCCGGCATCGGTTGATGGACGACAAAAGGGCGGGACCAACCCGCCCGTCAAACATCCACGCCCAGGAGGCAAGCATGGCCCGATTTCTCATCGACACGATCACCGATCCGGGCACAGGCCACGTCTTTGCGGAAATCAGGCGCGATCCCGAGGGGCAATTGCTGGCCCGCTCCGGCCCGGTCTATGCCTCGCACGACGAAGCGGGCGAGCGATTGGTGGAAGTGATCAGCAGGGCGTGGCCGGAACAGCCGGTGGATCCGGTCTATCCCGCCAACGGGTCTTGAGCGGTCGAGTGGTTTCGGCCTTTGCGCTCGTCATCCTGACGTAAAGTCGGAATGACATCGTCAGGCCCCCTGTTCCGTTTCCGCCAAAGGCGTCTTTGACGCAGAGGGCGCGCGCAACCCCTTGCCCGGCATCGCCGCCAGCTGCTCTTTCAGTACGTCCGGCCGGGGCGCGACCAGAAAGCCGAAGCTGACATTGCCCGCCTTGGTCTCCACCACATGATGCAGCCGGTGCGCCTGCACGATCCGCTTCATATAGGGTGAGCGGGCGACATGGCGGTGCGGCAGCCGCCGATGCACGATGATGTCATGGAAGCCGAGATAGATGGCACCATAGGCGGCAATCCCCGCGCCAGTCACTGTCGCCCATACCCCCCAGCCCCATTGCACCCCGCCCAGCAACAACAGGATGGAGGGCAACGCGAAGATCACGAAATACAGGTCGTTGGCCTCCCAGAAACCCGTGCGTGCGCGGTGATGGCTGGCGTGCAGGAACCAGCCCGGCCCATGCATCACCCAGCGGTGCATGACATAGGCAAACCCCTCCATCCCCGCGACCGTGAGCAGGAAGAGGGCGAGCAGCGCGAGGGCGGGCAGCCCGGCGGCGGGGGAGATCGCGTCCATTGCCGCTATCTATAGGGCGGCGGCGGGGTGCTTGTCACGAACAGCAGGAGCGGGTCCGCGCAATGATCCCCTGTTCCGGCCACAGGCGCCATGCCACATGCCTATGGCACGTTGGACGCACGCAGTGGGGACGGCGATGAGCAGGGGCATCTCTTGTGGGCGTCGGCGTCGCCTTGGGCGCGGCCAGTGAGGCGGCGACCGGGAATGTCGCAAGGGTCGCCTTGGGGAGCAACGGGAATAATCTTCGGCGGCGCGATCGATGCGGGGATAATGGACCGGAGCACCCGACGATTCGGACTAGGATCGTGGCGCAGAGACGATAGGATGGCATCATGAAGAGGATGTCCCCCCTGCCCGCCCCGGCGCCGTCGTTGCTCGCGCCATCCTTGCTGATCCCGTCATTGCTGGCGCTACCGTTGCTGGCGCTGTCGTTAGCCGCTCCCCTGAACGCGCAGGGAGCCGTGCAGCCGTCTACCCGGACCTCCGCCGCCCCGGCCCCTGTGCAGGCTCCCGGCCAGACGGATGGGCCACCGTCGCCGCCCGCCCCCATTCCGCCGGTCGGCATGCCCGCCGCCAGACCCGCGCCCCGGACTCTGCCCGTGGCGATCGTCACCAGCGCGGGCACGATCACCATCGCGCTGGAGGTGGAACGCGCGCCACTGACCAGCGCCAATTTCCTGCGCTACATCGACCAGAAGCGGCTGGACGGCACGACCTTCTACCGCGCCTTCACCTATCCCACCGACCCGGGCACCGGCCTGATCCAGGGCGGCACGCAAAATAATCCCAGGTGCATCCTGAAACCCGTGCCGCATGAACCGACCAGCAAGACCGGCCTCACCCATGATGACGGCGCATTGTCCATGGCGCGCGGCGCGCCGGGGACGGCCGATGGCGATTTCTTCATCATCCTGGGCAGGATGGAAGGTCTCGACGCCAACCCCGCCGCGGCGGGCGATAATCAGGGCTATGCGGTGTTCGGCCATGTGATCGAGGGCATGGACGTGGTGCGCGCCATCTCCGCAGGGCCGCGCAGTCCGACTCTGGGCGCGGGCATCATGAAGGGCCAGATGCTGGCCAGCCCGGTGAGGATAATCTCCACTCGCCGCATCGCCCCGCCGCTCAGGAATGCCCCGCCGCTCGACAGCACCCCGGCGCTCAAGAGCACGCAATAGGCCGGGCGGCGGCCGCGCATCCCGCCCGCCTGCCCGCGATCAAGGAAGACGAGGCCCGGCTGTTCACCACGCACAGCAACCCGGTCTGCTCCGTGGTCGAATATGGTTCGCCGATGGGGCCGAATGACGAGGCACGGTGGTGGAACTGAAATAGGCGGATTAAGGGAGCGGCAGTGTGGGCCACGCCATCCCCCACGCAGGTGAGGAAGCCTATCCCAAAACCGACCTTTGAAACCGGCGCATGTCCGCTATGTCCGCCATCTCCGATAACTGGAAGCTCAGGTCAGATATATATCCATCCCGGCATTCACAGGGAGCCAAGCCGCTCCCGTACGAAACGGCCCTGCCCGCCTGCGTGGAGGGCAAGGCCATCGTTCGCACGCCCCACCCCTTCATGCGACCGCTACCCCGTGGCCCCGACGGATCGCCAGCACGCTGCCCTCTGCATCGCCCGCGACATAGAGGGTGCCGTCACCGCCCACCGCAATGCCACTGAACGGGATCATCGGCCCGGCGAGCGTGCCCACCGGCTTGGCAAGCGGCGGCACCACGCCCGCAGGCGCGCCGACCGGGAGCGCCGAGGCGATGGTGCGCCGCGTGCCAGCCGACAGGTCATATTCGGTCACATCCTTGGCAAGCGTGTCCACGATATAGAGCTTGCCGCCCTGCACCGCGATGCCCTGCGGCTGGCGGAAACCGTCGACCACAGTCTGCACCTTGCCGCCCGACAACTTGACCACCCGGCCAGCGGCGGACTCGGCAATATAGACGGTGCCGTCGGACCCGATGGCAAGGCCCATCGGCTTGTCGAGGCCGGTCGCCAGTTCACTCGTCTCGCCGCCTGAGATCGAGAGGATGCGGCCGGTGCCATATTCCGCGACGACCACCGCGCCGCCGGACGCCACGTCAACACCCATGAGCCGGTCGAGACCATTGACCAGAAACGCGCTCTCGCCCGCCGCGGGGCGATAGCGGGCGACATCCCCATTGCCGGTGGTCACGATCCATTCGCCCGGCCCGGATGCCACCACATCGCGCACATAGCCGGGATAGCCGGACGTAAAGAACATACCCGCCAGTTCCAGCGCGCCGCCGGGACGCAGCGTATAGCTGAACCCTCCGTCCGCCACGAACAGCGCGCCATCGCCGCCGACCGCAAGGCCCAGCGGCCATTGCAGACCGCGCTCGACCAGGGGCTTTACCTCGCCCTCGCCCAATATCTCATGGATGTGACCGTCGATCCCCGACACGAACAGGCGGTCGCCGACGAAGGTGCAATTGTCGAGGCCCGGCCCGATGTCGGCCAGCACCTGCTTGTCGCCCGTGCGCGGGTCGATGCGGAGCACCTGCCCGCTGGCGACCTGCGTCGAGACGATGAAGCCCTTTGAGTCGAACTTGACCGAATCGGGCACGCCCAGGTCGGTGGCGACCACTTCCGGTTCCCCGCCGTCCAGGCTGATACGGTGGATCTGGTTGAGTCCCATGACGGGGTAATATAGCTTGCCATCCGGCCCGACCTCAAAGGCATTGGGCATCAGCACATCTTCGAGGATGACGCGCGGCGCGGCGCCATTGCGGTCCAGTTCCAGGATGCGCCCGCCGGGGCGGCACTCGCCGGACAGGAGACGGCCCTGATGGAAGGTGATCGGGTTGGCGACCGGCGTCTCGCCATAGACGACGTCATAGCGGCCATCGGGCGCCAGCCGGGACACGCGCCCCTCGGTAATCTCCGTCACATAGAGATTGCCCTCGTCATCGAAGACAAGGTCGTCCGGCGCGACGATATTGCCGCCCATCGCGCTGATCGTCTCGATCTCGCCGGTGTCCGGGTCGATCGCGCTGATCTGGCTTCCCGCGACCTGCGCCACATAGATGCGGCCATCGGGACCGGTCCGCAGGCCGTTGGCGCCATGCAGGCGGCTGGGCTGGGTCAGCCGCTCGATGCTCCAACCCTCCGCCAGTGTGGCTATGGTTGCGGCCTTGTAGCGTCCCGATTGCACTGACATTGGACAAACTTTCCCTGATTATGGGGCCGCTGCTGTCCTCTGAACCGCATTTCGCCATGCAGGGGGCGGCCGATAAATATATTCGCTGCCGCCTAGACGATCGGCGCGCGCCGGGTCAGCGTAGGCTCGTCGGCGCCGGGCATGCCGGGGAAGGAGCCGAAATCGGCGGAGTCCACCATGTCGGCGGACAGGTCGATCGGGCCGCGATAATGCAGGCCCCAGTGGCGGAACTGGAACAGCCAATCCTCGCCGACCCGCACATAGCGGTCATAATAGACGCCCAGCGTCATGGCGGAGGTGCCATCGCCCATCTTGGCCAGTTCGGTACAATGGATGCGGCCGGTCGCGGTCCCCTTGGCAGCGTCGATATCGAGCAGCGCCGGGCTGGTGATGATCTGCACCCGGGCACAGGCCGCCAGCAGCCTGGCAAAGGTCGGTGCGATCACGGCGCGGGTTTCCATCTGAAGCCCTGCGATCTTCCATGTCGCATCCTCGGCCCAGCATTTGCCGAAATCTTCCTCATCCTTGCGGAACACCGCATCGACGAAGCGCGCGTGAAGCATGCGGATGCCGCATTCGGCGATCAGATAGTCAGTCATTCTCTCCCTTTCCCCGCGCCGGTCACAAAGGACGGGGCGGACATGGATGGGGCCGCCGCCGCCCCGCCCCGTGCGACGGTGCGGGGTCGGCGGACAGGCTGGTGTCAGGCAGGGAAGCCGATCATCGACTTGATTTCCAGATATTCGCGGAAGCCATAATCGCCCCACTCACGGCCATTGCCCGACCGCTTGTAGCCGCCGAACGGCGCGTGGAAGTCGAAGCCGCCATTGATCCAGATGGCGCCGGTCCGCAGGCGCCGCGCGACCGACCGGACCGTCGCGACGTCGGTGCCGGAGACATAGCCGCCAAGGCCGAAATTGCTGTCGTTGGCGATGGCGACGGCGTCGTCGGCATCCTCATAGGCGATGATGACCAGCACGGGACCGAATATCTCCTCGCGCGCGATCACCATGTCGTTGGTGCCGACGAAGACGGTCGGCCTGACATACCAGCCCGTATCCAGCCCTTCGGGACGGCCGAGACCCCCGGCGATGAGCTGCGCGCCCTCGTCCAGACCCTTTTGAATATAGTCCTGGATGATGTTGTACTGGCTCTTGGAAACCACTGGACCCATGGCGAAATTGCCCTTGGGATCGCCGACCGTGACGCCGTTGGCCGCCGTCGTGGCCACCTCGATCACCTCGGCCAGGCGCGCCCTGGGAACCACGAGGCGCGAACCGGCGGAGCAGGTCTGGCCAGAATTGCCCATCATGCCCGCGGCCGCCCCGGCGACGCTCTCGGCCAGCTTCTCGTCGTCCAGGACGATCCAGGCGCTCTTGCCGCCCAGTTCGAGGCCGACGCGCTTCACCGTATCGGCGGCATCCTTCTGGATCTGGATGCCGACCGGCTCCGAACCCGTGAAGGAGATCATGTCGACATCCTCATGCTTCGACAGCGCGGCACCGATGACTGCGCCCGAACCCTGGATGAGGTTGAACACGCCCGCAGGCACGCCCGCCGCATCGAGAATCTCACCCAGGATATGGGCGGACAGCGATGCGAGCTGTGGCGGCTTGAGGATCATGGTGCAACCAGTGGCGAGCGCCGGGAAGACCTTCACGCAGGTCTGGTTCATCGGCCAGTTCCATGGCGTGATGAGACCGCAGACGCCGATCGGCTCATGCCGGATGACGGTGGCGCCGCGCGTCTCCTCGAACGCGAACTTCTCCAGCACTTCGATGGCGGTCTGGAGATGGCCCGCACCGAGGCCGACATGGAAACCATGGGCCAGCGACGAGGGCGCACCCATTTCCTCCATGATCGCGTCGGCGAGGTCGGACTGGCGCTTGGCATATTCGACCTGGATGGCGCGCAGGACGTCGAGCCGTTCTTCGCGGGTCGTGTTCGACCATGCGGGGAAGGCCTTGCGCGCGGCGGCGACCGCCTTGTCGACATCGGCCACACCGCCCAGCGAGATGCGGCCTGCGGGCTGTTCCGTCGCGGGATTGATGACGTCAGCGGTCTTCGGCTCGACCGGGTCGACCCACTGACCGCCAATGTAGAACTTCAGATATTCGCGCATAACCTCTCCAGATTCCGTGAAGACATCCATTCCGGACGACCGGCACATGATGGTGGCGGATTAGCTGAAGCCAACAGTGCTGTCTATCTTCCCGCCCTCCCGACACCCGGCGTGAGTCATTTATAATCAACATTATTGTTCATTATAACGGTAAAGCTGTATAGCTATGCGGTGAAGCCGCACAGGAGATAAGGCTATGTCGCTCCAGATGTGCAATCCGAGCAATCCACCCGAACATGTCGACATCGCCGCCCTGCGCCGCCGTGTCCGGGGACATTGACGTGGCCGTGCTGGACGGCCGGGCTATAACCAACACACCTGTTGATGTATGTGTTTGCAAACGAATCACGCATCACGATATGCGAACCCTCGAGAGAGACGAGGCGAGGAGACGGTCATGAACAAGCACGGCAAGATAGGCTTCGACAATATCACGGTGGAGGAGGTCGGCGAGCCGCTGACCTATGGCACCGAGGCCTTTCTGTCGAAGGAGTATGCCGAAGCGGAGAAGGAACTGCTCTGGCCCAGGGTGTGGCAGATGGCCGGCCGCGTCGAGGAGCTGAAGAAGGTCGGCGACTATATCAGCTATGAGATTGGCGACGACAGCATCCTGATCTTCAAGACCGCCGAGCACGAGTATAAGGCCTATCATAATGTCTGCCCGCATCGCGGCCGCCGCCTGATCGACACGCCCTGCGACCAGAATCGCGTGTGCGGCAACAAGCGGCGCATCGTCTGTGGCTTCCATGGCTGGACCTTCGACCTGGAAGGCAAGAACGTCCATATCCTTGACCCGCAGGACTGGCAGGGCACGCTGACCGAGGAGAACACCGCCCTCTCCCCGGTAAAGGTCGACACATGGGGCGGCTGGCTGTTCATCAACATGAACCTGGAGAGCGAGCCGCTGCGCGACTTTCTGGAGCCGTTCGCGGGCATCCTCGACGCCTTCGCCTTCGAGAAGATGCGCTATAAATGGCGCCAGTGGGTAATTTATCCGTCCAACTGGAAGACCGCGCTGGAGGCCTTCATGGAGCCATACCATGTCGCGGGCACCCATACGCAGCTGCTGAAATATGGCCAATTCTACGCCTATTCCAAGCCCTATGGCATGCATGGCGTCAGCGGCTTCGACGAGCGCGACAAGAGCTTGCAAATGTCGCAGTCCAGTTCGGTCACGCGCGTCGGCGCGGGGGCCGATCCGCGCGTCTCCACCTACGAGCTTGCGCGCGAAAATTATGAGACGGTGAACTTCGCCGCCTCGACCGACACTCTGGTCGCCGCCGCGAAACGGCTGGTGGACGAACTGCCCGAGGGCACCGCGCCGCAGGATGTCATCAAGCACTGGCTCGCCTCGGCCCGCGCGGACGACGCCAGGCGCGGCGTGGAATGGCCGGACATCACGCCGGAAAACATGGCCGAAGCGGGCCTGGCCTGGCATGTCTTCCCCAATATGTCGGTATTGCAGGGCGTGACATTCGCGCTTTGCTATCGCGCGCGGCCCTATGGCGACGATCCGGACAAGTGCATCTTTGAATCCTATGCGATCGAACGCTACCCCGATGGCGAAGAGCCGGAGACCCAATGGGTCTATGCCGAGCCGACCGCCGAGAAATGGGGTGCGGTCCTGGCGCAGGATTTCGCCAATATGGAGTGGGTGCAAAAGGGCATGAAGTCGCGCGGCTTCCGCGGCACCCTGCCCAACCCGCACCAGGAGCAGAAGATCACCAACTTCCATCGCAACCTCGCCACCTTCATGGCAGGCCGCGGCGCGCCGAAGCTGGTGAAGAAGCCGTAAGGCGAGGTACGAGGATCAGGGACAAGGGGCTGGAGCGAGAGATCGCCTAGGCCCCCTTTTCTTTGGCGACGGTCGGGCGCAGACCCTTGAGAGAAAGGGCGGATTAGGGACGGTCGGGCTTCATGTTCGTGCAGAAGCAGGTTCAGGAGGGCGGGGTGTTTCCTTACCCCAGGCCCCTGCTTTTCGCAGGACTACGGATCACCCGCCCTCAGCCTTCAGCGCGAAAGGTCGGCGCCCAGTTGCTCCGACAGCGCCCGTGCCGACGCCATCAGCGCGCCGCCCAGTTCCTCGCCCGTGCGGCGGTGCGCGTCGCCGATGCCGATGGCGACGAGGGCATGGCTGGGTCGCCCGCGCGCTTTCCAGACCGGCGCGGCGACGACTGTGACACCCGCGATATAATTGCCTGCATCGACCGCGAACCCCTGCGCACGGGTTTGCGCCACCTGTTCGCGCCATGCCTCGAACGTAGGCGGCTCGTCCCAGCGCAGCGCGCCGAAGCGCCGCTTCAGTTCCGCCTCCGGGAAATCGCCGAAGGCCGCCAGACAACGGCCAGTGGCGCTGATGAGCGCGGGAAAGCGGCTGCCGATCTGCGTCGAGAGCTGAAAGTTCTGCCCGGACTGGGACAGCGCGACCACCACCATATGATCGACGCCGACGATCTGGACGCCCAGCATCGTCACCTCGAAACTGTGGCACAGGCGGTCTAGGATCGGTTGGGCGAGGTCGTTGAACTGGTTGCGCCGCAGCCACTGCCGCGCGAGGGTCAGCACGCCCGCCTCCAGCGTATAGCGTTTGGTGTCGTCGTCGAAGGCGACCAGCTCCTCCACCACCAGCGCGCGCAGCACATAGAGGCAGGTGGAGGGAACGAGACCCAGTTCGCGGGCGATCGCCTGCACCCCCAGCGGGGTTTCGCTCTTGCCGAGCAGCCGCAGGACGGCGGCGGCGCGGGATATTGCGGGCGCCTTGCTGACCTCCACTATCGGGGAGAGCGCGCTGCCTGCTGTGCCCGTTTCCACCATTTCAAGTCCCCTCCCGGTTTGCACAAGTGTCATATCTCATGAGACATCCCCAGTATCATTGTTCAATATAGAGAACAATATTCAATATTTACAACGAATAGCTTTGCATGGCATATCTGCGCCGTCCCGGAAGAGCGCCACAGGCGAGTCCCGGACTGGTTGAGAGGACAGCGACAGGCCGATGACGAAACTCACCGAATATTCGAGCTTCGCCGATGCGCAGGCGCACGCCAACTCCGGCGCGCTGTGGGAGTTGTTCGACGGCGACCGCGACGTCCTGAACATCGCCCATGAGTGCATCGCCCGCCATGCCGATGGGTCGGGCCGCGCCGCCGTCCGCATCGCCCATGCCGACGGGTCCGACGAAATTCACAGCTTCGACACCATCTCGACCGGGGCCGCGCAGTTCGCCCACTGGCTGGACGAGCAGGGCATCACGCCCGGCGAGCGCATCGCCTTCATGCTGGAGCCGTCGCTGCCCTTCTACGTCTGCCTGTTCGGCGCGATGCAGACCGGCGCCATCTCCGTGCCGCTGTTCACCCTTTTCGGCCCGGATGCGCTCAAGCTGCGCGTGGACGACTGCAAGCCGACCATCCTGATCACCAATCGCGAGAAGGCCGAACTGGCGCGTGGAACCAATGGCCCGCGCATCGTGGTGGCCGACGATGGCCTGCTGGACGAGATCACCAAATATCCGACGACCTACGCACCCAAGACCAAGGCCAATGACATGGCCGTGTTCCAGTACACATCCGGCACCACGCGCGAGCTGCCCGAGGCGGTCAGGCACAGCCACCGCACGCTGGTGACGTTGATGTTCGCCGCCCTGTACGGCACCGGCATCCGGCCCGGCGACGAATTTTTCTGCCCCTCTTCCCCCGCATGGGGCCATGGGCTGTGGCACGGCACGCTCGCCCCGCTGGCGATGGGCGTGACCACCGGCACCTTTGCCGGGCGCTTCGATCCCGTCCGCCTGATGAAGGCGCTGGACGATTATGGCATCACCAATATCTCCGCCGCCGCGACCCATTATCGCATGATGAAGAACAGCGGCCAGACATCCCGAAATGGGGTCGGCGACTTCCGCTTCCATTTCCAGAAACTGTCCTTCACCGGCGAGCCGATCGACCCCGGCACGCTGGAGTGGATCGACGAGGTTTTCAAGGTTCCCGCCTGCTCCATGTATGGCACGACCGAGATCGGCGTCGTGCTGGTCAACTATCCCGGCGCGAGCGATTTTGACGTCAAGCCCGGCTCACTGGGCAAGGCGGTTCCGGGGCAACGCCTTGAGGTGCAGCGGCCCGACGGCACGCCGACCGATCCGGGCGAGATCGGCGAACTGATGCTGTGGCGCGGTGGCGGATGGATGACCACCAAGGATCGCGCGAAGATCGACGAGGACGGCTATTTCTATCATTGCGGCCGCGCGGACGATGTCATCATCTCCGCTGGCTGGACGATGAGCGCGGTCGAGATCGAGAACAGCATGCTGCGCCACGACGCTGTGCTGGAGTGCGGCGTGATCGGCGTGCCGGACGACCAGCGCGGGCAGGTGGTCAAGGCGTTCGTCGTCGCCAATTGCGAGGGCAGCGATGCGCTGGTCAAGGAATTGCAGGACTTCACCCGCGAGCGGCTGGCCCAGCATGAGTTCCCGCGCATCGTGGAATTTGTGAGCGAACTGCCCAAGAATCCGGCCGGCAAAGTGCATCGCAAGAAGTTGCGGGACATGGAAGCGGCCAAGGCGGCAGCCCCGGTGGTGGCAATCTAAAATACCGACCGCCCTGTCGTCACCCGGCGCAGGCTGGGATCTCTGGCGGCCGGCGCGGTGCCAACCTTATCCAGATCCCGGCCTGCGCTGGGATGACAGTTAGTTAGACAGGAGAAAATAGCATGGCCGACACGGCAGAAAAAACGGGGAACCGTTTCCCCAAGATCACCGAG
Organism: Sphingobium sp.; assembly: GCA_036384115.1. Lineage (GTDB taxonomy): Bacteria > Pseudomonadota > Alphaproteobacteria > Sphingomonadales > Sphingomonadaceae > Sphingobium. Next base: position 22,254 of record DASVMZ010000128.1, read on the forward strand.
GAAGGCCTCGACGATCTGCGCAAGCGCATCGGCGTCAAGATCGAGAACACGGTCGAGCCGTGGAACTATGAAGCGACGCGCGACTCGATCCGTCACTATGCGCACGGCATCGGCGACGACAATCCTTTGTGGAACGACCCGGCCTATGCCGAGAAGACCAAATATGGCTCGCTGGTCGCGCTGCCCAGCTTCCTGTTCACCACCAGCCGCATCATCTCCGGCTATTGCGGTGGCCTGTCCGGCGTCCACGCCATGTGGGCGGGCGCGGACTGGACCTGGCACAAGCCTGTGCTGCGCAACGACACGATCCGCACCGAGGCGTACCTCAAAGATCTGGTCGAACATCAGACCAAGTTCGCCGGCCGGTCCTTCCAGCAGATCTATCATGTCGACTTCTTCAACCAGTCGGGTGACAAGGTTGCCGAGGGCGACAGCTGGGTGTTCCGCACCGACCGTGACGAGGCCCGCGAGCGCGGCACCAAATACACCGAAGCGCGTGGCCGCGTGGAGCAGTACACCGAGGAAGAACTGGCCGAATTCACCCGCCTGTATCAGGAAGAGGAAATTCGCGGCGCGGTTCCCCGTTATTGGGAAGATGTGACCGAGGGCCAGTTACTGCCCCGCATGATGAAGGGTCCGATGACCGTGACCGGCTTCATCTGCTACGCGCAGGGCTGGGGCGGGCTTTACATCCGCGCCAACAAGCTGGCCAACCAGATGCAGCAGGCCCATCCGGGTCTGGGTATCCGCAACCGCTTCAACGTGCCCGACTGCCCCGAGCGCGTTCACTGGGACGAGGCCTTCGCTCTCGAAGTCGGCGCACCGGGAGCCTATGATTACGGTCCGGAGCGTTGCAGCTGGCTGACGCATCACGTCACCAACTGGATCGGCGACGATGGCTTCCTGACCAAGAGCAAGTGCCAGATCCGCCGCCACAACCCGGACGGCGATGCGATGTACATCGACGGCACCGTGACGCGCAAGTTCGAGGAGAACGGCAGGAAGTTCGTCGAGATCCAGCAGAAGGCGACGACCCATCGCGGCGAGCTGTCCGCATTCGGCACCTCGATCGCCGAACTGCCGAGCAAGGCCGGAAAGTAGGCATTGCGTGTGCGGGGGTGGGGCAGCTCACCCCCGTCATTCTGAACTTGTTTCAGCATCCATCTTTCCCCGCACGCTGCGGCGGCAAAGGTGCAATGGATATTGAAACAAGTTCAGAATGACGAACGAGGGGAGAAGCGGGCAAACCGCCACCCGATCCCCAATGAAGGCAGCCTAGAAATGCCTACCCATGAGAGTGATGCGACCCCCGATCCCGGCCCTTGGTCCGGTCCCTTGCAGGGCGTCAAAGTCCTGGACTTCACGCGCGTGCTGGCCGGTCCCGCCGCGTCGCTGGCGCTGGCCGACCTGGGCGCGGACGTCATCAAGATCGAACCGCCGGGCACGGGCGACGAGACCCGCTCCTTCCCCCCCTTTCGCGAGGGGGAGAGCCATTATTACCTCAGCGTCAACCGCGGCAAGAAGAGCATCGTCATCGACCTGAAAAGCGATGAGGGCGTGGCGCTGGTCAAGGAACTGGCCGCGAAAGTCGACATCGTCATCGAAAATTACCGGCCCGGCGTGATGGACCGGCTGGGCCTGGGCCATGCGGCGCTGCGCGCGATCAACCCGCGCCTGATCTATTGCGCCATATCGGGCTATGGCATGACGGGTCCGCTGAAGGACCAGCCCAGCTTCGACATCGTGTTGCAGGCCATGTCGGGCGCGCTCAGCGTCAATGGCGAGCCGGGGATGCCGCCGATGAAGCTGGGCATTCCGCTGGGCGATCTGGTGGGCGGGGTGAACGGCCCGATCGGCATCCTCGCCGCGCTGTACGAGCGGGAGCGGACCGGCAAGGGCAAGCTGATCGACATCGCGTTGATGGACGGGCTGATCGGGATGCTGGCCTATCTGCCGCAACTCAGCTTCTTCACCGGCGAAGACCCCAGGCCGCAAGGGTCGCAGCATCCCAATCTGGTGCCCTATGGCGTCTTTCCGGCGCGCAACGGCTCGATCATCATCGCGTGCCTGACCAACAGTTTCTGGGGCCGCATCTGCACCGCCATCGGCCAGCCGGACCTGGCCGGCGACCCGCGTTTCGACATGATCGAGAAGCGGCGGGACAATCGCGAGACGGTGAACGGCATCGTCTCCGCCTTCACCCGCCAGCATGACGTCGACGATCTGGTCGCACTGTTCACCGAGCATCAGGTGCCGCATGCACCGATACTGGGCGTGAAGGACGCGCTGTCGCAGCCGCAGGCGGTGGCGCGGGAGATGGTGGTGGAGACGGAGCACAAGACGCTGGGCCGCATCCCCATCGTCAACCGCCCGATCAAATATGTGGGCGAGCCGCAGCCGGTGCCCGATGCACCCCCCGTGCTGGGCGAGCATACCGATGCGATATTGCGCGACGTGCTGGGCCTGGCCCCGGAGCGGATCGCCGCGTTGCGCGCGGGGGGTGTGGTGGCGTGAGGCACAGGGGACGATCCCGGCCCTGATTCATCGACGCCAGCCCTGCCTCCCGTGACGCTTGTGCCGCCTGCCGAATGGAATGCGCGGCCGGTTCGGGATGACGGCATCGAGGGAACGGATCGGATGGCCCCGCTTCTCCCCATTGCAGGAGCATCTCCGCGCCCCTAATAAGCACCCGACACCTGTGTTGATTAGCGAGAGGAAGCCCCCATGTCCGATGCCCAGCTGCGGTTCGACGATCGCGTCGCCGTGATAACCGGCGGCGGGCGTGGCCTGGGCCGGGCCTATGCGCTGTTGCTGGCGGAGCGGGGCGCGAAGATCATGGTCAATGATCCGGGCGCCAGCCTGTCGGGCGACGCCACCGACGAGGGACCGGCGGACGCGCTGGTCCGCGAGATCAGGGCATTGGGCGGCAAGGCGGTCGCCAACACCGACAGCGTGGCGACGGTCGAGGGCGGCAAGGCCATCGTCCAGAGCGCCATCCAGGCCTTTGGCCGCATCGACATCCTCATCCACAGCGCGGGCAATGTCCGCCGGGCGCCGTTGGCCGAGATGAGCTATGAGGACTTCAACCTCGTCCTCGACGTCCATCTGCGCGGGGCCTTCCATGTGGTGCGGGAGGCTTTCCCGATCATGCTGGCGCAGAAATATGGCCGCATCATCCTGACCAGTTCGATCAACGGCCTGTATGGCAAGTCCAACAATGTGAACTACGCCCTCTCCAAGGCGGGGTTGCACGGCCTGTCGCAGACCGCCGCCATCGAGGGGCAGCATGACAATGTGAAGAGCAATGTCATCATCCCCGCCGCGGTGACGCGCATGTCCGACGGTATCGACACCAGCAAGTTCCCGCCGATGGAGCCGGAAATGGTGGCGCCCGCCGTGGCATGGCTGGGCCATGAAAGCTGTTCCATCTCCGGTGAAATGCTGGTGGCGATGGGCGGCCGCGTGGCGCGCGCCTATGTCGCGGAGACGCCGGGCGTGTACCAGCCGCAATGGACGGTGGAGGATGTAGCGCGCGAGATCGACACGATCCGCGACACCGGCACACCCCTGCTCTTCCCGCCCGTGCCGGACGGCCAGCTCGAACATCTGATGTATGGTTTCAAGATGATACGCGACGCAGGCTGACCTGCGGGCACGCAGGACGGCACGCCCACCCAGCAGCGGCGCCCCCCGGCACCGCTCTCAATCCCTGAAGAATCGCGAGGTGACACGGTATCGCGTCAGCCATATCCATTTGCCGCTGCCGACCCTTTTCGGCAGCCAGGCGAAACGCGAACGCTTCTCCTCCCTTGCCGGTCTCAAAGAATCTGGTTCGTTGACGTGCGCCTGCATAAAATTCCCCACAGTAGAATCACCCTCTCCGAGGATGTCATGCCACAGGATCAAAGTTTCGTCAGTTGCATAGTATTCATCGGCTATTACTTGCAGGTGCAAAATGCGCACTTTAACCGAAATAGAATGATATTTCCTTTTCTATTCAACAAACTAGCGTTACCACGCAAACAATCTGCGGCGTTCAGCCCGTTTTTTTGAGCATCGCCATGCGCAGGCATGTGCACACCAGCTCATCGCGCTGGTTGAGCAGTTCGTGGGAGAAGGTGACGACACCCGCCGTGGGCCGCGATCTGGACTCGCGCAATGCCACCACCTCGCTGGTCGCGCGCATCGTGTCGCCCAGAAAGACGGGTTTTGGATGGACCAGCTTGTCATAGCCCAGGTTGGCGATCAGCGTGCCCAGCGTCGTGTCGCCGATCGTCAGGCCGATCATCAGCGCGAAGGTGAAGGTGCCGTTGACGAGAATCTGGCCGAATTCGGACGCCTTTGCCGCCTCCACGTCGATATGCAGCGGCTGGGGATTATGGGTCATGACGGAGAAAAGGAGATTGTCCGTCTCCGTCACCGTGCGGCGGATGTCATGGGTGAGCCGGTCGCCCACGGTCCATTGGTCGAAATGCCTGCCTGCCATGGTCGCTATCCTTTTTTACGTTTCGGTTTCTTCGCGGGGGCCCGCGCTCCGGCTTCCAGCGCCAGTGTCGCCCATTGCCGCATCACGTCTGGGTCGTCATGGACATCCTCCGGCGCGCGGCGGTAGTTCATGCTACCCTCTCGCCCGTTGGCGAAGACATAGGTGAAGCGGGGGCAACCGGCGGCGTCCCATGCCGCGTCGCTGACCGCGTCCGACTTGAACCAGAGCAGGTCGTCGGCGATCAGCGCAAAGATGGTGCCGTCGAGATAGAGCGTCGCGCCGCCCATCATCTGTCGCAGGGTCAGAGTGCCGAGGGGGGCGAGGCTCTCCTCCACCCAGTCGATCAATCCCTGATCGACGCTCACCCTGCGGCGGCTTCGCTGGCCTCGATCCGCACAAGGAGCGCATCCACCTGCACCTGCGCGCCCGCGCTGGTGTTGAGTTCCGCCACCACGCCGTCGAAGGGGGCGGTGAGGCTATGCTCCATCTTCATGGCTTCGAGGGTGAGGAGTTTCTGGCCCCTGGTCACGACATCGCCCGCCGCGATATCCACCGCGATGACGCGGCCCGGCATGGGGGAGAGGATGGCGCCGTCGCCTGCGGCGGTGTGGGTGCCATCGGTGCGCCAGGGGGTGAGTAGCCATGCCTGGCCTTGCTCCGTGACGAGAGCCGATGGCTGCGGTTCCGATGTACCGCCCCACGAGAGGGTCACTTCCACTGCCTCCCCGTCGAGCAGGAAAGACGCGGTCGCAAGAGGGGCTGCGTTGAGGCGGAAACCCCACAGACCTGATCCGGGCGTGAGAGTCGATGCGGCCCTGCTCAGCGCCTCCGCCGATGGGACGGGCGGTTCGGCCAGCACCTCGCCATCCCGGCCGATCAGGCCGGTATCCACGTCCCCCGCAACAAAGGCCGGATGCTCCAGCGCTTTTACAAGGAAGCTGGCGTTAGTCTTGACCGGATAGACCGCACTGCCGGTCAATTGCGCGCCAAGGTTTTGGCGAGCCTCGTCACGGCTCTCGCCCCGCGCGATCACCTTTGCGATCATTGGGTCATAGAAGGGCGAAACCTCCGCACCCTGATAGACGCCAGTGTCGATGCGACCGCCCGGCGCAGTGCCAAATTTCAGCAGGTCCAGCCGCCCGATACTGGGCAAAAATCCCTTCGCCGGGTCTTCCGCATAGAGCCGCGCTTCCATCGCCCAGCCGTTGATGCTCAACGCATCCTGCCGCCTGGGCAACGGTTCCCCACTCGCCACCCGCAACTGCCATTCGACCAGATCGACGCCGGTGATCTCCTCGGTCACGGGATGCTCGACCTGCAACCGGGTGTTCATCTCCATGAACCAGATACGGTCCGCGCGCAGCCCTTCGGAGCCGTCCGCGATGAATTCGATGGTGCCCGCGCCGACATAGTCGACCGCCGCCGCCGCCTTGACCGCCGCGGCGCACAGGGCCTCGCGCGTGGCTTCGTCCATGCCGGGGGCCGGGGCTTCCTCGATCACCTTTTGATGGCGGCGTTGCAGGGAGCAGTCGCGCTCGAACAGATGGACGATATTGCCGTGGGTGTCGCCGAACACCTGCACCTCGATATGGCGGGGACGCTGGATATATTTCTCGATCAGGACATGGCCGTTACCGAACGAAGCGCTTGCTTCCCGCTGGCAGGAGGCGAGCGCGTCGATGAAGTCGGCGGGCGCCTCGACCAGCCGCATGCCCTTGCCGCCGCCGCCCGCCACCGCCTTGATGAGCACGGGGTAGCCGATCTTGGCAGCCTCCTCGGCCAGGAAGGCGGGCTGCTGGTTCTCGCCCATATAGCCGGGGGTGACGGGCACGCCCGCCGCCGCCATGAGTGTCTTGGCGGCATCCTTCAGGCCCATGGCCGTGATACTGGACGGGTTGGGACCGACCCACACCAGCCCCGCGTCGATGACCGCCTGCGCGAATTCGGCGTTTTCGCTGAGGAAGCCATAGCCGGGGTGGATCGCCTCCGCGCCGGTGGCTTTCGCGGCGGCGAGTATCTTGCCCGCGACAAGATAGGATTCGCGCGCGGCGGAGGGGCCGATATGGACGGCCTCGTCAGCCTCCCGCACATGCAGCGCCTGCGCATCCGCGTCGGAATAGACCGCGACGGTCCGCACGCCAAGACGGCGCGCGGTGCGGATGATGCGGCAGGCGATCTCGCCACGATTGGCGATGAGGAGGGATTTGATCATGGCTTCTGGATTCCATGTGTACGACGCTGCATCGCGGCGCGCAGATCACCGACAAGAAGAAAAAATCGTACAAGCTGTGCCGCCGAAGCAAAGGCCATCGACCAGACAAAAATTATATCCAGGGGACCGACGCGGATACCGATCAGGGTATTCAGCTTCACCGAAAGAAGTGAACCGAAATAGGCAATGGCGAGAAACAGCATCGCCGATCCAGACCCACCAAGCTCCAGAATCAGTACGACCGGATCTTCAATACATCGGTCTGCCCGCCTGTCATAAAACCCTGGGGAAAATCGCTTACCCAGCCAGCCGGCAGAACCAAAATATCCTCCGATAATGGCGAGAGTTTGCTGAAACAATCGCCACAACTGGACGGCGAGGGTGACGAGTCCGGCAACGGCAAGGATTGCCGCAATGAGCGGGCTGTCCTTGATCGCGATGAGGAGGGATTCCATGAAACTCATCCCACCCTCACATCCTGAACACACCGAAGGCCGGGCGGTCGGCGATCGGGGACTGGAGGGTGGCGGCCAGTGCCAGGCCCAGCACGTCGCGGGTCTGGGCGGGGTCGATGACGCCATCGTCCCACAGGCGCGCGGTGGCATAATAGGGGTTGCCCTCATCCTCATATTTCTGGCGAACGGGGGCCTTGAACGCCTCGGCCTCTTCCGGCGTCCATTTGGCGGCGTCGCGATGGACGGTGGCGAGGACGGAGGCGGCCTGCTCACCGCCCATCACGGAGATGCGCGCGTTCGGCCAGGTGAAGAGGAAGCGGGGCGAGTAGGCGCGGCCGCACATGCCATAATTGCCCGCGCCGAAACTGCCGCCGATCAGCACGGTGATCTTGGGCACGGTGGCGGTGGCGACGGCGGTGACGAGTTTCGCACCATGTTTGGCGATGCCCTCCTGCTCATATTTGCCGCCGACCATGAAGCCGGAGATATTTTGCAGGAACAGCAGCGGGATGCGGCGCTGGCAGGCCAGTTCGATGAAATGCGCGCCCTTGACCGCGCTTTCGGAGAACAGCACGCCATTGTTGGCGAGGATCGCGACCGGCTGGCCCCAGATATGGGCGAAGCCGCAGACGAGGGTCGTGCCATATAGCGCCTTGAACTCGTGAAACTCCGACCCGTCGATAAGGCGCGCGATCACCTCATGCACGTCATAGGGCGCGCGGACATCGTCGGGGACGATGCTGTAGAGATCCTCGGCGGGATATTTGGGCGCGCGGGGTTCGCGGATCGCCACGCGGGGGTCGTGCGGCAGGGCGAAGGTCGAGACGATGTCCCGCACGATGGTCAGGGCATGCTCGTCATTGTCGGCGACATGATCGACCACGCCGGACTTGCGCCCATGCATGTCGCCACCGCCCAGATCCTCGGCGGTAATGACCTCGCCCGTCGCGGCCTGCACCAGCGGTGGCCCGGCGAGGAAGATGGTGCCCTGGTTGCGGACGATCACCGTCTCGTCCGACATGGCGGGGACATAGGCGCCGCCCGCGGTGCAGCTGCCCATGACGCAGGCGATCTGCGGGATGCCCTTGGCGCTCATATTCGCCTGGTTGAAGAAAATGCGGCCGAAATGGTCGCGGTCGGGGAAGACCTCCGCCTGATGGGGCAGGTTCGCACCGCCCGAATCGACGAGGTAGATACAGGGCAGGAAGTTCGCCTCCGCAACCTCCTGCGCGCGCAGATGCTTCTTGACCGTGGTGGGATAGTAAGTGCCGCCCTTCACCGTGGCGTCGTTGCACAGGATCATGCACTGGCGGCCCGATACCCGCCCGATACCCGCGATCACGCCCGCGCCGGGCACTTCGTCGCCATAAAGGCCGTTGGCGGCGAGCTGGCCGATCTCCAGAAAGGGCGAGCCGGGATCGAGCAGCCGCTCGACACGGTCGCGGGGGAGCAGCTTGCCGCGCGAGACATGGCGATCGCGCGAGGCCTGATTGCCGCCGAGCGCCGCCGCCGCGACCTTGCCGCGCAATTCCCCGGCCAGCGCGCGGTTATGCGCGGCGCGCACCTGCGCCTCCGGGCTGTCCGGGTTGAGCGTGGTGGAAAGAATGGGGGCACTCATGCGGGGGTAACTGCGGGCGGGCGGGTGCGGCAAAGGGTCATGGTGCGGGCACTTCTTTATGCTGGCCGTGAAGAACAGACCTGTTCATTGGTCATGAAATCCCGCTTTGGCAATGAATAATCTAACGATCGTGCGTTTAATCGCAGGACATGGGGCTGGTCGCACGGTTCGCATTTTGGCAAGGCTCTTGCACCAGATGGGCGGGCGGAGTTGCCCGAATGTATAGCATTGATTTTCATACCGACCCAAATGGCTGGACATGGCCTGACGGCGTCTGTTCACGCCCGACGGGGAAGGGCTGACATGGCTGATGAGCGAGGATGAGAGCGTCGCTGCATGAAGGCGCGAAGTCCCCGCCTTACACGAAGATCGCGACGAGTTGCCGCGCGGACAGGAGCGGCACGCCTTCGGCATTGAAGACACGCATATTCTGGATGGAATAGCCGTCCGCCGCCGCCTCGCTGGACGACCAGACCAGGTGCCAGTCCTCGGGAAGGAGGCCGCCTCCCTCCGGCAGCGGCTGGTGGAAATCCGCCGACCATGTCAGCGTGCTCAACGGCGCGGGTTTCGGGAAATGCGCCATGGCGGCGCAGGGCAGCGCATCGGCCAGCGCCAGGAGCGCGGTGATGCGATCTTCCCCCGCCGCTTCGCGGAAACGGACCCAGACGGCAAATTCGGGTCGCCCACCACCCCCTGTCGCATCCTCGAACAGGCGCGATCCGGCGGCGAAGCGAAACTCGAACTGGCCGAGGAAGCCCTTGAGCGGCCTGGTGGTGCGGTGGAACGGCGCGCAGGACTCCGGCGGCGGCACCGCCATGCGCGGGCTGAGGTCATGGGCGACGGCGCTCTCGCGCGGACCGGCGAAGGTGAAGGTGGAGCGGGCAACCAGCCCCTCCTCATTCCAGCAATCCACCCCGACGATGGCGGAGGAGCGGCCCCGCCGCAGCAGGGTCGGGCGGAAGGCAAGCTGGCCGGTCGCCGGGCCGATGAAGGTGAATTGCGCGCTCCGCAACGGACCAGGATCGCCATGGGCGAGCCGCAGGGCCGCGTGGGACAGGGCCGCCGTCATACCACCGAACAGGGTGCGCCCCTGCGCCCATGGCTCGGGCGCTTCGATGCGATACTCCTCGCCATGGCGGGCAAGGGCGGCGATGCTGTCATGCAGGCTGGACATGGTCATGGCGCATGCGGCGGGTCGCGGGCCAGGTCAATGCGCGGGTGCGTATGGCGCTTTGGACGGAGCGGTCAGCCGGGGTGCTTTGGCGGGAGAATCGGGCGGGTCGCAGGGTGGATCACCCCGCCGGATCATGATGCAGGACATAGACATAGCTTTTGTCACCCTTGCGACTGACCCATATGCCCTCGGGCGGGAGCGCGCCCTGCGCGGCCTTCTCGACGTCCCAGGGGCGGCTGAGAATCGTACCTGCCTCGTCGCTGACCACCCATCCCGCCTGCTCTGTCCAGGACAGGATGAGCGGCCGGTCGGTCCGGCGCCAGCAGGGCCTGCCCTGACGGATGCCCGCCAGCGCATAGCCATAGACCAGCCCGTCGATACAGCGATGGAAAGCCAGCGAGAGGGGCGTTTCGGCCGGAACCGCTCCAGCATCAGGTGGCAAGGGCGGAGACTTCCCCATCGGCCAGTCGCCATATGCAATCCTGATCGACGGGCAGTTCCAATGCGCGCTCCCACGGCAGGTCGAGGTAGATGCCCCGGATGATCCGGCTCAACAGGCCATGGGATATGGCGACGACGGTGCCTTCCTGCTCCCACAGCCAGCTTCGCACGCGGGCGGCGGCATCCTCCGCGCTTTCACCGTCCGGGGCGCGGAAATACCAGTCGTAACGGGATGCCCCATCCAGATGATGGGGCCAGCAGGCGTCGATGTCGACATGGGTCAGGCCATCCCAACTGCCGAGCGACACCTCCGCCAGCCGCCAGTCCCACTGGACGGCGGGATAGGCGTGTGCGGCGCGGATCGCCTCGACCGTCTGTTGTGCCCGGCCCAGCGGGCTGGAACAGAGCGCGTCAGCGACAGGAGCGAGGTCGGCGAGGCGCCGTGCGGCGGCCCGTGCCTGCGCCAGACCCTTTGCGGTGAGGGGCGAATCCAGCCGCCCCTGGAACCGGCCGCCCGCGTTCCATTCGGTTTCGCCATGTCTGAGCAGATAGATTGTTGCGCCAGGGCGCATCCGGGGCCTCACGATTGGACGACAGGGGCGGAGGCGAACCTATGCGGATCGCGCCCTCATCGGCTATCGAGAATGACTCAAGCGTCGCGCAGGGCCTGTCATAGATCGCGAGGGTGCGCCCTGCCCGCTGGAGCTTCGGCCGCTGAAGGCGGTCCATTGGGGCTGGGTCGGCATTTCCATCTACCCGAAAAGGCCGGACATGAAAAAGGGACCGCAGCTTGCGCCACGGCCCCTCCTTGCAGTTCGTCGGATGCGATCAGAAAGCCGCGCCGAGCGAGAAAACGACCGTGTTGTCAGCGCCATAAACTTCGCGCGCCCTGTACGTGCCCGAAGTATAGCTGCTGAAGCCGATATAACGCTTCGGCACGTTGGTGCTGATGAAGTTCACGCCCAGGGTCAGCGCCTTGTAGCTGGCCGATGCGCCGACGCCATAGTCGATCACGTCAGCCTTGCTGCTGGACAGGCCGTCATTGAAGACCGAACGCAGATAGTGGTTCGACGTCCAGCCAGCATGGCCGGTCAGCTTGAGCGGCGTGTTGGGGATGGCGATGCTGGAGTCACCCCAGACATAGGTGTTCTCGTTGCGACGACCGTCCGCTGTCTGGAAATAGTCCTGCTTGGGCGCCCAGGCGAAACCGACCTTGCCCCAGACCGGACCAACGGTGCCGGACAGCGAGACATAAGGCTCGACCAGCTCGTTGGCGGCGTTCAGGCCGGACAGCGTGCCAGCGTTGGAATAGGCGATCGGGCCACCAACGTCGCGACGGTTGGGATAGAGATAGTAGGTCACGCCGATGTCGCCGGTCAGGCCGGGGACCAGTTCATGGCTGAAGCCGCCGATGACGTCGAGTTCGCCCTGACCCTTGTTGGTCGAGCCCCAGAAGCCGACATAGGCGCCGCTGGTGTGCGTGACGGTCACGCTGCTCTGGATCGCAACGTCTTCGTTCGACTGCGAGACACCGCGGAAGCGATAGTCGGAAACAACGGTCGCGCTGCCGGTAATGGTCAGGCCGAGACCATCATCATCCGCTGCGAAAGCAGGCGTTGCGATGGCAACAAGAGCAAAAGCCGAAAGGCCGAGAATGGACTTACGCATGGGTTAATCTTCCCCTTAACTTGAATGAATGCGATCATTCCACCTGCGTTGATGGATGGTCGCCGCCTTTTACCGCGCCTCTATTTGGGCACGTCAGGGCAATCCGCTCCCTCAACGACAGCGAATGTGCGCCCGCATGGTGCGGCGCACAAGCAAATTATGTCTGGTCCATTGCTTGATTGTTACGCATGTTGCCATCTTGCAACAGAATGTTAACCCGCCTGTCGAACAAAACGAATCGGGTAAATAGCTGCAAAGGCCAGCAATTGCGGGGATTTAGGAGAAGGGTCGCCAGCGGCGGCGCGCCGACCTAGCGCCGAACGGCGACAAGATTGCGACAGTTTGTAAACCGGGATGCGGGATGACCCGGCGGCGATGCGGGCGACAATATTGCCGTTGCGAACAAGGGGACGACCTTGGTGGTGAGCCGTGGCGGGAGCGCGATTGGTCGCCCCAGAGCATGATCCGAGCCGGCAGATGATGTCCTCTGCTTCGAAAATGCTCTAGAGCGTCCGGCCAACCAGACTATCGCCGCCCTGCACCCGCCGAACGGCATAGCCGCGCGGCAGCGGCAGGCCCTGCGCGGGCATGCCCGCTATCCATATCCGGTCGAAACGATCCCGCGCCATCGCCTCTAGCCGCCGGGCCAGCGCGGTACGGTCGACCGTCCTGGCCGGGCAGTGGGCATCGACATCCTCGGACAGGTCGAACCACAGCGCGCGATCATGCGGATCGCGGATGGTCATCAGGTCCGCCCCCTCCACCTTGAACATCGTGTTGATGAACACATCGCGCCGGGTGACCGCCAGGCTGGCGATCTTGCGGTCCGGGCTGAGCGCCCAGGGCGTGTCGCAATCCGTGTGGACCAGCAGGAAGCCGAGGCGGCTGCCGCGCGGCACATCGTCAAGCAGGGTCAGCCGCTGCTCCGCCGCCGCGCTGGCCTGCCGCCAGCTGGCCGTGATGCCGATGGCGCGGGTGAGGAACAGCAGCGTCCCTGCGGCGAAGAGCAGCCTCTCGCGCCGGGGATCGCGCGCGGGACCGATGGAGAGGAGCAGGAATATCCCCGCCACCGGCGCGATACGGAAGTCCGCGCCCCAGCTGCCCAGCACGGTGGTGGGCGTGACGATGGTCAACAGGCAGAGCGCAAGGCCGGCGAGCAGCAGGCGCGGGTCGAACCGGCGCCCGCCCGCCCAGATAATCGCCAGCAGGGCCAGCAGGCCGATCGCCCCGGTCACCAGCAGATCGGGATAGCGGGACCAGCCCTTGAGGATCATCACGAAGTTCATCGCCTTGGCCCAGAGCAATCCCTGCTCCGCATAGGCGAAGGCGGGGCCGCTGGAGACGCCGCGCCACAACAGCAGGGGCACGAGCGGCGCCGCCAATGGCAGCAGGCGCATGGTGCTGGCAACGAAATCGCGCAGGGAGCGAATGCCGGCCAGTTCCGCACAGCCCGCCGCCACCAGCAGGATCGCCCAGCCGCCGAGATGCGCCGTCCAGACCAGTATCGCGGCCATGGCGAAGAACAGCCCGCCACGCCACGAGCGGGGCGGTCGGGCGAGATAGAGCGCAAGGACCAGCAGGGCGAGCGCGACACCCATGCAATAGTTGACGAAACCATAGAGCCAGGCGCGGTGAAAGACCAAGGGCAGGGCCAGCATCGCGCTGGCGCTGACCGACCCATGGGCGATACGCGACAGCAGCAGGATCGCGATGACCATCAACGGCGCGATGCAGGCGACGACCAGCCGCGTCGCCGTCTCCGCATCCAGCCAGTGCATGCCCAGCATCACCGGCAGGTCGACGCCCAGATTACCGATCCAGCGCCACTGCACCGCGAAAAAGCCGTCGAGCGGCCCGCCCTCGCCCGCATGATAGAGCATATGATGCCGGGCGATATGGTTGGGCAGGTCGGCCATCCCCGGCACCGACGACAACAACACCGGCAGCGCGGCCACGCCGACCAGCAGCGCGAACAACAAGGTCGCGGGCTGTTTGAGCCATGATCGGATGGGAGTCATCGGATGGGGGTCATCGGGCGGGCGATCTTCATGCTCTGGTTATGCGGCCTCTCGCCGGGCTGTTGCTGGCTGTCGCGCATCGCGAAGGGCAGCGGGAAACGGGAAACTTGGCGCCCCTGCCCTGCCGGACCGGGCGCGCGCCATCCGTCAGGCCGGGCGTGCCGTCTCCTGCCCCCTGCGGAGCGCACTCGCCGGGCGGCGGGCTGCCTTCAGGGTGCGGATCGCGTCGAGGCAACGGCGCTGATACTGCCATTCATGCCAGCGATAGGTGCCGATGAAATGCAGGAAGCGCACATCGTCGACCGGCGCGTCGCCCCAGTAATTCTCATAGAGGGACGGCGGCAGGATGCGGGCATCGGGGGTGTTGGCGATCACGAAGTTGGAGGTGATCTGCTCTGTCCCCCATTCCGTCCACCGCGCACCCATGCGGGCGCCGGCCGCCTGCGAGAAGGCGGTGGCGATCCGCCGGTCGCTGCCCCGCGCAAAGCCCGCAAAGCCGGAACATCCGCGCACATAGCGGGGCCGCGCCAGCCCCTCTATCTCCAGCTCCGTCAGGATGGCCTCCGTCGCGCCCTGGATATGGCCGTGATAATCCTCCTGGCCTGGCTGCCCGCCGGGGAAGAAGCGGCGGGTGAAACTCTCCACGTCGAGGATGGTCTGGACCGGCGTCTCCGCGCCCAGCAGGGTGAAGCTGGCATTGGCGTCGATCGCCTGCTCGACATGGGGAACGGGGCCGAGGGTGACGGTGTCGGAATCCAGCTGGATCACATAATCGTCCGCCGCCATGTCGAGGATGGTCAGCAGCCGCTCCCACGTCCCGCCGCGCGGGCAGGGACCGACATCGACATGGCTGAGCGACAGTATCTGCGGATCGTCGAGATGCTGGCGCAGGACCGCACGGTCCGACCGGGTCAGCGTGCCATCGTCCATGATGACGACGCGGCCCCGGCGCAGATGATGATGGAGCGACTTGATCGCCACCATATAGGGGGTCATCACCGCCGTGCCGATCATGGAGAAGAGGACGACGCCGTCCTGCTGCTGGCGGATCGGCGCCGTCTCGAACACGGACGCGCACAGGCGGTCGTATATCCCGCGCTTGGCCCGCCTGACAATCTCAGCCCACATGATCCATGCTTCCTCTGCGGGGAACCCCATGGGCGCGGCGTCGATGGACGGTCCGCGGGCCAGGATGATATTCACCGGAAATGAGGAGCATGCTTATGGGCGGGCAGGTGATTCCCCCTAGTCGATTAACCACCCGTTTCCCGCAACTGTCCCGTCCTGGGAAGCCCTTCCCCGGGAAGATGGTGCGCGAAACGGTGGCCCCTATGCCTCGCAGAGCGCCGCGAGCTGGTCCGCGCAGATGGTCCAGCCTTCGACAAAGCCCATGGCGGCATGCTGCTGCATGGCCTCCTGCGTCCAGTGGCGGGCGCGGGCGGTGTAGCGGGTGCCCTCACCCTCCGGCGCGATTTCCCAGATGCCGACCATGAAGGGGCCTGCGGGCGCGAAATCGCCGGTCGCGACGTCCAGCACCAGCGCATCGGTGGTGACGAACCGGCGGCCCGGTTCATAGGCCAGATAAATCCCCTCCTGCGGCATATGCTCGCCATCCGGGCCGTGCATGACCATGGCCGCGCTGCCACCGGGGCGGCGATCCTGCGCCACGATCTCGACGGTCCAGGGTTTGGGGCACCACCATTCGGCCTGTCGTTCGGTCAAGGCATGCCACACCACCTCCGGCGGGGCGGCGATGTGGCGGGTGACGGTCAGTTCTTTCAAGCCTTCCGGCGTCTCGGTCATCCTGTCCTCCTGAAATTCAGTCCCGGTCCGGCGCGCCGGGCGGGAAATATGGGCGATAGGGTCGCCCGCCATCCACGGCCCTGACCACCGAAGGCCGGGCGAGCAGGCGCGCGCGATAGGCCTTCAGGCGCGGCAGGCTGTCCGGGATGGGATGCACCCAGTCGGCGTAGAACAGCGCGGGCGCCGCCGCGCAGTCCGCCATCGTGAAGTCTGTCCCACAGGCCCAGTCGGCATCCGGCAGATTGTCGTCCAGCCAGCCATAGACGGTGTCGAGCGCGGCATGGACGGGCGCGATGCGCGTCATGTCCCGGTCGGCGGGGGCGCGCAGATATTCGCTCACCACCTGCTGCATCACGTCCATGACATGATTGTCGAACACACGGTCCATGAAGCGGACCTGCAACGCCGCCTTTGGATCGGCGGGGATCAGCCTGCCATGGCCGGGGGCGAGCCGGTCGACATGTTCGATGATGATCGAGGATTCGATATAGACCCCGGTCTCGTCCACCAGCACCGGGAATTTGGCGAGCGGCCACAGTGCCTTGAGTTCATCCAGCACCGGCCCCGGCTCGACGACATGCCAGGTGAAATCGACATGCTTCTCGTAAAAGGCGATCTGGCCCTTCCAGCTATAGGAGGAGAAGGGGTGGCCGTAGAAGTCAGGCACCGGCATTTTCTTCTTTTGTTGCCCCGTCCGCCGCCGCTTCCAGTGCGGTTCCTTTTGCGGCCGCTTCCAGTGCGGCGATATCGATACGCATCATCGTCAACATCGCCTGGCTGGCGCGCCGGGCCACCCCGTGATCGGGATCGACCAGCAACTGGGTCAGGCGGCGCGGCACGATCTGCCAGCTCATGCCCCAGCGGTCCTTGAGCCAGCCGCAATGGCTCTGGCTTCCCCCGTCCCCGATCAGCGCGTCGGACAGGCGGTCGGTCTCCGCCTGATCCTCCGTCTCGATCTGAAAGCTGATCGCCTCGGTAAAGGGGAAGTTGGGGCCGCCGTTGAGACCGATCATCCGGGTGCCCGCCAGCGTGAACTCGACCATAAGCACCGCGCCTTCCGGCCCCGAAGGATTGTCCGACGGCGCCCGCACGATCCGGTCGATGCGGCTGTCGGGCAACAGCGAGGTGTAGAGGGTCGCGGCCTCCTCCGCCGTGCCGTCGCACCAGAGGCAGGGGGTGATCTTGCGCATGGTCCTGCCTCCTAGGCCTGCGGGGGCACGCGTTTGCCGACCAGACCGAAGTGTGCGCCCTGCGGGTCGATGCCGTTGAGCGCGAAGTCGCCGCCAGGGATCTCCATCGGGCCATTGATGACGCTGCCGCCAAGAGACTCCACCGCCGCCTTGGCCACGTCGATGTCGGGCACGCGGAAATACTGGTTCCAGTGCGGCGGCCCCATCTCCGCCGTGCCGGTGAAGATCGCGCCGATCACGCCGCCGGTCGGGCTGTGATGACGGATGAAGTCATAGGTGCCGAGCGCACCCATCTCCATCTCGCCATCCTTGGTCCAGCCGAACCGCACGCCATAGAAATGCCATGCCGCCGTCTGGTCCGAGGTGACGAGTTCGTTCCAGGCGACATGGCCATCACGCGGTATGTCGTAGGAGAAGGCCAGGCTGGTGCCTTCCCCGATGGGCTTCATCACATAGAAATGCGCGCCCTGCGGGTCCGTCACCAGCGCGATGCGGCCGACATTGGGGATGTCCGTGGCGGGCATCGCCACATTGCCTCCGCCATGAGCGATGCTCTCCACCACCTTGTCCACATCGTCCACGGCGACATAGCCGAGCCATGCCGGACGGGCGCCCTTCGCCGCCATGTCCGGGGTGATTCCCATCAGACCGCCGACACTGGCCCCACCCGCGTTGACGATGCGATAATCCATGCCGGGCTGGCCGCTGTCCGCCACGGTCCAGCCGATCACCTTGCCATAAAAGGCCTGCGCCGCGTCGGCATCGCCGGTCAGCAGCTCATACCAGATGAAATCGCCATGTGTATTAGCCATCCTACTTCTCCAGCTTCACGACGGGTGTAAAACCGCCATAGATCATGCGGGCGCCATCGAAGGGCGTCGGGTTCGTCCGGGGATTGAAACGATCGTCGGTCTCCATCAGTTCACGCATCCGACCCATGGCGGCATCGCGCGTCGGCTTGTCCGGCCATTCGATCCAGGAAAAGACCACCGTCTCCTCCGCCGTCGCCTTCACCGCGCCGCGAAAATCCGTGACCTTTCCGTCGGGCACATCGTCCCCCCAGCATTCCAGTATGCGGGTCGCGCCCTGTTCCAGGAACAGGCTGTCGGCCCATTGGGCATGGTCGATGAATTTCTGCCGGTTGGCGGTGGGGACCGCGATCACGAAACCGTCGATATAGGACATCATCTCTCTCCCTATGTTCTGAATGGCAACAGCGCGCGAAGCGCCGGGGAACGGAGCCACAATCCGCCCCACAGCAGCAGGGCAACATAGCCGCCGAACAGGATATGGCTGAACAGGGGGCTGGCGATCCGCACATGGGTGGCGATCGCCCCGCCGAGATAGCCGGTGAGCAGGATCGCACCGAGCAGCGCCGTGCGCGGCCAGGCATAGAGCAGGGTCGCGGCGATGGTGATCCCGCCCAGCATCCGCGCTGTGCCCGCATCGGCGGGCCAGCCCATCGCCGCCATCGTCTCCCCCACCACCGCCAGCGGGGGCAGCTTCATGCCCGCGTCCAGCAGCAGGAACAGGATGGATATGATGCTGAGCGCGCGGCCCGTCAGGGTCATCCAGCGCGGGTTTTCCAATAGGGGCATCATCCTCTCCTCCGGCTATATGCTATCATATCAGGCGGCCGGTGCATTCACCGTTTCTGCCTGACCCGCGGCCAGCGCCGCCTCGACACGGGCGCGACAGGGAACTAAACCGCGTCCGCGCCCTATCCCTCACCCTCCAACACCGCTGCCACCGGCACGAAATAGCCCTTCCCTCTCGACAGCCTCCATCCGTCGCAATAGGAGGGAGGGAACAAAGGGGGATCGTGCCATCGTTGCGACCGTTGCCACCGTCGCCTATCTGGGCCTTGAGGCGCGTGCCGTGGAAGTCCAGTGCCAGCTGGTCGCCGGGCTGCCCAATTTCATCGTCGTCGGCCTGCCGGACAAGGCGGTGGCGGAGAGCAAGGAGCGGGTCCGCAACGCCATCGCCGCCATCGGCCTGTCGCTGCCGCCCAAGCGGATCACCGTCAACCTCTCCCCTGCCGACCTGCCCAAGGAGGGATCGCATTTCGACCTGCCCATCGCGCTGGCGCTGCTGGCGGCAATGGGCGTGGTCGATGCGGAGGCGCTGGCCAGTTTCTGCGCCGTCGGCGAGCTGTCGCTGGACGGGCGGATCGCCTCCTCGCCGGGCGTGCTGCTCGCCGCCATCCATGCCGGGTCCAGCGGGCTTGGCCTGATCTGCCCCGCCGCGCAGGGGCCGGAGGCGGCCTGGGCGGGGTCGGTGGAACTGCTGGCCGCGCCTGACCTGATTGCGCTGCTCAACCATCTCAAAGGGCAGGGCCTGCTGCCGGTCCCCCGGCCCGGCGAGGTGGAGAAGGGCCGCCCCTCCGCCGACCTGCGGCAGGTGAAGGGGCAGGAAACCGCCAAGCGCGCGCTGGAAATCGCGGCGGCGGGCGGTCACAATCTGCTGATGATGGGACCGCCGGGCGCGGGCAAGTCGCTGATGGCCAGTTGCCTGCCCGGCATCCTGCCGCCACTCGACCCGGAGGAGGCGCTGGAGGTCTCCATGGTCGCCAGCGTCGCGGGCACGCTCAGCAATGGGCGAATCAGCCGCGACCGGCCATATCGCGCGCCGCACCACAGCGCCTCCATGGCGGCGCTGGTCGGCGGCGGGCTGAAAGTACGGCCCGGCGAGGTCAGCCTCGCGCATCTGGGCGTATTGTTCCTCGACGAACTGCCCGAATTCCAGCGCGCGGTGCTCGATTCGCTGCGCCAGCCGCTGGAGACCGGCGAGGTGGTGGTGGCGCGGGCCAATGCCCATCTCGCCTTTCCCGCGCGGGTGCAGCTGGTCGCCGCGATGAACCCGTGCCGGTGCGGGCATCTGGGCGATCCGGCGCTGGCCTGTTCGCGCGCGCCCAAATGCGCCGCCGATTATCAGACGCGAGTCTCCGGGCCGCTGCTCGACCGGATCGACCTGCATGTGGAGGTGGCCGCCGTCACCGCCGCCGACCTGATCCTGCCCCCACCGCAGGAGGGATCGGCAGAGGTCGCCGCACGGGTCGCGACCGCGCGTGCCGTCCAGACCGGGCGGCGCAGCGGCGTGGGAGAGGGCGCGCGGACCAATGCGGAGCTGGAGGGACCGGCGCTCGACGCGGTCGCGACCCCCGACGAGGCGGGCCGCACCCTGCTGGCAGAGGCGGCAGCCGCGA
>DASVMZ010000129.1:0-37288 GCA_036384115.1 Sphingobium sp.
CGCGGAGGCCGCGGCTCCGCCGTCAACGCCGCAGCCCCGCATCGTCTCGGTCGGGCCGGGCGGCTTCCTTCGCCAGGGTCCGGGTGACCAGCAGGCGCCTATCCCGCCTGCTCCGCCCCGCCGTCTCGTCCCGGCCAAGCCCAGCGCCGAAATTTCGGGCAAGACGAGCCTGCTCGACCTGACCGAGAAGATTTGCAAATGGCCCATAGGGCACCCGGGTGAGCCGGACTTCCACTTCTGCGGCGACAAGGTGAATCCGGGATTCCCCTATTGCGTCGAGCATTGCGGCCGCGCCTATCAGGCGCAGTTGCCGCGCGGCACCCGCCGCCCGCCGCCGCCCCTGCCCTTTGGCGGGCCGCGCGTGCGCTGAGCCTCCCGCTAACATATTGAATAGAGGAAAGGTCGCCCAGTGGGCGGCCTTTTTTCGTTAACGGCGCATTGCACCCCATGCCTCCAGCACCCTATAGCTTTGCCCATGTCCGAAGACCTGTTCGCCAATTCACCCAAGACCACGACCGACTATGACGCCTCCTCCATCGAAGTGCTGGAGGGACTGGAGCCGGTGCGCCGCCGCCCGGGCATGTATATCGGCGGCACGGACGAGCGCGCCTATCATCATCTGGCGGCCGAAGTGCTCGATAACGCCATGGATGAGGCGGTGGCGGGACATGCGACGCGCATCGACATCTCGCTGGAGCCGGGAAACCGGCTGACCATCGTCGACAACGGCCGCGGCATGCCGGTCGATCCGCATCCAAAGTTTCCGGACAAGTCGGCGCTGGAGGTCATCATGACGATGCTCCACTCCGGCGGCAAATTTTCCGACAAAGCCTATGCGACGTCTGGTGGCCTGCACGGCGTCGGCGTCAGCGTGGTCAATGCGCTGTCGATCGACACGACGATCGAGGTCGCGCGCAACAAGGAGCTGTACCGACAGTCGTTCAGTCAGGGGCATCCCAAAGGTCCGCTGGAAAGGGTCGGGGCTGCGCCGAACCGCCGGGGCACGTCCGTCAGCTTTGTGCCGGATAGCGAGATTTTCGGCGAGATGAAGTTCAAGCCGGGGCGGCTGCACAAGCTCGCCCGGTCCAAGGCGTATCTGTTCGCCGGGGTCGAGATACGCTGGAAATGCGCGCCGGAGCTGATCACTGATGACACGCCTGCCGAGGCGGTATTCCAGTTCCCGGGTGGCCTGTCCGATCATCTGAAAGAACAGATCGGCGACCGCGAGTGCGCGACCAGCCAGTTCTTCTCGGGGAATCAGGATTTTCCCGGTGGCGCAGGCCGGGTCGAATGGGCGGTGGCGTGGCCGCTGTGGTCCGATGGTAGTTATAGCTGGTATTGCAACACCATCCCGACGCCCGATGGCGGCACGCATGAGAACGGCCTGCGCGCGGCGCTGACCAAGGGAATCCGTGCCTTTGCCGATCTGGTAGGGCAGAAGAAGGGCAAGGACATTTCGGCGGAGGACATCATGACCTCTTCGGAGATCATGCTGTCCGTCTTCATCCGTGATCCGCAGTTCCAGAGCCAGACCAAGGATCGGCTGACATCGCCGGAGGCCGCGCGGCTGGTCGAGAATGCCGTGCGCGACCATTTCGACCATTTCCTGTCCGACCATATGGACCGGGGCAAGGCGCTGCTCGCCTATGTGCTCGACCGGATGGACGAACGGTTGAAGCGCAAGCAGGAGAAGGAGGTCAAGCGCAAGACCGCCACCTCCGCCCGGAAACTCCGCCTGCCCGGCAAGCTGACCGACTGTTCCGCCGACGACCCGGAGGGGACGGAGCTGTTCATCGTCGAGGGCGACAGCGCCGGCGGATCGGCCAAGCAGGCGCGCGACCGCAAGACGCAGGCAATCCTGCCGATCCGGGGCAAGATATTGAACGTCGCATCGGCGAACAATGCCAAGATCCTGGCGAACCAGGAAATCGCCGACATGGTGCTGGCGCTGGGCTGCGGAACGCGCAAGGACTGCAATCCCGACACGCTGCGGTATGAGCGGATCGTCATCATGACGGACGCCGATGTCGACGGCGCGCATATCGCCACGCTGCTGATGACCTTCTTCTTTCAGGAAATGCCGGAGCTGGTGCGGCGCGGGCACCTCTATCTGGCGCAGCCGCCGCTCTACCGCCTCGTGTCAGGCGGCAAGAGCCTCTACGCCCGCGACGACGCGCACCGGGCGGAGATCATGACGGGCGAGTTCAAGGGTAAGAAGGTCGAGGTCAGCCGCTTCAAGGGCCTTGGCGAGATGAATCCCGGCCAGCTGCGCGAAACGACGATGGACCCCAAGACACGCGGCATGATCCGAATCACCCTGCCCCCCGATGTCGAGGACAGGGCGGCTGTGCGCGATCTGGTCGACAGGCTGATGGGCAATAACCCGGCACACCGCTACGCATTCATTCAGGAGAATGCGGCGACGATCGATGAGGAAGCCATCGACGCGTGAAATAGCTAACCGACGCTGCCTACATACCCAATTTTCGTCGGTATTTTATGCGCTTTCAACTGATCGAAGACGCATCGCATTTCGTTATAGGTAGCTGTGTCTGGTGCCCGAATGCGCACAAAGCCGTCCGAAGACAATTCGAGCCATTGGCGCGGCACCTTGCATTTAGCGGCAATGTCATGAAATTCGCGATCATACTTTGGCGCCGCAGCCACAGCAGCGCTCAATCCCGCGAAAGATAAATACAGAAAAGCCGCACAACGTATTAAAATATTGAAATTCAATAGAAATGTGCGATGCAGATATAGCATCATCTGGTTTTCAGCCCGTCAGCGCCTCGACCAGCGCCTTCACCTTCTTCTGCCGCCATTGCGGCAGCGGGGCGATGAGCCAGTAGCCCTGAGCCGTCTCCTTCACGTCGCCGACTGAGCGAACACGGCCCTCTGCAATATCGCGCGCCGCAAGAAGCGCGGGGACAGTGGCCTGGCCAAAGCCGTTGGCTGCCGCCTCTATGGCAAGGCCGCCATCGGCGACGCGCATCACGGTGGGGAGG
The DNA here is from genome assembly GCA_036384115.1 of Sphingobium sp. Taxonomy (GTDB): domain Bacteria; phylum Pseudomonadota; class Alphaproteobacteria; order Sphingomonadales; family Sphingomonadaceae; genus Sphingobium. The sequence continues at coordinate 3,006 of DASVMZ010000129.1, forward strand.
CCACCCGACGGGCAGCCCGGCCATTCGATGCGACTTTCGGGACCGCCACCGGGCGCCTCGACCGTCACGAAGGCGGCATTGCCGATCTTCACGCCCTCATGCTCGCCCGGCCCGTCGGCCAGACGCAGCGCTATGTCGAGATTGGCTTCGGTGAAGTCCAGAGCCTCGTCCGCAGCCACCAGCGAGAAGCTGAGGTCCGGAACGCCGGCGGCATAGGCGGCGAGGCGCGCCTGAAGCCATTTGGCGGTAATGTCGCGAGGCGCAGCAATCGTCAGCGACAGGCTGGACTGCCCCGCCTGCATGGCCCGCACGGCCTCCTCGAACATCAGGAAGCCGCCGCGCAGGGCGTCAAGCCCCGCCTCGGTCTCCGGCGTCATCTCCAGCCCCTTGGGCGTGCGGCGGAACAGGACGACGCCCAGCATGTCCTCCAGCGCGCGAATCTGCTGCCCAACGGCGGCGGGCGTGACGGCCAGCTCATCGGCGGCGCGGGTAAAGGACAGATGGCGGGCGGCGGCATCAAGCACGCGCAGGCCGTTCAGCGGCAAATGGGTACGCTTCATTCCGCTACAGCCGGGGCAATGAGCGAGAAGCGGGGAATCGCGACATCGAAGGTTTCCCCGAGCGATCCGACCATATGATAGCTGCCCTGCATGGCCCCTGTGGGCGTCGCAAGCGGACAGCCCGAGACATAGTCATAGGATTTGCCGGGCTGAACCACGGGCTGTTCGCCCACTACACCCTCGCCCTCGACACGGTGCTGAACCCCGCGTCCGTCGGTAATGAGCCAACGGCGGGTAAGAAGCTGGATCGGCTCCGCGCCCTCATTCTCTATCCGGATATGATAGGCCCAGAACCAGCGGCCCCGGTCCGGCTCCGACTGTTCGGGCAGGAAGCTGACCGACACGCGCACAGTGATGCCGCGTGTCGTCGCCGAGAAAGGGAAAAACCCGCTGATGGCCTTCGGAGTCATCCCGCTAGAATCGACTAGAGGCCGATCCCGGTCAAGGCCCGATCAAGGTCCTCGATCAGATCGTCCACATCTTCCAGTCCCACGTTGATACGCAGCATGTCCTCGGTAATGCCGACCTCCAGCCGGGCCTCCGCCGCCATGCCATAATGGGTGGTGGATGACGGGTGGGTCATTAGCGATCGGGAATCGCCGATATTGTTGCTGATATCGATGAGGTTGAGGCCGTTGAGCAGGCCATGCGCCTCTTTCCGGCCGCCGCCGGTGTAAAGGGAGAAGATGGGGCCGGCGGCGACCATCTGCTTTGCGGCAAGCGCATGTTGCGGATGGCTGGCAAGGCCAGGATAGAGGACCTTGGGCAGGCGTCCTTCCAGGAATGTCGCAACCTTCAGCGCGCTTTCGCTCTGGCGACGGATGCGCAGGTCGAGCGTTTCCAGGCCCTTCAATACGACCCAGGCGTTGAACGGGCTGAGCGTCGGGCCGGTATTGCGGTGGAAAGGCAGCAGGGTCTCATTGATGAACTTCTCCGTCCCGCAGACCGCGCCGGCAAGCACCCTGCCCTGTCCGTCCATCATCTTGGTCGCGCTGTAGGCGACGACGTCCGCGCCATAGTCCATCGGTCGTTGCAGCGACGGCGTGGCGAAGGCGTTGTCGACGACCGAGGTAATGCCGTGCTTGCGGGCTACGCCACACACGGCCTCCAGATCGACAAGGTCCATCGTCGGGTTGGCGGGCGTTTCGAAGAAGAAGACCTTCGTATTCGGGCGCACGGCCTTTTCCCATGCGTCTGTGTCATGCGCGTGGATGGTCGTCACCTCTATGCCGAAGCGCGGGAACAGCGTGTCCGTCAGCCAGCGGCAGGAGCCGAAGGCGGCCTTGGCGGCGACGATATGGTCGCCCTGAGAAAGTTGACACAGGAGCGCGGCCGTCATGGCGGCCATGCCGGTGGCGGTGGCGCGGCAAGCCTCCGCCCCTTCAAGCAGGGCGATGCGCTTTTCCAGCATCTCCACGGTCGGGTTCTGCAGGCGGCTGTAGGTCATGCCCTGCTGCTCGCCGGCGAAGCGCGCGGCGGCGTCCTCCGCGCAGTCATAGGCATAGCCGGAGGTCAGGAACAGCGCCTCAGACGTTTCCCCCCATTCCGACCGCGCCGTGCCGCCGCGCACCGCGAGGGTGGCCGGGCGCCAGTTGGCGGTGATGCTCTTGTCCTGTCCAGTCCGTCTTTTCATGATGCCTTCGTCCGTAAATGGGCGGGCCGGACGTCCGGGGTGCCCCCCGCCAGTATCTCCGCCGCCTGCGCCATGTCGCAATTACCCCCTGAGAGGATGACTGCAACCTTCTTACCGCGCATGGCCTCTTTTTCCTGCAGCAGGGCGGCGAGCGCGACGGCCCCTGCCCCTTCGGCAAGATTATGCGTGTCCTGCCAGTAGATGCGGATAGCCTCGGCCACTTCGTCGTCGGTGACGGCCACGAAGCGGGCGGCGCGGGGGCCGAAATAGTCGAGCGCAGCCTGCACCGGCGTGCAGACGGCGACCCCGTCCGCGAAGGTCCAGGCGGAGTCGGTAGAGATCAGGCGGCCCTGCTCAAACGACTGTTTCGCGCCGTCGACATGGGCGGAGACAACCCCGACCACCTTCGTCTTGAGGCCAAGCGCATCGCGTGCCGCAATCGTGCCGCACAGGCCCGATCCGCAGCCGACGGGGACATAGACGGTGTCGAGGTCAGGCACGGCCTCGAACAGTTCGAGCCCATAGCTGGCGACGCCGCGCACGAGCTGGTCATGATAGGCGGGGACCATGTAGAGCCCCGACTGGGCGGCGCGGGACATCGCCTCCGCCTTTGCGCTGTCGAAGTCTCGGCCATGTTCGATCAGCTCCGCGCCGAATGCGCGCATAGCCGCATTCTTTTCCAGCGCATTGCCATGAGGAACGATGATCGTCGCGCTTATCCCGGCGGCGGTGGCTGCCCGCACCTGCGCCTGGCCGTGATTGCCGCGCGTCGCGGTGATGATGCCGCGCACCTCCGGATGGGCGCGGGTCAGCCAGTCGATATAGGTGATCGCGCCGCGTACCTTGAACGCGCCGGTGGGCGTGTGATTTTCATGCTTTACCCAGACTTCGCATCCTGCCCGCCTGCCTAGCAATGGCCAGGCATATTGGGGCGTCGGCGGAACCTGCGCGTGCACCAAATCGGCGGCCGCGCGCAGCGAGGTCAAGGTGAAGTCGTCCATCAGTCTCCCAGTGCCGCCAGCACGGCATCTCCCATCTGGGCGGTCGACATCGATCCGCCAAGGTCAGGGCTGCGCGCGCCCCCGGCCAGGGCCTTTGCCACGGCGGCCTCGATCCGGTCGGCCTGCGCGGCCAGGCCGAGCGAGTAGCGGAGCATCATCGCCGCCGACAGGACCGCTGCCAGCGGATTGGCCTTACCCTGACCGGCAATGTCGGGGGCGCTGCCGTGGATGGGCTCATACAGCCCCTTGCCGTTCGCATCGAGCGAGGCGGAGGCGAGCATGCCGATGGAGCCGACGCACATGCTGGCCTGATCCGACAGGATGTCGCCGAACAGGTTGCCGGTGACGATGACATCGAACTGGCCCGGGTTGCGGACTAGTTGCATGGCGGCATTGTCGACATACATGTGGGTCAGCGCGACGTCGGGATAGTCCTTCGCCGTCTCGATCATTACATCACGCCAGAGCTGGGACGTTTCAAGGACATTGGCCTTGTCGACCGAGCAGAGCTTGCCCTTGCGCGCTTGCGCGGTGCGGAAGGCGCTGTGGGCGATGCGGCGCACCTCATCCTCATTATAGGACATGATGTCATAGCCTTCGCGCAGGCCGGTGGCGGTCTGGCGCATGCCCTTTTCGCCGAAATAGACGTCGCCGTTCAGCTCGCGCACGATCATCAGGTCAATGGCGGCGGCGACCTCCGGGCGAAGCGAGGACGCGTCGGCCAATTCGGCGAACATCTTTGCAGGGCGCAGGTTGGAGAAAAGCGTCAGTTCCTTGCGCAGGCCAAGGATTGCCTGTTCCGGGCGGAGGCTGCGTTCGAGATGGTCGCAGTCAAAATCCCCGACGGCGCCGAACAGGATGGCGTCGGCACGGCGGGCAATGTCGAGCGTCTCGGGCGGGAGCGGATGGCCGCTTGCCTTGTAGGCCACGCCGCCGACCAGCCCCTGTTCATAGGTCAGCCCGTCGATGGAGAGCGCGTCAAGGACGCGGCGCGCCTGGGCGATGACTTCCGGACCAATGCCGTCACCGGGAAACAATGCGATCAACATGCCTGCGCGCTCCTTCAAGATCCGTTCGGCCCTTAGACAGCTCAGGAGAGCTTGTCGAAGCCCTGCACTTCTGAGGAAGAAATGACAGCCCTTCGACAAGCTCAGGGCGAACGGGTGTGATTTACCGGCGCGCGAATGCAGGAATCGGACCGCTCACGCAACCGCTCTTTTGAGGCGATCGATCAGTCTTGCGCGTGCGGCGAGGACATCGGCGCGGCGGTCCGTCAGCAGATTGCGCTCCAGGAAATGGCCGGTCAGGCGGAACCCGTCGAGGATCGCGTTCCAATCGGCCGGGTCACCCGTGGCGAGGAAGGACGGGAGCGGCAGGAGGCGGCTTTCATAGCCCTCCGCTGCGCGACGGCTGACGGCGGCGGCGCTTTTGGGGCTGACGAAGACCAATTCCTGCGTCTGGCCGGTCGCCACGCAGGCCGACAGGTCGAGGCCGAAGCCAAGTTCTGTAAGGACGAGCAGTTCGTAGCGGACAAGCGCTGTCGCCCAGCCGCGAGCCGCAGGCGCCGCCTCAATAGCGGAGAGGACGCCGGAGAGCGCCTGATAGATGGCGGGATAGCTGTTCTCTTCCGGCAGGGAGGCGGCGGTGAAGGCGCAGGTCCAGTCGATGGCGGCGGCGGGTAGCGGTTCGGACAGCAAGGGCGCGCGGCTATGGATCAATTCGACGGTGAGGCCCGCAAGCTGGGTTTCGGTGCGCGCGCGATATTCCGCCTGCACGATATTGCCGGGCGACAGGATGGGACGCACGCGACGCGACCGGCCCCCACGCACATAGCCCGCCGTCAGTCCATTGTCCGGCGTCATCAGCCGGGCGATGGCGCCATGCTCCCCATGGGACCGGACGGCGCAGACGATCGCCTCTGTGGATAAAGCTGGCATGGGACGGGCTTACAGCCTCCCCTGCCCGCACGCTACATCAGGCGCCGGAATAGACGGTCTTGAGGTTCATGAACTCATGAACACCATAGGGGCCGAGTTCGCGACCATGGCCGGACCGCTTGATGCCGCCGAAGGGCGCTTCCGGGGCGGAGGCAAGCATCTGGTTCACCGCCGTCATGCCGGCAGCGATGTCGCGGAGGAAGCGCGCCTTTTCGCCCTCGTCCTGTGTCCAGACCGACGAACCGAGGCCGAAGGGGATGGCGTTCGCGATCCTGATCGCTTCGTCGATGTCGGCGGCGCGAAACAGCATGGCGACGGGGCCGAAAATTTCCTCTTCCATGAAAGCACTGTCGAGCGGAACATCCGTCAGGATGCCGGGGGAGAGATAGGCGCCGGGGCCGGGAAGCGGTTCGCCGCCGAACAGCAGCTTCGCGCCGGCCTTCTTGGCTTCGGCAAGCTGGCCGAGGACGGTATCGCGCTGTTCGGCGCTGGAGAGCGGGCCCATGTCTGTGGCGGGGTCGAGGGGATCGCCGGTCTTCACTGCTTTCATCGCGGCGGAGAATTTCTCCAGGAAGGCGTCGTGAATATCGGCGTGGACGATCATGCGCTTGGCGCAGATGCAGGACTGGCCGCTATTCTGGATGCGGGCGGTGACCGCCTGCGTTACCGCCTTGTCGAGATCGGCGGAGGGCATGACGATGAACGGGTCGGACCCGCCCAGTTCGAGCACGACCTTCTTGAGCGCCCTGCCCGCCTGTTCCGCCACCGCCTTGCCCGCGCCCTCGCTGCCGGTCAGCGTGACGGCGGCGACGCGGTCGTCGGCGATGATGGCGGCGACGGCGTCCGAACGGATGGCAAGGTTCTGGAACAGGCCCTCCGCGCCACCCGCCGCCAGGACCATCTCCTCCATCAGTGCGGCGCAACCCTGCACATTGCTGGCATGCTTGAGCAGGCCGACATTGCCGACCAGCAGCGCGGGGGCAAGGAAGCGGACGACCTGCCAATAGGGGAAGTTCCAGGGCATGACCGCCAGCACCGGGCCGATGGGGAGCCAGTGCACCGTGGCGGAGCCGCCCGAGGCCAGGGAGATCGCGCTGGTGTCGAGCATCACCGGGCCGGCCTTTGCATAATAGCGGAAGGCGGCGATGCATTTGTCGACTTCGGCGACTGCGGATTTCAGGGTCTTGCCCATTTCCTGCGTCGCCATGCGGGCGAGGCGATCCTTGTTTGCGTCATAAGCATCGGCGATCTTGACCAGCAGCGCAGCGCGATCCGCCACCTCGACGGTGCGCCATTGGTCGAAGGCAGCGGTGGCGCGGTCGAGCTTGTCCGAGATGGCGGTGGCGTCAAGTTCGGCATGGGTGGCGGTCTGTTCGCCGGTAGCGGGGTTGATGCTTTTCATCGGGATTCCTCAAACAAACACACTACCGTTCACCCCGAGCGAAGTCGAAGGGCTCTGCCGAGCATAGCGAGGCGCCTTCGCTTCGCTCAGGTCAAGGCTTCGACAGGCTCAGCCCGAACGGGGAGAGATTGGTTTTCAAACGCCGGCTCAACCAGCGCGATCCCCTACCCGTGAAAATAATCATAGACCGTCTGCGCGACCTGGGTGGAGACGCCGGGGGCCTTCTGCAGGTCCTCCAGCGTCGCGCCCTTCACCGCCTTTGCAGTGCCGAAATGCATCAGCAGCGCCTTCTTGCGCGCGGGGCCGATGCCGGGGACTTCGTCCAGCGAGCTGACGGTGATCGCCTTGCTGCGCTTCTGCCGGTGCGCGCCGATCGCGAAGCGGTGCACCTCGTCGCGTAGCCGCTGCATGTAGAAGAGCACCGGATCATTGACCGGGAGGCTGATCTCCCGCCCGTCCATCAAGTGAAAGACCTCGCGACCGTCGCGGCCATGATGCGGCCCTTTGGCGATGCCGATCATGCAGACATCCTCGATGCCGAGATTTTCCAGCACCGCGCGGGCCGTGCTGAGCTGCCCCTTGCCGCCGTCGATCAGCACCAGGTCGGGCCATTCGCCGCTGTCGCGATCCGGGTCCTCATCCTTGGCGCGGGCGAAGCGGCGCTCGAACACTTCGCGCATCATGCCGAAATCGTCGCCGGCGATGGTCTCAGGTCGCTTGATGTTGAATTTGCGATAGGCGTTCTTGCGAAAGCCCTCCGGCCCGGCCACGACCATGGCGCCCAGCGCATTGGTCCCTTGGATATGGCTGTTGTCATAGACTTCGATGCGGTCAGGCACGCCGTCCAGCCCGAAGACCTCGACCATGTCGTTCAGCACCTTCGCCTGCGTCGTGGATTCAGCGAGGCGGCGGTCGAGCGCCTCCACGGCATTGCGCTGCGCCTGACGGATCAACTTCATGCGGTCGCCGCGCTGGGGCACCTCGATCCGCACCTTGACGCCGATCCGTTCCGTCAGCGCTTCGGCCATCAGTTCGCATTCGGCGGGCGCGCGGTCGGCGAGGATCAGGCGCGGCGGCGGCACCTCCTCGTAAAATTGGGCCATGAAACTGGCCAGCACCTCATCCTCCGCCACCTCCGCCGTGTGGACGGGGAAGAAGCTGCGATGGCCCCAATTCTGGCCGCCGCGGATGAAGAAAGCCTGGATGCACATCGCGCCGTTCTTTTCGGCGAGAGCAAAGAGGTCGGCGTCGCCCAGCCCTTCCGCATTGATCGCCTGCGACCCCTGGATGAAGGTCAGCGCCTTCAGCCGGTCGCGGATGACGGCGGCCTGCTCGAAATCCATCGCGTCGGACGCCGTCTGCATCGCAGCGCCCAGCTTCTGCTGGACCTTGGTCGACTTGCCGCCGAGGAAATCCTGCGCGTCCTGCACCAGTTCGCCATAGGCGGCGTCCTCGATGCGGCCGACGCAGGGGGCGGAGCAGCGCTTGATTTGATAGAGCAGGCAGGGTCGCGAGCGGTTGGCGAAGAAGCTGTCCGTGCAGCTGCGCAGAAGGAACAGCTTCTGCAGGGCGTTGATCGTGCGGGTGACGGAACCGGCGCTGGCGAACGGGCCATAATAGCGCCCCTTTGCCTTGCGCGCGCCGCGATGCTTCTGGATGCGGGGATAGGCGTGATCCTCGCGCAGCAGGATGAAGGGGAAGCTCTTGTCGTCGCGCAGCAGCACATTATAGGCGGGCCGAAACCGCTTGATCAGTTGCGCCTCCAGTAGCAGCGCCTCGGCCTCATTATTGGTCGTGACGATGGTCATCGACCGGGTCTGGGCGACCATGCGCTGCAGCCGCTTCGGCAGGCGATCAACCTGCGTATAATTGGTGACGCGATTGCGCAGCGCGCGCGCCTTGCCGACGTACAGCACATCGCCGCGCGCATCCTGCATCCGGTAGACGCCCGGGCGGGTCGGCAGAGTTTTCAGAACGTTGCGGATCGCCTCCACCCCGGCGTCGATATCCGGCTGACCAGCGCCGCGCACGGCATAGGTGGCCTGGTCTTCATTGAAACGGTCGGGGGACTGCGGGCGGGACATGGAGGGGAGATAGAGGGTAGGAAGCGGAATGCAAAGATGGGGTTGGTCGGTTGATTGCCGGTGATCGACCGGATAGTCCGATCCAGAACCATCCGCGACTGCCGTGGACTCCATTTCGGCGAAGATCATAAGTCAGAAAGGTATCGCGCATTCTGTCCCCTTTTACCGGATTGCGCCTCCTGCTGCCCGCCATTGTGCCGTCATGGCGCTTTTTCGATGTCGTGAGCGCCAGCCCGCGGCTGGACTATGCCTTGCTCGCTGCGCCTGACCAACGGGCCGGGCAATGGTTGGAATTTCGGCCCCGACCCACCGTCCTGAAGATCAGCGCCATGCTTCGCGGCCTGCTGTGGAACGCGGAGTGGAACGAGACTCTGTTTCTGGTCAGCCTTGCCGAAAGAATGATGCGGGTGAGCACTGCGGAAACCGAAGCACATAGCGAGCGCGAATTGCTGTTGCGGGTAGCGCGGCATCTCGACCGCCATGCGGCGTGTGACCGGAGCGCCTATCTGCAGATCCGCCTGCGTTTTGTCAGTCGCGCTGGTCCGTCGGAGCAGATCAGCGAGCAGATCGCCTATCTCTCCAGCCCGCGACGCATCGCCGAACTGATGACGCCATGACGCTGGGCGAAGCCGCGAACCTCACATCCGCGATGATGGCTTTGGCCTTCATCCAGCAAAGCCTGGAGCATCTACGCCCCGCCGCGCGCCTGCAGGAACGGCTGCTCTTTGCCCCGCGCCTGATCCTTTCGGCGTTGCTATTCATGGCCGGCGTAGGCGCGCCGGTCCTTGGCCTTCATCCGGCCTTTCTGTCCTTGGCCCTGGTGGCGAACCACCTCTTCATCCTGCCCTTCTTTAACGGCCCCTATAATGGCGGGGCGGACCGGATGGGCCTGCTCATCCTGCTATGCCTTGCCGGGACCTATAATCTGCCAGACGCCCGTTGGCGGGAACTGGCCTTCGGTTATCTCGGGATGCAGTTGCTGCTCAGCTATGTCATGTCGGGCTGGGTCAAGATTGTGAATCCGGACTGGCGCAGCGGGCGCGCGTTGCGCGATGTCTTTCTCTTTTCCGCCTATCCCGCCGGGGACAATATTCGCCGATGGGTCAGCTATCCCGGCCTGTTGCGCGCCGCGGGATGGGGGGTGATGCTGTTCGAGCTCGCCTTTCCGCTTACCTTTCTCTCCCGCCCGGCGCTCCTGGCAGGGTTGGCCATTGCGGCCGTGTTCCATGGGGCCAATGCCTGCCTCTTCGGGCTTAACCGCTTCTTCTGGATCTGGATCTGCGCTTACCCTTCGATCCTTTGGCTGCAGGACCAGGTGATGTAATCGGCGGATTCCGTGCGTTGAAGGCTGTCCGGTCGGGACGGCGCATGATAGAGCGTTGGAATGATGAAATTTTCCTGTCTGTGCGGCCAAGTCCGCATCGAAATCACGAGCCGGCCCGCCTTCATTCACGAGTGCAATTGCACCCTGTGCAGCAAGTCAGGCGCGCGCTGGTCCTATCTGCACCCTTCCGAAGCGCACGTGGAAGGAGCGACGCAGGGCTATAGCCGGGCCGACAAGGATGATCCGGCGGCGGAAATCCATTTTTGCCCGACCTGCGGATCGACCACCCATTTCGTCCTGACACCCAGCGCAGTCGCGCAATATGGAAACAGCCAGATGGGCGTCAACATGTGGCTGGCGGATGCCAAAGACCTGGTCGGTATGGAGCTACGCTATCCGGACGGCCGGGGCTGGTCCGGCGAAGGCGGATTCGGCTATGTGCGGGACGCCTCTATCATCGGTAGCTGAAATATCGCAGCCGTGGCGATTAACGGAATCCACCGTCGCTCTCGATCGATCTGATTATAGTTGCACCGCAATATCGCAATTGCGAAGTGTTCCGGAAACATGCCGGAAAGATTCAAAATCATATTTATATCAATATGTTGTGCGATATCCATTTCGTCCATGGATTTGCACAGTCCGACGATTTGCTGCATCGCAGCAGTCGCAATTGCTCAAACGCTCCGCATGTTCCTGCCTTGCCTGTCAGGGCAGACACATCCTCTCATTCACGGAGACATGCATATGAGCCAATTCGACAAGCCAACCGACAAGAGCAAGCTGGAGACCATTGCGGGACGCTGATGCTGCTGTCCTTCGGCCTTGGCATATTGGCGTTCCTGATCGCCATAGACCGGCCGGAATGGTTCACCCTTCGTCCCGCATCGGGCACGGCCGCGGCGATGTCCAAGGCTTCCGACACCCAGGCGCATAAGCAGGTGGGCCAATAGACCCGCCAGGCTTGAAAAAGAACGCGCCCCTATCGATGAGAGGATGCCTGGGGCAGAAGAGGGCCAGCGCAGCCCATTCCCGGAACCATCGCGCAATCCGGCGTTTGAGCAGCAGGCGTCAACCCATGAGGACCTATGATCGTTACAGCTGCCCCCAGTTTCAGACAGATTATCCGGGAGGTTTGGAAGCCACTTGCGCTTCTCTTCGTCTGGGACGTGATCGTGACCATCACCTATTTTGTACTTCCCTTTAAAGCTCCGTCGCTGCCGCTGACTTTGTTCGGATCGGCGCTGGCGCTGTTCCTCGGGTTCCGAAGCAATTCCGCCTATCAGCGCTGGTGGGAGGCGCGCGGGCTGTGGGGGCTGATGATCAACGCAAGCCGCAGCCTCGCCCGGCAGGCGCGCAACTACCTGCCCGAGGACGCGGTGGACCTGAAGCGGTCGATCGTGCTCCGGCAGATCGCTTATGTGAACGCGTTGCGGTGCCAGTTGCGTCGGCAAAGCCCCGACGATGAGGTGCTGCGCTTCCTGAGCCGGGGAGAGGCTGATTTTGCCCTGGCGCGCACCAATGTCGCCAACGGAATCGTCGACGGTACGGGCCGCCGGATCAATATCGCCCGGGAGAAGGGCTGGCTGGACACGATCCAGCAGACGTCGATGGAAAGCGTGCTGATCGACATCGCCAATGCGCAGGGCGGCATGGAGCGGCTGAAGAACACCCCCCTGCCCAGCCAGTATCGTTTCTTCCCGACGTTGTTCACGCACATGCTGTGCATCCTGCTGCCCATCGGGCTGGTGGAGGCATTGGGGTTTGCGACACCATTAGGATCGACGATTGCGGGCCTCATGTTCCTGGCCGTGCTGGCGATCGGCGACGATCTGGTCGACCCGTTCGCGAATACGCCGCACGACGTGCCCCTGACGGCGATGTGCCGGACGATCGAGATCGACCTGCTGCAGGCGATCGGCGACGAAGCGCCGGAGCCAATGACGGCAGATGCGGGGGGTGTGTTGTGGTAAGATCCATCGCTCCGGCACGACATGGGACAGAATCCCAACCGCCGTTCGTGTCGAGCCCTTCGACACGAACGGATCAAGGTAAAGTCGCCTAGCTCTAGACCCTAGCGTCTTGAGACATGAAAAAGGCCGCTCCGGATACCGGGCGGCCTTTTTCATGTCATCGTCGATAACCGTCTCAGACGACGGGGCCGAGACCCTTGATGGCGCTGTCCACGAGGACCTTGTCCGCCTTGGCATCATGCGACTGCGCGATGATGGCGGTAGCGGCGGAGGTCGCGGCCTGGACGGCCTTGGCGCGGACGTCGGCGACGGCCTTACGCTCAGCGGCGGCGATCTTTTCCTCGGCCATCTTCTGATGACGCTTCACCAGCGCGGCAGCGCGGGTCTTGGCGTCGTCAACCAACTGCGTGGCTTCTTCCTCGGCCCGCGAGCGCAGGGCATCGGCCTCGGCGGCGGCGCCGGCGATCTTCTTCTCATATTCGGCCTTCAGCGCTTCGGCTTCGGCGCGGAGCTTGGAGGCTTCGTCGAGCTGGGCGCGGATGCCGGCGATCTTGCCGTCGAGCGACTTGCCGATCAGCGCCGGGACCTTCTTGACGATCAGCACGATCAGGAAAACGGCCATTGCCGCGCTGACCAGCGCGCCAGGACCAACCAGCCCGAACAGCGCAAGCTCGGAATGGCTCTCGGCGCCATGGGCGACAAGGGCTTCCTGATGATCGGCCTCGGCCAGATTATGGGCGACTTCGGCAGAACCGGCGTCGAGATGGGCGGGGGCATCAGCCATGAGCGAGGGCTGCCTTTACTGCTTGCTGGGCCGCTGCCGCCGTGGGCTGGACACCCGAAACCTTGGCGACAAGGTCCTGAGCGGCTTCGGCGGCCACCGCCTCGATCTCCGCCATGGCGGAGGTGCTGGCGGCGCGGATTTCCGCTTCGGCCGCGGCGATCTTGTCCGCGATCTTGGCGTCCGCCGCGGCGACCTTCTTCTCGGCGTCCTTGGCGGCCTTTGCCTTGGCCTCGGCGACGAGCGCCTGGGCCGCGGCGCGGCTTTCATTCTCACGGGCGCGATAATCCGCCTCGATTTCGTCACCGCGGGCGAAGGCGGCCTTGGCAGCCTCCAGATCCCCGGAGATCTTGCTGTCCCGCGCCTCAACCGTCGACTGGATCTTCGGCACCATGCCGAGACCGACGACGAAGAAGACGAAGCCGAAGGTCACCAGCATCCAGAAGACCTGGGACGACCATACTTCAGCAAGTTGCGCGATTTGCGGCATTGCACCCGTTTCCTGATTGGCAGCCGGGCAGCGAACCGCCCGGCCGTCAGAGCATTCTAACCTGAATTCCGTGCGCCTGTTAGGCGACGAAGATCAGGATCATCGACACGACGAACGCCAGCAGGCCGAGAAGTTCGGCGGCGGCGAAGCCGATGAACAGGCGACCCTGCTGACCGTCAGCGGCCGAAGGGTTGCGCAGCGCGCTCTCAAGGAACGAACCGAAGACATTGCCCACGCCAAGTGCGGCCATGCCGGCACCGATTGCAGCCAGACCGGCACCGATCAGCTTTGCGGCTTCTGCGTCCATTTTATATAACTCCTTCTTTCAAACTTCTGAAATTGTTGAACAAACTTAGTGGAGATTGACCGCGTCGTTGATGTAGAGCGAGGTCAGAAGAGCAAAGACATAAGCCTGGATCACGGCGACCAGCAGCTCCAGCGCGCTGATGCCGACCATCAGGATGAAGCTGGGCAAACCAATCGCGATACCCCAGCCGGCGCCGGCATTGCCGCTGTTGATGACGAAGCTGGACAGCACCTCCAGGAGGATGTGGCCGGCCATCATCGCAACGAACAGTCGCAGGCCAAGGCTGAACGGGCGGACCAGGAAGGACACCAGTTCGATAAACGGGATCAGCCACAGCAACCAGGCGGGCGTGCCGTGCGGCACGAACAGCGAGAAGAAGTGCAGGCCATGGCGTGCGAAGCCGACGATCAGGACGATCGAAAAGCTGAGGATCGCAAGGACGCCGGTGGCGGTGAAATGGCTGGTGAAGGTGAAGGCATGGCTGCCGACGAGACCGAGCGGGAGCAAGCCCAGCAGGTTCGCGAACAGGATGAACATGAAGAGCGAGAAGACGTAGGGAACGTAGCGCTTCCCCTCTGGCCCGACATTGGCGAGCAGCAGATTGTCGATGAACCCGGTCATCGTCTCCGCTGCGGCCTGCCAGCGGCCGGGAACCAGTTCCCGCTTCATGCCCAGCAGCATGAAGCCCCAGAGCGCGACGGCGGTGATGACCATCCAGAGCGCGCTGTTGGTAAAGGCAATATTGTAACCGCCGATTGCCCAATGATCGGTGCCGAACAGCGGCTCGATCGCAAACTGGTGCATAGGGTCGATTTTGCCAGCCTCTGCCACGCTTACTCCAAACCTCTGTTACTGCGACAAAAGCGCCCTTATTTATCAGGACGCTTCGTCGAAATCCTAATGATGTTCCTGAAGGCCGCGATCGTCCCCAGAGCGAGGAGCGCCAACAGGAGCCAAGGTGACGTGCCGAACCAGCGGTCAAGCAACCAGCCGATCAGCGTGCCGCCGGCAAGACCCCCAATCAGTTCCGCAAGGACGCGGTTGCCGAGGCGATAGCTTTCATCCGCCCCCTGCACCTGCCCCTTTTTGGTCCTGACCGCTTCGTCATGCTCGGCCCGGGCAATCCGCTCCTGGAGCGATTTGATCCGCGCATCTTCGCCGACTTGGTCTTCCCCGGGCGCATCCTCAGCCATCATCCGCTCCACATTTCCCGTATGAAGCGGCCATGGCCCGTGCGGCTGCACCCGTCAAGGCGCGGCCCGTTTAGAAAGGAGGGGCACCCGAGTCAACCGTTCTGCCACCCCAGGCCAAAAGGACGAGACGGCAGGCCAATTTCGGGACGAAATCAGGCGGTCAGCCGGCCGTGGCGCAATAATCCGGGAGGGCTATGGCGCCACTCTTCTTCTGCCATCCGCCACCGGACAGCTTGTACATCTGCCCGTCCTTCACCCGGCTGGCGAGGGTTTGGCAGCCTGTGGCGGCAGCGACGTCGGCTACGGTCACGCCGCGCTTGGAGGCGAGGTCGGTATAGACCGCACGGCGCTTGATGTTGATCGAATCCACTTCCGATTTCACGTCAGCGCCGACCGAACCGACGATGCCGAGATAGCCATCCGCCTGCTCACCCACAGATCCGGCGGCCATGGCGGCCGTGACGGCACCGGACTGGGCGCGGGCGGGCGCGGTGAGGACGAGGCCACCAGCGACAATGACGGCGGCGGTGGCGGCGAGAGCGATAAACTTGCGTGTCATTGCGGGAACAACTCCGGATTATTCTGGATCAGGTCCTGTGCGTCACGTTGCAGGCGCACGACCACTTCCTGCTGAACCTTCACATTGAGATTGATCTCAATCGGCTTGTCGGGCGCGCGCACCTGAATGCACCCCCCGAGGGATAGGCCCGCGAGCGCGGCCGCCAAGATTGCTGCTGTCTTCATTTCTGCTCCCCAGATGGCACTTTGTCGCTTTCGGCAGGCTGAACCGCAAGCCCCTTCAGCACCTGTTCCTGATATTGATCGCCGACGCTGTTGCGGATGAGTCCGCTGGGATCGACGAAGGACTTGGCCGTACTCATGAGACCACGGAATGGCGCCTGAATGCGGATGTTGAAAAGGAAGGGCAAGCCCAGGAAATTGCTGGCGATGCCCTTTTGCTCGGGCTGACCGCGATTGATGCCGTTGAAGACGACATTGGTCACGACTTCCCCGTCCAGTGCGCCGTCCATCAGGATGGACAGGCACTTATATTGCAGGTTCTTGAGCGCGTCGAAGGCCATCTTGCCGAACACGCCGACCTGTTCATTGGACACCGGGCCGACATAGGACAAGGTGCCCGAGGTACGCTGGGGGTCGCAGGGGATGGACGGCAAGACGCCCTCCGGCATGATGAGCGGCGGGAGGCCAGCCTGTCGCGCGACGAGTACGCCGCCGGCGATCCGCCCGCCATCCGCATTGAAGATCAGCGGCATGATGCCGTCGAACGTGCCCGTGGCGGAAACATTCTCCAGTTCCATCTTCTGGATGAAGGCTCCGGCATCGAGGCCAATGACACGGAAGGTCAGATAGCGGTCGACATTGGCGCTGAAGTCCATCGTCGTCGCCAGCAGCTTGAGGTCGCCGCCGGAGAAGGGCCATGCGCCGTCCTCGATATGCACTTTCTGCCCCGGCTCAAGGCGGTAATGCACGACGCCGTCGGTTGCCTCGATACCCGGATTGACGCTGGCTATCCGCACCTCCTGATGCGGGGCAGTGACGAGGCCGATCAGGTCGGTGAAATGAATCTCACCCGACAGGCCGTTGACCGGGCCGAAGGCGGCGGCAAGGTCCATCTTGTCGGTTCGGAACGTCCCGTCGCTGGTCACATCATTGCCGTTCCAGCGGACCTGGCCATGGCCATTAACGGTCCCAGCGGCATTGGCGACGACGCCGAGCGCGAGCCGGGTGATCGCTTCCGGCTGAAGCGTGGGCGAGAAGGTGATGCCGGGGACATCCAGGTCCGCCTTGCCGCGGCCCGGGCCAAGATCATGGACGATGTCGGCCAGGAGGACAGTCGCACCGCTTTTGGGCTCCACCAAGGTCCCCTTCGCGGTGATGCGGCCATTCTGCATCGCCAGTGTGAAGTCATGACTATCAAGCGGGTTGAAGCGATCGGGAACGGCAGTGTCGCTGAGCGTCAGGCCGCCATTTACGGTGAGCGCACCCTTGGCGAAGCCCCAACGACCGGCGAAGTTGCTGGCGGCAAGCGGTACGGCGCCAATGCGGCCGGAACCGCCCGTGAGTTGCCCGCCCATGCCTTGCCCGGCGGCAAGCCCCGTCAGGCTGGCGGCCGAGATGCGGACGGGTGACGCGGCGGGGCCAATGCGCAGGTCAGCATTCTGCGCCTCGAATCCCGGTTTCGCCAAAGCGAAGCGGACCATGTCGGCGGAGAGCAGCAGCGGGCTCTGTCCCATCCTGCCCTCTATCCGGGGAGACTTGATCGATGCGCCGCCGGACAGGCCGTTGGGACCATAGGTGACGATCGCCGGGCCGGTCGGACATAGGGTCATGCGCGTGCGGTCAAGCGCAATACTGTCATAGGCCAGGCTGGTGAGCCCAAGCGGCGCGCAGCGCGTGCCAAGCGTCAGAACGCCCTGCCCGCTCACGCCGCCTTCGATCGGCAGGGTCAGCCCGCGCAGGCTCCCGCCCGGTAAGGGGCCGTCGAGCCGGGCCTCGGTCTGGAAACGGGTTGCGCCGCCAGCGCCGGCGGTGAAACGGACCGGCTCCAGCGCCAGGCGGGAGTCTCCGGCCTCATAGGGATCCACAAAGAGTTGACCGCCAAAGCCGCCGCCGGGGCGCGTCGCCAGGCGCAGGGCGGCCTTGGGCAGGCCACCGCCCTCCATCGTCACACTGCCGTCTAGCGTCCATCCCACCTTTGGCCAGGACAGGGAGAAGCGGCCTCCCTCCGCCAACGCCACGCGCGCGCCGCTACGGCTTGCGAGACTGGCATCCGAAAGGATGACGGCCCCCATGTTCCTGCGCTGCGAGAGCGCGAAGCGGGTGCGAATCTGGTTGTCCCGACCAACACCGCGCACCGCGTCCGCAAGCCTGATCCCCAGCGGCCCAACCGGGGTTCCGGCACCAAGCGGGCGAATGGATGCAAATGGATCGGCGCCGCCATAGGCCGCGTCCTGCACATCAACGACGCCTTCGGCCCGGGCGCGCAAACCCTCCGGCGCATTGGTGAACGACCATGAGCCGGACGCCTTCGACCCGGATGCCCTCGCTCCACCGCCCCTGAACGCCGCCGAGGCAAGATCAAACTGGCCGCGGGCGCCCTGGGCATTGCCATCGAACAATATATGCCCGGAGGGCCGAGACGCGGCGAGCCCGGGTGCCCGCAGGGCCCTGGCGGCAAGGGTCCCCTGCCCCGTCCACCGATCAAGCCCCTTGCCAAGCGTCACGTCGATATCGACCTGCGGCGCGGCCAGCGCGATCACACTGGCCGAACAGCCAAGCGCACGGGCGCGCACGGGGCCGCTGATCCTTGGCTGACCCTTGCGCATCATGAGGTCGACATAGGCGGTTCCGCCGCTGATGCCGCAGCCGCCGAACTTCGCGTTGGGCATGATAGCGGCCAGCTTGCCGGAAAATCCGTCCTGAAGATTGCCGCGGCCATCGAGATGCAGCCCGACCTGCCCCGCGTCCGTATCCAGCCGCATGCGCGTATCCTGCAACGCTACGGCCATATCGGGCAGGCTGAAGGGGGCGGTGGACTTGGGATCACGGAACTTGTCCAGTTCACCCAGGGTCAGAACGCCGTCATGCACGCGACCATGAAGGCGCACGCCCCCTGCCCTGACGGCGGCCACGCCCGGCGTAAGGCCGCTCAGGGTCAGGTCCACCTCCACCCATCTGGCGGAGAGATCCGGATGCGCCGGATCGCCCAGCACGATATTCTCTATCCGATGCGTACGAAGGCCGACGTGAACGAGATCGTACCGGGCGCGGACATCAAGGCGGCTGAGCTCGCGCCCGATGAAATTTTCCGCAATCGGCGCGCGCTGCGTCCAGAGCGCGAGCAGGATCAGCCCGACCGTACCGGCAGACCCGGCGATCCACGCGGTCCGATGGCCGCCGCGACGCGCTTCGCTCTCCCCATCCTCACCGTCCATTCGCGCGTCAGACCCCGGCAATTCTTCCGTCATGGCGTTCCGTAACGCATCCATAACGTACCGCACCATGGAAATATCCTTGCGGCATGTATCGACCCGCCTTAGCCCTGAACGCATGACGGGGGGCGATCCGGACAAAAGTGCTAAAGCGCCGCCCGCGCATGACGGCGCGGGCCATCGCGAGCGGTTGCGTGAGCGGCTGCGCGTTGGGGGCGGCGATGCGTTGCTCGATCATGAACTGATCGAATATCTGCTGGCGTTGGCCATACCCCGGCGCGATACCAAGCCACTGGCCCGCCTTCTGCTTAGCGAGTTTGGCGGGATAGAAGGTGTGCTGACCGCTGACTGGATGGCGCTGGAACGCATTCCGGGCATGGGTGAGACCAGCGTCGCGGCGATCAAGATAGCGCAGGCGGCTTCGCTGCGGCTGTTGCGGAACAGGATCGCCGAGCAGCCAGTGCTGGGAAGCTGGCAGTCGGTCCTCGACTATCTGCGCGCGGACATGGCGTGGCTGGGCGTGGAGCGGGTACGGGTGCTGCATCTCAACAGCCGCAACATATTGATCCGCGACGAAAAAATGGCCGATGGATCGATCGATCAGGCAGCGATCTACACCCGTGAAGTCATTAAAAGAGCCATGGAGCTTGGCTCGACGTCCCTGATCCTCGTCCACAACCATCCCAGCGGCAATCCCGCGCCGAGCCGCCAGGACATAGAGATTACCCGGCACATAGTGGAGGCTGGCCGACGCATGGGAATTTCCGTCCATGATCACATCATCGTCGGGACAGACGGACATAGCAGCATGCGGGCGCTGGGACTGATCTGACGCGATATGCACGCCGTGGTGAAATGGGGTGGCGGGCGGCGGGGGCTGAAAGCCGAGGCCGCCCGCCGTCGACCCGTGGCGTGGGGTCCACGGGCCGGGGGGACTGTTCAGTTGGAGCCGCCGGCCAGATATTTGATCAGTTCTTCCTTGCTGACCGCGCCAGACCCGTCGGCATCCGCCGAGGTAAAGGCGCCGCTTGCCCAGGCACTGATTTCCGACGCCGGGAGCGTCTTGCCCGTCGATTTCATCTCCTGATCCTTCAACGCGACCATCCATTTGATGAATTCGGGCTGTTCCAGCAGGCCTGACTGATTCGCGTCGTAGGACGGGAATTCAGCATCGACGATGGACTGCACAGACCCCGCGCCCTGAGACTGATTCCCAGTGGTGGCATTGTCGCCCTGGCGGGCGAAAACGGGGGATGCGGTAACCAGCATCGCGGTGCAGAAGAGCAGCTTCTTCATTATTTTCTCCGGTTTTCAAACCGCTAGGGCGACCCGTTTGCAACGGGGTGTTGACAAATATTATGTCGAGACGGTGCATTCCGTTCCAGTAACGAATGCTGAACGCGCTCGTTCCAACGCGCATTCCACTCTGTTACGGGGCGCGTCCGGCGATATTTGCGACCAGTGGCTTTCGCATCGCATGTCGCGCCAATTTGCCGCGGCGAGCCAGCGCTGCTACGCGCCGCCCATCCCCACCTTAGCAGGATTCGTCATCATGGTTCCGCGTTACTCCCGCCCCGAAATGACCGCGATATGGGAACCGGAAGCCCGCTTCCGCATCTGGTTCGAGATCGAGGCGCATGCGACCGAGGCACTGGCCGACCTGGGCGTGGTGCCGAAGGAAGCGGCAAAGGCGCTGTGGGACTGGTGGGCGACGAACCCTGCCATCGAGGTGCCCGCAATCGACGCCATCGAGGCGGTGACCAAGCATGACGTTATCGCCTTCCTGACCTGGGTAGCTGAAAATGTCGGCGACGAGGCGCGCTTCATGCATCAGGGCATGACCAGTTCCGATGTGCTGGACACCTGCCTGGCGGTGCAACTGGTCCGCGCCTCCGACATCCTGATCGCCGACCTCGACAAGCTGCTCGACGTCATCAAGCGCCGCGCGTTCGAGCATAAGCTGACCCCGACGATCGGTCGAAGCCATGGCATCCACGCCGAGCCAGTAACCTTCGGCCTTAAGATGGCTGAAGCCTATGCCGAATTTTCCCGCTGCAAGGCACGGCTGATCGCGGCGCGGGCGGAGGTCGCAACCTGCGCCATTTCCGGCGCGGTCGGCACGTTCGCCAATATCGACCCGCGGGTCGAGGACTATGTCGCCGACAAGCTGGGCCTGACGGTCGAGCCGGTGTCGACCCAGGTCATTCCGCGCGATCGGCACGCCATGTTCTTCGCGACGCTGGGCGTGATTGCCTCCTCCATCGAGCGGCTGGCCGTGGAAGTCCGCCACCTGCAGCGCACCGAAGTGCTAGAGGCGGAGGAATATTTCTCGCCGGGGCAGAAGGGCTCGTCGGCGATGCCGCACAAGCGCAATCCGGTACTGACCGAGAATCTGACGGGACTGGCGCGCATGGTGCGTGGCTATGTGACGCCGGCACTGGAGAATGTGGCGCTGTGGCATGAGCGCGACATCAGCCATTCCTCGGTCGAGCGGTACATCGGTCCGGATGCGACGATCACGCTCGACTTCGCGCTCGGCCGCCTGACCGGCGTGATCGACAAGCTGCTCGTCTATCCTGAGCGGATGATGAAGAATCTCGACAAGATGGGCGGGCTTGTCCACTCCCAGCGCGTTCTGCTGGCGCTGACCCAGGCGGGTGTCAGTCGTGAGGACAGCTATCGCTATGTCCAGCGCAACGCCATGAAGGTGTGGGAATCCGACGGCGCATTGTCGCTGCTGGAATTGCTGAAGGGTGACGCGGATGTCACCGCCGCCCTGTCGCCCCAGACGATCGAGGAGAAGTTCGACCTCGACTATCACTTCAAGCATGTAGACACGATCTTCGCCCGCGTCTTCGGCTGATCCTGTACCAAATCGGCAAAATCGGCAGGCACAGGGGTGGAACGGCCCGGAGATTTCCCTTAAGCTCGGCCTGAAACAGCCTTGGAAGGGGACGGAATGCAATTCCTGAGGACCGCCTTGTGGGTCGTGCTGGCCGTAGCCCTGGCCCTGTTCTGCAAGGCGAACTGGGTTTCGGTGTCGGTGAAATTGTGGGGCGACATGGTCGCGGACACACGCCTGCCCGTGTTGGTCGTCAGCGCGTTCCTGCTTGGCGCAGTGCCGTTCTGGATCATGGCCCGGGCCACGCGCTGGCGGATGAAGCGGCGGCTGGATGCCACGGAACGGGCGCTGGCGAGCGCCACGGCCGTGCCGGCGAGCACCGTCCCAGCCACGGATTCGGCCGATCCGGGTCCTTCGAGAGACATGCTGACCCCGGCAAGCGAAGCATGACAAACCCGATCTACATCGCCATCGATACGCCCGACCTGCGCAAGGCGCAGGCGCTGGCGCAGCGCGTGCGTGGCCATGTCGGCGGGATCAAGCTGGGCCTGGAGTTCTTCTGCGCCAACGGTCATCACGGCGTGCATGAGATGACCAAGTTCGGCCTGCCGATCTTCCTGGACCTGAAGCTCCACGACATTCCCAATACGGTGGCGAAGGCGGTGCAGGCACTGCATGTGCTGGAGCCGGCAATCCTGACCGTGCATGCGGCGGGCGGTCGGGCGATGCTGGAGGATGCGAAGGCGGCGGCCGGGCTGAATACCAAGGTCGTGGCCGTGACCGTGCTCACCAGCCTGGACGACAGCGACCTGATCGACATTGGCGTTGGCGGCGCGGCGCTGGATCAGGTGGAACGGCTGGCCGATCTGGCGCGGTCATCGGGGCTCGATGGCATTGTGTGTTCCGGCGAGGAAGTGGCGGCGGCGCGCAAGGCGTGGCCCGACGGCTTTTTCGTCGTCCCCGGCGTGCGGCCGGCCGGCGGCACAATGGGGGACCAGAAGCGTGCGGTGACACCGCGGCAGGCGCTCGACCGTGGCGCATCGATCCTGGTGGTGGGCAGGCCGATCAGCCTGGCCGCCGCGCCCGACATCGCCGCGCGGGAAATTGAAGCGACTTTGTAACGGCGAGCGCCCTCAGCAAACGTCCGCTTCATTCACGACCGGACGGCTTTCACGCGTCCCCCGCATCCGGCTGCTGGCATCATCCGGATCGGAGGTCAGGATGACATGATCGTCATGCACCTCCAGCAGGACGCCCACGAATGGAAAATCGGCCAGACTTCCCGTGACCCGGTAACTCACCGAGTCGCCGGCCTTGAACGCAGCAGGATCAAAGTTGAACGTGAACGGGCACGCTTCGCCGCTGCCATTATCCATATGCCATCTCCTCTGCGGCGATTTATGGGCGCATTGCGCGACGGATCAAGGGAGATAGTCCGGATGGCAACGGTTTCCCGAACGACCAGCAGCCGCTAAACGGGCGGCCATGTCCCGAATCGCCATTAAAATCTGCGGCCTTTCCACGCCCGAGACCGTGAACGCGGCCCTTAAGGGCGGGGCAAGCCATGTCGGGTTCGTGCATTTTCCCAGAAGCCCGCGCCATGTGGACATCGAACGCATGGCGGCGCTGGCGCGCAGCGCGCCGGGCCATGTGACGCGCGTGGCCGTGCTGGTGCAGCCGGACGATACCCTGATCAGCGAATTAGCCCCTCATGTCGATGTGCTGCAACTGCATGGCGAGGAAACGCCCGAGCGGGCGGCGGCGATACGCGCCCGGTTCGGCAAGACCGTATGGAAGGCCATTCCGGTCAAAACGCGCGCAGACCTTGCCGCCGGCTCTGCCTTTGCCGGAGCCGTGGATATGCTGCTCTATGACGCCAAGACGCCAAAGGGCGCTGCGCTTCCCGGCGGGATGGGGCTGCGGTTCGACTGGGATCTGCTGGCGGGATTCCAGCCGCCCATTGCCTGGGGGCTGTCCGGCGGACTGGACCCGGACACTGTGGGAGAGGCCATACGCATCACCCGCGCGCCGCTCGTCGACGTCTCATCCGGCGTGGAAAGCGCACCGGGCATCAAGGATGTGGACAAAATCGCCGCCTTCTGCAATGCGATCTCGGCATGACGATGCAGGCCATCTTGATCGAGCGCGTCGGGAGACGATGGCGCTGAACGCTTCCTTTATTCCGAAGCGAACAGACCCCATGTCCAGTGAGATTGCAGCGATCATGACCGATACCATCACCTTGCCCAACAGCCTTCGCACCCAACCCGACGAACGCGGGCATTTCGGCACTTTTGGCGGACGCTATGTCGCCGAAACGCTGATGCCGCTGATCCTCGACCTGGAGCGGGAATATCGAAAGGCCAAGACGGACCCGGCGTTCGAGGATGAATTCCAGACCCTGTTGAAACACTATGTCGGACGGCCCAACCCCCTATATTATGCCGGGCGGCTGACCGAGGCGCTGCGCGAGGGCGCACCAGCAGGCAAAGGCGCCAAAATCTATTTGAAGCGCGAAGAGCTGAACCACACCGGCGCGCACAAGATCAACAATTGCATCGGCCAGATCCTGCTCGCGCTGCGCATGGGCAAAAAGAAGATCATAGCCGAAACGGGCGCAGGCCAGCATGGCGTGGCGACCGCGACGGTGGCGGCGCTGTTCGGCCTGCCCTGCACCATCTTCATGGGCGCCAAGGATGTCGAGCGGCAAAAGCCCAACGTATTCCGCATGAAGCTGCTCGGCGCGGAGGTGCATGCCGTCACGTCGGGATCGCAGACGCTGAAGGACGCGATGAACGATGCACTGCGCCACTGGGTGTCGAACGTGCATGACACCTTCTACATTATCGGCACGGCGGCCGGCCCCCACCCCTATCCCGAGCTAGTCCGCGATTTCCAGTCGGTGATCGGCAAGGAAATTCGGACGCAGATTCTGGAGGCCGAGGGCCGCCTGCCAGATATGCTGATTGCACCAGTCGGTGGCGGATCGAATGCCATCGGCATGTTTCACCCCTTCCTCGACGACCCGGAAGTCGCGATGGTTGGCGTGGAGGCGGCTGGCGAAGGGCTGGACAGCGGCAAGCATGCGGCAAGTCTGGCCGGCGGCGGGTCGGGCATATTGCACGGCAATCGCACTTACCTGCTCCAGGACGAGGACGGCCAGATCACCGAGGCGCACAGCATTTCGGCGGGGCTGGATTATCCGGGCATCGGGCCGGAGCATAGCTGGCTGCACGAGATCGGCCGGGTCGACTATGTGTCGGTGACAGACGCAGAGGCGCTGGCGAGCTTTCAGAAGCTCTCGTCGCTGGAGGGAATCATCCCCGCGCTGGAGTCGGCCCATGCCGTCGCCGCTGCGGAACGGATCGCGCCGACGCTGGACGCGGACAAGATCATCGTCGTCAATCTTTCCGGACGGGGCGACAAGGACATCTTCACGGTCGCCGAAGCGCTGGGAGTGGAAATATGACCTCCCGGTTTGAAACCACATTCGCGGCCTGCCGTGCAAAGGGCCGGGCGGCGCTCATCACTTTCGTGACGGCCGGCGACCCGACAGCGGCGGACACTGGCCCCATATTGGATGCGCTGGTCGCGGGCGGCGCGGACATCATCGAGTTGGGGATGCCGTTTACCGATCCGATGGCGGACGGACCAGCGATCGAGCTGGCCAACCTGCGCAGCCTGGGTTCCGGCACGAAAACCGCCGATATCCTTGCGATCGCCACCGCTTTCCGGGCGCGGCATCCCGATACGCCCCTGGTGCTTATGGGCTATGCCAACCCGATGCTGATCCGGGGGGCCGACTGGTTCGCGGCGCAGGCGAAGACAGCGGGCGTCGACGGCGTCATCTGCGTCGATCTGCCCCCCGAGGAGGATCAGGAAATCGGCCCTGCCCTGCGCGCGGCCGGCATGGAGCTGATCCGTCTGGCGACGCCGACCACGGACGCGGCCCGGCTGCCCGCAGTGCTGAACGGTGCGGGCGGGTTCCTCTACCATGTCTCGGTCGCCGGGATCACGGGCAAGCAGCAGGCGCAACTGACCAATATCGAGAATGCCGTCGCCAAGTTGAAGGCGGCAACCGACCTGCCGGTGGCGGTGGGCTTCGGCGTACGCACGCCCGAACAGGCGGCGGCCATCGGGCGCGTGGCGGACGGGGTTGTCGTCGGCTCCGCCATCGTCGATATCGTAGGTTCGCATGGGAATGAGGCGGCGCCCTTCGTGCGCGACTTCGTCGCGTCGCTGCGCGCCGCCATGACAGCAAGGGAGCATGCCGCATGAGCTGGCTGAACCGTGTCCGCAACGCCATTCCGTTCATCGCCAAGCGCGAAACGGCCGACAATCTCTGGCACAAATGCAACGGCTGCAACCAGATGGTGTTCACCAAGGAGTGGGAGGATAATCTGTCCGTCTGCCCGAAGTGCGACCATCATGGCCGGATCGGTCCCAAGGACCGCTTCGCGCAGATACTCGACGCTGGGAGCGTGTCCATTCTGCCCACGCCGACGGTCAAGGAAGACCCGCTCAAGTTTCGCGATTCGAAGAAATATACCGACCGCATCAAGGCGGCCCGGGCCTCCACCGGCGAAACCGACGCGCTGATCAATGCGCGCGGGACGATCGAGGGCATGGGCGTCGTCATGGGCGTGCAGGATTTCGCCTATATGGGCGGATCGATGGGCATGGGCGTCGGCGCGGCGTTCGTGCAGGGCGTGCAGGAAGCGATCGCGCACCGGG
Organism: Sphingobium sp.; assembly: GCA_036384115.1. Taxonomy (GTDB): domain Bacteria; phylum Pseudomonadota; class Alphaproteobacteria; order Sphingomonadales; family Sphingomonadaceae; genus Sphingobium. The sequence goes on from DASVMZ010000129.1 coordinate 29,220, forward strand.
CACCCTATATCATCTTCACCGCCGCCGGCGGTGCGCGGATGCAGGAGGGGATATTGTCCCTGATGCAGATGCCGCGCGCGACCGTCGCCATCGCCAAGCTGCATGAGGCGGGCCTGCCCTATATCGTCGTGCTGACCGATCCGACCACGGGCGGCGTGACCGCCAGCTATGCGATGCTGGGCGATATCCAGATCGCCGAACCCAATGCGCTGATCGGCTTTGCCGGGCAACGGGTGATTGAGAACACCATTCGCGAGAAGCTGCCCGAGGGGTTCCAGCGCGCCGAATATCTGCTCGACCACGGCATGCTCGACATGGTCGTGCACCGGCATGAACTGAAGGCGAAGCTGGCGCAGGTTATCGGCTACCTCGCACCGAAGATGGCCGCCTGACCCGGCATAGCCACAGACCATAGCACCCGGCAGGAAACATCATGCCCGATCACGCCGTTTCCTCCGACCGGGCCGTCCAGGCGCAGCTTGACCGGCTGGCGATGCTGTCGCCCGGCGCGGACATATTGGGGCTGGAGCGGATAACCGCCCTGCTCTCGCGGCTGGGCGATCCGCATCTCGCGCTGCCGCCGGTGTTCCACGTCGCCGGGACCAACGGCAAGGGATCGACCTGCGCGTTCCTGCGCGCCGCGCTCGAAGCGGACGGGCGGAGCGTGCATGTGTTCACCTCGCCCCATCTCGTGCGGTTCAACGAGCGGATACGGATCAACGGCGCGCTGATCTCGGACGCTGCACTCGCGGCCTATCTGGAACGGGTGCTGGACGTTGCGGAGGGCATTGGGGCCAGTTTCTTCGAAGTGACCACGGCTGCGATGTTCCTGGCCTTTGCCGAGCATCCCGCCGACGCCTGCATCTTGGAAGTCGGGCTGGGCGGCCGGCTGGACGCGACCAACGTGATTTCGGCGCCGGCGGTATGCGGTATCGCGCAACTTGGCATCGACCATCAAAGTTTCCTGGGTGAAAGCCTGGCAGAGATTGCGGGAGAAAAGGCCGGGATCGCCAAGATGGGCGCGTCTGTCGTGACGATGCGCTATTCAGACCCGATTGCTGCCGTCGTAGGCGAAGCGGTGAATGCGCGCGGCGGCATCTGGAGCCCGATGGGATCGGACTGGGACGCGGCGGTCTATTGCGGCCGGTTGCACTATCGGGATGCCGAAGGGCGGCTAGACCTGCCCCTGCCGCGCCTGTCCGGGCCGCACCAGCCGATGAACGCGGCGCTGGCGACGGCGATGCTGCGACATCAGCAAGCGATCCCGGTCAGCGAGTCGGCGCTGAAGGCCGCGCCGCTTTGGGCGCATTGGCCGGCGCGGCTGCAGCGGCTGGATCATGGCCCGCTTCTGCAGCCGCTCGATCCCCAAAGCGTCGTGTGGCTGGATGGCGGACATAATGCTTCGGCTGGCGAAGTGCTCGGCCTGCATTTCGCTGAAGAGCGGCTGGGAGGCGAAAAGCTACACCTTGTGATCGGTATGTTGGCGAACAAGGATATCGAGTCCTTCCTGGCGCCGCTTCAGGGAAAAGTCGCGCATATTCATGGACTTCCTGTGGACGGGCATGACCATCACCCTCCCGCGCGCTTCGCCGCCGTTGCGGAGAAATGGGGCGTGCCCTTCACGGCATATCACGGGCCGCAGGACGCGATCGAAGCGATTGGCGCGCAAGGCGGGAGATCGGATATCCTGATCGCCGGGTCGCTCTACCTCGCTGGAACCGTGCTTCGGATGAACCGTCAACTGCCCGACTGAAATCAGTTGCGATTGACTCGCAATAGCTGCATGTTATGCCTCTGTCAGGAGAATGGAGGCACGGCATGCGCAATCCCGAGATCACCCACAAATTGACCGACAAGGCGGTGCCAGAGGACCGCGGCAACCGCCTGTTCCTGTTCGCCGTGCGTCGCATGGCGATGGCCGGGGTCAATGACGCCCATGCCGCCAACGCCCTGTTGGGCAGCTTCGGCAAGAGCTACCGCCGTCCGCTGGTGCTGCTCCGCGCGATGATGCTGGAAATGGCGCGCGCGTCGAGCCGCAAGATCATGGTCGCACCCTGCTGCTGCGCGAAGATGACCGGGGACGAAGCGCTGCTGATGCAGGCCGTGTCGGAGGGTTTGAGCGCTCCCCATACCGCCTATGAGCGTGTCTCGACGCTGTTGGCGTCGGATGCCGCACTCGGCGCGCTGACTTGCGTACAGGCGGTGGCGCAATCCTTCGCCGACCTGGGCCGGCCGATGGAATTTTACGCGCCGGCCTGATCGACGGGTTCCGCTACGCCAGCCTCGCCTATGCTCTGATCGATGAGACCGGAGCGCAGGAGGAACCAGTAAAGCAGCACGCCGGGCAGCGCGAACGCCGTGGTGAGCAGGTAGAAATCGACATAGCCGAACCGCTCTATCAGTGACCCGGCGGTCGTGCCGGTGAGGAAGCGTCCAACGATAGCGGCGGCGGCAGAGAGAAGCGCAAACTGGGTCGCCGTAAAGCGCAGGTTGCAGAGCGCGGACAGGTAGGCGACAACGGTGACGCCGCCGATGCCGCTCGCGAAATTTTCGAATCCTATCGTCCAGGCGAGCATGGGCATGGAATGGCCGATCGCCGCCAGCCCCGCAAAACTCAGGTTCGACACCGCCATCAGGATCAGGCTGACCAGGACCGACTGCTTCATGCCCAGGCGCGCATAGAGGATACCACCGACAAAGATACCGGCCAGTAGTGCGAAGAACCCGATCCACACATCACCCCAGAGGATTTCCGGTTTGGTGAAGCCAAGGCCCACCAGCAAGTCGCGGATCATCAGGTTCGCCATCGTATCGCCGATCTTGTGGATCAGGACGAACAGCAGAACGAGAATCGCGCCCTTGCGCTTGAAGAAGTCGACAAGAGGACCGTAGAAAGCGGCCAGCGCCTCCCCAGCGCTGCGTAACGGCTTGGGTTCCTGATGGCGGACCGGCTCCCCCATGAAAAGCGAGGCGATCGGCCCGGCGAAGGCCAGTGGCATGCAAGCGATATAGCCCCATGCCCAGTTGGAGACGCTGGCGACCGCCAGAGCGATCGTCGCGGCGAAGAAGGCGCCCAGCCGCCAACCATATTGCGACATGCCCGAGCCGACACCAAGCTGCTCCGGCGCCAGAAGTTCAATCCGATAGGCGTCGATCACGATGTCAAAAGTCGCGCCGGCAAACCCCAGCAGGATCGCGCCGATCACCACGGACTGTAACCCCGTCATTGGGTCGGCGACGCCCAGCACGAACACGGCCATCGCCGTTGCAGTTCCGCAAAGCCATAACCAGGAGCGGCGCTGGCCAAGCGCTCCGGAAAGCAATGGCAGGCGAAAGCGATCGATCAACGGTGCCCAGGCCCATTTGAAGCTGTAAACCAGCAGGGCGAGCGCGAAGGCGGAAATGGATTTCTTCTCTATGCCCGCATCCGCCAGCCGGTTGGTCAACGTCGCCGCCAGCAGGGCAAAGGGAAAACCGGACGAGATGCCAAGAAAAAGAGCCGTGAGCGGGGCGCCCTCCAGATATGGGCGGATCGATTGCGGCAGGCTGGCGCGCCAGCCGATTGCCTCTTCAGCGCTTTCCATATGCAGCCTTTGCCCCCTCTTGGTCGTCCGGTCCCGGACAATGCGGGGGTCCGGCCCATGACGCAAGGGCGCGTGACGTCATTCCGCCACGTTCGCCCGCTCATGTCGACGATTTCAGGCGGCGTTGCCGTCCACGCCACGCTCGAACAGCGCGAGGCCGCGCGGCAAACGCGGAATTTTCGCGCCGCGCATGATGGCGTCCACCACCTCGATCGCTGACAGCAGGTCGCGCTGCGAATAGGGTTTGGACAGGCAGCCATAGGCCAAGTGCCGCGCATCGGATGGGCAAGCCCCGGTGACAAACAGGACCGCGATCCCCCGGGCGTGTGCAGCGGTCGCCACCTTTATGCCGTCGCGATTGCCCGACAGATTGACATCGGCGATGACGAGATCAACGACCTGAGAAGCCAGGACCGCCTCTGCCTGACTGAGCGCATCGACGGTGTCGACGACCGCATACCCTGCGTGGGTCAGAAAATGCTCGTTGTCGAACGCAACGAGCGGCTCATCTTCCACCACCAGTATCCGGTGGACAACCCGCCGGTCTTTCCCGAAAAACATTGCCGTTCCGCCCTGTTTACGCCATCACCGCCTAAACGCGGCATATCTTGTATCGGTTTCAATCGGTTAGCAAACTCGCCGCCGAGTCTGCACCCTTTGTCCAATGTTACACGCCGTTCGACCCCGGCGAAAGGAAGCTGTTCGTGCAACCCCCTCAGAAAAAATCACCGGGGAGAGGCCCGCGGCCCGGTGGACGCACACCCACCAGACCCGGCCCCGGCGGCAAACCCGCAACCGGATTTCCAAGGACCGCAAAGCCCAGAACGAGCAAGCCCGCGGAAACCGCAAATCCGCACCCTGCCCGCGCCAAGGCCGTGGACGAGGGGGGCAAGGAGCCCCAGCGCATCGCCAAGCTGCTGGCGCGCGCGGGCATCGCGTCGCGGCGCGAGATAGAGCGCATGATCGAAGAGGGCCGGATAGCGCTGAACGGTGACGTTCTGACGACGCCGGCGACCCTGCTAACCTCGCTGCACGGCGTGACTGTGGACGGCAAAGCGGTGGGCGCCCCTGCCCCGACCCGGCTGTTCCTGTTCCACAAACCCAGCGGCTGCCTGACGACCGAGCGCGACCCGGCGGGGCGGCCGACCATTTATGATCGGCTACCCGTAGACTTGCCCCGCGTGATGCCGATCGGCCGGCTGGACATGACCACGGAAGGTTTGCTGCTGCTGACCACCGATGGCGAATTCAAGCGACAGATGGAATTGCCGGCCACCGGCGTTCCCCGCACATATCGTGCGCGCGCCTTTGGCGACATCACCCAGGGGCAGTTGGAAGAGCTGATGATGGGGATAGAGATTGACGGCATGCGCTATGGGCAGATCGATGCCAATCTGGAGCGCAGCACCGGCCACAACAAGTGGATCGAGATGACGCTGAAGGAAGGCAAGAACCGGGAAGTCCGCCGCGTGCTTGAACATCTGGGCCTTCAAGTCAGCCGACTGATCCGCACCAAATATGGTCCATTTGAGCTGGGTGACCTCGCCTCCAGCGCGGTGACGGAGGTTCGACAGAATGATCTGGCGGTGTTCCGCAAAGGTCTGAAGTGAGGATTATCTCGGGAACATGGCGCGGGCGGCCTCTGATCGCGCCGAAGGGTGACACGACCCGCCCCACCGCCGACCGCACGCGCGAGGCGCTGTTTTCCATGCTGACGAGCAGGCTGGGAAGTTTTGAGGGACTGGCGGTCGCCGATCTGTTTGCCGGGTCGGGCGCGCTGGGGCTGGAGGCGCTGTCGCGCGGCGCGGCAAGCTGTGTCTTTGTCGAGCAGGAAAAGGATGCCGTCGCTGCGCTGCGCGCCAATGCGGAAAAGCTGGGCATCGCACGGCCGGATGTGCGGCAAACCTCCGCGCTCGCGCTCGGTAGCGCGCCCGCACCTCTCGACCTGATCATGATGGACCCGCCGTACGGCACCGGCGCGGGCGCGGTGGCGCTGGACAAACTGGCCCGGCTGGGGTGGATCGGCCCCGCGACCTGGGTAACGATCGAAACCGACAGGCGCGAAGATATCGACGTGAAGGGTTTCACCGCAGAGACGGTGCGCGACATCGGCAAGGCGCGTCTGCATATCCTGCGGATGGATGCCTGATATAAAAAGGGCCGGGTAATGAACCCGGCCCTTCGCAGAGGTGATGCGCGGGTTATTTCCGCTTCTTCGCCTTTGCCTTGTGCTTGGCCTCGCCCGGATTGATACAGCTGTCCTGAACCGTCTTGCTACAGACCGGATAGTCGGCCTGCGCAGCGGGCGGCGGCGTCGCGTTTCCACCGACCTCGACAGGATTTGCCGACGTGCCGACCGGAGCGGCGGCGTCCTTCGGCGCGCTTGGATCGGCAGGCGTCATACCTGTGGCTGGCGGCACTGCGCCAGCGGGTTGGCCTGCGTTCGGATCGGCCGGGGGTGGCGCAGGTGTCTGCGCCTGCGGCATCTGGGCGGCGCTCATATCGTTCGTTGCGGGCGGCGGGGGTGGCGGCGCCGCAGTCTGGTCCTGCGCAATGGCAGCAGTCGACAGGCTCAGCGCGGCAGCGCCGATGAGAAGGCTTATTTTCATGAGTTTTCCTCTCCTTGGGTATGATCCCCGTCAGTGGAGAGGAAACCGGAATCGTGACGCTTGCGTTCCCTTAACCATCGCGGCGAGAGACGAAGCGTTCTGTGCGTGACGCAAACCGTTGGCGGAGCCTAGCCGGGATAGCGGTCGAACTTCGGCAACATATGCGCATCCTCCATCCAGGGCGCCGTTTCCGCCATCTGGATATGGCCGAAGGGCGGGAAGGCGTCGATATCGTCCAGCGTGCTGGTCTGGACGTCAATCTTGCCCTGGAAGATGGCCGTACTGGTATAAAAAAGACCCGTCCCGCATGTGCCGCAGAAATGGCGGGTGGCGTGTTCCGATGAATTATACGTCGCGGGCGTTCCGGTAATCGTGACCTTGTCTTCGGGAAACAGAGCCCAGCCGACCATTGGTGCGCCGGCGCAACGGGTGCAATCCCTACAATGGCAAAGCGCGCTATGCTCCGGCTCGCCCTCCACGGAATAGCTGATTGCGCCGCAGTGGCATCGTCCGGTCGCCATGGAAATCTCCTGTCCTGATTCGTGTTTTGTTCTTTTAGCGCATAGCTTTCGCTTACGCCATGCGGGGTTGCTCGATGGCGCTTCGTTCCCTAATTGTTCAATGATGACAGTGCCTGCCCCAAGCCCGAACGACCCGCCCTATCTCAACGGTCTCAACGCCCCGCAGCGCGAGGCCGTATTGACGACCGAAGGGCCGCTGCTGGTGCTGGCGGGCGCAGGCACCGGCAAGACGGCGGCGTTAACGGCGCGGCTGGCGCATCTGGTGGCGACGCGGCGTGCTTTCCCGTCCGAAATCCTGTCGGTCACCTTCACCAATAAGGCCGCACGGGAGATGCGCGAGCGGGTCGGCAAGATGATCGGCCCTGCGGTGGAGGGCATGCCCTGGCTCGGCACCTTTCACAGCGTTGGCGCGAAGATGCTGCGTCGGCATGCCGAACTGGTCGGCCTGCAGAGCAATTTCACGATCCTGGACACGGACGACCAGTTGCGGTTGCTCAAGCAGCTGATCCAGGCCGAGAGCATCGACGAGAAGCGCTGGCCCGCACGGCAGCTTGGCGGCCTGATCGATCGATGGAAGAACCGGGGGATGACGCCCGCCGAAGTCGATGCGGGCGAGAGCGAGCATTATGCCAACGGCCTAGGGCAGAAGCTCTACGCCGCCTATCAGGCCCGGCTACAGGCGCTCAACGCCTGCGACTTCGGTGACTTGCTGCTGCACATGCTGACCCTGCTCAAGACCGATCGCGAGGTGCTGGCGCACTATCAGCAGCGGTTCCGCTATATCATGGTGGACGAATATCAGGACACCAACAGCAGCCAGTATCTCTGGCTCCGCCTGCTGGCGCAGGAGCGCAAGAATATCTGCTGCGTGGGGGACGACGATCAGTCGATCTATAGCTGGCGTGGGGCGGAGGTCGCCAACATCCTGCGGTTCGAGAAGGATTTCCCCGGCGCGAAGATCGTGAAGCTGGAGCAGAATTATCGCTCAACCCCCCATATTCTGGCGGCCGCGTCGGGCGTGATCGCGGAAAATGGCGGACGGCTTGGCAAGACGCTGTGGACCGATGAGGCCGAGGGCGAGAAGGTCCAGGTGCTCGGCGTCTGGGACGGGCCGGAGGAAGCGCGGCGCGTCGGCGACGAGATTGAGAGCCATCAGAGGAATGGCGGCACGCTGGACGATATCGCCATCCTCGTCCGCGCGCAGCACCAGACGCGCGAGTTCGAGGATCGCTTCATCGCGATCGGCCTGCCCTATCGCATCGTGGGCGGCTTTCGCTTCTACGAGCGTGCGGAGATTCGTGATGCGCTCGCCTATCTGCGCATCGTCAACCAGCCGGCGGACGATCTTGCGTTCG
>DASVMZ010000130.1:0-18982 GCA_036384115.1 Sphingobium sp.
CGCGGGGGTGGACCGGGCCATCACCATCGTGGAGCGCGCGATCGCCAAATATGGCGCGCCTGTCTATGTCCGGCACGAGATCGTCCACAATAAATATGTGGTCGACGGCCTGCGCGCGCAGGGGGCCATCTTCGTCGAGGAACTGGACGAAGTGCCCGACGACCGCCCTGTCGTCTTTTCCGCCCATGGCGTGCCCAAGGTCGTGCCCCGGGATGCGGAGGCGCGCGGCCTCGACTTTCTCGACGCCACCTGCCCGCTGGTTTCCAAGGTCCATCGTCAGGCGGAGCGGCAGATGGAGGCCGGGCGCCACATCGCCTTCATCGGCCACAAGGGCCATCCCGAGGTCATCGGCACCTTCGGACAGGTGCCCGACGGCGTCATGACGCTGATCGAGACGGTCGCCGATGCGGAGAGCTTCATCCCGCCCGCCGGTGCCGACGGCCTCGCCTTCCTGACCCAGACCACCCTGTCGGTCGACGACACGGCCCAGATCATGGCGACGCTCCAGCGCCGTTTCCCGGACATCGTCGCGCCCAAGGGGGAGGACATCTGCTATGCCACCTCCAACCGGCAGGCTGCGGTCAAGGTCATCGCGGAGCGCGCGCAGGCGGTGCTGGTGATCGGTGCGCCCAACAGCAGCAACTCGTTGCGGCTGGTCGAGGTCGCCGAACGCGGCGGCGCGCGCGCCATGCTGATCCAGCGCGCGGACGAAATTCCGCTGCCCTGGCTGGACGGTGTGGAGACGCTGGGCCTCACTGCCGGGGCCAGCGCGCCGGAGGTGCTGGTCCGCGAGGTCGTGAACGCCCTGGGCCGCCATTTCATCGTGCAGGAGGAACAGATAAAGACAGCGGAGGAAACCGTCGCCTTCAAGCTGCCCCGCGGCCTCGAAGCCGCCTGAGCATTCATCATGGCCGTCTATACCATCGTCCCCGCAGAGGCGCTCAGCGCGTTTCTCACCCGCTATGACTGCGGCACGCTCATCTCTGCCAAGGGCATTGCCGAAGGCGTGTCGAACAGCAATTTCCTGGTCGAGACGACCGGACAGGATGGCGCTGGCCATCGCTACATACTGACGTTGTACGAGCATCGCACCGACCCGGAAGACCTGCCCTTCTTCATCGACCTGCTCGACCATTTGGGCACGCAGGGACTGCCCGTGCCGCGCTTCATCGCGGATCGCGAGGGCAATCATGTGCAGTCGCTTTGCGGCCGCCCCGCCTGCCTCATCGAATTTCTGACCGGGGTGTCGCTGACCGAGCCGACAGCGGCGCAGGCCTATGCGGCGGGCCGGGCGATGGCGCAGATGCATCGCGACGCGGCAGGCTTTGCGGGCGAGCGGCACAATGATCTGGGCATCGACGGCTGGCAGCCGCTGGCCACCTCCTGCGATGGCGGGCTGGACGGGATCGCGCCCGGACTGGAGGCGCGCGTGACCGACGAGCTGGCGCATCTGGCCGCCGCATGGCCGCACGACCTGCCCCGCTCCGTCATCCATGCCGACCTGTTCCCCGACAATGTGCTGATGCTGGGCGAACGGGTGACGGGCCTGATCGACTTCTACTTCAGTTGCACGGACGTGCGCGCCTATGACCTGGCCATCATGCATGGCGCATGGTGCTTCGACGGCGAGGGCGCGACCTGCCACCGTGACCGGGGCGCGGCGCTGGTAGCGGGATACCAGTCGCTGCTGCCGCTGTCCGCCGACGAGCGGGCAGCCTTTCCGACCCTGTGCCGGGGGGCGGCGATCCGCTTCCTGCTGACCCGCGCCTATGACTGGATCAACACGCCCGCCGACGCGATGGTGACGCGCAAGGATCCGCTCGCCTATCTGCGCCGCCTCGATTTCTATACCCAGGCGAGCGCCGACAGCCTGCTGGGCGCCGCATGAACGACATCGTCCATCTGTTCACCGACGGCGCGTGCAAGGGCAATCCCGGTCCCGGCGGCTGGGGCACGCTGATCCGCTTTGGCGAACATGAAAAGGAATTGTCGGGCGGCGAGAAGCTGACCACCAACAACCGCATGGAGTTGATGGCGGCGATCGAGGGCCTGAATGCACTCAACCGGCCCTGCACCGTGGTCCTGTCCACCGATAGCAAATATGTGATGGATGGCATCACCAAGTGGGTCCACGGCTGGCAGCGCAAGAACTGGCGCACGGCGGACAACAAGCCGGTCAAGAATGTCAAGCTATGGCAGGCGCTGGTCGCCGCCACCGCGCGGCATCAGGTCGAGTGGAAATGGGTGAAGGGCCATAGCGGCCACCCGGAGAACGACCGCGCCGACGCGCTGGCCTCCGCCGCGGCCGACGCGATGCGCTGAAAGGCCGGGGCGACCGGGAAGACCGGCAGGGGCCGGGCATTGGCGGCGCCCATAATCAGGCCAGCCTTGTCGCGGCACGACGGGGTAGCCAGCCTCCGCAAGGGAGCGCCAGCAAGCGCCCCGGTCACCATCACTCCACCGTCACGCTCTTTGCCAGATTGCGGGGCTGGTCAACGTCGGTCCCCTTGGCCACCGCCACATAATAAGCGAGCAACTGCACCGGCACCGCATAGACCAGGGGCGCGATCAGCGGATGCACCTTGGGCATGGTGATCGTCGCCAGACAGCCGTCGCCCGCCGCCTTCACCCCGTCATAGTCGGAGATCAGCACCACCTTGCCGCCGCGCGCCTGCACCTCCTGCATATTGCTGACGGTCTTGTCGAACAGCGGTCCGCTGGGCGCGATGACGATGACGGGCACGGCATCGTCGATCAGCGCGATGGGACCATGCTTCATCTCGCCCGCGGCATAGCCCTCCGCGTGGATATAGCTGATCTCCTTGAGCTTCAGCGCCCCTTCCAGTGCCAGCGGATAATCGGTGCCGCGCCCCAGATAGAGCACGTCGCGCGCGCCGGCGATGTGCTGCGCCACCGCCTCGATCGCCTCGTCATAGGCAAGCGCGGCGTTGAGCGCGGCGGGCGCCTCGGACAGATGCCGGACGATCTCCTTCTCCTCCGTCGGGGTCAGCCGTCCCTTGGCGCGGGCGAGATTGGCGGCGAACGCGGCCAGCACGGCAAGCTGGCAGGTGAAGGCCTTGGTCGAGGCGACGCCGATCTCCGGCCCGGCATGGCTGGGGAGGAGAAGGTCCGCCTCGCGCGCCATGGTGCTGGTCGGCACATTGACGACGACGGCGATCTTCTGCCCCTCCGCCTTGGCGTGGCGCAGCGCGGCCAGCGTGTCCGCCGTCTCGCCCGACTGGCTGATGAACAGGGCAAGACCGCCCTCCTCCATCACCGGCGTGCGATAGCGGAACTCCGACGCGACATCGAGGTCGACGGCGACCCGCGCGAACTGCTCGAACCAATATTTGGCGACCATGCCCGCATAGAAGCTGGTCCCGCAGGCGACGATGGTGACCCGGCGGATGCTCCCCAGGTCGAAGTCCGGGATCGGCAGCGTCACCCGGTCCTCCATCCGCTGGAGGTAGGATTTCAGCGTCTGGGCGACGACGACCGGCTGCTCGTAGATTTCCTTGAGCATGAAATGGCGGTGATTGCCCTTGTCGATCATCGCGCCCGATACGCCGGACAGGGTGATGGGGCGTTCGACGGGTGCATTGTCCTTGTCGAAGATTTTCGCGCCATCGCGGGTGATGACGACCCAGTCGCCCTCCTCCAGATAGGCGATCCTTTGCGTCAGCGGCGCGAGGGCCAGCGCATCGGAACCCAGATAGGTCTCGCCGCGCCCATCCGGTCCTTCCGGGCCATAACCAACGACCAGAGGCGATCCAAGGCGCGCGCCGATCAGCAGGTCGGGGTGCTGGCGGAACAGGATGGCAAGGGCAAAGGCACCGTGAAGGCGCGGCAGCACGGCCTTCACCGCCTCCTCGGGCGAGACTCCGGCCTCGACCGCCTCGCTCACCAAATGGGCGACGACCTCCGTATCCGTCTCGCTGGTGAAGATGCGGCCGCGTGCCTGCAATTCCTCGCGCAGCGGCTTGAAATTCTCGATGATGCCATTGTGGACCAGCGCCACCTCGCCCGTCGCATGGGGGTGCGCGTTGCTGGTGGTCGGCGCACCATGGGTGGCCCAGCGGGTGTGGGCGATACCGATGCTGCCCGGCAGCGGATCAGCGGCCAGTTCCTTGCCGAGGTTGACGAGTTTGCCCTCCGCCCGGCGCCGTTCGATGACGCCGTCGAACACGGTGGCGATGCCCGCGGAGTCATAGCCGCGATATTCGAGCCGCTTCAGCCCATCGAGCAGCCGGTCCGCCACATCTTCGCGCCCGACAATTCCGATGATTCCGCACATGGTCCGGCTGCCCCTTGCTCTGCTGCTTCCCCCGAACCCTTTAGGAGTCGGCGTGGCTCAGGGCAATGCACCAGAACGGCTTTGCAGAAGATGAACGGATCGGACACGGATGCCGGATAGTTGCACCGATCAGTCCGCCGCCGCCCGGTCGCTGCTGCCCCGCTCAACTGCCCACCATGCCCGCGCCTGCGCCATGGGCATGGGCGATGTCCGCGCCCGCCGCCCATGCCTCGAAACCATGGCACGCGCCGGGCACGCTGTGAGACCCAGCCCATGCTCGTCCCGCCAATGGGAGGCGGGCTTCATCCTGCCGCCCAATGGCTCCCAGACCGGTCATGGAAGGCCCCGTCATAAAACTCGAAAGCGACGCCCAGGGTATCGCGGCATGGGTATGCAGGGCCGGCCCGATGGCCCACGCGATAACGAATGCCACGATCCGCGATGGTGCCGCGCACCTCGAACAGGCCAGCATGCCATTCCGTCTGGGATAGTCGGCGAGGAATCCGCACCATGGAGGTCGCGGAAATGGGGGATGCCCTGCTCGAAATCGGCCTGCACCATGTTCACATGATTGACGCGTGCCGGCCGGATTGATCGCTGCATGGGCCTGCTTCTCCAGTTCATTCCCTTCTGGCCTGTGGAGAATACTGCGGCAAGTCGGGGAAGAAAGGCCGCACCCCCTGTGCCGGGATGTTGGCAGGGAGAGAACTCCACGCCTCCGGCACGCGATGCTGCGGCCTTTTCACGCAGCCATCGGCGGCAGCGTCCCCTGTCGCAGATGCAGCGCCATCGCGTCCCAGTCGGCGAAACCCCAGTGCGACGGTTCCTCCGGCGCGATGATCTGGTCGCCGTCCAGACTATCCTTGATGACCACCACCTCCGGCTCGATATAGTGCCGTTCACGCGTGGCGTAGAAGGCGAAGACGCGGGCGCGCGAGGAGCGGCGCTGATTATCCGTCACCACGCCCAGCCGGTTGCTGCGCAGCTGCACCAGCATGCCGGGCGGGAACACGCCGATGCTCTGCATGAAGGAGAAGAGCAGCTTGCGGTCGAAATGCCCCTCCCAGCTCCACATCGCCGAGACGGCTTCGGCGGGCGACCAGGCATCCTTATAGGGCCGGTCCGAAGTGACGGCGTCATAGACGTCGCAGATGGCGCCCAGCCGCGCGGCAAGGCTGATCTGCGCGCCCGCCATGCCAAAGGGATAGCCGCTGCCGTCCATCTTCTCATGATGGTGGCGACACACGTCGAGTGCGGACTCCACCATGTCCGGCGCCTGGCGCAGCAATTGATAGCCATGTTCCGGGTGCGCCCGGATCAGCGTGAATTCCTCTTCCGTCAGCCGCCCGTTCTTGTTCAGCACAGGCTCCGGCACGCCCATCTTGCCGATATCGTGGAGCAGGCCCGCAAGGCCAAGGTCACGCACCGTCGCGTCGTCCAGCCCGAGATGACGCGCGATATTGACCATCAGCGCGCAGACCGCGACCGAATGCAGATAGGTATATTCATCCTTGGTCTTGAGCCGGGTGACGCTGAGCAGCGCATGCGGGCTGCGCCTTACCGATTCCGTGACCTCTTCGACGATATGGACGACCTCCGCCACGCGCATGGCGCGGCCGAGGCGCGCGCGGTCGAAGACGCCCTGGATGATCTTGCGGGACCGCTGGACCAGCTTTTGCGCCTGTTGCCGATCGCTGGAGCGTTTCTCCTCGCAAAAGCCGTCCGCGACCGGCGCGGGCGCGCGGGGGGCAGACGATGCCGGGGATGGGCCCTTTGCCGGGGTCGACATGCTTTCGGAATGCACCTCCTCCGGCGCGAGGCCCAGCGCATCGTCGATCAGCACATAGGGCACGTCCGACTGGCGGACTTTCGCGATATCTTCCGGGGATTCAAGCAAGAATTTGGAAGACCAGAAAGGATGTTTGAACCACGACCCGCCAAAGCCATGGATATACATCCCGGCCCTGATCTGATCGCACCCTATCCGTCGGATCATGTCGCTCTTTCACCCCCGTGCGGCCCGGCTGCCCGGTGGCCCTGCCCGCGCAATAACCACCCGCGCGATAACCATAGGCCGTCAGCCGTCAGTCTCCCTGCTGACAGAATTTCCTTAACCGGCTTTTACCCGCCATGCGGCGGACGCGGGTGCAATGGCGTCGCGCGGGCAGGAAAATAAGGGTAAGATATTGATTCAGGCAGAGCTTCATCCCGATGCAGCGTCTTTCCGGCACGCGGAAAAAACTCGGAATTTATGTTTTTTCTCCTGTGTCCGGCCCCGCCCGTCCTTCCTTCCCTGCGGGCGCTCACCCATCGGGTGAAGAAAAACGCGCGGGGGCGTAGGGCGCCGGGTCGACAGGTGCGATGCGGGCGTCCGGCGCCTGTCCCGTCACCAGCGCGGCGCCCAGCAGCGCGGCGGCAGGTGCCGTCTGGATGCCGAAGCCGCCCTGCCCCGCGAACCAGAAGAAGCCGGGAACCTGCACGTCAAAGCCATAGACCGGCGCGCGGTCCGGCGCGAAACTCCGCAAGCCAGCCCATCGCCGCTCCACCGCCGCGACGGTCCAGTCCACCGCTTGTTGCAGCCTGTCGATGGCCGTCGCGACGGCCATGTCATCAGGCGCGGCATCGCCGGGCGGCTGCGGCACCTCGTCATGCGGGGTCAGCCAGATGCGTCCGCCGCCGACGCTCTTGAAATAGAATCGCTCGGCCAGATCTATGACGAGGGGCAGGTCGACCGGCGCGGGCGGATCGGTCCGCAACTGCACCACCGTCCGCCGCAACGGCACGATACCCAGCGGCGCAACGCCCGATAGGCACGCCACCCTGTCGGCCCATGCCCCGGCGGCATTGACCAGGATGGCGCAGGAGAGGCTGCCCGCCGCCGTCGCCACGCGCCAGCCGTCCCCCTCCCGCGCCGCGCCCAGAAAGGCCTCGCCACAGCGCAGTTCCCCGCCCCGGCGCAACAATTGCCGCCGATAGGCCGCAAGCAGCGTCGCGGCATCTATATCCGCGCAGCTCGGCTCGGCGACACCGACGGTCCACTCCGGCAGCAGGCCGGGCACTCTGGCCGCCAGCACGTCCCGGCCCACCCGCCGCACATCGACGCCCTGCCCGCCGTAGAGCGAGACAAAGGCATCCGCCTGCGCCCCCGCATCCGCCGGCCCGATATGATAGGCCCCGCGCGGCATAAGAAAGCCGGTCTCGCTGAAATCGGGATCGGGATGTGCCAGCAGCGGCCCGGATGCGCTGGTCAACGGCTGCACAGCGGGACCGCCATAGCTTTCCGTCCAGAAGGCCACGGAGCGTCCGGTCGCATGATAGCCGGGCGCATCCTCCGCCTCCAGCACCACCACCCGGCCATGCGCGGCCAGCTGCGCGCCGATGCTCATCCCGGCAAGCCCGCCACCGACCACCAGAAAATCGCAGTGCCGCGTCATGCGATCCGCCCCGGATGGCGCGCACGCAAGGGGCCTCGCGCGGTCCCGAAACCGCACGCGCCCCTGCCCCAAGTCTGAGCGTCCGTGCCCGTCATGCGCGGCTGGTTACGATTTCGTAAGGCACAGGGTCTACCTCTGAATGCGATGCATATGGATTTTCTGCCTTCGCTGTTGCTCGTCGCCCTTGCCGCCCTGCTCGTCTGGGCAGCGGTGACGGACCTGCGCGCGCGCATCATCTCCAATCCGCTGAACGCCGCAATCGCCCTGCTGGCGCCGCTCTACTGGTGGAGCCTGGGGCTTTCGCCCTGGCCGGACATGGCCATCCAGGTCGGGCTATGCATCGCCGTGTTCGCCGTGTTCACCACGCTCTATGCCATGGGCGCCATGGGCGGCGGCGATGTGAAGATGCTGGCCGCGCTGGCGCTGTGGCTGCCTGCGGGCGCGCTCATCTCGTTGCTGGTGCTGATGGCGCTGCTCGGCGGCGTGCTCACCATCGTCACCGTCGCCCACCACCGGTGGACCCGCCGGATCGGCGCGGTGGAGGTTCCCTATGGCGTCGCCATCAGCCTCGCCGCGCTGTGGGTCATTGGTGAACCCTATTTTAACCCATTTGCGTAAGAATTGCGGAAACGGGCGCTGAGTGCGCTCGCTGGTCTGGAAGGCTCAAGTCGTCATGGAACCGAAGAAGATCGCCCTGCTCGTAGGCGCTCTGGTGATCGCCATCGCAGCCGCGTTTCTGGCGCGCTCGATGTTTGCAGGCGCACCCGCACCGCAGGCCGATGCCGCCGCGATGCCCCAGCAGCAGTCGCTCCAGAAGGTGCTGGTCGCCACCAAGCAACTGCCGGTGGGCACGATCATCGGGCCGGAGGAGTTCCGCTATCAGCCCTGGCCCGAGGAACTGATCGAAAACGCTTATTTCATCGAAGGCAAGGCGGATCAGGCCAAGCTGGTCGGCTCCGTCGTCCGCACCGCCATATCGGCGGGCCAGCCGGTCACGCAGGGCGCGGTGATCCAGCCCGGCGACCGTGGTTTCCTGGCGGCGGCGCTGGCCCCCGGCATGCGCGCCGTGACCCTGCCCGTGCAGATGCAGGCCAGCGTATCCGGCTTCATCTTTCCCGGCGACCATGTCGACATGATGCTGACCCAGACCGTCCCGGGTGGCGGCGACGGTCCGCCGCTCAAGGTGTCCGAGACGGTGCTTCGCAACCTGCGCGTACTGGCCACCGACCAGCGGACCAACCCTCTGGGCGAGGACGGCCGTCCCGTCATCATGGCCTATTCAAACGTCACCATCGAGGTTACGCCGCGCATGGCGGAGAAGATCGCCGTCGCGCAGACGCTGGGCGCAATCTCTCTGTCGCTGCGCGCGCTGGCCGATAGCAGCTCCGACCTGGAGGCCGCGCTGGCATCGGGCGCCGTCAGCGCGCCCAGGAGCAATGATCCGAACGCCGAAAAGGCGATGCTGGCGTCGCTCGCCAATCATCCCATGGATCAGGGCACGACCTTTTCGACGGGTGGCGACGTATCGAAATATCAACGGCGCACCGTGCCTGCCAAGCCGGCCGATCCGGCGGCGGCGGCGGCGGCGCTGGCCGCGGGTACTGCCAAGGTCGACATTGTGCGCGTGGCGCGGGGAACCGTCGTGACGCCGGTTCCTGTGGGGAGCAAATAAGATGACACCGATGACCCTGCGCCAATGGGGCCGGGCCGGCCTGGCCGCCAGTGCCGCGCTGATCCTGACCGCCGCGCCCGCCATCCCCGTCCTTGCCGCAGGGGGTAGCCAATCCGCCCCCGCGACCCGTGACGACGGCGTCATCCTGCTGTCGCTGGGCCAGAGCCGGGTCGTCAACCTGACGGCGGCCATGTCCGACGTCATCATCGCCAACCCGGACGTGATGGACGTCCATGTCCGCTCCACCCACCAGCTCTACCTGATCCCCAAGGGACCGGGCCAGACCGACGTGACCGTCACCAACAGCGCGGGCAAGGCCATTTATCGCGCGGTGGTGCGCGTGGGCAATAATCTGACCAGCGTCGACCAGATGCTGCGGATCGCGATGCCCGATGCGGACATCACCATCACCAAGATGAACAATTCGATGCTGCTGACCGGCACCGTCGCCACGCCGGAAGACATGGCGGAGGCCGAACGGCTGGTCGGCGCCTTTCTGGGTGACAAGACGACGATCATCAGCCGGTTGAAGACCGCGACGCCGCTGGCCGTGAACCTTCAGGTGCGGATCGCGGAAGTCAGCAAGACGATCAGCAAGACGATCGGCATGAACCTGGCATCGGCGGACCTGACCAGCGGATTCAAGTTCGCGCTTGGCCAGGGCCGCGCCGTCCCCACCGACAAATGGATTATCGGTGGAGGCATCGCCGCTGGCGGAGGTGCGGGAATGCAGAATATCGTCAACTCCGCTGGCACCGCCATCGGCACCGGAATTGCGTCCAAGGGATCGGGAACCACTTTCGCCACCGACGGCAAATTGTTCGGTCTCAACATTCTCGCCGCGCTAGACCTCGCCGAAGATCAGGGTCTGGCGACCACCCTCGCCAATCCCAACCTGACGGCCCTGTCCGGCGAAACCGCCAGCTTCCTGGCGGGCGGCGAACTGCCTATCCCGCTGGCCTCCGGTTTCGGGCAGGTTTCGGTGGAGTTCAAATCCTATGGCGTCAGCCTGGCCTTCACCCCCACGGTTCTGGCCGACGGGCGCATTTCCCTGCGCGTCCGGCCGGAAGTCTCCGACCTCGACTATACCGCTGGCGTCACCATCTCCGGCACCGCCGTTCCGGGCGTCAAGACGCGACGGGCGGAAACGACGATGGAGCTTGGCTCCGGCCAGAGCTTCATGATCGGCGGGTTGCTGCGTTCGGAAAACAGCAACAGCATCAACAAGGCGCCTTTTCTCGGCGACATCCCGATCCTGGGCAATCTGTTCAAGTCGACCGCCTTTCGCAGGCAGCAGACCGAACTGGTGATCATCGTGACCCCCTATCTGGTGAAGCCGGTGAACGCCCGCGACATCAAGCTGCCGACCGACGGCTTCCGCAATGCCAATGACGCGCAACGCATCCTCGGTGCGATGACGCATGACAGCAAGCCCGGCCTGGAGCGCCCCACGCCCAGCATGGCGCCGCCCGTCACCGTGCCCGCAGAAGCGGTGTCCCCGGTCGCGGCCAGCCCGGCGACGGGCGGGGCGACGGGCGGACAGGCGCGCAAACCCGGCAAGGCCAATGCCGCGCCCGGCTTTAGTTTCTGATCGGAGGATGGACATGTCCCAAACACTGACCAAGGCCATGATCGGCCCCCGCCTCCGCCCCGCGCTGCTGGCGCTGGGGATCGTGCTCGCCGCCGCCTCGCCCGCGATGGCCAGACAGAAGACACCCGTCAATCGCGGGCTTGAATCGACCAACCAGCCGGTCGTGCAGCGAACCGACTTCGTGTTCGACGCCACCCCGGACGGCTCCAGCGGCCTGTCGCGCAGCGAGCGCCAGCGCGTGCTCGACTGGTTCGACGCCATCGCGCTGGGCTATGGCGACCGGGTCAGCATCGCGGGCGAAGGCACTTATGGCAGCGTCGGCGTATCGGGCGCGGTCGCGGACCTGGTCGGCCAATATGGCCTGCTGATGGCCGAAGGCGCGCCGCGCACCGTGGGCGATGCGCCCTCCGGCGCCGTCCGCATCGTCGTCAGCCGCTCGACCGCCAGCGTGCCGGGCTGTCCCAATTGGGGCAATCGATTCGAGGCGGACATACAGGGCGGTCTCAGCTCCGAATATGGCTGTGCGGTCAACGGCAATCTCGCCGCGATGGTCGCCAACCCGGAAGACCTGGTGCAGGGTCGCCAGAACCGCTCCGGCCTGCGCGGCGTGACATCCAGCCGCGCCATCAACGCCTATCGCAATGCCGCGCCATCCGGCGGCGGCGGCGCAACCTTGAAGTGAAGGGTCAGCCATGAACGCCCCCTGGAAACCGCTGGACGCCTCCACGCGCGACCCGTTCCACGCCTATGTCAGCGACCCGCACAGCGTCGAAGTGCTGCGCGCCGTCGTCGGCGAAATGGGCTGGCCCATCGAGAAGGTCTATCTCGGCGGCCTGCGCAACGCGGTCCAGTCGCTGTCCATATCGGCCAGCCCCAATGTGCTGTTCGTGGACCTGTCCGAGTCAGGCGATCCGCTCAACGACATCAACAGCCTGGCCGAAGTGTGCGAACCGGGCACGGTGGTCATCAGCTGCGGGCAGGTCAATGACGTGCGCCTGTACCGCGATCTGGTGGCCAGCGGCATTCAGGACTATCTGCTCAAGCCGCTCGACCCCGATCATCTGCGCGACACCATCGCGACGGCGCAGGCCGTGTTTCATGCGCCCCGCGTCGAGGCGGTGGTCGACCGGCCGCACATCACCGTGAGCGTCGTCGGCGCGCGCGGCGGCGTGGGCGCCAGCACGGTGGCGACGTCGCTCGCTTGGTATCTTTCCGAACGTGAGAAACGCCTCACCTCGCTCCTTGACCTCGACGTGCATTTCGGCACGGGAGCGCTGGCGCTGGACCTGGAGCCGGGACGCGGCCTGACCGACGCCATCGAGAATCCGGGCCGCATCGACGGGCTGTTCATCGAACGCGCCATGGTGCGTGCGTCGGACATGCTGGCCATCCTGTCGGCGGAGGCGCCGGTCAACCAGCCGATCCTGACCGACGGCGCGGCCTATCATCATCTTCAGGAGGAACTGCGCGGCGCATTCGAGTGCAATGTGGTCGACATCCCGCGGTCCGTGATGATCCATCATCCCCATCTGCTGCATGATTCTGGCATGATCGTCCTCGTCACCGAATTTTCGCTGGCGGCGGCGCGCGACACCATCCGGCTGTTGTCCTGGTTCAAGAGCAATGCGCCGCAAGCGCGCATCCTGGTCATCGCCAACAAGGTGCAGGCAGGCGTGCAGGAAATCGCGCGCAAGGATTTCGAGCAATCGATCGAACGCAAGATCGACCTGCTCATGCCCTATGACGCCAAGGCGTCGAGCCAGGCCGCACGGCTGGGCAAGGCGGTCAGCGATGCCGCCCGCTCGACCAAGCTGGGCCAGACGCTGGTGCAGGTCGGCAAGCTGATCCTGAACGGCGAGATCGGGAGTGATGTCGACGCCGTGCCCGCGAAAGGCAAGGCATCCAAGGCCGTCAAGCCCGGCCCCACCGCCAGCGATCCGGCAAAGTCCATCGCCGCGCGCCTGGGTGGCCTGCGGAAACTGCTGCCCAGCCGTCCCAAGAAGGCCGCCAAGGACGCCAAGGCCAACGGCGCGGACGACAGGGGCTGACCATGACGCACGGCGCACGACCCCTGACCGGCGGGAGCTAGACAATGGATTTTCGGCTCATCCTGCTTGCGATGCTCGTCCTGCTGTTCATCGGCGCGATGGCGCTTGCCTTCATGGGGCCGAGTGCGTCGCGCAACAGCGCGCGGCGGCTGACGGATATTCAGGGTCGGCACAATGGCGCGGTCAACTCGGTCGAGGCGCGCATGCGCAAGGCCATCTCCAACCGGCAGACCGAGAAGAACCAGCTGCTGGTGTCGCTGATCCCCAACCCGGAGAATTTGGCGAAACGCATCCAGATGACCGGGCGCAAATGGACGCTCAGCCAATATATGACGACCTGCGTCGCGCTGACGATCGCAGTGCTGGCGCTCATGCAGGTGCGTGGTTTCTCCATCGCCTCCTCGGTGATCGTCTCGATCACGGCCGGCTTTGGCCTGCCCCACATGATGATCGGCCGGATGATCAAGAATCGGGTCAACAAATTCACCACCACCTTCCCCGACGCGCTCGACCTGCTGGTGCGCGGCCTGCGGTCCGGCCTGCCGGTCAGCGACACGATGGGCGTCGTGGCGCGAGAGGTCAGCGGCCCGGTGGGCGAGGAGTTCCGCCTGATCACCGAACGGGTCAAGATCGGCAAGTCGATGGAACAGTCGATGCTGGAGACCGCGGAACGGCTCGGCACGCCGGAGTTCAAATTTTTCTGTATCACCATCGCGATCCAGCGCGAGACGGGCGGCAACCTGGCGGAAACGCTCGCCAATCTGGGCGGCGTGCTGCGCGGGCGCGCGCAGATGAAGCTCAAGATCCGGGCCATGTCGTCCGAATCCAAGGCATCGGCCTATATCATCGGCTCCCTGCCCTTCCTCGTCTTCGGCATGATCTGCTGGATCAACTATAATTATATGGCACCATTCTTCACGCCCGACCCGGAAGGCCTGTTCGGCCTCAGCCTCATGCAACTCATCGGTATCGGTGGCATGGGTTGGATGGGCATCGGCGTGTTCATCATGGCCCAGATGATCAGCTTCGAGATTTGACGGATGCCTGACACCTCCTCCCCCGGCGGAACGCTCTTTGGCCTGACAGGCGCCGACATCGGCACGCTGCTGGCCGCGCTGGCCATGTTCGCCGTCTTCGTGGTAATCTATGCCGCGAGCACCGTGCGCGACCCTATGGCCAAGCGGGTCAAGGCGCTGAACGAGCGGCGCGAGCAGTTGAAAGCTGGCATCGCCGCCTCGACCGGCAAGCGCCGGGCCAAGATCGTTCACCAGAACGACACGACAGACCGGATGCGCGACCTGATGAAGAACCTCAAGGTTCTCCAGGACGATCAGGTCAAGGCGACGCAGGTCAAGCTGGCGCAGGCGGGCATGCGGTCGAAGGATCTGGCCGTCGCGGTCATCTTTGCCCGCATGGTGATGCCCATCATCTGCGGCGGCGGCGCGGCCATCGCCATCTACCTGCTCGACATGTTCCCGACCTATGGCGACTTCTCCAAATTCGGCATGTTCGCGGGCATGCTGCTGGGCGGGTACAAGGCACCCGACATCTATCTGGAGAACAAGATCTCCAAGCGCAGCACGGAAATCCGCAAGGGCGTGCCGGATGCGCTCGACCTGCTGGTCATCTGCGCGGAAGCGGGCCTGACCGTCGATGCGGCCTTCCAGCGCGTGGCGCGGGAGCTGGGCAATGCCTACCCGGAGCTGGGCGAGGAATTCCACCTCACCTCGATCGAACTGAGTTTCCAGCCCGAGCGGCGGATCGCCTTTGAGAATCTGGCGGCGCGCGTGCGGCTGGAGGCGCTCAAGGGTGTGGTGACGACGATGATCCAGACGGAGAAATATGGTACGCCGCTGGCGTCCGCCCTGCGCGTGCTGTCGGCGGAATTCCGGCACGAGCGCATGATGCGCGCGGAGGAAAAGGCCGCACGCCTGCCCGCGATCATGACGGTGCCGCTGATTCTGTTCATCCTGCCGACCCTGTTCGTCGTCATCCTCGGCCCGGCTGCCTGCTCGATCAGCAAGGCGTTCTGACGGGAGCCTGCATGAGGCAGCGTTCTGGCGGAGCGATGCCCGGCCATGGCTCGTGTCCGCTGTTTCCGCTAGAGTTTGAATCGTCCTTGGTGACGCAGTGAAACAAAACACTGTCCCGCCCCATGGATTGCTGCGCCGCGCCCGCAATGACGGGTGGTTCCGGGATCAGAAAAGGAGGTTTGCATGCAGGGACTACCCAGCCCGTTCAACTGGGCCGCCGCGCTCCTCCTGATCCTGGCCGCCATGCTGGTCGTGCCGATTTTCACGACATTCCTGTAGGCGAGACCCGCCTTCACCCGCTATCTGACACGCATGAGAGACGAGCGCCCGCTCACGCTGTTGGAACGCACGCTTGTGCAGGGGATGTTCGGCCCTGCGCTGGACCCCGATCCCGTCCGCATCCGCCGCTGGCGCTGGTGGCCGTTCCAGCCCCGCCACGTCACCATGGCGCCGATGGGCCATCTCCATTTTCCGCCCGGCAGCAATGCCTGGTGCGCCTGTTTCGCGCAGGAGCCGGTCTCCATGCAGGCCTTCTTCCTGCACGAGATGACCCATGTCTATCAGAGCCAGCACCGGGGCCGCTGGTATCTGCCGCTCATGCGCCATCCCTTTTGCCGCTATGACTATGCCTATGAGCCGGGCCGCCCGTTCGGCCGTTATGGCATAGAGCAGCAGGCGCAGATCGTGGCGCATGTCCATCTGCTGCGCCATGGCATCGCGGTGCCGGGCAAGCCGCCACTGCCCGTGCTGGAGGCGATCCTGCCCTTCGGTCCCGCACTCACCCCCTGACGCGGGAGGCATCGTCCATGTCGCGATTTCATTTCTACGAACCCGCCAGCGGCCATGGCCTCGCGCATGATCCGTTCAACGCCATCGTCGGGCCGCCCGTGCCCAGCCGATCCTGCGCGCGGGCGGTTCGAGCAGCTATTTCGGCATCGACACCACGCAGGAGTTTCACATGGATCGCCCAGAGAGCCAGGCCCGTCCATCCCCAAAAACCCGCACAAAAAAAGGGCCGCCCGGAGGCGACCCTTGCGAGTTTTAGGAGAGGATGCCTGAAAGGCTTGATCGTTGTGCACCGCACCATATGATTCGGCCAGTCTTATATGGGAGGTGTTCGGTATACGGACGGAAAAAGGGCTGAGGCCAGACGGCGGCCGTTCCCTCCGTCCCCCTTAATAGCCGCGAATGCTCCCCTGCCCGCCGTCGGCAGGCCCCGGGCTTCGCGGGTATGACGAGGGAGAATCAATTCCCCTACTTCCCCTTGAGCGCCCGCATCCTGACGCGGAACCGGGCGGCCCAGCCTTGCTTTTCCACCTGTGGCGGACGCACCAGCACCAGCGCGTCGGCGGCAACATCCGCCGTCACCGTGCTGCCCGCGCCCACGATGGCGCCGTCGCCGATCTTAACCGGCGCCACCAGCGCGCTGTTGGAGCCGATGAAGGCCCCGGCGCCAATCTCCGTCCGGCTCTTGTTGAAACCGTCATAGTTGCAGGTGATGGTGCCCGCGCCGATATTCGCGCCCTCACCTACGCTGGCGTCGCCGATATAGCTCAGGTGGTTGGCCTTCGCCCCCCGCGCCAGTGTCGATTTCTTGATCTCCACAAAATTGCCGACGCGCGCGCCCTCGCCAATGTCGGCGCCGGGACGCAGCCGGGCATAAGGCCCGACATCAGCGCGGACACGCACCGTCGCGCCCTCCAGATGGGAGAAGGCGTGGATGACCGCACCCTCCTCCACCACCACGCCGGGGCCGAACACCACGTTCGGCTCGATGGTCACGTCCCGCGCCAGCACCGTGTCATGGGCGAAGAACACCGTCTCCGGCGCCACCAGCGTCACGCCGTCCAGCATCGCCGCATCGCGCCGCCGCTCCTGCCAGGCCTGTTCCAGAGCCGCCAGTTCGACCCGGCTGTTGACGCCCGCCACCTCGATCGCGTCCGTCTCGATCACCGCGCTCTGCCCGCCGGGCATCATCACGATATCGGGGAGATAATATTCGCCCGCCGCATTGTCGTTGCCGATCATGTCGAGCAGTACGAACAGTTCCGCCGCATGCACCGCCATCAGGCCCGAATTGCACAGGGTCACGGCCCGTTCGGCGGCGGAGGCATCCTTATATTCCACCATCTTTCCGATAGTGCCCTGCCCGTCCGCGATGATGCGGCCATAGGCGCCCGGCTGGTCCGGCCGGAAGCCAAGCACCACCGCGCGCGGTTCGTCCGGGCGGTTGAGCCGCTCCAGCATCGCCGCCATCGTCTCCGCCCGCACCAGCGGCACGTCGCCATAGAGGATCAGCACATCGCCCGCGAAGCCGTGCAGCGCCTGCTTCGCCTGCGCGACGGCATGACCGGTGCCAAGCTGCTCCGCCTGCACGGCGACCTCCACGCCCGTCCCGGCGACCGCCTTTTCCACCTGCTCCCGGCCCGACCCGACCACGACGACCCGCTTCTGCGGAGAGAGGGCCTCGGTCGCGGCGAGCAGGTGCAGCAGCATCGGCCGCCCGGCAATCGGGTGCAGCACCTTGTGCAGGCCGGACTTCATGCGCGTGCCCTGCCCGGCGGCGAGGATCACGATGGCGACAGGACGTTGGTTCACAGATGATCCTCATTCGATACGCTGCGCGGGTTCGCAGGTTGAGAATTTCTCTGCCATGTTTGGCTTGCCACTTCCATAAGGCAGCGGCATGCCGCGCGCATGATCGCCCAGCCCGCATCCGCCCGCCCCTTCGACCTCATCGGTTTCGACCTCGACGGCACCTTGCTCGACACGATCGGCGACATTGCCGTGGCGCTCAACCATGCGCTCGGCAGCATCGGTCGCGGGCCGTTGCCCGTCGCACAGGTACAGCCGATGGTCGGGCGCGGCCTGCGTATATTGATCGCCCGTGCGCTGGAGGCGACGGGCGGCGGCTGCTCGGCGGAGCTGGTCGAGCGGCTGTTCATCCTGGCGGTCGATCATTATGCCGACAATGCCGCCGTGTTCAGCAAGCCCTATCCGGGCGTGATCGAGGCTCTGACCGCCCTGTCCGCGCGGGGCTATCGCCTCGCGGTCTGCACCAACAAGGTGGAACGGATCGCCCGGCTGGTGCTGGAGGAGCTGGGCATGACCCATTTCTTTGCCGCCATCGTCGGTGGCGACACCACGCCAAGGTCGAAGCCCGACCCCGCGCCGCTCCACGCCATGATCACGCAGGCAGGCGGCGGCCGCACGCTGTTCGTCGGTGACAGCGACAATGACATATTGGCGGCGAAGGCGGCGGGCGTGGCCAATGTCGCGGTCAGCTTCGGCTATGTCGGCGGCGACCCGGCGGAACTGGGGGCCGACGCACTGATTGCGGGGTTCGACGAACTGGTGGCACTGGTGGAGGGATGGCCGACGAACTGATCCCATAGGCCGGGATGCTAGTCCCGGGTGATTATCCCATTTTCTCCTCTGGCGCGTGCCTGGGTGAGCCGACGCACATCCGGTACGGTCCGTCCCACCGCCCCGACCTTTCGGTATGAAACGGTGAGACGGGGCCATTGCTATGCCCGGTGCAGCAACGTCCGCGCCCGCGCCGCGACCTCCGCCAGCATCGCCGCGCTCGGGCTGCCGGTGCGGGCGCGGGTCAGGAGGGTCTGGTACTGGGCGATGGCCGGTTCGTGCCGCTCCAGCCATTGCGCCACATGTTCGCCCAACGCGCCCTTGCCCGCGCGGGCAAGGAAGAGCAGCCGCATTTCCTGAATGTCCCGCTCGACGCCCGCGACCAGCAGCCTCTCCCACGGATCGGTGGGGGTGAGTTGCGCCGCCGCGTCCTGGAGCCAGTCGAGACCCAGCACACTGCCCAGCGCATGGGCGGCGTCCGCGACCGCCGCCGCATCGTCGCCGCGCTGGCGCGCCAGATCCGCGATGCCCGCCGCACCCGTCA
>DASVMZ010000131.1:0-12628 GCA_036384115.1 Sphingobium sp.
AGCATCAGGGGGGCAATGCGGGTATAATAGTCCGCCAGTTCTCCCTTGGTCTGGCCACTTTCCGGAAATATGATGCGGTCCCGATTACTGATCGGAACCATGTTTTGAGGTTCGGGTGCGGGCCGCGCCTTTTCGGGCGTCACGGCCTTGGCGGGCTTATCCGCGCGCAGACCAAGGAAACTGCCATGCCGAACCCGGCCATCGCCGGTGAACTCAGCGAAGGCGACTTCGGCGACGAGTGTCGGCCTGATCCAATGCGCGCCGCGCGTTTCCGCAACCGGCGCATCGACCGGCGGTTTGTCGGTTTCCAGCGGCGCCATGGCATCCGAAACCTGCGCCATTGCATCCGCATCGAAGCCAGTGCCCACCTTGCCCTTGTAGACGAGCAATTTTCCCTCATACTGGGCAAGCAGCAGGGATGCGAAGGGGCGACCCCGCGCAATGCTCCTCGTCCAGCCCACGATCACAAACTCCTGCCGCCGCGTGCATTTCACCTTCACCCAGCTTTTGGTCCGGCTGCTGCGATAAGGCGCGTCGATGCGCTTGGAGATGATGCCTTCCTGCCCCGCCTCGCACATGGACCCAAACAGCTTCTCCCCGGCACCGATTACATGATCCGCAACATGCACGGGCGGCACTGCCGCGTGTAGCAGTGCCGCCAGCCGTTCCTTACGCTCCATGGTCCCAAGCGGGCGAAGATCGACCCCCTCCAGCGTCAGCAGGTCGAACGCGAAAAAGGCCAGTGGTATATCCTCCGTCTGTGCGCAATGGCCGCGCTTCAGCAAGGCCTGCAAGGCAGAAAAGCTGGGGTTGCCATCCGGTCCCAGCGCGACGATTTCCCCGTCGATCAACGCCGGCGGCAGGTCGAGCGCAGCCATTTGCGCGACCAGCGGCCCGAATTTGTCTGTCCAGTCGAGGCCGCTGCGGGTATGAACCCGTAACTTTTCCCCCGCCACCGCGATCAGCGCGCGATAACCGTCGAATTTGATCTCGTGCAACCAGTCGTTGCCGCCCGGCACGACATCGACCAGGGTCGCCAGTTGCGGGGCGATGAACGGGGGCAGCGTGACGGGTCGCCTGCTGCGCGGGGATTTCACCCCGGCATTGTGATCACGCGCGACCTGCATCTTATGCGTAAAAGCCGTGCCTTTCGCCCCCGCGAGCGACTGTTCCGCTCCCTTGTCAGCGGCAATCTCCGCCATGGATCGGCGGGTCAGTATGCTGGTCAGCGCACGCTCCACCAGCGTATCGCCAGTCCCGGCTTCACCATCCTCGATCTTGCGGAGCAGCCAGTTCTCCCGCTTCTCGCCGGGTCGGCCCTTCATGCGGACCAATAGCCATTCGCCCTTCATCCGCTCGCCATGCAAAATGAAATGGAGATGTCCTTCCTCCAGATCGGCGGTGCTCTTCCCCGCAATCGGCTCCCATACACCCCGGTCCCACAGCATCACCGTGCCACCGCCATATTCGCCGTGGGGGATATTCCCCTCGAAATCGCCATAGGATAAGGGATGATCCTCCGTCCGCACCGCCAGCCGCCGGTCTGCGGGGTCGATACTCGGTCCCTTGGTGACAGCCCAGCTCTTGAGAACGCCATCGATTTCCAGTCGGAAATCCCAGTGGAGCCGGGTTGCGTCATGCTTCTGGACGACGAAGCCGTTACCGCCGCCCTTCGCTCCCTTATCCTTGGCCACCACGCCCTTCGGCTCACGCGTGCGGGCGAAGTCACGCTTGGCATTGTAGGTTGCAAGGGAATCGCGCGCTGCCATCAATTCTTGGCCGCACCGCGCTTCGCAGGCGCGCGTTTCGCCGGGGCCGCCTTTGCCTTGGCGGGCACGGCCCCAGCCTTGCCCTCAGCCTTGCCCGCACCCGCGCCAGTCCCCACCGATTTCTTGAGCGCCGCCATCAAGTCGATGACATTGCCACCTTTGGTTGGCGCCGTCTCCTCGACATCCTCCAGCACGCGCTTGCCCTTCGCCTTCTTCTTCTTTTCAATCAGGCGATGGAGCGCATCGACATAGCGATCGTGAAACTCCTCCGGCTTGAAGGGAGCCGTCTTCTTCTCGATGAGGGTAGTCGCAAGATCCAGAAGGTCGGCATCAGCCTTCACGTCCGGCATGCCCCGGAAATAGCTTTGTGCCTTCGTCACCTCGTCGGCATAGCGCAGCACTTCGAGCACCAGCCCACGACCACAGGGTTTGAGCGAGACAAGCTGCTCACGCCCACGCACAGACAACTGGCCAAGGCCCACCTTCTTCGTCTGACGCAATGCATCGCGCAATACCGCATAGGCCTCCTCCGCCAGATCGTCGGCGGGCACGACGAAATAGGGTTTTTCATAATAAAGGACGTCGATTGCGTCGGACTCGACAAACTGGACAAGTTCCAGCGTCTTGCGGCTCTCGATCCTGACCGCCTCAATCTCGGCATCCTCCAGCAGAACATAGCTGCCCCTGGAGATTTCATAGCCCTTGAGGATTTCGTCCCGGTCTACCGGTCCGACGCCGGTAACGGACTTCTCATAATGGATGGGCTTGCCAGTCGGCTCGTGGATCTGGCGGAAGGACACGGCGGCGCCCGACCGCGTGGCCGGATAGATTTCGACCGGGATCGAGACGAGCGCCAGCCTGATCTGTCCCTGCCAATATGCACGTGCGGCCATATATATTCCTCCAGCCGTTATAGTACGCCGGAAGCCGGAGAGTTCCGCGCCGAACCGAGCGATGACGGGTTTGCCGAACCGTGCCAAATATGTTTGAGCATCCCGATGCACCATCATGCTTCGCCCGTTCGCCCCTGTCCTGCCCCTCCCGCACACAACCAAGGCACAACCTCCCCGGCGCAG
Organism: Sphingobium sp.; assembly: GCA_036384115.1. Classification (GTDB taxonomy): domain Bacteria; phylum Pseudomonadota; class Alphaproteobacteria; order Sphingomonadales; family Sphingomonadaceae; genus Sphingobium. The sequence goes on from DASVMZ010000131.1 coordinate 2,846, forward strand.
AGCGCCTCGAATGGCGGGACCGAAGCGCGTTGAAGCATACCTCCGAACAGCAGGCTATTCTCGACCGCGCTCCCACCAAATCCATCAAGGTGGCGGCGGGTGCTGGCTGTGGCAAGACATCCACGCTGGTCGCCTATGGGCAAAAATGGGCAGGACGCGGCCTCTATCTGGCCTTCAACAAGGCGATTGCGGACGAAGCCCGGCGCAAGTTTCCGGCGAATATCGAAACACGGACCGCGCACAGCTTTGCCTTCCGCGCCCTCGACATCGGCCAGCGCGGCAACCTCATCCCGAAATTCCGTTTCGAGCATCTGCGCGATTATGACGACATGATCGTCGCCGTGCAGGGGATGACCGACGGACAGGTCCGCGCCAGCATCCTGCGTACTCTCGAAAATTTCCTGATCGACGCGGGCAGCAAGATCAAGGTCGAGCATTGTGTGCTGGAAAACACGGGCCAGCGCAACGCCGTGCGCAAGATGGTGCAGGGGATCGCGGGCAAGCTGCTGCGCTTCAAGAAGCATGACCTGCCCATCACCCACGACACCTATCTGAAAGCCTTCGAGCTTTGGCACAGGATCGATGATGGTTTCGATTATCTGCTGCTCGACGAGGCGCAGGATCTGAACCCGGTGCTGATCTCCATCGCCAACAAGTCGGGGCTGCCGACGATCGTCGTGGGGGATGCCTATCAGTCGATCTACCGCTTTCGCGGCGCGGTGAACTCCATGGCGCAGTTCAAGGTGGAGGAGTTTCCCCTGACCCAAAGCTGGCGCTTCGGTGCGGAGGTTGCGAGGCTGGCCAACACCATCCTCAGCCATCATTCGACACCGCCCCGCCGCATGCTGCGGGGGCATCCGACCCAGGAAACCGAGGTGCTGCGCTATACCGGACGAGTCCCCCGCGGCCCCGGCACCGCCATATTGGCGCGGACCAACGCCCGCCTGTTCGAGAGTCTCGCGGGGCTTGACCGCCCCTTTCACCTGCTCGGCGGCATCGCCGACCTGCAACGCCAGCTCAGTTCCGCCTATGCGTTGCGACAGCGGAAACTGCATCAGGTCATGGACGACAGCGTGGCGCGTTTCACCTCATGGCATGCTTTTGACGATGCGGCCAACAAGGGAGATGGCGAAGCGAGGCGCCTGCGCGACATCGTGGACAAGCATGGCAGTGAACTGCCTGGACTGCTGGAGAAGCTGGGCCGCTTGCATCAGGCACGGGAGGCCGATGCCCAGATTATCGTATCGACCGCCCACAAGGCAAAAGGACGTGAATTCGACACCGTCGTCGTGCTGGACGATTTCGAGCTTCCCTCCACCCAGGTCAAGCGCCGGCAGGCTGCGCCCGCCATCGCGGGTGAAACAGACCAGATGATCAACCTGCTCTACGTCGCAAGTACCCGCGCGACGGGCAGACTGCTGCTGGCCGACAAGCTGTTCGACGAACTGGCCTGAAGCAAACAGGCACAGGACGGACATGCCGCATTCGGCAGTGGCCACCCTGCACGCTATTCATTTCAATTCATGCAACGAATAAGGCGCCTGTGCGCTTCGTGGGCATGGCCATAAGCACACAGACCGAGGGGGCGCAGCCGCGCGCTCCTGTTCTCGACAGCAAGCGTCGGCATGTCGTGCGATCCATCCTGCTCGGCATCCTCGGGACGATCTTCGCGGTGTGGCTGGTCCTGTTTATCACCAAGGGCCGTTTTCTGAAGCATCCCTTTGAACGAACAGTCGGCGCCCTCGTCCATCGCACCGTCAAAGTGGGCGGTGATTTCCAGCTCTATTTCGCGCCGCTGGACATCAAATTCTACGCGGAACGGATTCGCGTCTCCAATCCTGCATGGGCCAGTCATCCCAACCTCTTTAATGCCAGAAAAATCGACACGCGCATCGCCCCGCTATCGCTCCTGTTCGGCAAGCGCCATCTTTACTGGCTCGATCTTGCGGATGCGGCCATCGACCTGGAATGGAATGCCGCTCACGACCATAATAGTTGGACATTCAGCGACAAGACAGGCGGGAAACCGCTGGAATTTCCGCGTATCGATCATGCAAATGTGTCCGGCACGACCGTACGCTATGTCGATCCACGCATGCCTCTCCTCGCCAACCTTCGCGTCGATACGATCAGTTCGACCGATGCCAGGATCGGCAAAGCCGTCGGCGTAAACGGCACAGGGCGCATACGTGACACACCCTTCCGCCTCACCGCGAAACTCCTTTCCCCCGACGCCACCGCCAATCGTGGTCAAAACAGGCTCTCCCTGCGCGCATGGGCTGCGAACACGGTGATCGACGTGGTAGGAACCCTGCCGTCAATCGCCGACATAGAGAATGTGCCGTTGCAGACCCGCGCGCGGGGAAAGAATTTGTCAGACCTCCTGTGGGTCATCGGCGTCGCGATCCCACGAACACGCGCATACGGCCTGAGGGGGCAATTGGTGAAGGATGGCGAGACATACCGCTTCACCGATCTGAGCGGCACCTTTGGCGACAGCGACGTAGCGGGCAAGCTGACCGTCACTAATGGCGAACGCGTTCATCTGGCGTCCGCACTCATGACCAGACGCCTCGACATCATAGATGCCGCACCCTTCATCGGATATAATCCAGACATTGTGGCGGCAAAGGGTGTCGTCGCGGCGGCACTGGCGAGCGGCGCCGCACCGCAACGGATCCTGCCTGATGCGGCGCTGCCCGTGGCGACAATGCAGCGGTTCGACGCCAATCTCACATGGACGATCGGAGCGGTGCGTTCGCGCAATGTGCCGGTTTCCAATATCAATCTCACGCTCGCGCTGGACCATGGCCGTCTTGCCTTGTCCCCGCTCACCTTCTCGATGGCACGAGGCAATGTGGCCTCCGACATCATCTTCGACACGCGCCAGCGTCCGTCAGCTGACAGCTATGACATCCGGCTGGCTCCCACGCCCATGGGGCGACTACTGGCGGGATATGGTGTCGCTGAAGCGGGAACGACGGGCACGGTGCGCGGACGCATAATGTTGAAAGGGCGTGGCGACACCATCCACGATTCACTTTCCACCGCATCGGGCAGGATCGCCTTCGTGATGCCCAGGGGAAGTTTCTGGACGCGCAATATCCAGTTGTCCGAACTCGATCTGGGGACTTTTGCCTACAAGATGTTCCAGGGGCGGCTGAAGGAGCCGGTCGGCATCAATTGCGGCCTGATCGGTTTCACCGTTCGGGACGGTGTCGCTGCCGCCGATCCCATCCTGATCGACACCCAGAAGAATGTGATCCTCGGCCGCGGCGGATTCAGCTTCCGGACCGAAGATATTGATCTGGCCATACGGGCCGATGGCAAGAAATTCAGCCTGTTCTCCGGTCAGTCTCCTGTCGGCATTCGCGGCACCTTCTCTCGACCATCGCTTAACGTGATCAGCCCGGAGTTGGTCGGCAGGGCGGGCGCCGGTCTGGCACTGGCTGCTGTCGCGACACCGCTTGCCGGTGTGATCGCGTTTGTCGACGTAGGCGACGCGAAGTCCGCAGCCTGTGGCCCTATATTGTCAGGGGCGACAGCGGCGGCTCAGAAAACCACGCGCGGCGAAAAGCGAGACGATGTCGGCAGGGGGACCATCGCGACGACGGAAAAGGGGAAAACTTCACCTTTGTGAAGAATCGCCATTTCGGGGTACGACCTGTCCATATCAGGGCATCGGCAAACGAACCCGATGTCCACATCGCTTAGGTCAAGCCCCCGTCATCGGCGGCTATCATCGCGGCAACCGATTTCGCTGATAGATATCGCCGTGCAGTGACGCGCGCGGTCATCGGGAGAGGAAGGCAGCGACTGTAGAATAAGAACCATCTAACCCGTTCAGATATTGGTAACGTCGTGTGCGATGCCACGGCGGATGTCATCGTGGACGTTTACCTGCCACAGGCATTTATCTGGATTTCGGCCTCGCAGAAGCACCGGCCGCCAGCTCATGGCCTTATGCGCAACATTATCATCCTGCCATCCTCTCCCGTCGTCTCCTTGTCGAGGGAGAAGGTAAAGACTAAGCTGGAAGCCCGCTGGCCAATGCAGCCATGGCGCCGTTACACTCCAGCATCTCCAGCCATTGCGTCAGAAGACTGGCAAGCTCCGCGTCGGTGGCAAAGGCGGGAGGGAAAATTTCCGCTATCGCCAGCAACGTCCGCACCCTCTCGGCAGCGTTCCGCGATCCGGCCAGTGCGGCAGCCGTGCGGTTCGCCAGCGGGTCGTCAACGGTAAAAGATTGGCCAGCATCATCAATGCCGGATTGCCAGCGCATCCATGCTGCGACGGCGAGCGCCAGAATGTCGACGGGAAGTTTCTGTGCGCGGCGCTTGAGGATCGGGGCGATGAGGCGCTGGGGCAGTTTTTGCGATCCATCCATCGCGATCTGGCGGGTGCGGTGGGCAAGCGTGGTGTTGGCGAAGCGGGCCATGAGTTTTTCACGATAGGCGGGAATGTCGAGGCCGGGGGGTGGATTGAGGGTGGAGTTGCACTGGTCCCACATCTCGGTGACGAAACGAAATCCTTCCGGTATCGAAACGAAATCGCTGACCCGGTCGATCCCCGCCAGCCCGCCCAGATAGGCGATGCCGCTGTGCGCGCCGTTGAGCAGGCGCAGCTTCGCCTCCTCCCATGGCGCGACATCCGCTGTCAGTTGCACGCCCAGAGCCGCGAAATCCGGGCGCGGGCCGCAAAAGCGATTCTGGATCACCCATTGCAGAAAAGGCTCGGTCTTGACCATCGCCCGGTCCTCGACCCCCAAGGTGGCAGCCAGCGCCGCGACATCCGCCGCCGTGGTGGCGGGCACGATGCGGTCGACCATGGTCTGCGGAAAAGCCCCCTCCCCGGCGATCCACAGCGCCAGCGCCGGATCATGCGCCTGCGCCACGGCCAGCACGGCCGCCCGCAGCAGCGCGCCATTATGCGGCAGATTATCGCAGGAGATGACGGTGAACGGCGCCAGCCCCGCCGCCCGGCGCGCGGCCAGACCGGCGACGATGAAACCGGGCGCGCTGCGCGGGGCGTCAAGGCAGCGCAGGTCGGCGGCGATCTCCGCATCCCCGTCCCGCAGCCGGCCCGTGGCGGGATCGAGATGATAGCCCTTCTCCGTCACCGTCAACGTCACGATATGCACGGACGGCGAGGCCAGCGCAGCGATCACCCGTGCCGGATCGTCCCGCGCCACCACCACTTCCCGCACCGCCCCGATGACACGCAACTGCTCCCCGGCGTCGGACCGCTCGACCAGCGTGTAGAGGCCATCCTGCGGCGCCATCTGGTCGCGCACCCCCGCCGAGCGAAGCGACACGCCCATGATGCCCCAGCGCAAATCGCCCGAGCGCAGCGCCGCATCGAACACCGCCGCCTGATGCGCGCGGTGGAAGGCGCCGATGCCGAAATGCACGACACCGATGGCAACGGCCGACAGGTCATAGTCCGGGCGCTCCACCCCGGCGGGCAGGCGCGAGAGAGTGGATGCCGACAGCCTCACAGCCGATAGGCCTTCTTGACCAGATCATAGGTCAGCGCATGCGCCACCTCCTGCGCCTCATCCTCCGGCAGGCGATGCTCCGCGACGAGGCGGGCAAGGAAAGCGCAGTCCATGCGGCGCGCGACATCATGCCGCGCCGGAATGGAGAGAAAGGCGCGGGTATCGTCATTGAAGCCGACGCCATTGTAGAAGCCCGCCGTCTCCGTCACCCGCTCGCGGAACCGGCGCATGCCCTCCGGGCTGTCGTGGAACCACCATGGCGGCCCGAGCCGGAGCGCGGGATAATGGCCCGCCAGCGGGGCCAGTTCACGCGAATAGCTGTCCTCGTCCAGCGTGAAGAGGATGATGGTGAGACCCGCCTCATTCCCGAAGCGGTCGAGCAAGGGGCGCAGCGCGGTCACATAGTCGGTGGCCGATGGAATGTCCGCGCCCTTGTCCCGCCCGAAAGCCCGCATCAGCGCGTTGTTATGGTTGCGCGCGACGCCGGGATGGATTTGCAGGACCATGCCATCCTCCAGGCTCATCCGCGCCATTTCGGTCAGCATCTGCCCCCGGAACAGTTCGGCATCGGTGGGCGAGACGGGCGCGTTCAAAACCCGGTCGTACAGCGCCGCCGCATCGACGGGTGACAGGTCGGCGGTGGTGGCGGTGGGATGGCCATGATCGGTCGCGGTCGCGCCAGCCTGCCGGAAAGTGGCGCGGCGAAGCTGGTGCGCGCGCAGATAGCCCGCCCAGTGCGACACGTCCTGACCGGTCAGCTCGCCCAGCCGCGCGACATTGGCCGCAAAGCCCGCATACTCCGGGTCGACCACCGGGTCGGGCCGATAGGTGGTGATGACCCGCCCCTGCCAGCCACTTTCCCGGATCGTGCGATGATGGTCGAGGGGATCGAGCGGGCTTTCGGTGGTGGCCAGCAGTTCGATATTGAACCGATCGAACAAGGCGCGCGGGCGAAAGCCGTCCGTGCGGAGCGCGGCGTCGATGGTGTCGAAATAAAGGTCCGCATTGGCAGGACATAGAATCTCGTCGAGGGCGAATATTTCCGCAAAAACCCAGTCGAGCCACATGCGCGAGGGCGTGCCCCGGAACAGGGGATAATGGTCCGCGAAGCGCCGCCAGATCGCACGGGAATCCGCCTCCACCGCGCCGCCATCCACGCGCGGCACGCCCAGCGATTCCAGCGGCACACCCTGACTGTAGAGCATGCGGAAGACATAATGGTCCGGCACGATCAACAGCTGCGCCGGATCGGCGAAGGGCAGGTCGTGCGCGAACCATGACGGGTCGGTATGGCCATGCGGACTGATGATCGGCAGATATTCTATTTCCGCATGGAGGCGACGGGCGATGGCGCGTATCGTCGGATCGGCGGGGAACAGGCGGTCGGGGTGCAGGAAGAGCTTGCTCATGCTCGGAACCTCTCGGCAATCTGGCACGGGCGCGAGTGACGCTCCGATATTGGTCAGGACAGCTAGAACGGGCGAGTTCATCCGTCAACGGCAGACAAAGCAGGCACTGCGCAAATTTACCGGAAATAACCAGAGTCCTCGGGGGTTTGACAGCCCCTTCGTGATGCGTCATTGGTCAAACCAATATCACGACACAAAATGGCCTCCGGGCATATAGGACGAGGGGATGGGCGTGAACCAGACGCAGGGTGCGACAGGCGGCAGATTGCGCTGGTGGATCATCAGCCTCGTCACGCTGGGCACTGTCCTCAATTATCTGGCCCGCTCCTCGCTGGCGGTCGCGGCGCCGACGCTGAAGGACAGCTTCGGCATGACCACGCAGCAATATAGCTGGGTCGTCGCCGCCTTTCAGGGCGCCTATACCATCGCGCAGCCACTGGCGGGCCATGCGCTGGACCTGATGGGCCTGCGCCTCGGCTTTGCGCTCTTCGCGGTCGCTTGGTCCCTGTCCAACTGCGCCCATGCCTTTGCGACGGGCTGGCCCAGCCTGGCCATGTTCCGGGGCATATTGGGCTTCACGGAAGCGGCGGCGATCCCTGCTGGCATCAAGGTGGTGGGCGAATGGTTCCCACCGCGTGAGCGCACGGTGGCGACCGGATGGTTCAATATCGGGTCGTCCTTCGGCAGCATATTGGCGCCGCCCATCGTGATCTTCTGCATCTTCACCTGGGGCTGGCAGTCGGCGTTCGTCGTCACCGGCGGGGTCGGCTTCCTGTGGGCCGGCCTGTGGTATTGGGGCTATCGCGCGCCGGGCGACCACAAGGGGCTGAGCGAGGCTGAGCGGGCCTATATCGCCGACGGGCGCGATGCGGTGAGCGACGAAAGCGCCGCAAGCTGGCGCGACGTGATCCGCACGCGGGCGTTCTGGAGCATCGCCATCCCCCGTTTCCTGTGCGAACCGGCGTGGCACACGTTCAGCTTCTTCATCCCGCTCTATCTGGTCGATTCGCGCGGGCTGGACCTGAAAAGCGTGGCGGCATTCGCATGGCTGCCCTTTCTGGCGGCGGACATGGGGTCGATCCTGGGCGGCTATTATGCGCCCTGGCTGATGCGGCGGTTCGGCATCTCGCTGCTGGGATCGCGCAAGATCGTGATGACGACTGGGGCGATCATGATGGTCGGCCCGGCGTGCATCGGGCTGGCCGGATCGGCGGGCGGCGCCATCGCGCTGTTCTGCATCGGCGGCTTTGCCCACCAGATGCTGTCGGGCGCGCTGATGACGCTGTCGGCCGACATGTTCGAGCCGCGCGTGGTCGCCACCGCGACCGGCATGGCGGGGTCTGCCGCGTGGATCGGGGGGCTGAGCTTCTCGCTGGTGGTCGGCGCGCTGGCGGACACGATCGGCTATGATCCGCTGTTCATCTGCCTGGCGCTGTTCGACATCGCCGCCGCCATCCTGCTGTGGGCCATGCTGCGCAGCCCACCGCCAAAGGGGATGGCCGCATGATCGCGCGCCGTGCCCTGCTCGCCTCCGGTGCGGCCGCGGGACTTGGCCTGCTGGCACCCGCAGCCGGTGCCCGCCTGTTCTTCGGCGGCAAGCGCCATCCGCTGGGCGTCAATCTCTATGTGGTGTCGGGACTGGTCGCCAAAGACCCGGCGGGGACATTGAAGGCGCTGGCCGCCATCGGCTATCGCGAGGTCGAGACGGGCCTCGAAGGGCATGACGCGGCGACGATCGCGGATGCGATCCGGAGCGTGGGCCTGCGCTGTTCCAGCCTCAACCTGCTGCCCCGGCCGCTGCGCGGTGGCCGCAGCCTGGCGGACGATCCGGGGTTGGTGGCACAGGATGCCCACAGGCTGGGCGCCGCCTATGTCACCTGCACGCTGTTCCCCCTGCCCGATGGCGTGGAGATGCGGCCCCGACCGGGCGAGAACGTGGAGGCGATGCTGGCGCGGGTCGCGGGCAGCATGCACAAGGACGACTGGCTCCGCACGGCGGACTTCCTCAACCGCACGGCGGCGGGGCTGAAGCGCCATGGCGTCGCGCTGGCCTATCACAATCACAACCCCGAATTCGCGCCGATCGGCGAGACCAACGGCTTGTCCATCCTGCTGGAGCATAGCGATCCCGCGCTGGTGCATTTCCATATGGACGCGGGCTGGGTCGTGGCGGCGGGGCAGGATCCCGTCACCCTCCTGCGCGCCAACCCCGGCCGGTTCCGCCTGATGCACGTCAAGGATGTCGCCCCCTCCTACAGGGTGAATACCGCGATCAGCCTTGTGACCACCGAAGTCGGATCGGGCATCGTCGACTGGGCGCGGGTGCTGCCCGCCGCCCGAGCCGAAGGCGTGCGATATTTCACCGTGGAGCAGGAGCCGCCCTATACGCTGCCCCCGCTGGAAGCGGCGGCGAAGAGCTTTGCATGGCTCGGCAAACTGGATGTGGGATAGGAAATGATGCGGATTTGCCTGATCGGGGAAGGCATGGTGGAATTGTCCGGCTCGGCGGCGGGCGGATGGGCGGTGGGCCATGGCGGGGATACGCTCAACACCGCCATCCATCTCGCGCGCGCCGGCTGCGACGTTGCCTATGCCACCGCGCTGGGCGACGATGCGTTCAGCGCACGGTTGCGGGCGGACTGGGCAGCGGAAGGGCTTGACCTCTCCCCCGCCCTGACCGTCCGGGACGCGATGCCGGGCCTCTACGCCATCCATACCGACGCCGGGGGAGAGCGCAGTTTCAGCTATTGGCGCAGCGACAGCGCGGCGCGGCGCATGTTCGACCTGCCCGACACCGACCGGCTGATCGCGATCGCGGGCGCGGCGAACCTGCTGGCCTATTCGCTCATCACCCTGGCCATCCTGCCCGAAGCGGCG
>DASVMZ010000132.1:0-58828 GCA_036384115.1 Sphingobium sp.
ATCTCTATGTCGCGCCCGGACAGGCCCATCTGACTGTCCAGCGCAAGCCCAGCCACCGGGTCGAGATCCGACTTTCCCGCGCCAGTTCGCGCCATGGCGCCTTTCCCGCGGTCGACCCCATGCTGCTGTCGCTGGCGCAGGTCTATGGCGAGTGGGCGTGCGGCCTGATCTTCTCCGGCATGGGCCGCGACGGTCTGGCAGGCACCGAAGCCGTCGTCTGCGCCGGTGGATCGGTCATCGCGCAGGACAGCGCCACCAGCGTCGTCTGGGGCATGCCGGGTGCTGTGGTGGATGCCGGATTGGCCTCCCTCATCGCGTCACCCGAAGCAGCGGCAAAATCTCTTCAGGAAGCATGGCGGATGACGGTATGACAAGTCTCTCTGGCGATAGCATCGTCCGCGCCATTGCCGACTTTTTTGAGAAGCGCACCGGTCAGCGTCTTGGCGAGAGCCGCCTCTGGCGGATCGAGACGGTATTGCGCGACGTGATGCGAAAGCATGCGCTGGGCGACCTCTCCACCCTGCTGAACGCCCTGGAAAGGAACAGAAACGGCGAACTGGCCGACGCCACCATCCACTGCATCATGAACCATGAGAGCAGTTTTTTCCGCGATCTCAACGTGTTCGATGCGCTAGAGAAGCAAATCCTCCCGCATCTCAACCGTACATTGCCGGCAAAGCTGCTGCGGATATGGTGCGCGGGCTGCTCCACCGGGCAGGAAGTCTATTCCTTGGCCATCGCGCTCAAGCGGCAGGAATCGCTGTGGAAGGACTGGCGTCTCTCCATCCTCGGGACGGACATTTCCCCCTTCTCTATCCAGAAGGCGCAGGCGGGCATGTTTCAGCAGATGGACGTGCAGCGCGGCCTGCCCATCGCCGACCTGCTGCGCTGGTTCGAGCCGAATGGCGAGCAATGGCGTATCGCGCAGGAACTGCGCACCCTCACCAGCTTCAAGGTCGACAATATCCTCGAACCCACCGCGGCGACGGGTAAGTTCGACCTGATCCTGTGCCGTAATGTCCTGCTCTATTTCACGCCGGAGCTGCGCGCCCACGCCCTGTCGCGTATTGCGCGACTGTCCCGGCCGGATACGCTGCTGATCCTTGGCGCGGGCGAGACGACCATCGGCACCGGCACATGTTTCGCGCCCTCCCCCGCCTTTCGCGGCGCCTATGAGGCATCAGCTTCCGGGAGCGGACCAGCATCGGGTCAGGCATCGGCGCCCCATGTCATCGACAGGCTGGCGGGCTGATCGTCACTCTCGTCGCCGACCTGATCACTGGCTGATCGCCGCCTAATCACCAGGCCACGCCAGCGGGCCTAGCCAGCGGGGCCGCGCTCGACTAATGGCGAAGCTATAACCGCCGGAAGCCAGCAATGATCGAAACGATCGAAACGCCGTCCCCCAATTTCGACGACCGCACCCTTCCGATCTCCATGTTGGTCCTGCATTATACCGGCATGCCCGACGCACCCTCCGCCATCCAGTGGCTGGCCAACCCTGCGTCCAAGGTTTCTGCCCATTATGTCGTGACCGAGGAAGGGCGTGTCGTCCGCATGGTCGATGAGGACAAGCGAGCCTGGCATGCGGGCCGGTCGCACTGGCGCGGCGTCGACGACATTAATTCCGCCAGCATCGGCATAGAACTCGTCAACCCCGGCCATGAATGGGGCTACAGGCCCTTCCCGGATGCCCAGATGGACACTTTGATCCCGCTGATGAACGACATCATCCGCCGCCATCATATCACGCGCGGCAATGTGGTAGGCCATTCGGACATCGCCCCTGCCCGCAAGAGCGACCCCGGCGAACTCTTCCCCTGGTACAAGCTCGCGCGCCTGCGGCTCGCCCTGCCGCGCCCCACCAAGAATCTGGTGGACCCGCACTGGTCGGACGGCGGCTTCCTGCTGGCGCTGCAACGCTTCGGCTATGATATTGCGGACCAGACGGCGGCGGTGAACGCCTTCCAGAGGCGGTTTCGGCCCGAATTGATCGACGGCATCGTCGACGGGGAATGCCGCGCGCTCCTGCTCGCCCTGCTGTTGCCCCGTCCGCGCGGCGACGACTGACCTGTCGGGAATACGATGGTTTGTCAGGTGACGCGCCCGACATAAGCCGCTATAGGCACCCCCACCAGAGGGTCGGGCGATCGCGGCGGTGTCAAAACCGGCGAGGAAAGTCCGGGCTCCACGAAACAACGGTGCCGGATAACGTCCGGCGGCCCCGCAAGGGGTCAGGGACAGTGCAACAGAGAGCAGGTCACGTATCGCCCTCGGGCTTAGGGCTTTGGCCGCGTGAACAGTGAAAGGGTGGGGTAAGAGCCCACCGCGTGCCCGGTAACGGTGCATGGCACGGTAAACCCCACCGGGAGCAAGACCGAATAGGGGCGGCGCGTGCGGCAACGCACAGGGCTTTGTTTCGGCTCGACCGCCCGGGTTGGTTGCTAGAGGCGTCCGGTAACGGGCGTCCAAGAGGAATGATCGCCTATCTGCCTCGCGTCCCTTGCGGGAAACGGCGGCGGTGGACAGAACCCGGCTTACAGACCCTCTGGTATTTTCCCTGCCGAAATCTTTGCCAAGCGCCCGCCAGTGCCGGGAGATAGCGCGCGGCTTTTACCCAAAGCCCTATTTCACGGACGCGCGCCTTTCCATGGCGACCCCGCCGCGCTACATTGGAGGGATGGCTCGCAACAATCGCTCGAATGACTGGGGTTTTCCACGCTGGCGCGAATATGGATCGTCGCGCGAGGCGCAGTCCGTGCGCCTGTGCGACCGGCATGATTGCAACAATCCGGGCAACTGCCCCGCGCCCAAATCGCCCAACAGCCCGGATCGCTGGTATTTCTGCCAGGATCATGCGGCCGAATATAACAAGGGCTGGGATTATTTTCAGGGTCTGGATGCGGAAGAAACCGCCCGCCGCACCCATGACGAGGCGCGAACCAGCGCTGGCTATACGTCCAGCGCCTATTATGGCTGGGCGACGTCCGGCGATGGCTCACGCTCTCGCGAGGAGATGCGCGCGCTCGATATTCTCGGGCTGGAGACGGATGCGGATTTCGAGGCGGTCAAACGCAGCTGGCGCCAGCTCGCGAAGGAAAATCACCCTGATGTCCGGCCGAACGATACCGATGCGGCATCGCGTTTCCATGCGGTGCAGGCAGCCTATGAGGTACTGCGTTCCGCCGAGGAGCGTCGGACATGGCGTCCCACGTCCGGCTGAACTCCTGCATATGAACACGCGGCTATCCCTGTGACTGTCCTTATGACAGGCGGAATCCGGGCCTAATTCGGCCTTGGCAGACAGGTGTAGCCTGCCGCTCGCAGCTTTCCACACAGGCGCGCGGCATCCGCCTCGCTCCGCAAGGGTCCGGCCTGGACACGCGTGACATCGCCGCCCTTGACCAGGAATAGCTTATAGTCGGACAGGCCGGAGACACGCGATGTCGCGGCCTGCCAAAGGGCCTTGGCACGCGGTTCCTCGCGAAAGGCGCCCATCTGGATGCGCCAACTGCCGCTGGCAGGCGGTTTTGCGACCGTCGTTGGTGGCGGTGCATCGCCCGGTGGCTTTGCCGGCCTGGGAGCCGCAGGCGGCGCCTGTGCCACGCTCGGCGGCGGCTTGGCTGTACCGCGCAAGGGCGGTGGCGCCGTGCTTCGGGATGGCGGCGCGGAATCGCGGTCCGGTGTCGTATCGTAGGTCGCGCCCGGTCTGGATTCCCGTCCCGGCGGAGCATCCGCATAAGGGTCGGCGGATCGCGGCGGAACACGAGATGGTAACGAGGGTCGTGGCGGCACACTGGCCACCTGTCGTGGCGGAGCCTGTACCGGCGACGCTCGTGGAACGGTCGGCGGAGGCGTCGATGCCTGGGTGGGAGCCGGAGCGGCGGCATAGTCCGCCGCCTTGGGCGCACGACCCATGTCGGCGGCGAGCGCGAGACCCTTTTGTCGCTGTTCCGTGCTGATATATTTGTCCATGGTCGTCAGGCTGGCGGTCGCCGGTTCGAGGCCGGAAGAAGCCGCACGCGTCATCAACGCATAGGCCTGCACCCAATCCTTGCCCACCAGATCACCGTTGAACAGGGCAGTACCCAATATATATTGCGCGCGAGGTTCCCCCCGTTCCGCAGACTTGCGGATAAAGGGGATCGCCTCCTCCCGCTTACCCTGCTGAAACAAGAGGAGGCCGAGATTGTCGGCGGCGCGAAGATGACCCTGCACGGACGCCTTGCGGAACCAGTCCATCGCGATCGGCACATCCGTCGGCACGCCCCGACCCAGCTTATAGGCCTGACCAAGGTTGAACTGCGCGTCGGGATCGCCGGCGGCCGCCAGGGGCCGCCATTCCGCAATCGCCTTTGCATAATCGCCCTGCTGCCACGCATCGACACCCGCCTTGACGTCTGCCGACGCCGGGGTTGCCATGCTGGCCGCGCATGTCGCGACGATGGTCCCCACCAACGCTGCTCTCATGATGTCCTGGTCCTTCCACCTGATACTGGCAGCCTGAATAGCGCGCAGATGGTTAACAAGGGGTTAGCCCTGTTTATTGACCATGGAGATTGTTGTTCCTTCGTAATGTCCTCGCTGTGATTAACCGGATTTTAGCATCCACTATGCGAGTTTGCTGCCCATATTTCATGACTTGGGGGTTATCGCGTGAGGATATTGGCGCTTGCGTCCCAGAAGGGCGGATCGGGTAAGACCACCCTGTCCGGCCATCTTGCCGTGCAGGCGCAGCGCGCGGGCATGGGGCCTGTGGTGTTGATCGACATCGATCCGCAGGGTTCGCTCTCCGATTGGTGGAACGACCGGACTGACGAGTTTCCCGTCTTTGCCCAGACCACGGTCGCGCGCCTCGCCGCAGACCTTGAAGTTCTCCGCACGCAGGGCTTCAAGCTGGCCGTCATCGATACCCCGCCCGCCATCACCATGGCGATCCAGAGCGTCATCAGCGTTGCCGAGCTTATCGTGATCCCGACCCGCCCTTCCCCGCACGACCTGCGTGCCGTGGGCGCGACCGTCGAACTGTGCGAGCGCGCGCAAAAGCCGCTGATCTTCGTGGTGAACGCGGGCACGCCCAAGGCGCGCATCACCGCAGAGGCCGCCGTCGCCCTGTCGCAGCATGGCACCGTCGCGCCGATCACCGTGCATCACCGCACCGATTTCGCCTCCTCGATGATCGACGGACGCACCGTCATGGACCTTGATCCCAAAGGCAAGTCCGCACGGGAGATCGAGACCCTGTGGGCCTATATCGCCGACCGGCTGGAGCGCAATTTCCGCCGCACCGTCTTCACCCCCACCAAGGCCGCGACGCCCCGCCAGCCGGCAGGCTTTGGCCGCCGCGTCTTCGGTTCGTGAAGGGAATTTGGCGATGACCGCACCCAAGAACGCCGGATCGCTGACCGCAGGGCTTCTCGCGCGCAAGGGGGCAGCCCAACCGGCCATGCGCCGCCAGCCTGTGACGGGCCTTGGCAACGGTCCCCGCGCCGTGACGCCGCTGGACGATCTGGGCTGGAACGACATGGGGGAGGATGTGCCGCCAGCGCACATACCAGCATCGGCGCCCTCCCCCGTCGCCCTGCACATTGCCGCTATTCAGGAAACGCTGGACCGGCGCAAGGCGGAGCGTCGTGCCGACCCGACCGCGCCGCTCGCCCTGGTTGCACCGCCTCCGGTAGCCACCACGCCCAGCGCGCAGGCAAAGCCCGTGTGGGAGAGCCAGTACAAGGCCCAGAACAAATCCCGCAGCGCCTTCACCTTGCGGATCGACGCCGACCGGCATCTGCGCCTGCGCCTGTTGAGCGCGGTGTCACACCGTTCAGCACAACAATTACTGACCGGCGCGCTGGACGCGCTGATCGCAGACCACCCGGAAATCGACGCCCTCGCCGCCAATCCAAAATTCAGGCGCGACGATGGCGACACGGGTACGGAATGAGGGACAGGATATGAGCAGCAGGACATTCACGCGCCTGGCAGGCGCATCGCTGATCGTCACCACCTCCATGGTGGGGTGCAGCGGCGCGCAGATGGAACATCGCCCCGCGCTGGCTTCGAACAATGCCGAGGCTATTGCGACAGGCATCGAAAAGGCACTGGCGTCGCGCGACTTCGCGACCGCCTTGCTCGACGCGGAGCGGCTGGTCGCCGCGCAACCGCGCGAGGCCGCCAGTCGCACGCTGCTGGGCCGCGCCTATCTCGCTAACGGTCGCTATGCCTCCGCCCGTACCGCACTGGAGGATGCGCTGACGCTGGGCGCGAACGATCCTCGCACGCTCATTTCCCTCTCGCTCGTCCGTACCGCCATGGGCAACCCGGACAGCGCGCGCGCCCTGCTCAGCGCCCATATCGGGGATTTGCCCGCGTCAGACTATGGCCTCGCCATGGCGATGGCGGGCGATGTGCAGGAAGGTTCCCGCGCCCTGATGGAAGCAGTCCACGCGCCGGAAGCTGATGCCCAGACCCGCCAGAATCTCGCCTATGTGCTCGCCTTGGGCGGCCAATGGGGTCAGGCCCGCCTCGTCGCCGGACAGGATCTTTCCGGCGCGCAGCTCCAGCAGCGCCTCGCCCAATGGGCGCAGACGGCGCAGGCGGAGGCCTATCCGCAACGCGTCGCCGCCTTCCTGGGCGTTCAACAGCGTGCCGACGACAGCGGCATGCCCGAACGGCTCGCCCTGTCCAGCAGCGAGCCGACATCGCTGGCCGAGGCCCGCCCGCTCCGACCGACCGACATGGCGGCAGAGGCGTCCGGGCCTTCGAGTGATGAGCAGGCGCTGGCCGCCGCGCAGCCGGAACCCGTTCCGCCCGCCCCGCCCGAAGGGACCGAGAAGACGGTGATGGCCAGCCTGTCCGCCGATGCCGCCTTTGCCGCGCAGCCCTCGGAGGCCGCACCCACCCCGCTCATCCGCGCCTCGACCGATCCGATGCGGGAAGCGGTGATGAAACGGCTCGCCGAGCCTGCCCCTGCACCGAAAAGCAGCACGGCTCAGGCCTTTGCCAGCCCACGCAACCTCGTCACCCTGCCCCGGTCGTCCGCGTCCACCGGCGCGGTTCATGGCGGCAGCGACTGGGTGGTGCAGATTGGCGCCTACAGCGATGACAAGACAGCCACCGCCGCATGGGCACGCGCCAGGGGCCAGTCGCTGGAACAGCGCGGCTATCGCAAGATCATGGGCCAGGTGACGCTGAACGGCCGCACCTATCACCGCCTTGCGATGAGTGGCTTCAGCAACCGCACCACGGCCGACCAGCTCTGCGCGAACCTGCGCTCCAGCGGCCAGACCTGCTTCGTGCGCCATGACGCGGGCGTAGCGAACGACATCCGCATGGCATGGGCAGGCAAGCCGGCAAAAACGGCACAAGCCGCCAATCCGGGCAGCAAGACCATGGCAAAGGTCACCATCACTGCCGTGCCAGCAAAGAGCGCAACACCCACAAGCCCGGTGAAGATCGCCACGGCGGCATCAAAGCCTGCGAGGATTGCTTCCGTCCCTGCGAAACCGGCCAAGGTGGCTGCCGCCGCGAAGCCAGCGACTATAGCGACGCCCTCCATAAAAGCCGTCGCCATCGCCTCGCGCTGACGCCAACTCTCTGTAATCCAAGAGGCCCGCCCTTCCGATGCGAAGGACGGGCCTCTTTATGGATTGTTGTCATTTCCACGCGGGCGGAAATGACCGACGATATCGTCAGATATGTACCGCTCGTCCATAGGCGCCCAGCACGCTCTCATGCATCATCTCGCTGAGCGTGGGATGCGGGAAAACGGTATGAATATAGTCCGTCTCGACCAGTTCCGCAGTCTTGCCGATCGTATAGCCCTGGATCAGTTCAGTGACTTCGGCGCCCACCATATGTGCGCCCAGCAGTTCGCCGGTCTTCGCGTCGAAGATGGTCTTCACGAAACCCTCCGCCTCGCCCAGCGCGATGGCCTTGCCATTGCCGATGAACGGGAAGTTGCCGACCTTCAGCTCATAACCCGCTTCCCTGGCCTTGGCTTCGGTCAGGCCGACGGAGGCGACCTGCGGATGGCAATAGGTGCAGCCGGGTATGTTCTTCGCGTCGATGGGATGCGGGTGGACATCGCCATTGCCCAGCGCCTGCGCGATGGCTTCGGCGGCGAGCACACCCTCATGACTGGCCTTGTGCGCGAGCCATGGCGGGCTGGTCACGTCGCCGATAGCCCAGATCCCGTCGACATTCGTGCGGCAATATTCGTCGACCTTGATATGATAGCGCTTGTCCGGCTCGACGCCCGTATCTTCCAGGCCGATATTCTCGACATTGGGGACGATGCCGACCGCGACGATGACATGGCTGAACTCCTCGGTCGAAACCGTGCCGTCCTTTGCCTTGATCTCGGCGGTGACGCCGGTCTCCGACGTCTCGACCTTCTGGATATTGGCGGAAATCCTGAGGTCGAAGCCCTGCTTGGTCAGCGCCTTGGTCATGAAGGTGGAGACGTCCGCATCCTCGACGGGCAGGATGCGGTCCATCATCTCGACGACCGTCACCTTGGCGCCCATATCGTTATAGAAGCTGGCGAATTCGATGCCGATGGCGCCCGATCCGATGACCAGCAGCTTGGTGGGCATTTCGGTCGGCGTCATGGCGTGACGATAGGTCCAGATGCGCTTGCCGTCCGCCTTGGCCTTGGGCAGGTCGCGCGCGCGGGCGCCGGTCGCGATGATGATATGCTTGGCGGTCAGCTCTTCGGCCTTGCCATCGGCGGCAGTCACGGACAGCTTGCCGCCGCCCAGCATCTTGCCGCTGCCCATATGGACGGTGATCTTGTTCTTCTTCATCAGGCCGGTGACGCCCTGGTTGAGCTTTGCCGCGACGCCGCGCGACCGCTTGACCACCGCCTCGATGTCGGCGCTGATCCCCTCGGCCTTGAGGCCATAGTCGCCCGCATGGCTCATATAATGATAGATTTCGGCCGAGCGCAGCAGCGCCTTGGTCGGGATGCAGCCCCAGTTGAGGCAGATACCACCGAGATTTTCGCGCTCGACGATGGCGACCTTCAGGCCCAGTTGCGCGCCACGAATCGCCGCGACATAGCCGCCAGGGCCAGAACCGAGAACGATGAGATCATAGGATGACATGCGGGTTTTCCCCCAATTTCAACAAGATGATATGTGGCAAGGCGATCAGGCGATCAGGCCCAGCGGTTTTTCGATCAGCCCCTTGAGCGCCTTCATCAGGCGCGCACCATCCGCGCCGTCGATGGCGCGATGGTCGAAGCTGCCAGTGATATACATGGCGGTCGCGACACCCAGGCTGCCGTCGGGCATGACCCAGGGACGCTTCTCGCCCGCCGATACGGCCAGGATCATCGCCTGCGGTGGGTTGATGACCGCATCGAACTGCGTGATGCCCATCATGCCCATGTTGGAGAGGGAGGCGGTGCCGCCCTGATATTCGGATGGCTGGAGCTTGCCCGCCTTGGCACGGTCGGCCAGATCCTTCATCTCGGCGGAGATGGTCGCGACGCTCTTGGTATCCGCTTCGGTTACGATGGGCGTGATGAGGCCGCCGGGGATCGACACGGCAACGCTGATGTCGGCGCGGCTGAACTTCAGCATCGTATCACCCTGATATTGCACGTTGCACTCGGGCACCTGCACCAGGGCGATGCCCAGCGCCTTGATGAGCAGATCGTTGACCGAAACCTTCACACCCCGGCTGGACAAGGCATCGTTCAGCTCGCCGCGCAGCTTGATGAGCGCGTCGAGGCGCACGTCCACGGTCAGGTAGATGTGCGGAACGGTCTGCTTGCTCTCTGTAAGGCGGCGCGCGATCGTCTTTCGCATGCCCGACAGTTTCACCTGCTCATGCGGGGTCGGATAATCGGTGGGCGAGGCAGTCGCGGCTTTTGCGGTGGGCGCCGCAGCGGGTGCCGCAGCCTTGGGCGCCTGTGCGGCGGGAGCTGGCGCGCCACCCTTGGGCGCATCGGCCAGATCGGCCTTCACGATGCGGCCGTTGGGACCAGTGCCCTTTACGGCTGACAAGTCGATGCCGTCATTAGCGGCGAGGCGACGGGCGAGCGGGCTGGCTTTCAAGCGGACATCTCCATGCGTAATGGACGGTGTTGATATGACGGCTTCCGCCTTGGGTGTTGATACGGCAGCTTCCGCCTCAGGTACTGGTGCGGCGGCCTCGGGCTTGGCAGCCGGTACAGGAGCTTCCTTCACCGTCGACTCTGCGACCTTCGTATCGGCCTGCTTCTCTTCGGTGGCTGCGCCCGCATCCTCACCCTCAGCGATGATCGTCGCGATCACGGTGCCGACCTTCACCTTCTCGGTTCCCTCGGCGATCATGATTTTGCCGATCACACCCTCGTCGATGGATTCGAACTCCATGGTGGCCTTGTCCGTCTCGATCTCCGCGAGAAGATCGCCAGACGAAACGGTGTCGCCTTCTTTCACGAGCCATTTCGCCAGCGTCCCTTCCTCCATGGTCGGGGACAATGCGGGCATCTTGATCTCAATCGCCATGGCGCAGGGGACCTTCTTTCTGGGCAGCGGTGGTCGGGCGCACCTTGCCGCTTTGGCCTTGCGGGTCAAGAGGGCTGAGTCAGCTTTGCCGATCATTCCGATGCCTGGCGATGCTTTGGCCCTTCCTGCTGTGCCCTGCGGCTTGCCAGAGGATGTATATTGGCGCATTTTGCTCCGCTTTCGGGACATCCGGTCCATTAGTGGAAAGGTCTGGCGATGCGGACATATCTGGTCGTGATCGACGAGACGCGAGAGTCAGAGACGGCGCTGCTCTTTGCCTCGCGCCGCGCGGCCAAGACTGGCGGCGCCGTCCACATCCTCGCTTTCGCCCCCCCGCCGGAATTTGTGCAGTGGAGCGGCGTGCAGGCCACGATGGAAGCGGAAGCGCGCGATCGGGCAGAGGCGCTGGCCACCAGCGCGGCCAGCCGCATCATGGGCGAGTCCGGCATCCGTCCCAAGATCACCGTCCGCCTGGGCGACCCGGTGCTGGCCGTACGCCAGACGCTGGAAGAGGAACCGGACACCGCCGCCCTGGTGCTGGGCGCGGCGGCCAAGGGCAGTCCCGGCGAACTTATCGCCCATTTCACGGGCGTCGATTCGGGCACGTTGCCCTGCCCCGTCATGGTGATCCCCGGTTCGCTGGACCGCGAGGCCATCGAGCGGCTGAGCTGAAGGGAAAGCCCACGCCTCCGGTTCTCCAATCCGGTCAGGCGTGTATGGAGCCGCATCACCTCGTCAATATCGCCCAGGAGGACCGAGCCGCCCTCCGCCGCATGGCGCCGGGCCAGCGCATTGCCGGTGATGCCTGCTGCCGCCACCAATACACCTTGTCTTCAAGCCGTCTCGTCACGCGCCTCTCCTGCGGTTTGCCAGCGTCAGGATGGAGAGGGAAACCGCCTCCGCCTGTCCCCGTTTGACGGACAGTCGCACGACGACAGCAAGAAGCGTCAGTGCGCAACGAGGGCGCTCGGAACACGGATCGGCAGTCATCCCGATCATCTCCCGTTCTTCGTCAGAGGCGGGACCGACCGCGTCGCGCCACTCCGGTGCGATATGCATATGGCAGGGGCGCAGGACAGGAAACCGCCGCAATCGACCATGATCCCCGGCACGCCTGCACGCCGGGCCAATTCCACCACCCTGTCACGACCGGAGGGCGAGACGGCTTCCACCGACGGCATGTCTTGCCGCTCTATGGCGCGCGGTGTGGCGGCTGGCAAACGCCGCGCCTGGCCTTTATCAGTTAAGGACCAGTCGGACCGCTACGGGAGACAAGGCACCCCCGCCGCAGCGGATAAAAGTCCGCGATCAGGCCGCGCTATTGTCCAGATTGGCGGCATGCTTGGCCGCCACATAGCCGAAGGTCATCGACGGACCGACGCTGGCCCCGGCCCCCGGATAGACGCCGCCCATCGGTGACGCGGTGGATACGCCGGTCGCATACAGGCCCTCGATCGCCGAACCATCGCCGCGCAGCACGCGCGACTTCTCGTCGGTCACGATGCCGCCATAGGTGGACACGTCACCCGGAATCACCTCGATGGCATAGAAGGGGCCTCGCTCGATCCGCGCCAGTGCCGGGTTGACCGTGCCCAGATACGGATCGCCCAGCCAGGTGTCATAGGCCCGGTTGCCGCGTCCGAAATCCTCGTCCGCGCCCTTGTCCACAAAGCCGTTCCACCGCTCCACCGTGGCTTGCAGGACCGCTGGCTCGATGCCGATGATTGCCGCCAGTTCCTTGATGCTGTCAGCCTGTTTCAGATAGCCCGCATCTGTCCACGCCTTGGGCACGCCTTTGCCGATCACGGCCCCGGCGACCTCATAATCCTCCGCGAACCGCCGATCGAAAATAGCCCAGCTCGGTACGGCGGGCACCGTGCGATTGCGCTCCAGCATGGTCTGGCAATATAGCTCGTAGGAGCCGCCCTCGTTCATATAGCGCACGCCCGACTGGTCGACCAGGATCGCGCCCGGCTTGCCGGTGATGCCCTGTGCAGGCGGCTTCACATAGGCCTTGTCAAAGCCGGAGCTGCGCGTGGTCTGATAGCCCACCATCTGGTCCATCTGGGCAAGCACGCCGCCGATCCGCTCCATCTCGACATGCAGGTCGCCGGTATCGCCCTCCGGCGTGTTCGACCATGCCGCCTGGGTGCCCGGCATATATTTGTCGCGCATCGCCTGATTTTGCGCAAATCCGCCAGCATTCACCAGAACGCCGAGCCGCGCGCCGATACGCACCGGTTGACCATTCTGCTCCACGGCCACGCCGACGACCTTGCCATCCTCGATGATCAGTTCCTTCACGGGCGTTTCAACGCGAATATCCACGCCCGCCTTAAGCGAAGCCTTGAGCATCCGACCCTGCAAGGCAGCACCCGCCGCCGTATAGTTTTTCAACGTCAACTTGCCGATGATCGTCCGCAGGACGATGTCACGATACAGCTTGGCCATCTCCTTGCTCTTGCGGCGAAAATTGCTCCGCATGCCGTCATCGAGCTTGACCGGGAACGGCGCGAAGCCGGGGCGAACCTTCTTTTCCCAAGGGCCAAGCTCCCTGAGATTGAAATATTTCGCGGTCACGCAGCGGCTGGTTTTGCAGCCGCCGGGCAGCTCGTCATAATAATCAGGCCAGAATTCAGACGCCCGCTCCAGTTCAATGCCCTGCGAGACGATGAAGTCGAGCATGCGGGGCGCTTCATTGACATAGGCGAGGCGCTTCTCATGGGTCGTACCGGGAAAGGCGCTATCGTCGCCGACGACCGTGTCGAGATAGGTGATCGCCTTTTCCGCGCTATCCTCTCCGGGGTTCATGAAGCGGTTATTGGGTATCCACATCACGCCGCCGGACTTGGCGGTGGTGCCGCCCACGAACTTCGTCTTTTCGAGAATCACTGCCGACTTGCCCGCCTGCCGCATGACCAGCGCGGAACTCATCGAGCCTGCGCCGCTGCCCACCACGACCCAATCGAAAGTCTCGTCGAAACCGCTCATCTGTCCGCTCCCGGGCTGTATCCCGCTGGCGACCCATCCCATAGACTGGACCGCCGCAATCACCGCCTTCATTTCCTAACCTAGCTGTCTTTGCAAGCGTCTACACTCACCGTCACGGTCGCAAATCGTCATCGCTTGCAAAACATCGGGGCGGGTCTAAACCCCCGAACGCAAGAAGAGAGCCAGCCACCATGTCCGACACCGCCCTTCCCACCTTCAAGACCATATTGCTGGAGCGGCGCGGTCGCCTTCTGGTCATCACCTTCAACCGCCCGGACCAGATGAACGCGGTCAATCTGGAACTGCATGACGAGTTGCCGGACGTATTCTTCTTCGCGCAGGGCGACCCCCATTCGGACGTGGTGCTGCTGACCGGTGCGGGCCGTGCCTTCTCGGCGGGTGGCGACCTGGACCATATCCAGCGCAGCGCGGACAATCCCCGCCTGTTCGACCATGAGGCGCGACAGGCCAAGCGGGTCATCTCCGTCCTGCTCGACATCGAAAAGCCGGTGGTGTGCCGCCTGAATGGCCATGCCATCGGGCTGGGCGCGACCATCGCGCTGATGTGCGATATCATCTTTGCATCGGACAAGGCCAAGATCGGCGATCCGCATGTCCATCTCGGTCTGGTCGCCGGCGATGGCGGTGCCGTGATCTGGGCGCAGCGCATCGGCCTGACCCGTGCCAAGGAATATCTGTTTACGGGTGATCTGATCCTGGCGACAAAGGCTGCCGAAATCGGCCTTATCAACCGGGCGGTGCCGCCGGAGGAACTGGACGCCACCGTCGATGCCTTCTGCGACAGGCTGCTGAACGGCGCCAGCGACGCGATCCGTTGGACAAAGATTTTAACCAACATGGAATTGAAGCGCGTCACCCATGCCCTGATGGACGCGGGCATCGCCTATGAGTCGCTCAGCGTCCGCACCGCCGATCATCAGGAAGGCATCGCTGCCCTGCGCGAAAAGCGCGCGCCCAAATTCGGAGGATAAGGGTAAGATACCCATCTTTCTCCACAAATAGCGCTGTGATCCGCGTCAACGCGCGGCGAATTTCGCCACTGCCTGATCATGCGTCACCACTGCGCCGTACTCACTGAAAATCACTGTATAGCTGTTTGCAGTGTCGGCGGCGTCGGACATGGTGCTGATCGCTGAAGCCGCACCCATGGCTTGGAGAAAGCTGCCAATATCGGGCGTGTCGCTGTCATAAACCGCCAGATAGTCAAAAGAGACCGGCGCCAGCAACGGCACCCTGCAAGGACGACTGGCGGACATGGCGTGAAATTCTCCGACCTTGTCGAGGGAGAGCGCAAGTCGCTGGAGGAGATCGCAGAGCGCCTCGGCTATGGCGAGCCAAACCAGCTTTAACCGCGCCTTCAAACGCGGGACCGGCGTCACGCCCCAGTGGTTCCGCGTGGCGGGCTGAGTCGGTTTCCGCAACCGAGGCCGCGCTATCGCTTTATCATCCCGGCATCTCGAAATGCTCCATGCTTTCCCATGCGACCAGCAGCATGAAGGCATTGGGCCGTTCGACCCCGCGTCCCACCTGCGCCCAGATTACGCCGGCTACCGCCTCCAGCAGGGGTATGCCTCGCACCGTCCGTCATGAAAGCCCGCTTCACCATCGGCCTTGATGACCAAATCCGATCGTTCGACCAGCATCGTCGTTCCTTCCGCTCAATCTCTGGCCCGCGAACTCAGACAATATCCGCCAGCGCCACCCAGCGGCGCTCCGCACTCGACAGGCGGATGGCTTCCTGCACTCGCTCGACATCCCATGCCTGCTGGAAATCGGGGGCGGCCCTGCCCCTGCCTTCGATAGCATCCACCATGGAGCGCATGGTCAGCGCCATCGGATAGGAGGGTGCAACGGGCGCAGTCCAGTCGAGGCCGACGCCGTCCGCACTCTTCAGCCGATCGGGTATCGCGACCTCTTCCATCGCCCCGCCGATCCGGCCCGCGCTGATCCTGGTATCCTGTGGCGTGGGAAAGCTCGGTGCTGTCGTCACGATCCGTCCCTTCGACCCGAACACATCGAGCAGCCAGCCCTCGCCCAGCGTCGAGTTCCACCCGACCTGCATCTGGAGTGTGAGGCCGCTCTCGAAGCGCAGCATCACATTGGCGAAGTCGTTCGTCTCCGGCGTGATCGTCTCGCCAGTGGAGGCGGTCCAGGCGTTCAGCAACTGACGGTCATCCGCCACCAGTTCCGCGACCGGCCCAAAGATATGAAGCAGCACATGCAGCGCATGGCTCCCCAGGTTCCGCACCGCCGAGACGCCCAACCCGCCCTGTGCGAACCAGTTATAGGGAAATTGCAGGATCAGCGGGTTGAACAGCGCCATGTTGAAATGCAGCGTGCCACCGAAAGGCTGGCCGATGTCGCCCGCGTCCACCATATCCTTCATCAGGCGCAGCGCCGGTATCCACTGGCTCAGCGCATCCACCACGCCGACCTTGCCGCTCGCCTGCCACGCCCGGTGCAGATCGCGGGCATCATCAATGTTCGCCGCAAAGGGAATGCCATTATAGACATGCTTGCCGCCCGCGAAGCAGTCCTGCACCATCTTGTGGCGCAACGAAGGGCGGGTGCCGCAATCGACGATATGAATATCCGGGTCGGCCGCCATGGCCTCCGCGCTCCAAAAGGGCCGGGCGATACCGAATCGCTCCGCCGCAGCCTCGGCCGTCTCCTGACGCGAGGTGCAGATGCCCGTTACCTCGACACCCGGCAGGGATCGCCATGCCGGCAGATGGGCAAAGGCGCCCCAGTTCGCGCTGATGATCCCGACCTTGAGCATCATATGGCTCCCTCTCCTGAAGCTCAGGCTTGCCCACCGGGAAAGCCCATGAAAAATGCGGGTGGAAACCGGTCCCACCCGCATTTGGTAACGTTGAAATCAAATGGTTATTCAATCGTACCAAGGACGGTGCCGACTTCATAGGTGCCGCCCGCTTCCGCCTGAATACGCAGCGTACCGGCGGCAGGAGCCTCGACCTCGTTGGAGGATTTGTCGGCCTCCAGCAGGAACAGGGGCTGTCCTTCGGTCACGGTCGCTCCGTCAGCAGCCAGCCATTCGGCCAGCGTGCCCTCGTTCATGGAAAAGCCGATTTTCGGCAGGATGATTTCAGTTGCCATTGTTGATTACCTCTTAACGATTCTGGTCGCCGCTTCCACGATCTTGGCCGCGTCGGGCAGATAAGCCGATTCCAGCGGTTTGGAAAAGGGGACTGGTGTAAAAGCTGCACCAACGCGCACGATTGGCGCCTTGAGCTTGCCAAACAGCTGTTCCTGCACGACCGCTGCAATTTCGGCACCGACGCCGAACGGCGTGACCGCCTCATGCGTGACGAGCAGGCGGCCGGTCTTGCCGACCGAGGCGAGCACGGCGGCCTCATCCCAGGGCTGAACGGTGCGAAGATCGACGACTTCCGCGCTAATACCGGCCTCTGCCAGCGTCCTGGCGGCGGTCAGCGCCTCGTTCACCATGCGCGAATAGGTCACGATGGTGACATCCGTGCCTTCCAGCGCGACCCGCGCCTTGCCCAGCGGAATGCGCGTACCCGCGACCGGCGCCGTGGACGGCGTCCAATAGTTGGGCATCGCCTCGATGAAAAGGACTGGATCGGGATCATCGATAGCCGAACGCATCAGACCATAGGCGTCCTCGGCATTCGACGGCAGCACGACCTTCATCCCGGCGACATGGCTGAACCATGCCTCCCAAAAGTCCGAATGCTGGCCGCCAGTGCCGAATCCTGCGCCGGTCATACAACGGATGACGATGGGGACATTGGTGTGGCCACCCGACATGTAGCGAAGCTTCGCCGCATGGTTCACGATCATGTCTCCATAGCGACCGTGGTGAAATTCATCATCATGATTTCGGCGACGGGCTTGTAACCCACCAGTGACGCACCGATGGCCGCACCAATGATCGCCTGTTCGGAGATCGGGGTGGAGCGCACGCGCTTGTCACCAAAACGGCTCGACAGACCCTTGGTCACGCCGGACACGCCGCCGCCTTCGGGATCGGCAACGTCCTCGCCGAGGACAATCACTTTTTCATCGTCCGCCATCGCGTCGGCCAGCGCCTGATTCAGTGCGGCGACAACCATCATCGGCTTTTCTTGGGTCGCGGCATCGCTCATGCGACTTCTCCATAAACATCGGTGGTAAGTTCAGCCACATCCGGGAACGGCGCGTCGAATGCCGCGTTCGCAGCCTCCTCGATCTCTACCTGAATATCGGCCTCTATCTTGGCAAGTGCGTCCTCGGTAGCAGTACCATCGGCAATCAGCTTGGCACGGAAACGCGGATAGGGATCGTCCAGAATCGCCTGCTTCTTGACTTCCTTGTCCATATATTCGTCCTTGTCACCAAAGACATGGCCATGGAATCGATAGGTCATTGCTTCGATCAGTGTTGGGCCTTCGCCTGCGCGGGCGCGAGCGACAGCTTCGGCCATGGCTTTATACATGGCGATCGGGTCATTGCCGTCCACATGGATGCCGGGCATGCCATAGGCGGCCGCGCGGTCCGAGACCTTCTCGCACGACGTCGCCTTGGCGAACGGCGTATGCTCGCCGAAACGGTTGTTCTGGCACAGGAAGATCACGGGCAGCTTCCACACCGACGCCATGTTGAGTGACTCATGGAAGGCACCGATGTTAGATGCAGCGTCGCCAAAGGTCGCAACTGCCACGCGGTCCTCGCCGGAAAGCTGCGCCCCCCATGCAAGGCCGTTGGCGATTGGCATGGAGGAGCCGACGATGCCCGTCGTCACCATGACGCCCTTTTCGGGATAGGTGAGATGCATCGGGCCGCCCTTGCCCTTGCAGCTGCCCGCCGCACGACCGGCAATTTCCGCCCACAGATCCTTCAGCGGCAGGCCCTTGGACAACAAGTCATGAATGCCGCGATAGATGGTGCAGAGATAATCCTGGTCGGTCAGGTTCACGAAGGCGGCGGCCGGAATGACTTCCTGTCCGCGATAACTGTAATAAGGGATGAATAGCTTGCCGCCCGTCACCATCTTGCGCGTATGGTCGTCATTGGCCTTCAACAGAGCCATGCGGCGAAAAATCTCGACTTGCGTGGGGCCGTCCGGGCCATTGGGGATCGTCATTGTCACACACTCCGGGGCTTTTCTGCGAGCCGTCTGCCTACTGCGATTGCGTATCAGAGCAATTGCGAAATCCCGCCAACCCGACGGCAGCGGATTTATCGCCCTGGCGATTGCAGAACAAACCGGCTCTACCATTGCCTTGTATCCCCTGTTCCGTAGTACAACAGACAGATAATAAACTATGTTAATTTTACGCGATATGAGGCGGCAGGCAGGCAGAAAGAGCACTCACCCACCACTGAATAGAGCTCCACAAGGCCAACCCACGAAGACTTGTCTGGCCGACGCGCCCATAGCCGGACCATTTCCGTAAAAAGTTGACGCCCCCCCTGCCCCGCGCGATAATTTCGGTAAATGGCGGCAGGAAAATGGTCATGAAAATCGCAGGGACAGGTCTTTCGCTAGCAGTCGCTACCCTTGCCTTGGTCGCAACGCCCCCAGCCTCTTCCCAAGTCTCAGTCCGACCGACCTATGACGGTGGTTACAAGACCACCGACACCTATGGAAATAGCGTCACGACGCGGCGCACCTATGATGGCGGCTACAAGACATCGGACAGCGACGGTAACTCCGTCACGACGCGCCGTACTTACGACGGGGGCTACAAGACGACAGACAGTGACGGAAATTCCGTGACGACACGTCGCATCTACAATGGCGGATATAAAACGACGGACAATCACGGCAACAGCGTCACATGCCGTCCCATCTACAATGGCGGCGTCACATGCCAGGCCAGGTGACGCACTGCTGACGGCCCGGCCACGGCCAGCCTAAAGGGATCGCTGCATCATGCTGCCGGAAAAGGGTAGGCCGCCGATCACCGCTGTTCCCGATCCCACGATTTCGAAACCGGCGTCCGCATAAAATGGCTCGGCGCCATAGGCAGCATCGGCCATCAACGTGAAAAAACCCGCCTCTCGCGCTTCCTCCATACAGCGGCCCAGAATCGCCCGGCCAATCCCCCGACGCAGCCATTTGGGGTCGGTCGCAAAATGGCGGAGATGGGAGATCCCGGGGTCGCAGCAGTCAAGCGTGCCCGGCCATTGCGCGCTCCAGCCGCCACAAGCAACGGCCCGCACGCCCTCGACCCCTGCTCCATCCCCGACCATCGCCACAAAAAAGCGCCCCGATGCCAGTAGGCCAACATTGGCCCGAGTCATAAAGGGCAACACATCCGCCAACAGTTCGGGCGGATAATGGTCGGCCCAAAGCGTGCGATAGGATCGCACCAGCAGGGCACTTACCGCGGCGGCATCTCCCGGCGAGGCGCCACGCAAAATCCAGTCAGCCATCCGCTTGCGCCTCAATAAGCGCGTGCGATCGCGAACTCGACGCCTTCGACCAGCGCATCATGCGCCGCGCCCTTGGGGAAGCCGCCGATCGCGTCGATCGCGCGCTGGCCATAGAGGCGCGCGCGCGCAAACGTGTCCGCAATGGCATTGGTCTCGGTGAGATAGATTTGCGCTTCGGCCAAGTCGTCGTCGCTCGCCCGCAGGCCGCTCATCGCATCCTTCCAGAACTGACGCTGCACCTCGCTACCACGTGCATGGGCGAGTATCACCGGCAGCGTCACCTTGCCATCGCGAAAGTCGTCGCCCGCATCCTTCCCCATAGTCGCGCCGTCCGACACATAGTCGATGGCGTCGTCCACCAGCTGGAAGGCGATGCCCAGATTACGACCATAGGCATCCAGCGCCATCTCGCACTCCTTGTCCCGCTCCGCCACGACCGCAGAAATGCGGCAGGCTGCGGCGAACAGGGCCGCCGTCTTTGACGAAATGATGTCGAGATAATTGGCCTCGTCCGTGTCGATCCGGCGCTGTGCGGTAAGTTGATTGACCTCGCCCTCCGCGATCACTGCGGAAGCGTTGGAGAGGATCTTCAATACCTTGAGCGAACCATCCTCGACCATCAGCTCGAACGAGCGGCTGAACAGGAAGTCGCCCACCAGCACGCTGGCGCTGTTGCCCCATATGATGTTGGCCGTTGTCTTGCCCCGGCGCAGGCCACTGCCGTCCACCACATCGTCATGCAGCAGCGTCGCGGTGTGGATGAATTCCACGGCGGCAGACAATTTATGGTGCCGCGTGCCCGAATAGTCGAGCAGCCGCGCGCAAGCGAGGGTCAGCATCGGTCGCAGCCGCTTGCCGCCGCTGGCGATCAGATGGCCTGCCAGTTCCGGGATCAGGGGGATGCGCGACTGCATCCGATTGAGGATCACCGCATTCACGGCGTTCATGTCGTCGGCGATCAGCGCGATCATGGGATCGAGCGACGGCCCGCTTTTGCGGTCGAGACGGTGAATCGTTGCGCTCATCCCCGCGCGATGGCAATGGCGGCGCGGATTGGCAAGCTATTTGGCGTTCGGCCCTGCCCAAAAATGGGTGAACGGCGCTTATGGCAGCCTCCAAGGCCATTTGTGGCCAAACCGCGTATAGACTGCCCCACCGACTGGAGACTCGCCTTGGACGACACCTTGCAACGCTATCGGCAGAGCATCGACAATATCGACGCTGCCTTGGTCTTCATGCTGGCCGAGCGGTTCAAGATCACCCAGGCGGTTGGCGAACATAAGGCCAGGCATGCCCTGCCCCCCGCCGATCCGGGCCGGGAGGTCGCGCAGATCGCGCGCCTGCGTCAACTGGCGGAGGATGCCCAGCTCGACCCCGATTTCACCGAGAAATTCCTGCGTTTCATCATCGACGAAGTGATCCGTCATCATGAGCGGTTGCGCGACGCATGATGCGCCCGTGACGAGCACGATTTTACCAGCCAGGGATCCCATAGTCTCTCCTCCGGGTCATTACCGGCCACCATAGGCAAGCAGGGGCGGGCGCAAGAGACGGGGCGGGCGGTGCAGAACGGGCGGCGGCACGACAAAGCACCGCCGCCCGCCCTCGATCAGGCCGTCGCAGCCACTTCCGCACCGACACGGCGCTTGAGTAGCACTTCGGCGATCTGCACCGCGTTCAGCGCCGCACCCTTGCGCAGGTTGTCGCCCACCACGAAAAGTGCAAGGCCGCTCTCGACGGTCGGATCCTTCCGCACACGGCCGACGAAGACCGGATCCTTGCCGGTAGCCTCCAGCGGGTTGGGCACTGCCTGCACCACCACGCCCTCGGCCTTGCCTAACAATTCCAGCGCCTGCGCGGGGGACAGGGGCCGCTCGAACTCGGCATTGATGGAGAGCGAGTGGCCGCTGTAGACCGGCACGCGGACGCAGGTGCCCGACACCGGCAGGCCGGGGATTTCGAGGATCTTGCGCGTCTCGTCACGCAGCTTCAACTCCTCCTCGGTATAGTCATCCTCGCCCAGCACATAGTTGAGCGGCACGACGTTGAACGCGATCGGCACGGCCCACTTCACCGGCGCGGGCAGAGCTACCGCATTGCCGTCCCGCGCGAGGCCGGGGGTATCCTTGCCCGCCGCTGCCTGCACCTGATCGTCCAGTTCCTCAATGCCCGCGATGCCGCCGCCCGACACCGCCTGATAGGTGGAGACGACCAGCTTCTTGAGGCCCGCGGCCTCGTGCAGCGGCTTCAGCACCGGCATGGCGGCCATGGTGGTGCAATTGGGGTTGGCGACGATGCAGCGCGGCAGATTGTCGAGCGCATGGGGGTTCACCTCCGCTACCACCAGCGGCACCTGGGGGTCGCTGCGCCATGCGCTGCTGTTGTCGATCACGACCGCGCCCGCCGCCGCCGCCCTGGGCGCCAGTTCCTTGGAGGTGCTGCCGCCAGCGGAGAAAAAGACGATGTCCAGCCCGGCAAAGTCCGCCGTTGCGGCATCCTCGATGACGATGTCACGGTCCTGCCAGCGGATCACCTTGCCCGCCGAACGGGCCGAGGCGAAGAGGCGCAGATCGCCCAGCGGGAAATTGCGCTCGGCCAGCAGGGCACGCATCATCTCGCCGACCAGGCCGGTTGCGCCGACGACACCAACATTGGGATTAGATTTCATCTCATGCGTCTCCTTTTCTCTGCGGAGGCGCGGGGGATGTGACCTGTTCTCATCGACAAGTCGCCCCGCGCTCGGCGGGGCTTGGTCCAGTATCCTCGCGGATTATCCCGCGTGATTACCCGACCGCGCCCCACCGGGGAACGGTTTAATGGTAATCGGCTTGGAAATTGCCTTGGACATGGGGGCGCCCCTTAACGATGAGCGCCCCGTCCGTAAAGCCCCTTATTTCTCCAGCACATATTGGACGGACAGGATCACGGAGGTGGAAAGCTGCCCCGGCTCGACCGACGTACCCTTTGCCGCCGAGTCGGCGCGCATCATCATAGGGGCGGGAAACACCCGCCCGACATCCCCGCCCTCGGAGATGGAGAGCAGGCGGACGGTGCGGTATCCGGTCTGGGCCGCATAATATTCCGCCCGTGCCCGCGAAGTGGCGATCGCCTTGGTCCGCGCCTTCTCCAGCACCGGCGCATCGTCCGCCAGGCCAAAGCTGGGACCGTTGATATTGGTCGCGCCCGCTGCCACCATCCGGTCGATCACGTCGCCGACAGAGGCGATCCGGCGCAATTTAACCGTCAACTGGTTGGACGCCTCATAACCGATGAATTTCGGACCGGCGCCCTCGGGACGGTTATTATAATCATATTGCGGGTTGAGGTTGATGCCGCTGGTCTGCACATCCTTGCGGTCGACGCCTGCCTTCAGGATGGCCGCGATCAGCTTGTCCATTGCGGCCGCATTCAGGCCCATCGCCTCCTTGGCGGTCAGCGCGCGCGTCTGCACGCCCGTGCCGACGGTCGCCATGTCGGGCGCGCTATCGACGCTCTCGGTGACGCTCAGGTTCACGACAGGCCCGGTGACGGGTACGGCAATCGGCGCCGTCTGGGCATTGGCGGCTGCCAGCGGCAATGCGGCACTCATGAGGATGAGGGGGAGAGCGGAGAGCGCCTTCATGGAAATCAGTCCTTCCTGTTATCGTCGTTTTGCAACGGCCCGCCAACGCGGCACCCCTGCATTACGTTCCGCCCATGTATCGATCATGACATGAACGGCTTCTGAGGATCGCGCTTATCGCCTGTTCATCCTGGATGCTCGTATCGGGCGTTCGCCTTGCCCCTATTTCTCGCCCTGCCCTTCCCGCTTGCCCCACGGACGGCTAGGCAGTAGCGGGTGCGGCATGGCAGCCCCAATCCTCTCCTATGAAAATCTCGGCCTCAACCAGGGTGCACAATGGCTGTTCCGCAGCCTCGACCTGCATGTGCAGGAGCGCGACCGGCTCGCGCTGATCGGCCGCAATGGTGCAGGCAAGACGACCCTGCTGAAACTGATCGGTGGCATCATCGAGCCTGACGAGGGCACCCGCTCGGTCAGGCCGGGCACCAATGTCGTGATGCTGGAGCAGGACCCGGACGTCTCCGGCTATGCCACCCTGCATGATTTCGCCTGCGCGGGCGACAATGCGCCGCAAAGCTATGAGATAGAGGCCATCGCCGACCAGATCGGCATCGACCTGTCGCGCGAGGCGAAATCCGCCTCCGGTGGCGAGCGCCGCCGCGCCGCCATCTGCCGCGCGCTGGCGTCGGAGCCTGACCTGCTGCTGCTGGACGAGCCGACCAACCATCTCGACATCGCGGCCATCGACTTTCTCGAAAACTGGCTTGGCCGCTATAATGGCGCCTTCATCACGATCAGCCATGACCGGACCTTCCTGACCCGGTTGACCAAATCCACCATCTGGCTCGACCGGGGCACATTACGGCGGCAGGAGATCGGCTTCGGCGGATTCGAGGCGTGGATGGAGAAGGCCTATGCCGATGAGGCGCGCAACGCCGAGCGGCTGGACGCCAAGCTGAAGATCGAGGAACATTGGCTCCATCGCGGCGTCACCGCGCGGCGCAAGCGCAACATGGGCCGTCTCGAAAAGCTCCACGAAATGCGCGCGACCCGCGCCGCGATGATCGGGCCGCAGGGCACTGCGAAACTCGCCGCCGTATCCGACGACAGCAAGACCAAGAGCGTGATCCACGCCGAGCATGCCACGAAAAAATTCGGTGAACGCACGATCATCGACGACTTCTCGCTGCGCGTGCAGCGCGGCGACCGCATTGGCCTGGTCGGTGGCAATGGCGCTGGCAAGACGACCTTGCTCAAGCTGCTGACCGGCGAACTTCAGCCCGACGCGGGCAGGATATTCCAGTCAAAGACTCTGGACATGATCTTCATCGATCAGCAGCGCAGCCTGATGGCACCGGAAAAGACCGTGCGCGAAGTGCTGGCCGAGGGTGGCGACTGGATCGACGTGCGCGGCATTCGCAAGCATGTGCATGGCTATCTCAAGGAGTTTCTCTTCGACCCCTCGCTGGCCGAAGCGAAGATCGGCACGCTATCGGGCGGCGAGCGGTCGCGTCTGTTGTTCGCACGAGAATTTGCGCGCGAATCCAACCTCCTCGTGCTGGACGAGCCGACCAACGATCTCGATCTCGAAACGCTCGACCTGTTACAGGAAGTCATTGCCGACTATGAGGGCACCGTCCTGATCGTCAGCCACGACCGCGACTTTCTGGACCGTACGGTGACGGTGACACTGGGTCTCGACGGCTCCGGCACGGTGGATGTGATCGCGGGCGGCTATGCGGACTGGGAAGCGAAGCGCAAGGCGAAGAACGCGCCCAAGGCGGCCAAGTCCGTCGCCGCACCACAGCCTCCGCCCAAAACGACCACCAAACTGACCTACAAGGACCAGCGCGACTATGACCTGCTGCCGGGCCGGATCACGGAGATAGAGGCGGCGATCGTGCGCGACGAGGAACTGCTGTCCGACCCCAGCCTCTACACCAAAAACCCCGCCCGGTTCGATACGCTGACGAAAGCCATCGACGCCGCGCGGGCGGAAAAGGACGCGGCGGAGGAACGCTGGCTGGAACTGGCGGAGCGGGTCGAAGGGCTGGGTTGACAGGCACTATCATCATCCTGAACCCGGTTCAGGATATGGCCCTGTCGTCACCCTGAACCGGGTTCAGGATGATGGCTTTGCGGGTGCCCTCCCCGGCGCCGTCTCCCGCAATCCCCACAGGACCGGCAGAACGCAGATCGCCACCACCGCGATCATCACGCCCGGCACCAGCGGCCACCCCGTCCGCGCGATCAGCACATGCGCCGCCCATGGCGTCACCCCGCCAAAGATCGCCGTCGCGGTCGTTGCGCCCAGCGCCAGACCGCTGAGCCGCCCCTCGCCCGGAAACTGCTCCGCCGTCGCCACCGCACCCACGGCGCTCACTGCCCCGCCGAGACAGGCCAGCAGCACTGCCCCCGCCAGCGCATGCCAGAATAGTCCGCCCGCCATCAGCATGAAGAACAGGATCGGCAATATGGCGCTCGCCACCGCTACCCCGACCAGTACGGGCCGCCGCCCCACCCGGTCGGAGAGCAGGCCGACCAGCGGCGTTACCAGTATCACCGCCACCGCAGCGATGGTAGATAGCCACAGCGAATTCCCCTCTTCCATCGCGCCCACGGAAGTCAGGAAAGCGGGCACATAGCTGATCCCCACATAATAGGTGATCGACCCCAGCGCGGAGATCGCAAAGCCCCGCCCGATGGCGCCGCGATGCAGCCGCAGCATCTGGCTCAGCGGATTGCACGGCACCGTCCCGCGCGCCTGTTGCGCGCGGAATTCAGGCGATTCTTCCATGGTAGAGCGGATGAGGAGGACAGCCCCGGCCAGCGCCGCACCCACGAAAAAGGGAATCCGCCAGCCCCAGGCATCCAGCATCGAGCCATTCATCGACGTCACTGTCGCGGCCGCCACACCAACCGCGAGCAGTCCACCGATCTCGCTCGCGGCAGAGGCCGAGGATGTGACCAGCCCTCGCCGTCCCGCCTCCGCGCCTTCCATCAGATAAGCGACCACCCCGGTATATTCACCGCCCACAGAGAAGGCCATCAGGCAGCGCAGCCCCAGCAGCAGCCACCCTGCCAGCGCCCCGATGTCGGCATAGGTCGGCAGAAGGGCCGTCGCGAGCATCGCACCCGTCATGATCGCCATCGACAGCAGCATCGTGCGCCGCCGCCCATAACGGTCGCCGATATGGCCGAACACGACCGCACCGAGCGGCCGCATCAGATAGGCCAGCGCAAAACCCGCCAGTATATCGACCAGCGACGCCGCGCCACCGCCGAAAAACACCCGGGACAGCACTGTCGCCAGATAGAGATAGAGGGTGAAGTCATACCATTCGACGATGGTCGAAAAAGCCGCCACCGCCATGGAACGGCGGGACATTGCACGGTGGGCCATCCCATCGCCTGTCCAGTCCGCTGCCCTGATCACCGTCTTTGCCATGGGCCGGTGTAACCATCTTCTCCCTTGCCGCAAACCGCGCTGGAGAATGATTCCGCCCACTGGATCCGACCATGATCTCCTTATGTTTTGTTTTCCGCGTTTTCCGAGACGGCAAATGATGCCATCTCCTTGGAAAATGCTCTAGGCACGCCCCGTGGCAAAAAAGAAATATTATCTGACCGCGGCCCTGCCGGATGGCTATGTCAAGATGATCGGCCCGACAGCATCGGCCTTCACCCATTATTGGCGAATCGTCGGCTGGCTAACCAGTGGCAAGACCGAAGTCTTCTGGGGCCACACCAAATCCGCCGCCGAAGCCCGCAAGAAGAAGACCGCGGCCGTGGAGGCCTGCGCCATGCGCGGGTGGGAACGTTATGACTTCGACATCGTGGAACTGGTCAGGACGGCGCAGCCACCGGAATGAGGAGAATGCCCCTGCCCTCTATCAGGCTCGGCAGTGGGAACCATGTCGTGGTCAGCGCCGGTATGGAGTGCTCAAGCGCTTCGGTGCTCCTGCGAAAGCAGGAACCTAAGACAAGGTCGTGCCAGGCAACTCTGGATTCCTGCTTTCGCAGGGGAAACGGCGCTGCTCGAAGCCGGACACCCTCGCCCTTGCCCCTTCATGGCTTAGCGAAACCTTAGCCACCCTGCGATATACCGCAAATCATGCCGCTTCACGTCCTCACCCTGTCCACCCTCTTCCCCAGCGCATCCCAGCCCAATTTCGGGATTTTCGTAGAGCGCCAGACCCGTGCCCTGGCCGCGCGTGAAGGGGTAGAGGTGACGGTGATCGCGCCGGTCGGCCTGCCGCCCTTCCCGCTGTCGCTCGCCCCCCATTATGCGCGACGCCGCTCCCTGCCAATGCTGGAGACGCGTAACGGCCTGACGGTCCATCGCCCTCGTTTCCCCGTACTGCCCGGCACGGGTGGCCGCTGGACCGCCGCACTGATGGCCCGCGCCATCGCACCGCTGGTCCGCAAGCTGCACCGCGAAAGGCCCTTCGATGTCATCGACGCCAGTTTCTTCTTCCCCGACGGCCCGGTCGCCATGCGCCTGTCCGCAATGCTAGGCATATCCTATTCGGTGAAGGCCCGCGGCGCAGACATCCATCATTGGGGCACCGCGCCCGCCACCCGCAGGGCGGTGCTGGACACAGCCCGGGGCGCTGCCGGCATGCTGGCAGTCTCGGCGGCCATGCGCGAATCGATGATTGCCCTCGGCATGCCGGGCAAGCGCATTGCCGTCCATTATACCGGCGTCGACCTCGACCGCTTCTCGCCGGGCGACAAGACCGCTGCCAAAGCTGTCAACAGGCTCCCCGATTATGTGATCGCGACGATTGGTGCGCTTATTCCGCGCAAGGGGCAGTCGCTGGTTCTGGACGCGCTCGTCCTGATCCCCGACGCTACCCTGCTTGTCATCGGCGAGGGACCGGACAAGGCTATGCTGATCGCGCAGACCGACCGCCTCGGCATAGCGGACCGCGTGCGTTTTCTCGGCCCGGTGCCCCATGCAGACCTCCCTGGCTGGCTGGTCGCAGCCGACGTCATGTGCCTGCCCTCCGCCTCGGAGGGACTCGCCAATGCCTGGGTGGAGGCGCTCGCCTGCGGCACGCCCATCGCCATCACCGATGTTGGCGGCGCACGCGAGTTGCTGGACAGCCCGGAGGCCGGACGCATCATGGACAGGACGCCAATGGGCATCGCGGCCGCCATCATGGACCTCCGCGCCAATCCTCCGATGGCGGATGCGGTCCGCGCGCCTGCGCTACGTTTCACATGGGAGGCCAATGGCGCGGCACTGGAGGCGCATCTGCGCGCCTGCGCCGGTCATCCGGCCTGAACCAGCCCGGCGGGTGGATCAACCCAGCGGCATCAATGCCGCGACGATCCACCGTTCTTCCTGCCGCAACACGCCCCAGGCCCGTGCCGCCGCGCGGCTGTCCATCGCCTCGACGCCGATTCCCCGCGCCTCGACAGCGGCGAGAAAGGCGCGCGGAGGCTGGACCAGCGCAGCGCCCGTCCCCAGCAGCAGGAACTCGGGGACAGGGTAGAGCGCGAACAGGCCGTCGATCAGGCCGGGTTCAAGGCCGGCCACGCTGTCCGGCGCGGCCCATTCGACCGCCTGTTGCGGATCGAGCAGCACACCACGGGCAAATACCGTCTCCCCGACGCGAAAGCCCGTGCCGGAAAATCCCCGGATGAGGGGTCCGGCGACCGGGCCGTCCTTGAGGAATTCCATGCCACCTCGCTCCTGTCGTGCGATCTGCCGGTCAGGGCGCCCGCTTGCTCACTCGCTCGCCCTCACCCACCGGCCCGGCCTTGGGCTTGCGGTCGATGGCTTGCGGCGCCAGGCCCAGCGTGATGAGCAGCGAAGACGACACATAGACCGAAGAATAGGTGCCGATGATGATACCCAGCATCATCGCCGCCGTGAAGCCGCGCAGCACATGACCGCCCAGCAACAACAGCGCGGTGAGCGCGATCAACACCGTGACCGAGGTCATCACCGTGCGCGGCAGCGTCTCGTTGACGGAGAGGTCGATGAGATCCTTCATCTCCATCTTGCGATATTTGCGCATATTCTCGCGGATACGGTCGTCGATCACCATCTTGTCGTTGATCGAATAGCCGACGATGGTCAGCACGGCCGCCACGATATTGAGGTCGAACTCCAGCCGTGTGACAGCGAAGAAGCCGAGGGTCAGCAGAACGTCATGGACGATGGCGACGAAGGTCGAGACGCCAAACTGCCACTCATAGCGGAGCCAGGAGAAGATCGCGATGCCGACGATCGCCAGCACCACGGCCAGCACACCATTCTGCACCAACTCACCCGAGACCTTGCCCGACACTGCATCATAGCGGCTGAATTTCGCGCCGGGGAACTCCGCCTTCAGCGCGGCCTGCACCTTGGTGACGATGGCGTTGGTCGCGCCCTGATCGTCGGTCTGCGGCGCGGGCAGGCGGATGGAGACGGTCTTGGGATCGCCAAACTGTTGCAGCGCGCTTTCACCCACGCCCAGCGCGTCCACCGTCGAGCGGACCTTGTCCAGGTCCGGCGCGGTCGGAAAGCTTTCCTCGATCATCAGGCCGCCGACGAAATCGACGCCGAGGTTCAGGCCCTTATAGGCCGTCGCCCCGACCGCCAGCACGGTGAGCAATACGGTGATCGCAAAGGCCCAGTGCCGGACCGCGACGAACCGTATATTGGTATTGTCAGGGACGAATTTGAGGAGTTTCATGGTCTATCCGCCCCTTAAATCACAATATCCGTGGGCCGCGCGCGGCGGAGCCACTGGGCGGCCAGCATGCGCGTGAACATCACGGCGGTGAACACCGACGTCGCGATGCCGATCAACAGCACGATGGCAAAGCCCTTCACCGGACCGCTGCCCAGCGCCAGCATGATGCCGCCCGCGATGGCATGGGTCACGTTCGCCTCGAAGATGGTGCGGCTGGCTTCCTTATAACCGAACTCGACCGACTGCACGACGTTGCGGCCCCTGCGGCGTTCCTCGCGGATACGCTCATAAACCAGCACGTTGGCATCGACCGCCGTACCGATG
Source organism: Sphingobium sp. (assembly GCA_036384115.1). Lineage (GTDB taxonomy): Bacteria > Pseudomonadota > Alphaproteobacteria > Sphingomonadales > Sphingomonadaceae > Sphingobium. The sequence goes on from DASVMZ010000132.1 coordinate 30,489, forward strand.
GTCAGCACGAAACCGGCGATGCCGGGCAGGGTCAGCGTGGCGTTGAGGATGCCCATCACGCCCAGTATCACCAGCACGTTGATGACCACCGCCAGGTTGGCATACATGCCGAACCGGCCATAGCTGACGGCCATGAAGAGGATGACCGCCGTCACCGCAACGACGGATGCGATAATGCCCGCGCGGATCGAATCGGCACCAAGCTGCGGCCCCACCGTGCGCTCGTCCACCACGTTCAGCTTCACCGGCAGCTTGCCGGACCGCAACGAAATGGCGAGCTGGTTCGCGCTGTCCACCGTGAAACTACCGGAAATCTGGGCGGAACCGCCAAGGATAGGTTCGTTGATATTCGGCGCGGACAGCACGTTGCCGTCCAGGATGATCGCAAACGGCTTGTTCACATTCTCCGCCGTCACCCGGCCGAATTTGCGCCCGCCGGACCCGTTGAACTTGATGTTGACCACCGGCGCGTTCGACTGCTGGTCATAGCCCTGGCTCGCGTCCGACAATTCGTCGCCCGAAACCATCACCTGCCGCTTCACCGCAATGAAGGGAATGCCGCTGGGGTTCGTGGGATAGGGCAGGACTTCGCTGCCGATCGGCGCGTGACCCTGTGCCAGTTCGGCGGGGCTGGCGCTCTGGTCGACCAGCTTGAATTCCAGCTTGGCGGTCTGGCCCAGCAGCGCCTTGAGCGCGGTCGGATCCTGCACGCCCGGCACCTGCACCAGGATGCGGTTACTGCCCTGCTGCTGGATGGTCGGCTCGCGCGTGCCCATTTCGTCGATACGCTTGCGGATGATCTCGGTCGCGACTTCCATCGCGCCCTTGACCGCTGCGTCGAGGCCCGCCTGCGTCGGTGCGACGGTAATGGTGTTGCCATCCCTGACCGTCACGTCGAAATCACGTTGGCCGGTCATGCCCGCGCCCTGCGTCATCGGACGGATGCGCTCGACTGCGCCGTCCACCTGCGCGGGATCGCGGACCATGAAGCTGAGTTGCCCGCCCGTGGAACTGATGTCCCCGATGGCGATCTTGGGATCGGTGCGGCGCAGTTCCGTGCGGATCTGCTCCTCCATCGTGGTCAGCTTCAGCTTGGCGACCTCGGCCGGATTCGCCTCCAGCAACAGGTGACTGCCGCCCGAAAGGTCGAGGCCCAGGTTGACGCGCGGCTTAAGGAAGCCGGGCAGCGGCGCGAGCAGCCGCTCAGGCACGAAACTGGGGATGGCGCACAGCATGCCAAAGATCAGCACCGCCCAGATGAGCGAAACCTTCCAGCGGGGAAAATCGAGCATGGGTCGCGTCAGTCGTTGGCGGCGGGGATGGCGCCGGGGGTCAGCACATCGCTCAGCGACGACTTGACGGCCTTGACCTTGATGCCCTGGCCCAGTTCGACGTCCACATAGACCTCGTCAACGCGCACGACCTTACCGACGAGCCCGCCACCCGTGATGACCTGATCGCCCTTCTTCACGGCGTCCAGCTTGGCTTTCTGCTCCTTGATTCGCTTTTGCTGCGGACGGATCAGCAGGAAATAGAAGACGGCGAAGATCAGGACCAGCGGCGCGATCTGCGCGATCATGGCGGTCGTGCCACCACCGGCGGAAGCGGTCTGAGCGAAAGCAGGCGTGATGAACATGGGTTCGGCTTTTCTTCTCTTTGGGACAGGCGTGCGAAGAGGCCCCGAGGCCCGTGCCTGCCGAAGGCGGGCGGCTATCACATGGGCCGCGCCCACGCAACCGTCACATGGACGCACCCACGCACCATCGCAAGAAGCACGCTCATCCGACCGCAGACGCCCGCCACGGCCTCTCCCATACGGGTTCCCATAATGTATGCAAAAAGCCGCCGAAGGGCGCTTGCAAGTTAGAAGAGTTCCGCCTAAATGCGCTCCTCCGGTCGGGACGTAGCGCAGCCTGGTAGCGCATCACACTGGGGGTGTGGGGGTCGGAGGTTCGAATCCTCTCGTCCCGACCAAAAATACCAAGCATTTGCAATGGGTTACACGGGCAGCGAAAGCTGCCCGTTTTGCTGTGCGCGTGCCGTGTAAGAGGCATGTAAGAGTTGGGGGTGAATCGCCGCACTCACAGCAACGCCCCGCACCCGAGGGCGCGAGGCGCTGCACAGCGGCAGGTTAGCAAGGAGAGCCACCCCCACTGGTGCGGTCGTTGGATTTATCGAGGAACGCACCGCTATGCCTCGGCGTGGCGACGTTCAGCCACGAACCCTTAATCTACGAAAATCGGTCCTCGTCTCCCCTGCATCCGACCATACCGGCGCTTGGGGCGCACAGGCGCTGGCGTATCACGTCTTCCGAGAAGAATGGGCGACGGCACTTCAAACACCGCTGCCAGCCTATTTTCCTGACCACGCGGGGCGGGTAGTCCATGTCCATCACCGGCTCGCGGCGCTTGCACCCGTCATAGTCCCACCGCTCAGGCTCAATGAACCCCTGCAAATCCACGCCCGGCACCTTGGCGAACTGCACATTGTCACGCGGAGCATACTGCACTGGCGGCGGGGGCGGTGCAGCCTTGGGCACTGGTGCGGGACGCGGCTGACCCTGCTGGTGCCGCCACGCTAGTAGCCATGCTGGCTCACCGTCAGCGAGCATGTGCCACCGCCCATACACCCGCACGGTCCCATGCTCTCAGAGCATCCAGCACGTCGAGGAAATCCGCGTCCAGCACCTCCGCGTTCACCGCCGCATAGGCCGCATCAACGAATGCGTCGAACGAGCCATACCAAAGCACGATGGGCGATGGGCGCGGCTTCCGACCCTTCTCCAACTTCGCCGTCCGGCGCTGAAGGGTTCGGAGCGACATTGTGGTCAGCCCTTGAAACGTGCAGCCATCGCCCAATACGCAGGCGAATTAATATCCATCGCAACCTGCACCCCCTCTATGGCGTGCTGCTCGTCCAGAACTTCGGTATGGCGACGGACTAGGGCAGCGCGGAGCGCCTGCTGGTCCTGGGCTTCAAGGCGTTGGCGCTCAGCGAGCGAAATATCAGCTTTCATGATGGATCACCTTCAGTTGGCGTAGCACGTCGAACATATCGTCGCGGATTTCAGGGTCGTCGCAGTCGCGCATGACCTCGCAGCATGTGGTGACCACGATATGCCGCATGGCACCACGTTGCTGATCGTCCATGCTGGCGACGGCATCGCAGAAAGGCTGGAAACGGCTCGGCTCGCGCATGTCATCCGCATTGAATGGCACGACATGGAGCTGGTGGGCCATCTTGTCGGCCATGCTGACCGCCCAATCCACCGCCGCCTGATACTCGGTGATCGGCTCGTAGCGAAGGTGGCGCAGCACGCGCCCGCCCGCCTCGTCATATCCAACCCATGACACGCGCACGAACACATCGTCATCACCGCACGCATGGGCGTGGATGCTGTTTCGCTCAGTTTGAATGATCGCCATGTCGGCCTCCGTCGGGGTATAGGTCAATCTGCGTCAAGGCCGGTCGCACTCGGCCTTTTTTGCAGCGAAGTTGTTTTTGCCGCGAAAGCACGATCACGATTGCTTCTCTTCGAGAGCGGCGATGCGGGCCTCAAGCTGCTCGGTGGCGCGGATGCTACTGAGCGCGTTCACGGCCTCCAGAATTTGCCGACCAACATCGGGCGACACTGCGCCGGATGCGATTGCCAAAAGGATGGACTCGGCTTGGGCGCTGGCAGGCGCTGTGTGGTCAAAATCGAACGTGACCGTCTGCGCCTGCGATTTGAGCGCCGGGACGATACGGGCCAAGATCAGCGAAGCGGATGCAGAATCGCCTTCGCAGGCCTTGGCAATAACCGCATCCAAAATCCCGTCCGCGTTTTCCAGCATCTTCTGGACCAGCTTTGATTGAGGACTGAGGCCCCGTGGGCGGCCAGCCGGGTTTGGACTATTCATGCCTTTATACCAATTTGGGTTGCCTTCGGCGACGATCCCGTCACGCGGCGGCTCTGGCGTCCAGCCTTCTCTCCAAGGAGGGATTTGGGGTTCAGTCACGTTCGCCTCAATTTGATAGAACAGGATCGGATCAATCGGTCGAGTAGGTCAGACCGGAACTGCGAAGCGTTCATTGGACGCTTTCACGCGCGCGCGGATTTCCGAAGCAGTCCACGTCCGAACCTTCACGCTCCGACCCTGCCGGTCTTCCTGATACTCATCATGGACACCGACCGCCGTCTCGACCGCCTTCGTCAGCAGCTTGTATCGGTCGTTGAGCATGTCGGCAGCGTCGCGCATGGCGCGGACCTTCTTCGCCTCGATGGGGCGCTGGGCATTGTGCCAATCTCGCAAATACTCTGCGTGAAGCTCCTCGGACAGACCTGACAGGTAGCTGGGCGCGCCAAGCACGGCGGTGGCGGTCGTCTCATCGCCCGCCTCGATTGCCTTGCGGAGCGCGTTCATCCGTTGACCATCGTTTTCGAGGCGCGCGAAATGCTGCCGGATTTCCGTCGCCATCGCACGGGACGCCTTACTCTCGACCGGCGCGTAGAGGTCTTTCTCCATCGCGGTGATGTTGTTGTTCAGCGTGTCAACAGTGCGCGACCATGTTCCGTAGACCTTGTTCATCACCTTGATCGCATGGTCATCGACAGCGACAAGCTGCTCGAAGGGATTCAGCGAAGGGTTCAGCGCCGCGCCTTCCTTGGCGTTGTGAATGGACTGCAATGCCTTGAAGGCCTCGCTGACCGCCGTTTCGGTCTGGCCAAGCACGGGACGAGTATCGTCATCGTAATCTGCAATGACACCGACAATGCCGGGGTGCAGTGTTGGAGAAATTCTGGTGTCTGTTTCGTCGGACATTGGGACCTTCACTTTCGGATGAAAGATACACTGTCCTTACACCGTAGCTGGCCACGCTTTGGGTCCGCAATACTTAGCCAATAAAAACAAATAGTTCCGTAGTTCCGCGCATTGTTGGCGTTCAAACACCTTGTTTGCTGGGCGACGTTTTGGGCGTGATACGCGCGCGGGCGCGGGCCGCTGTGCTGGCGCTACAGGCATGGCATGGTGGTGCCCTACCCCTGCTGGCGACGGTGCCGCTTTTCGTGCCCCTAGCCCCGGCGCTGCTCGCTGTATGTGGTGACCACAACTGCGGGCCGTGGCAGTATGCGCGGCATGGCAATCTACAAATACTTCACCCAGGAAGCCCACGCGCTCGCGCTCATCAACAAAGGCGAGTTGATGATGCAGCCTCTCTCCCATTTCCGAGGCAGGGAAGCCGATGGCGTGCGAGGCGACGCGCTCGACGGCATTTTGAGATACGCGCCCAAAGATGGGCTTGTCATGAATATGGAAGATGGCCGCGTCATCACGCTTGAGGGCGGCAGCTTCAACTCGTCGGTCAACCAGAACGACATATTCGTCTATTGCGTGAGCAACCAGCTATCAGCCGAACTGGCAGAGAAGTTTGGCGCGTTCTGTGTCGAGATACCAGACCCGGAGGTGCTGGTGCGGCGCTTGAAGCTGCGGGCGGATCGCACGTCGCACCTCGACTATGAACAGGTTGTCTGCGGCAATGTCGATTACCGCGAGCATAGCCGCGAGCCGGGCGCCGACTGGGCGCTGCCCGAACGACTGGTTCTTATCAAGCCGGTGGACTTCCAGTGGCAGGACGAGTTTCGAATCGCGGTCGGTAAGCGCGATACCATGAACGTCGAGAACGTCGGCCTGACGATCCAGACGGGACCAGCCGCGCCGGTGTTCGAGCCGGTGCCACCGCCGATTTTCATACGGCTGAACTCATTGGCGGACCATGTCACGCTGCACAGCTTCTGAACCGATGCCCGCAAACCATCTCTGCTATCTCTGCGTTACGTGTGCAGCTAGCTCTTATAGATGGGGGTATTTCCCCCTTTCTATTGTGCACGCAAGGAAGAGTTAGCAGAGATGCGGGGCCGTTCATGCCCCTTCGCCAATCGCATCCTTCACCGCTGCCCGACGCGCCCGCCATTGTTCGCCCTCTCGCGCGAAGATTTCGAACACCTTCGGGTGAACGGAATAGGCACGCGGCCAGCCTCTATAGACCTTCACGTGCGTCTGGGCGGACAGCCAATCGGCGTCCTCCAGAATTTGCACAGAAGCCAGCCGAGTCTCGTCATCCGCCTTCTTGAACATCTGGCAGTGCTGAATCATCCAATCGCGGCCTATTGTGGTCAACACGACCTCCGACGCGACTATCGACCGGGCCAAGGCGCTGGCCAACTCGAACGCCGGGGCGCTGCTCAGAATACTCGTATAGAGCGCATGGGCATGACGGCGAGCCTTCCGCAGATACCGGATGGCGCATTGCATTGCCTCTTCGCTCAACTCGTTTGCTGGCTGTCCACCGGCAGCACAACCGAACACATGGAACGTCAGCGCGATCTCGCCCAGCATACCGGGATGCTTACCGAGGTGAGAGGCGTAAGCGGGCGAGAAGCCTTCCGTAGCAATCACCAGTTCTTTGATTGATCGCTCCTCGGCATTAAACAGAGCGCGTGCGCCTGCCGAGAGCGTCACATATCGGGGATAAAGACTCTCCGTGGCTTGCCATGCCCATTCCAGCCACTGCCCCCATGTGGTCAAGGCAGGCCGAGCGTCACCGATAGGGTCCAGCGTCGGCGGGGCCAGTATGCTGGGAATGAACCGCTGGATCAGACCGTCCTCCGGCATCTCCTTCATCTGCTTGGCAAGCCCGCTGGGCGTGCAGGCCGCGAGGACCGACACACCCCAATTGGGCACATAGATCGCTCCGCGCTCAACACGATTGATCTGACGCCCGCCGCCATCACGTAGCTGCAACCAGTCACCCCGGTTCTTCGCCGCGTCGCCCTTGTTGGAAGAGTCGATGGCGCCGATCCATGACGACATTTCCTCCGTCAGCATCAGCAAGCCCCGTTCATTGGCCGCCAAGGCATTTGCAAGGGCAGGAACGGTCGAGTCACTTGTGTAAAGCGCAGGTAGTTCCGGCTTTGGCCCGTTATTTTCTCGAGCCAGCTTGTATTGCTCCATCCATCGCTGGAACAGAATGTCGTGCATCGCTTTGATATGGCCGGTCGCAGCGCGAATGGCCGGGGACTTCGCGGTGCTGGGCTCTCCGCAGAGAAATGACCACTGGCGAGCCGAGACGATCCAATTGGACTCCGGGCGCACGACCAGCCGGTATCTATCGTCAATCACGGAGGCGGCAGCGGTTACGGCGCTGACAATGATTCCGCTTGGGTCATGCCCCGTCGCTTGCGAATAGTGATATGCGAACATCCCGATGGAGAGAGGCACGTCATCGAAGGCATATGGCTGCGGACTGACCTTGCGAAGCACGTCGCGCGGGATACGAAACTCGAAGCTCGCATCCTGATTGAGAGCGCCACCCGCTTTCGCTTGGGCCTCTGTCGCCCTTGCCTGCGCCAGCAGACGGGTTTCCTCTAAAACCTTTTCGGTATGACGTTGGTCCGCGAGCTTATCTTCGATGCTGGGATACAGGCCAAGGTCCTGCCTACGACCCGTTCCGTTCTCCTGACGTTCTTTGGCCGCTGCCCATTGGTCATTCACAGCCTTTATGTCAGCAGGCACTTCCTGCGGAGCGAGGAAAGCGTCAACGACCTCACGCTCATAGTTATCGGACATGATGAGCCTCCCCATCGGTCCGGGCGGTAGTCAATCTGTCGGGGATGCCAGTCACACTCGGCGAAATAATAAGCGAGCGTGATTTTGCCGATAACGCACTGGCTTGCGGACCTTCGGCGGCCTGTCGTTTAATACACATGGTGGCTGGTCCTTGAGGACGAGGATTGGGACTTTCGGATGAGGCGGTCGGGTGTTGCTGTGCATCCGGCCGCTTTTCGCGACGGGTGCCGATCACGCTGACATATTCGCCACGGTGTAGGCGCTGGTGCTGGTGAACCGGCGCGCGTCGATCCACGCCATCACGCGCGAACGCTGATAGCGGATGGGTGACGAGGGATGCTCGCCCAGCTTTATGAACGCGGGGCCTTTCCCGTGGCACCGCCAGATTTCGAGAGTATTCTTCTTGATTCCGAGAAGCGCGGCAGTCTGCTCGTTGCTGAGCAGGTCGTCTAATTCGACCGTATTGGTCATAGCATTCACTCCGAAGAGAGATGCCGTCGATTGTTCGAGATGGTCACCCCGGCCTGACGTGCGTTGGGCCTGAGTCCGGGGGACTAAGAGGGAATTTCACCCTCCCGCATGTCCGGCTGCGTTTCCGGGTCTTTCCTCATGGGCGCGAGCCGGGCCGCGGCCCCGCATGGCGGGGACAAGCACTGTTTTACGTTGCTCGCTTTAGGTCATGCAAGCGGCATTTGCGGGGACCGCTGTCCCGAACCGGGATCGCAATCGGGTCGGCAACCGGCATGAGATTTTTTCGATCTCTAAGCCGAGGTGGGGGTGATTTTGATATATCGGAGGCCTCGACCGATTTTGCCTGAAAAGGTCGATTTGAACACCCGAGGAGGCCTGTCGGCTACAGGCCGGCACAGGCCCGATCGGTGCAGGGCCGCCCCTTACCTGGCTCCCACCCCGGCCTCACCGCTGTGCGCTCGGCTGTGCGGCTCTCGCCGCGCGTCAAGCGGTGCGCTGCGGCAGCGCCACCACGTTCCCGCCCGTCGCCTTCGCCCGCGCAATCAGCCCCTCGCGCTCGATGTAGTCGCTGATGCGCTGGGTTGCCGGATGATGACGCCGGAGGTCGGAGGTTTCGAGATAGTGGCGGGCGGTTACACCCTCGGGGACGTGGTTCGTCAGCAGTTCCATCTTGAACAGTTCTATGTCGCAAGCGGAGAAGCCAATGGTGACGTGCGTGCGCCGAAGATCGTGAGCTGACAGACCTGTCATGCCCAGCGCCTTGCACAGCCGCTCGAAAGGCGCGCGCGTGTCGGAAACGTGTCCGCACTTCGCCCGCGACGGGAACACGAACTTACTGACCGGCTTGCCCAACTTCTTCGCCTCGTCGACCAGCTTCCGGCGTTGCTTGAGCAGCGCCACCGCTTGCGACGACAAGGGGAGTTGCACCTCGTTGCCAGTCTTGTTGTCCTCAGCACGGAGATGCCACCAGCATTTAGAAGCATCGTCGTAAAGGTGAACTCGATCCCACGTCAAAGCTGACGCTTCCGTGCGGCGCGCGCCAGTGAGTAGGAGAAACCGCACCACGTCGATAGCGGCAAGGGCGTCGGCGTTCTTGGGTGCCAGTCGCATTTCGTCCAGCGCATACCAAGCCTGACCTACATGGTTCAGGTCGATGTGCCGTGTGCGCGGCTCAAAAGTCTTCCAATCGTCCCGCGCCATCGCCTTCACCGGGTTTACCGGGATTAGGGGCGACCCGTCCGCGCGAGGATAGCGGCGGTTGGCGAAATTAATGAGCGTTCTCAACGTGACTAGACTGATTTGCGCCTGCCCCGGTGCTGGGCGACCATCTATGCCGCTCTCGCACATCTCGCGGTGGCGCTGGCGGCAGTCCTCAATCGTGATGGAGGCAATGGGCCTATCACGCCACTTGGCGAAGACTTTATCAATATGGCGATTCATCTCCGCCTTGGTGCTTTCACGGAGTGGCTGACCCGGTCTGTCGAAATACGAATCTGCGACCTGTCTCAAAGTCACCTTCATCGCCTCATCCTGTTTCCGCTGCTCGACCGGGTCGATTCCGTCCTCGAACTGGTGCTTGATTTCCTCCGCACGGCGACGGGCCGCTTCGACCGTCCACGCTCCATAAGTGCCGATGGTGACGCGCCGTTCCTTGCTCTGCCCCTTCACTATGCCCTGCACGATGAAGCTGGCAGCGCCCGAATTGGTGACGCGCAGGCCAAACCCTTTCACTCGGGTGTCCACATAGATGACCGTGCCAGCACCAGGCTTGGCAACCTTGTCGATGTTCACTTTCGTGAGGTGGAGTTTGGGCATCGGAATCCTCGTGTAAGACCAGTGTAAGAGTTGCGCGTAAAGTTACGGCAATCACCACAAAGTCCGCAATGACAATCAACGTGTTGTTTTAGAACAGTTTATACAGTGTCGCCAAGCGGCACAAAGTCACGTAAAGTGAGGCTCCTGAACACTGGGGGTGTGGGGGTCGGAGGTTCGAATCCTCTCGTCCCGACCAAAGATTCCACACCTCAGACTATAGCTGCGCCAGAATCTCTCGGGCCATCCTCACCGCGGCACCCTAACCCCTTCCAGCACGATCCGCACCAGATCCGCCTGCCCGCGCGCGCCGGTCTTCACATAGATGCGCTTGGAATAGTTGCGCGCCGTCTCGATGGTGATGCCCATTGCCTCGGCGGCCTCCACCAGGTTCGCACCGCCTGCGATCCATTCAGCGAGGCTAGTTTCACTGCGGGTCAGGCGGAAGAGCGAGGGCAGAAAACGCCCATCGGCAGCCCCGCCGCCTGCCATCCGTCGTATCACGATCAGACAGTGGGCCGCAGCAAGGCTCGCACCCATTGTCTCCGGCGGACGGGCGATCAGCATCTGTACCGGCGGGTCGATATGGAGCCAGGCCCCACGTGGCTCGGTGGGCATTTCCTGCAAGGCCATCACCTCCTCCAGCAGCAACTCCGCCTCTGAAGAGAAGAAGCGTATGCGGCCATCGGCACCGCGCCGCGCCATGGTGCCCGCCTCCAGCATAAGCGACGCCACGCTATCCGTATCCAGCACGCGCCCACGCCTGTCCAAGAGCAGCCATCCATCCGCAAAGCCCGCCAACACATGATCAGCGACGGCGGCACGGCGGCGTTCCCCCTCTAGTTCCATCCGCCCGCGCAGAGCGATGGCCAGGTGTGGCGCGAGGCTCGCCAGCACCGAGGCATCCCGCGCCCTGAAATCACCTTTACGCCGCAGGAGGGACAGCGCCAAGTCTCCGCCGCCCGACCATAACACACGGATGTGCCGCGCGCGCCCATCCACCCTGCCGGGCAACTCATCCCCAGCATAGACGCGGCCACCGCGCAGATCCTCAAAAACCGGCGGTTCGGGCGCGAACGACTCAGTATCAGGGGATCGCGCCTCGACGGTGTCGGTCGGTCGCCACTCCACCACCCCGGCCGGCCGGATGAAAAGGCGGCAGACATCCGCCTCCGTCCGGGCGCGCAGCCGCGTCAGGAACAGGCGCCACGGCATCTCCTGAAACAGGCCGGCATAGAGCGCGGTCAACAACTCATTTTCATCTGTGCGGGTCAGAACCATAGACCCCTCCCATATGGGAGGTTTCATCCTGAACCAAGCGCCTAAATGAGTATCCACAGTTTGCAATAAATAAGCGAAGGGAGAGAAGTCAGCTTATGACAGCTACCGGACAACTGGATGCGGCCCCTCTAACTCAAGAGCGCCTGACCCACCTGCAAAGGCTGGAAGCCGAGAGCATCCATATCATGCGAGAAGTCGTCGCTGAGGCTGAAAAGCCCGTGATGCTCTATTCGGTCGGCAAGGATTCGGCGGTGATGCTGCATCTCGCCAAGAAAGCCTTCTACCCCTCGCCTCCGCCGTTCGCCCTTCTCCATGTCGACACGACCTGGAAGTTCAAGGCGATGTACGAACTGCGCGAGAAGGCCGCGCGTGATGCGGGCATGGAACTGCTCGTCTATCAGAACCCCGAGGCTATCGAGAAGGGCATCAACCCGTTCGATCATGGTCCGCTCCACACCGACATGTGGAAGACCGAGGGCCTGAAGCAGGCGCTTGACCTCCATGGTTTCGACGCAGCCTTTGGCGGCGCGCGCCGCGACGAGGAAAAGAGCCGTGCCAAGGAGCGCATCTTTTCCTTCCGCACCGCGACGCACCGCTGGGATCCCAAGGCGCAGCGCCCCGAACTCTGGCACCTGTACAACGCTCGCAAGGCAAAGGGCGAGTCGATGCGCGTGTTCCCCATCTCAAACTGGACCGAGCTGGATATCTGGCAGTATATCCATCTGGAAAATATCGAGATCGTGCCGCTCTATTTCTCGGCGCCCCGCCCGACCGTGGAGCGCGACGGCCTGATCCTGATGGTCGATGACGAGCGGTTCCGCCTGAACCCCGGCGAAGTGCCCGTCACCAGGTCGATCCGGTTCCGCACGCTGGGCTGCTACCCGCTGTCCGGCGCGGTGGAGAGCGAGGCGAAGACGCTGCCGGAGGTTATCCAGGAGATGCTGCTGACCACGACCAGCGAGCGGCAGGGCCGCGTCATCGACAAGGATGGCGGCGATGCTAGCATGGAGAAAAAGAAGCAGGAGGGGTATTTCTGATGAGCGACATCGCAATCAGTGGGACAATCAGTGGGGCAACCACCGACCCCATCTACAAGACCGACAATCTGATCGCCGAGGACATCGAGAAATATCTTGAGGTTCACCAGCATAAGACGATGCTGCGCTTCATCACCTGCGGGTCGGTGGATGACGGCAAGTCGACGCTGATCGGCCGCCTGCTCTATGACAGCAAGATGATCTTCGAGGATCAGCTCGAGGCGCTGGAGGCGGACTCCAAGCGGGTCGGCACGCAGGGCGGCGAAATCGACTTCGCGCTCCTCGTCGACGGTCTCGCCGCCGAGCGGGAACAGGGCATCACCATCGATGTGGCCTACCGCTTCTTCGCCACCGAAAAGCGCAAGTTCATCGTCGCGGATACGCCCGGTCACGAGCAATATACCCGTAACATGGTGACGGGCGCCTCCACCGCCGATCTCGCCTGCATCCTGATCGACGCGCGCAAGGGCGTCCTGGTCCAGACGCGCCGCCACAGCTATCTGGCGCATCTTATCGGCATCAAGAACATCGTGCTGACGGTAAACAAGATGGATCTGGTCGGCTATGACCAGGCCGTGTTCGACAGTATCGTGAAGGACTATACCGAGTTTGCGAACTCCATCGGTATCAAGGTGTTCACGGCGATCCCGATCTCCGGCTTCAAGGGCGACAATATCACCGGCCCGTCGGAGAATACGCCCTGGTACAAGGGTCCGGCGCTCATGGAGCATCTGGAGAGCGTAGAGGTGGATTCGACCACCGACGCCGCCAAGCCGTTCCGCATGCCAGTGCAGTGGGTCAATCGCCCGAACCTCGACTTCCGCGGCTTCTCCGGCCTGATCGCGACCGGCACCGTGCGCCCCGGCGACAAGATCCGCGTCCTTCCTTCGGGCAAGAACAGCATAATCAGCCGCATCGTCACTTTCGACGGCGACGTGGATCAGGCGGTTGCGGGCCAGTCAGTCACCCTCTGCTTCGAGGATGAGATCGACTGTTCGCGCGGCGACGTCATCTCCATCGCGGATAATCCGGTGTTGGCGGCCGATCAGTTCGAGACGACCATCGTATGGATGGACGAGCAGGAACTGCTGCCCGGACGCCCCTATTGGATGAAGATCGGCACCCAGCTGGTGACGGTCAACGTCGCGGCGCCGAAATATCAGGTCAACGTCAACACGCTGGAGCATCTGGCGGCCAAGACGCTGGACCTCAACGCCATCGGCGTGGCGAACATCTCGACCGACCGTCCGATCCCGTTCGAGGCCTATGCCCAGAACCATGATCTCGGCGGCTTCATCCTGATCGACAAGATGAGCAACGCCACCGTGGCCGCAGGCATGATCCACTTCTCGCTGCGCCGGGCCGACAATGTCCACTGGCAGGCAAGCGACGTGACGCGCGAGCATCACGCCGGGGTCAAGAACCAGAAGCCTGCCGTCCTCTGGCTCACCGGCCTGTCCGGCGCGGGCAAGTCGACCATCGCCAATCTGGTCGAGCAGAAGCTGGCCCGCATGAACCGCCACACCTTCCTTCTGGACGGCGACAATGTGCGGCATGGCCTGAACAAGGATCTGGGCTTTACCGATGCCGACCGCGTGGAGAATATCCGCCGCGTGGGCGAGGTTGCCAAGCTCATGACCGATGCTGGCCTGATCGTCATCACCGCCTTCATCTCCCCCTTCCGGGCGGAGCGGGACATGGTGCGGTCGATGGTCCAGCTGGGCGAGTTCTTCGAGATCCACATCGACACGCCATTGGCCGATGCCGAAAAGCGTGACGTGAAGGGCCTCTACAAAAAGGCACGCGCAGGCGACCTGAAGAACTTCACCGGCATCGACAGCCCCTATGAGCCGCCAGAGGATCCCGAGATCCGCATCGACACGACGTCCCTGACCGCAGAGGAAGCGGCCGAGGAAATCGTGCGGAGGCTCATCCCTTGAGCGCGAATGTGACAACACAGGTGGCAAAGGAGGTCGGTGCCCTGAGCGATGCCGATCTCGCCGCCCACCTCGCGGATCAGGCGGGCAGGATACTTCTTCTCGTCCGGGATTCCGGCGTGTTCAGCGGCAAGGCCCTAGGCAAGGCGGGCGACCAGACGGCCAACCAGTTCCTCGTCCACGCCCTGCGTGAGCAGCGGCCGGACGACGGGCTGTTGTCCGAAGAGGAGAAGGACAATGCCGAGCGGCTGACCCAGTCCCGGGTGTGGATCGTCGATCCGGTCGACGGCACGCGCGAATATGGTGAGGCGCGGGCCGACTGGGCCGTCCATGTCGCGCTCGCCATCGACGGTGTGCCGACCATCGGTGCGGTCGCGCTTCCCGGCCTCGGCGTCGTGCTGCGGACCGACGCGCCTGTCGTGGTGCCCCCCGCCCCGGCGAGGCTCCGCATGGTGGTCAGCCGCACCCGCCCCGCCAAGGAAGCGGTGGACGTAGCGGAGAAGCTGGGCGCGGAGCTGGTCCCGATGGGGTCGGCCGGTGCGAAGGCCATGGCCATCGTCCGGGGAGAGGCAGACATCTACCTCCACACCGGCGGGCAATATGAGTGGGACAGCTGCGCCCCTGCCGCCGTCGCCATCGCCCATGGCCTGCACGCCAGCCGCATGGACGGCTCGCCGCTGATCTATAACCAGCAGGACGTGTACATGCCCGACCTGCTGATCTGCCGGAAAGAACATGCCGAACAGGTGTTGAAACTGCTCTGAGCCTTCGGACATATCGAACCGACAAGCCGCCGCGGACAGTAATGTTCGCGGCGGTTTTGTTTTCCGCCGAATCCCCCTGAATGATGGTGGGAAAGCAGAATCATATCGCCCTGGTTGCCGTCGGCTCGCACGGGCAAAACGACGAAACAGGGCCGAACCAGACCCGCCATGACAGCCCATATCACCGCCAAATACAGATTTTTACAGGAGCTGTGTCAATTTTGACACCAATCAAATCATTGAATTAAAACGATATTATATAAAAATGTAATAAACATGAACTCTTAACGTCGCTTCGATGACGGCATAGTAACAAATCTGACGTGCCCCGCGCCTAGCTGCCGCCCCGCAGACCAAGCGGGGCGACCATCCTGCACGCACCACACCGGATTTAAGACCGGAGGCGCCGTGCACAGTTTCCCCCGGACAAGACCGTAACCCATCAGGGGGGAAACCCGACCATGAAGCGTACCGCCATTCTCACTCTTCCGCTCGTCGCCATCGCGATGTTGCAGGCTGGCCCGGCCCAGGCCATCGCCGCCGACGCGACGGCCGCTGACACCACGACCGCCGACGCATCCGATGCCGGCCTGACCGACATCGTCGTCACCGCGACCAAGCGCGAAACCAATCTCCAGTCCACGCCGATCTCGATCAACGTGGTTAACACCGAAGCCATCAAGGACCGCCACGTCCAGAGCCTGTACGATCTGGCTGACGGCAGCGTGCCTTCGCTGCGTGTCGCGACGTTCGAGGCGCGCCAGTCCGCGCTCACCATCGGCATCCGCGGCATCGTTCCGCTCGACGCCAACCAGCCCGCGCGTGAACAGGGCGTCGGCATCTATATCGACGGCGTCTATCTCGGTCGCCAGCATGGCCTGAACGCCGCCCTGTTCGACGTCGAGCGCGTCGAGGTTCTGAAGGGTCCGCAGGGCACGTTATTCGGTCGCAATACGGAGGGTGGCGCGCTCAGCATCGTCTCCAAGGCACCCAGCGGCAAGTTCGGCGGCCGTGTCGAGGGTGGCTTCGGCAACCTTGGCGCCTACACCGGCGCACTTCATCTCGACCTGCCCGAATATCATAATTTCTCGGTCAAGGTCGACGCTGTGAAACAGTATCAGGGCCCGACCACCACCAACCCGATGGCTGGTCAGACCGGCTTTGGCTATTATGACCGTCAGGGCGGCCGCGTCGCCGTGCGCTGGCAGCCGACGAGCGACATCACCAACGACTTCTCCTATGATGTCGCCAAGGACCAGAACTCGCCCTTCTACAGCCAGCTGCTGAACATCAACCCCAATGGTTGCGCCGTCGGCACGCAGGTTTCGCAGCCCGCATGCGCCCTGCCCGGCACCGCCTATACCAACCTGACCGGCACCGTTAAGGCCGTGCCATCCTCCGTGCTCTCCAACATCAATGGCCTCCAGCGCACCGCCGACATCGGCGTTCCGCAGCAGCCGTCCGTCGACAAGACCCACGGCTTCACCAACAATCTGAAGTGGAAGCTCTCGGACGAGATCGAACTGCGCTCGATCACCGCATGGCGCGGTGTCGACGTGACCCAGTGGGACAACTCCGGCGGCGCGCACCGCGTACCCGTGTTCACCACCACAGGCACTCCGGAAACCAGCCCGGGCGCGAACAACGGTACGCTCGTTGGCGGCGCGTTCAGCCGTTACAGCCTTGCAAACCTGCGCCAGCGTCAGTTCAGCCAGGAACTTCAGGCGGTTGGGTCCATCAGCAATTTCGACTATGTTGCAGGTCTGTTCTACTTCAACGAACATATCAGCGATAACGCCGCTACGCCGAACTCCAATATCTGGACGGTTGACCGCAACACTGGTGCAGTGACAGGCTACACAATCAACCCGGCAATCTATTCCAACCCCTTCGCCACCATTGATCGTGCATCGGAAGTCTGGTCGAAGAGCTATGCCGCTTACGGGCAGGTCACGTGGAATGCCAATGACGCGATCCACCTCACGGTCGGCGGTCGTTATACGCATGACAAGAAGTCCGGCGTGCTGCACTTCTCGCGCGGCGTGAACTACGATACCAATCCCCCGGCCGCCAGCGTCGGCTATACCCCGCTGGAAAAGAGCTGGAACCGCTTCAACCCCATGGCCACTCTGGCCTATGACGTGAACAGCGACATCCATGTCTATGCCAAATATGCGACCGGCTATCGCGCCGGTGGCGCCAGTTCGCGCACGTCCAACTATCAGGCATTCGACCCCGAAGATGTGAAGTCCTACGAAGTCGGCCTGAAGACGGACTTCTGGAACCGTCGCGCACGCTTCAACATCGCGGGCTACATCATGGATCGCAAGAACAGCCAGGTCGACATCAGTTCGATCCAGTCTGTCGGCACCAGCAACTTCAACAATCTCGTCACCATCAATGCTCCCGGTATCACCAAGATCCGGGGCATCGAGGCTGACCTGACCGTGCAGCCGGTCGAGGGCCTGACGCTGAATGCGTCCTACACCTATACCTACACCAAGATCCCGCCGGTGCTCATCACCTACACCGCAGCCGGTGTATCGACGAGCGTCTATCAGGACTTCTACATCGTGTTCACCCCGCGCAACGCGGCCAGTGGCGCGATCGACTATGTCCTGCCGATCGGTGGCGGCGACACGCGGGTCAAGTTCCACATCGACGGCAATTATTCGCAGTCGACGCAGACCTTCGATCAGTTCGCCACCCACAATGATGCATCGCTGCTGTTCAACGGTCGTGTCTCGATCGCCGACATCGGCATGGGCGACGGTGGCCAGAAGCTGACCGTTGGCGTGTGGGGCCGCAACCTGTTCAACACCAGCTATGTCTATCGCCGCGATCCGTCGAACAGCCTGCCCGGTGCGCCGACGACCAGCGTGACGACCGGCAGCGTCAACAATATCCTGGGTGACTACGGCAACTACAACGCGCCGCGCACCTTCGGCCTGGATGCGACCGTCAGCTTCTGATGGGTTGACGACTATATGAAAGGGCGGCGGGACGAAGGTCTCGCCGCCCTTTTGCATGTCCAGTATCTATGGAGCGCTGTAGATGCGGGGACTAGCGAGGCACTACGTGGCAATGCGCGACCGAGGCAGCGCGCGATGAGAACCTTGCCTGTCGGTGCATGATTGCTGGTGGGGCCGATATTCCCCCGGGCTATGCTCACCCCTTGACGACTATGGCGCACCAGGAGAGGCGCGCTACGCCAGGCGGCAATCCATAGCCATGGCGCACGAGCCAACCACACCGCGTTCAGGGGGATGACGAAGGTGGTGATGCCAGCCTGCCCCGCCGCGCCAATCCCGCCCGGCGTCCCTCAGGCTACCGGCACAGCATCACCGTCACCTTCAGCCCCGGCCCGGCGTCCGCCAACGCCATCTCGCCGCCGTGCAGCCGGGCGATGGCATCCACCAGTGGCAGGCCCAGTCCATGACCGGAAAGCCCCTGCGCAGGCGGCGGCGCGGAGGTGGACGGAGCAACTCCGGCCACCTTCCCGCGCTGCTCCAGCCTGCCGAAGCGCCGCATCGCGACGTCTCGCAGGTTCGCTGCAATGCCTGGACCGTCATCCACGATGACCAGTTCCGCCATCGCACCGCCATCCCTGACCGACACCCTGATCCGCGCAGGCGCCGGGGCATGACGCAGCGCATTCTCGACCAGATTGATGAGAAGCTGGGTGAGGAGTTGCCTGTCGCCCTGCACCACCACGGGCGCACAGTCGCCGACGGACAGCCTGTGGCCACTCTCCTCGGCGACCGGCTCCATCACCGCCACGATCTCCGCCGCCAGCGCGCCAAGGTCCAGCCTCGCAAAGCCCTTGCGGCGCTCCCCGCTCTCGATCTCCGCGATTCGCAGGATCGCGTTGAACATGGCGAGCAGGTCGTCGACATCCTCCAGCGCGCCGCCGAGTCCCATGCGTCCGGCATCGCCGCCGGGCGCGTCCCCGCTCTCCCGATGGTCGCGCAATAACGCCAGCTTGCCGCGTAGCCGGGTCAGCGGGGTGCGAAGCTCGTGCGAGATGTCGTTGGAGACGTTGCGGACCTCCTCCATCAACTGCTGGATACGGTCGAGCATGCCGTTGAACGCCCGCGCCTGCTCGTCAAAGGCGCTGCGGTCGCCGATGACGGGAATGCGCCGGTCCATGTCCCCGCCGATGATCGTGTCCACCGTCCGGCGGACCTCAGCGATGCGCGCGCCAACCAGGCGGCCAAACAGCAGCACGCCCAGCAGCACGATCAGGATGATGGAGCCGAACCCGCCCAGATAGATAAGCAGCCGCGCGCCGTCATATTGATCGAACGGCTCGGTCTCCGCGACGACCACCAGCCGCCGCCCGCCCCCAACCTCGCGCACGAAAGCCCGGCCGCTGGTCAGCCCCGCGATATGGTCGTCGGCACCCATGGAAGACAAGCCGGGTGGCAGCACACGGTTCAGCCGGACATTGCCCGCGATCCGCTCTCCCCCGGCACCGAGAAGGAGGATGCCGATGTCGCCTGTGTCCCGCTGCCCGGTCATGTCCGCAACGCCCTGAATCAGGGTGGTGGTGTCATGCGCCGTCCCCTCGGGCGCGATGGCGGTGCTGACGAGGGACAGGCGCTGGTCGACCAGATGCCGGATGGTGGAAACCGACGCATAATAGGCGGCGATCCCCGTGATGACCGTCGCCAGGACGATCAGCAGCACAAAGCCCAGCATCAGCCCCCGGAAGGACGCCCGCCTCACCTATTTCCGCAGCATATAGCCGACGCCCCGAAGGGTGCTGATCGGATCGTCCCCGCCATTTTCGATCAATTTCTTCCTGAGCCGCTTGATATAGGTATCGACGATATTCGTAGTCGGTTCAAAATCATAGTTCCAGACCCGTTCGAGCAACATCGGCCGGGTAAGGACCGATCCGGCATGGCGCGCCAGTTCGGTGAGCAGCTTCAGTTCAGTCTTGGGCAGGTCCAGCGGCTGGCCGTCGCGCCAGGCGCGATATTTGCTAGGACTGACCACGATCTCGCCCACGCGGATGGTGTCGTCATCCTCAAGCGTCGACCATTGCCGCGCGCGAACCAGCGCGTGCAGCCGGGCGTTGAGTTCCAGCGCGTCGATCGGCTTGACCACATAATCGTCGGCCCCGGCCTCCAGCCCTTCGACCTTCTGGCCCGACTTGCCAAAGGCGGTCAACATCAGCACGGGCAGGTTGACCCCATTGGCGCGCAGGTGCCGCAGGGTGGTAATCCCGTCCATCACTGGCATCACCCGGTCGAGGATGACGATGTCGAACGCATCGTCCCGCACTGCCGCCAGCGCCTTGTGCCCATTATCCACGGCTAGCGAGCGATGGCCGAAGCCGTCCATCTGCGCGGTCAGCGTCTCCGCCAGATCCGCGTCGTCCTCCACGATGAGAACGGTCAATGCCACAAGCAGTCCCCGAGAATGAGAGTCGATGGTGCGGAAAGAAACCGCCCGGATCACCTGCCCTCATTTTGATGACATATTCGTGACGCACCGTCGATCGAGGCACTTCCCTTCCTCCGCGTCAGGAAATGCCCGGCAATCTCGCCGTGCCGCGTCATCCCTGTGCGCTCGTGGGCGGCGGCGGGGTGCGCGCCCTCGAACGGGCCGATAGGTGCAGCAGGCGATAAGGTATCGGAGAGCGGGATGCACATCACCATGCCCTTCCGCAGCCGGCAGCACATGTTAGCGGATCAAAATCACGCGCAGCGAGAGCGGGCAGATGAACAGACCGAAAGCAAGGTTTTCGCCCTCGAACGGTATCCAACGCCTGTCCCTCATTTCCCCTTTGACGTCACCCAGACCTCGACCGGCGCCAGAAATTTGCCCGCCGCGGGTTTGCCGACATGGATACGCTCGGCCGTCACCAGTTCGCCGGTCTCAAGATTGAAGGACGCCCATGGCTTGGGCATGCGACCAAAGGTCATTTTCTGGATGGGCTGGCCGGTGGCCGCATTCATGATCGTTGCGATGATACTCATCGGCGCCGGTTAGCGTGCCCACCACAACTCTGTCCAGTAATGTCCGCATCCCGCCATCTCATTGGTCCGCTACCATCCGAAATGGTGCTATCGGGCAAAAATATGGATGGTTCCTATGACGTTGCGAGGTTAAGGAAGCCTGGCGACCCGAGGGGCTATCAAATAGCTCCTTCTACTGGCCCGACCGTCATGGTCGGGCCTTTTTTTAGACGATGGTGCAGACGGCGTTTCTTTTCGGATATTGTCCGGCACCGCAGGCCCGTTATCGCCTGCGGCTCGCCACGTTCACGCCACCGGCAGGCTGGCGTCCCTCATTTCGGCGGCGATGGTCTGGGCCAAGCCAAACAGCCAACGAACCTCTGGACGCCCTGCCGGAACCGATAATCCTGGAGATGCGCAACTCGATGAGGATCGCATCGTCCTTGGAACGGGAACTTATCTCCCAGACAGTGCGCTTCTCCTCCACGGAGGGTAGCATGTACAAAAAAGAGAATGGCACCGAGACACATCTCGACAAGATCGAGGCACGCGGCGGATCGCGAAACAAGGTCAATAGAACCGCGCTTTTGGGAGGCCTGCTGCTCGTGCTCATCGCATTTGCAGCGATACTGGGCTTCGGCTTTATGCAGACTGACCGCAGTGGCGCCGATCAGGTGAGCGCGGATAATGTGGCGGTGAATGAAGGCGTGAAATAGTCCGCGCGGTCCCCAGAATTGCGAACAGGAGGTAGAGATATGGGAAGCACGATCGAACGGACTTTTGCTACCCGCGAGAAAGCCGAACTTGCCGTAGAGCATCTGGTTCAGGAACATGGCGTCGAACGCACCGACATCTTCGTGGTTGCCGATGGCGCCGATAACAGCGCTGGTGACACGGGAAACAGTGAAGGGGCGCACAACGGCCCCATTTTAGTTTCGATCGACCTGGACGATGACAGTCGGGTTGCACTGGTCGAGGCAGTGTTCGATGAAATCCAGACCGGCTGAGGGCGATACTCCGTGGCTAGATGACCCTGCGGATAAAATTTCGCACGTCCAGCCGAATCGCAAGGAACGGCGCAGGCTGGCTTCTCTGAGCAGGGTGCAGCCTGTGCAAGTTTGCTCCTGCTGCAACCCGGATACGGGTTTGACAAATGGCTCTACAGAATCAGGCGCGGAGCCAAAAGGATATTACCATGAGCGAACATGATCATGACGAGATCAGGAACCGTGCCTATGCACTATGGGAAGCAGAAGGACGCCCGGAAGGAAAATCCCTGGACCATTGGACACAGGCGGCGCGCGAATTGAACGCAGCGGATGACGGCGCGAACCCCGATGCCGGGACGCAAACTGTAGCAGCAGGCGAAGACCTGATTCCTGACGTGCCGGGCAAAAGCTTCTAGCCGGAAGCGCATTTCGTCGTGACGGGACATGCCCCAGCCTGTTTCCCCGGAGAAACGCATGTGCGGGATTCTGGCTTGTACCAGATCCACCGCGCGATGCGTTTATGCCCTGTCAGGAGATCGAAATGCCAGAAGCGAACATCATCAAGCCCCATATGGAAGTAGTGGCGAGCGATGGCATCCATGTGGGCACGGTCGACAGCGTCGAGGACGCACGCATCAAGCTCACCAGGTCAGGCAGCGAGGACGGGGCGCATCATTCCATCGAAATGGCGCTGGTCCAGGACATCAAGGACAATACCGTGACGCTGACGTCGCCCGGGGCCAGTGCCGAAACCTGATCCTATTCCTTTAAAAGCCGTCCCATGCACGGCCTCCAAGAACAGGAAGCGAAACAGTCCGGCTCCTTCGGCTTTGTTTGCATGTTGCCATCCGGTCATTACAAAGGAAATTTCCATGAAGATACCCAAGGGCACGACGGTCGCTGTCGCCGACGGCGAACTGCTCAACCTGTTCCATAACGGTGGCGACGAGAGCGCGCCAAAGCTCACAGCGTTGCCGGACGCCGCAATATCGTCTGACAATCGAGGGTCAGGTGCCCGCCATCAGAGCAGTTCCGCGAATCCATCGGAAAGCCAGCTTGAGGAAGACAGCTTTGCCGCCGGAACCGCCGATTATCTGAACAAGCGGGTGCTGGACGGGAAGATCGACAGCCTGATCATTGTCGCGGCACCCCGAACGTTGGGTGAACTGCGTAAACATTATCATAAGGCGCTGTCCGCCATCCTCATTGGCGAAATCCCTAAAGACCTTACGGGCCATGCTCTGGCAGATGTGGAAAAGACCATTGCGGCAGCCTGATGCAACCTGCGGGGAGCAGTAAAGCAGGATGCGGACACCGTATCAACGTCGTTGTCGCGCGGGGTCATGAGCTTTGATCCCGACGTCTCTGCTCCCCGATCCCTATATACTGACGCTCACCGGCTTTGGGTTGCTTACGGCTCTGGTCGTCTGGCTGCCACTGGTGCTGAAGAAACTGCCGCTTTCTCTGCCCATCCTGTGCATCGCGCTGGGGGCAGTGCTTTTCTCTCTGCCGCAAATCACGCTCAGACCGTTGCCCATGCTCTACCCCGAGATAACCGAGCGTTTCACCGAGTTCGTCGTCATCATCGCGCTCATGGGAGCAGGGCTGAAGATCGACCGGATATTTCGATGGCGTACGTGGGCGGTGACGTGGCGGCTGCTGGCGATCACCATGCCCATCAGCATATTGGCGATCACCCTTCTCGCTGTCTGGGCATTGGGATTGCCTTGGGCCATTTCCCTGCTCCTCGCCGCCAGCCTGGCGCCTACCGATCCTGTTCTGGCGTCCGATATTCAGGTCGGGCCACCCAAAACCGGCGGTGAGGACGAGGTGCGGTTCGGCTTGACGTCAGAAGCCGGTCTGAACGACGGGCTGGCTTTTCCTTTCGTCCATCTGGCCATCGTGCTGGCGACAGTGGCCGGCACCAGCCAGCCATGGTTCGGCGAGTGGCTGACATATCGTGTTCTGTGGGAGGTAATCGCGGGTATCGGCGGCGGATGGCTGATCGGCCGACTGTTCGGGTGGCTGACTTTCCATGTATCGGCGGAGTCCAAGCTGGCCCAGACCGGCGACGGCCTGATCGCCCTTGCCGCCACATGCATCTCCTATGGCCTGACCGAGATCATCCACTCCTATGGCTTCCTCGCCGTCTTCGTGACCGCGCTCACATTCCGCAGCACGCATCGGGAGCATGACTTCCATCACGACATGCATGATGTGACCGAACAGATCGAACGACTCGCCATGATGGTGCTGCTCCTCCTGTTCGGGGGGGCACTGGTGAGCGGCCTGCTATCCTCGGTGACGTTGATCGACGCCGTCGTCGCGCTTGTCATTCTGCTGGTCATTCGACCGCTTGCGGGATTGATCGGGCTTCGCAATCTGAACGCAGATCGGACCGAGAAGCTGACCCTGGCGTTCTTCGGCATCCGGGGCGTGGGATCGATCTACTATCTTGCCTTTGGCCTCAACCACATTGACGTGGCGAATGGGGAGCGCCTGTGGGGGCTGGTCGGCCTGGTCGTGCTTTTCTCCGTCGTGCTGCATGGTCTGACCGTGACGCCGATCATGCGGTCGCTCGACCGTCAGCAGGGCCGCGACCCGGACCGCGCGGAGACGGCCACGGAGAGCGAGGGTCTGTGATCGAGGACTATGACGGTAACGTGCCAACTTATGTTAGCGTTCGGCAGCCGACCGATCGTGAAACTTCCCGAACTTCCCATTCGTTTCCCGCAAGCAACACTGGAGGCACATATGTCTGAGCAGGAATCCGATCGGCCTCAGATCAAACCGTTTCGAGGACCAGCAGGCGGATGGGGTTCCGTTCGTTCTTTGGCGGAAATCCTGCCGCGAGAACATTTCCCGGTCGAAGGGCTGCGCGAACTGGGCCGCCAGAACAAGACCGATGGCTTCGCATGTGTCAGTTGCGCCTGGCCCAAGCCGGCCCATCCCCACCCTGCGGAGTTTTGCGAGGAAGGAGCAAAGGCCACAGCCTGGGAACTGACCAGGCTGCGAACAACTCCCGATTTTTTCAAAGAGCATAGCCTCTCCGAACTCCGGCAGTGGCGCGATTATGATCTGGAGCAGAATGGGCGCCTCACCCATCCATTGCGATACGACGCTGCGGAGGACCGGTATGTCGCCTGTTCCTGGGAAGAGGCGTTTGACGCCATTGCGGCGGAGATCGCGCCACGCGATCCCAAATCGGTGGTGTTTTACTCTTCCGGCCGGACCAGCCTCGAAGCCTCCTACATGTATCAGCTCATGGCCCGCATGTACGGCAACCAGAACCTGCCGGACAGCAGCAACATGTGCCATGAATCGACTTCCATTGGTCTCAAGGCGGCGATCGGCGTGCCGGTGGGAACGACGCAGCTCAAGGATTTCGACGACTGCGACGCTATCTTCTTCTTTGGCCAGAATGTGGGGTCCAACGCGCCACGTATGCTGCATGACCTGCGCAAGGTCCGCAAGCGGGGGGTGGAGATCGTCACCTTCAATCCCCTGAAGGAACGTGGTCTCGAACGGTTCACCGATCCGCAGAACCCCATCGAGATGACGATGCTCAAGGAAACGGGCATCTCAACCCAATATCATCAGGTGAAGGCGGGCGGCGATATTGCCGCGATGACCGGCATCGCCAAATTTCTCATCGAATGGGACGACGCCGCTCTGGCCGTGGGCGATCCGCCGGTCCTCGACCATGATTTCATCAAGCAACATACAAAGGATTTTGCTGTCCTCGCGGATAACGTCCGCACCACGCAATGGACGGACATAGAGCGGGAATCCGGCCTCGCGCAGAGTGCGCTGGAGCAGGCGGCGCGCGTCTATGCACAGGCCAAGGCGGTTATCGCCATCTATGGCATGGGCCTGACCCAGCATGTGAAGGGGGTCGAGAATGTGCGGATGCTCGTCAACCTGCTGCTGCTGCGTGGCAACGTCGGTAAGCCCGGCGCCGGCCCCTGGCCCGTGCGCGGCCATAGCAATGTGCAGGGCCAGCGCACCGTCGGCATCACCGAAAAGACGGAGCTTGTCCCCATCGACAAACTGAAAGAACTTTACGGCTTCGACCCGCCCACGCAAAAGGGCCTCGACACCGTGGAAACCTGCGAAGGCATATTGGACGGATCGGTGAAGGCCTTCGTCGGTCTGGGTGGCAATTTCCTGCGTGCCATACCCGATACCGGCAGGATGGAATCGGCATGGCCACGGCTGGACCTGACTGTCCATATCGCGACCAAGCTGAACCGCAGCCACTTGTTTCCTGGCAAGCTGGCCTACCTCCTCCCCTGCCTTGGCCGTATCGAGGAGGATATGCAGGCGAGCGGGCCGCAGGCGGTTTCGGTGGAGGACAGCACGAGTTGCATGCACGGGTCGCGCGGCAAATCGTCGCCCGCCAGTCCTCATCTTTTGTCGGAACCGGCGATTGTCGGCGCTATCGCCAAGCGGCTGTTGCCTGCCAACCCGCGTATCGACTGGGATAGCTGGGTCGCGGACTATTCGCGCATCCGCGACGCAATCGAGGCGACTTATCCAGCGGTCTTCAAGGAGTTCAACGCCCGTCTCTTTACCCCGGGCGGCTTCTGGAAGGGTAACAAGGCCTCCGAACGTATCTGGCAGACGCCCAGCGGCAAGGCCGAATTTCTGGTGCCTTCGGGGCTTTCGGCATCAGGCTTTGCGGATCGGGAGGGGCAATATCGCCTCATGACGCTCCGTTCCAACGATCAGTTCAACACCACCATTTATGGCTATCATGATCGTTTTCGCGGGGTGAAGGGAACCCGCGATGTCCTGTTCATGAACCGCGAGGATATGGCGCGGGACGGGTTGGAGGAGGGGCAGATCGTTTCGCTCCTTGGCATGCCGCAGGATGGGCAGGAGCGCCGTCGTCCCGGCCTGATCGTCACGCCCTATGACATACCGCGTGGCTGCCTGGGGGCCTATTACCCCGAGTGCAACATTTTGATCCCGGTCAGCCATCATGCCGAGGAAAGCCATGTCCCCGCCGCCAAGTCGGTGCCCGTCACGATCAGCACAGCCGGTTAAAACCATCCCGCCGGGAAAGGGGCTGCTGATGATCGCGTGCTTGCCGATACTCGGCATATGGTGCCGAACAGTGCGGCATTTCGTCGAAGTAACCCTATTCGGCACGCATGACCCGCGCGTCGCGAAGATTGAGAGCAATGTCTATCAGGTGGCGCAGAGCGGACACTATTTCACTTCAGCCTCTGTAAATCGACCGGCCGATCCTCCCCAAGCATAATCACTCCGCCAAACGGCGGACAGATAACAAATGTTATGACATTCGCGACCGCTCCAGTGCGCTTACCAAGGAACAATTCGTCCGGTTGATCCATTGGGTCAAGGAGGCGAGCGTCCATGCAGATGACTACGCAAGCTCGCAATACAGGAGATTGACGTGATCGAAGACGATACGCGTAGCGGCAAGTCCCACAAACATGTCGAGACGCCCCGTGGCCCTCTCGGCGACGCTATTCCGGGTGACAATGACATGGACCCCAGCACCCGCGGCAGTACCCCGCAGGAAGATGTCGAGGACCGCCGTAATGTCAGTACCATAACTCCGGAAGATTATCCCGAGGCGCAGCGGGCCGGTCAGTCTGCTTTGGGAAGCCTCGCCCCCGCCAACAAACCTTCGCCAAACAAAGACCGATGATAGTCGCCAGAGCGGGGCACCAGCCCGTCCAAGCCGGGTAGCTGGCACTCGATCACTATCCGAAACAGCCCTCTTCAGGCCGGTCCAGCGTATAATCGCATATACCATCCGCGACCGCCCTCACCCTTGTGACCACCGCATATGCCAAGACAGGCGAGGGCCATAGGGCGAAAAGGTCACTAACCGCGCCGGGTCTAACGGTTCTACCGGCGCCACAATCATGACCCCAGCGTCGGAGCAGATCCCAATATGCCTGCCCCCGGATCAAGCCTTGGTTCGATCCCCCCCCCCCCGGCGCATCACAACATGATGAAGACGGACAAGCGTGCACGCGCGAACATCAGGAAAGTGCAGGCCCGGCAGCGCGCCTCCGGCCCCTTGCGCGCGAAACACGGCGCGGAGGGGCGAATGACCGCACGCGGCAATGGAGATCCCACTATTCACTGCATCTACCGGGGCAATCAGGACGCTGACCTGCTCTCCTATGCCGGCCCGCCTATGCGCACCGATGCGGATAGCGACAATAAAGGCAGGCGCCTGCGGAAGGCTTGGACTTGTAATGGTTTTGCGCCGGTCGCTCATTTCATTATGAGGTGTTGCCGGGAATTTGGACGGGGTGTTAAGCCAATCCCGACTGAGGAATGGACGGGAATGAAGACGACGAGAAAACGATATTCGGCCGAGTTCAAGGCGAAGGTTGCGCTGGAAGCGATCCGTGGCGATCTGACGCTGGCGGAACTGTCATCCAAGCATGGCATCACCACACGATGATCGGGGCGTGGAAGCGGCAGGCGGT
>DASVMZ010000133.1:0-81857 GCA_036384115.1 Sphingobium sp.
GCGCAACAGCAACACCCCGCTCACGGACCAATCTTACCGCCTCAAGCTTGAACTCGCAGCTGAACTTCCTTCTCTGCATTCCTGCTCTCCGATAGGTGAAAACACCTTATCTCGGTGTCCACCAAACCGGCAGCAGGCCAGCGTCCCAGACCAGCCCTCGGGGGTGGACTTCAACTGGAAGTACTAAATTGCTGGTTTCTCAATTGGCTTACACTACCCTAAATGCAGTTGGAGCTCGGCTCAGCGCCTTCGATCGGCTTTCGCGCGTGCCCATGCGCCTGCAAAATAGATGAGCAAGCCAACAAGGTTCCAGAGGAAGAAATATTTCTGCGTCGCGTGGGGCAAACTGACAAACAGGTACAGGCACCCGAATATGCCAACTGTTCCTACCACCGGGGCGGCGGGCGTTCGGAAAGCGCGCGGCGCATCGGGAGAACGATAGCGCAACACAAGCATACACAGACACACCGAGGCGAACGCGGCCAGCGTGCCGGCATTGGCAAGCGCCGCGATCGTATCGATGGGCATGATGCCCGCAATGCCGGCCACCATTACCGCGGTCAGAACCGTGATCCTGAGGGGCGTTCCACGGCGCGACACGGTCGCAAACTTTGCAGGCAGCAGTCCATCGCGAGCCATGACAAAGAAGATACGGCTCTGCCCAAAAAGAAAGGCAAGGAGAACTGTCGGCAGGGCGATGACCGCACTCGCTGCAAGAAAGGTAGCGAAATGGGGCCGCCCGATCTCGCGTAAAATCAGGGCCAACGGCTCAGGGCTGTCAGCGAAGCGTGTAAACGAGATAGCGCCGATCGCCGCAACGGCCACAGCGATGTAGATCAGGACGCAAGCTATCATCGATCCGACGATGCCAATCGCGAGATCACGGCCGGGATTTCTTGTCTCTTCGGCGGCCGTCGCAATTGCATCGAAACCATAAAAGGCAAAGAACACGATTGCCGCAGCGGCCATGATGCCACGCTCGGTTCCGTCAGGTGAGACGGCTTTGCCAAAGCCGAAGGGCGCAAAAGGATGAAAATTCTCGACTTGGAAATATGGCAGCGCCACGGCAACGAAGATGGCGAGCGCAATCATCTTGACGACGACGAGAATGGCATTCAGCGTCGCGCTTTCCTTTGTTCCCAAGGTCAACAGCCCTGCTACGACAGCAATGATGAAGACCGCAGGCAAATTGACCAGGCCACCCAGTGCCGGGCCGCTCGTCAGCCAGATCGGGAAACCAAGAGGCGTCAGCAGTGCGGATGCGTATCCGGACCAGCCAACCGCGACGGTCGACACCACCAAGGAATATTCCAGGATCAGCGACCAACCAACGATCCAGGCAAAGACCTCTCCCAACACGACATAGTTGTAGGTATAGGCGGATCCCGAGGCGGGGATCATTGTTGCCATCTCGGCATAAGCCAAGGCGGCGCAAGCACATATCGCCCCGGCTATGGCGAAAGAAAGGATGACACCTGGTCCTGCCCGATCAGCGCCGACACCGATAAGCGTCAGAATGCCAGTACCAACAATTGCCCCGACGCCCAGAGCGACGAGATGGGGCCAGGATAGCGTGCGCGCCAAAGCACGCTCGGCCGGCTCTGCTACGATAATCTTACGCCGAAGAGGGCTCATGAAGCGACCTTTGTCTGAACTCGGATTTTAGAGATGGGAATTATCCGCGACCGTGTTGCTCAGTCTCCGCGCAACCATAGAAGCGATCGATCGATATGAAAGGGAGTGTTACACCTTGCGCGCATCCGGCCGGTGGGAGGATGACGCTGATTTGCGATGCCCTGAGTATGCTTGTCCCAATGGCCGCCGGTCGGGCCGAGTGGCTCACCCGACACCCATGATCGCGGACCAATGGTCTCACCAACGGCGATACTCTTTTTTAGCGCGACGATAGCGGCAGTGTCACCGCCGAAATCGCGCACGGAAGTGAAGCCGGCGAGAAGCGTGGCGCGGGCGTTCGCGACGCCGCTGAGCAGTTCGTCATAACCACTTCGCGTAACGCATGGCAGCAGAACGGAGTAGCGCGAGAGGTCAGCGACCAAGTGAACATCTGCGTCGATCATTTCTGGCAGAACTGTCTTGTCTGACAAGCCGACAATACGGGCACCGGCTGACTCGCTGAAGCCTGATATTATACTGACAATCCTGTCTTCATGCACAAGGATAATAACACGGGTTCTAGGCGCGCGGGACAAGCCATCAACCATATGGCCCGCATGAATCGCAATATCCTCGGCGGAAGCCTGCTGCGCTCCCAACACCGCGCCCAGCATAACTATCATGGTCGCGAGAACCCGGAACTTTGGCCATCTGCGGTCTATACGAGTCCTGTAGTCAGCCATGCGTTTGCGAGTCCTAGGCGTGATGCCTGCCCGCCGCTACATATCGAGCAGCGGCATTCTGGCTCTTTCTAGAAAAAGCGGACCGCCGAAGTTTATGCGCATTTCGGCATGCTTGTGCCAATAACGCATAAATTTTACACAAGCTCTCCGTTTAGATAGGACCATGACAAAGCCAAAGCTTCTTCGCTGGACACCGCTCCTGCTCGCTACCGTCACCGGTTTGCTGCCTCAGCCAGGTTCCGCCCAGGAATTCGTCGTCGGAACAGAAGAGCAACTCACCCAACAACTCGATCATCCGGCGGTGATCACGCGACATCGCGGCGTATTCGGCGGCGTTCCCATACGATACACCGCGACGGTCGAGCCTGTGGTGATCACGTCCGGACTTGGCGGATCGAAGGCTCGGCTGGTAAGCTTTGCCTACACCCGTGACGGCGGCGACCCAAAAAAGCGGCCGGTCATGTTCCTGTTTAACGGCGGGCCAATTGTGTCCTCGCCTTATGTGCATATCGGCGGCCTGGGTCCGAAGCGGATTGCTTTTCCCGACGACGTAAAAGCGGATCCGTCGACCTTCAAGCTGGTTGACAACGCACATTCGCCACTCGACGCGGTCGACCTTGTTTTTATTGATCCTGCCTCAACCGGCTTCAGTCGGGTTATGCCGGGAACCAAGCCGGAAGATTATTTTTCCGTGCCAGCAGACGCTGCACAGTTCGCGGGCTTCATCCGTGCATGGCTGGCGGCTCATGGACGGCAAGGCGCACCTGTTTACCTCTTCGGGGAGAGCTACGGCACGAACCGTGCGGCGATGATCGCCGCCCAACTCAGTGAAGGGCCTGATCCGCTGCCGCTGGCCGGCATTTTCCTTTATGGCCAGGCCCTCAATATCATCGAATATGCACAGCGCCCCAACAATATTATCAGCTATGCCGCTTCATTGCCGACCATCGCCGACATCGCACTCTACCACGGCAAGGCGCGTGCAAACGGCCGTACGTCGGCACAATTCATGGCAGACGCACGCACCTACGCACAAGGCACCTATCTTACCGCCCTCTATCGCGGCTCCGCTCTGCCGCAGACCGAGCGAACGCAAGTCGCCGCACGGTTGGAGGAGTTCAGCGGGATCCCGGCGGCCTGGTATCTCGATCATGATCTTCGGATAACCAAAGAGCAATATCGCATTGAACTAATGAGGGCTCAAGGGTTGTTGCTTGGCCGCAACGATGCGAGATATGTCGCTTCTATCGGATCCAAGGGCGGCGCCCCCGATCCGTCAGACGTGCTGACCGTTGCGGTCAACAGATTCTTTGCAGCATATCTCAAGAAGGATCTCAAGGTCGACTGGGCCGAGCCCTACATTCAGGTGGCGCCCGTCAGAGGGTTGCAGGGTTGGGGCTGGGGTTTTGGAACGAGCCCATTTGGCGATTGGCCCTATCAGCGCGGAATTACCCAGATGATGAGGCTCAATCCGGCGTTCAAGCTGATTGTCGCCAATGGGATGTACGACACCCAAACGACGATGGGCGCCGCCGAGTATCTGGTGACGCAGTCGGGCTGGAACTCGTCTCAGGTGAAACTGCGCTATTATGATGGCGGCCATATGGGTTACTCGGTAGAGGCCACCGCCAAAGCCATGGGCGACGATATCCGGACCTTTGTGCAGTGACGCACCCCCCGTTTTACGACGCCGCGCAAGTACGTGCCCTCCTTGACTATCCTGGTTGTAGCAGCGCGATGCGAGAAGCAATGATCGCCTTGTCTGGCGCCGAGCGCTGCCAGCCGCTTCGCCAAATTGTTCCTCTGGAACGCGAGCAGTTATTCGGCGTCATGCCGGGCGAGTTGGCGGCTTTGGATATTTTCGGCGCAAAGCTGGTGAGCGTCTTCGGCGATCCCGCGCGCCCCGGCCGGACACGGCATCGGGGTGTTGTCGTCGCCTATGACGGCACAGATGGCGAAATTATCTGCATGACGGACGCCGAGGAAGTCACGCGCATCCGCACCGCCTGCGCCACCGCCGCCGCCACCGACGCGCTCGCGCGCCCGGACGCAAAAGTCCTGGCGGTGTTCGGTACAGGGACGCAGGCAGAATCGCATCTGCGGGCGCTGACTCTGGTCCGTCCCTTTGCGAGCGTGCTTCTGTGGGGACGCTCTTCAGAAAAAGCGGGGGCTCTTGCGGCGCGGATGAGCGAGGAACTGGGTATTCCGATCACATCGCTAGACGATGGCCGCGAGGTTGCGGCGCAGGCGGATGTGATCTGCACCGTCAGTGGCGCAGCCAAACCCATACTGCTAGGCAATTGGGTTACACCCGGCACGCACGTAAACCTGGTGGGCTCCAGTTTCCTGGGACCGGTTGAGGCGGATACCGCGCTGGTCGTAGCATCGCGTTACATCGCCGACCATCGGCCCTCAGCGCTCGCCCAGGCAGCGGAATTTGCGGCGGCACGCGCTGCCGGCGCGGTCGACGACACCCATATCGTCGGCGAGATAGGCGATGTCTTCTCCGGCCGCATTCCGGGCCGCGAGAACGACGCGCAAATCACACTCTATAAGTCACTGGGGCATGTCGTGCAGGATCTCGCGGCGACGGCTTACCTGCATCGCCGCGCCGGATCGGAGACGTTCGCACAATGAAGAACCATCATATCTTCCCCTTTCTGCTACCCGCCATGGTCATCACGGCGCCGGGCGCACTGGGCGCCGAAACGGAGCGCCTGTCGATTATCTCCAATGGAGAGAAGGTTGGCTATATCGCCGCGACCGTGGCCGGCAATCGAACCGATGTCGATTTCCGCGTCGACAATAACGGGCGCGGACCAAAGCACCGCGAGGTGATCCTCACAGACGCCAAGGGCGTGCCTGTATCGTGGACGATTGCCGGCACGTCACTGATGGGCGGCGTAGTGAACGAAAGCTACACCTGGAAGGACGGTCGCGCGGAGTGGACAAGTCAGGCGGATAATGGTGCCGTCGAGGCGGCTACGCCCCCCCTCTATGCCGTAAACGACGACAGCCCCTGGGCTGCAGGTATCTATACGCGCGCGGCGCTCGCTCGCCCGGACGGCCGGATCGGCGTGCTGCCGGGTGGCAGCCTTTCCGTCACGGCGGTTCGCAAAGTGGCCGTCGGCAAAGGCCGCATGGCAACGCCCGTCACGGTCTATCGGTTAACGGGCATCCAACTCAATCCCGGCTACGTGATGCTCGATCGCAAGCGCCGGCTGTTCGCTACGTTCGGTGGCAGCGAGGGCGGAATTGCGATCCGCGAGGGTTTCGAGAGCGAGGTGCCCGCCATCGCAAAGCTGGCCACCGAAATTGAGGTTGATCGAGCGCAAGCATTGCAGCGTACCCTCGCACACAGCTTCGACGATCCAATTCGTATCCGTAATGTGCACATTTTCGATCCTGTCAGCGGCACTCGTTCGGGGCTTTCCGATGTCGTGGTGATGCGTGATACGATCGTGCAGATCAAGGCAGCCACTAACATCACGTCTCCCAGCGATGAGGTGGTGATCGAAGGGGACGGCGGAACCGTCTATCCCGGTCTGCACGACATGCACAGTCATGCGACTTTGGCGTCGGGCCTGTTCTATCTTGCTGCGGGCGTCACTGCCACACGCGATATGGGCAATGACAATCGCTTCATGCTGGACCTCATACCGCGGGTCGAGAGGGGAGAGGTCGCTTGGCCAAGAATCGTACCAGCGGGGTTTATCGAAGGCCGCAGCCCCTATTCGGCGCGTTATGGTTTCATCCCGGACACCTTGGACGCCGCGCTGCGCGATGTCAGCTGGTATGCCAACCGCGGCTATGCTGAGATCAAGCTCTATAATTCGGTAAACCCCGACTGGGTTGCCCCGATTACCGCAGAGGCGCATCGGCTCGGCCTCAGGACGACAGGCCATGTGCCCGCTTTCAGTTCACCCGACCGAGTGATCGCCGACGGCTATGATGCAATCGCTCATATCAACCAACTGATGCTGGGCTGGATCCTGTCGCCGAATGAGGACACACGCACGCCTTTGCGCCTGACGGCGATGGCGCGCGCCGGCGCGCTCGATTTGTCGTCGGACCGCGTCCAGCGCACTGTCAAGGCCATGCAGGCGCGTAACGTCTCGCTCGACACCACCGCCAGCATCCTCGAGCAATTGATGCTGAGCCGGGCTGGTCAGGTGCCTCCCGGCCAAGATTTTTTCCTGTCGCATATGCCGGTCGGATTCCAGCGCTACCGCAAGCGCTCGTTCGTGACGCTGAGAGACGCGGGCGAGGACCACGCTTATCAAGCAGGGTTCGCCAAAGTGCTCGAAGTGATGAAAATGCTTCACGACAAAGGCGTCAGGCTGTTGCCCGGGACTGACGACCTTACCGGCTTTTCCATGCTGCGCGAGGTCGAACTCTACGTCAAGGCTGGCCTCACGCCGACTGAAGCGCTGCGTACCGCGACGCTCGGGAGCGAAGAGTATCTGGGGAGGACCGACCGGCTGGGCACTATCGCGCGTGGCAAGCTCGCCGATCTGGTGCTCGTCGCCGGAGACCCTACCGCCGACATCAGCGCGATAGAGAAACCGCGTCTGGTGATGAAGGGTGGCACGGTCTACCTGCCGGCCGAAATATATACAGCCCTTGGCATCCAGCCTTTCGCCGCACCGCCAGCGATTCAGAAGCCATTACCGCACAGTTCGGACATCTCCGGAGCGGGCGGTGCAGCCTTTGGCTATGGGGACCATGACCATGGCGATTGAGCCCCTGCCCGCCCACTCCCGGCGACGCACGCACCAGCATGTCTCGCATCACGGCGCGGCGACTGCGGACGCTACACGCCAGGATTTGCGCCAGGAAGTCGGATTGACCGGTGTCGTCACACTCGGTGCCGGCACTGCGATCGGCGTCTCGATTTTCACAGTGCTTCAGCCTGCGGCTCAAGTCGCCGGATCCGCGCTGCTCCTGGGCATTGGCATTGCCATGCTGCCAATGCTGCTCTTTGCCATAGCTTACGCCTATCTAGGCTCGGCGGTGCCAGTTTCTGGCGCTTCCTATGAATGGCCGAGCCGCTTCCTGCACCCTTCGATCGGTTTCATGATCGCCTGGTTGCGCATCGTCTCCAATGTAGGTGCATTGACGATCCTGTCCCAGGTGTTGGTGGGCTATCTTGGCATGGTCACTCCGTTGCCGCTAAAGCCGTCGATGGCGGTACTGCTGACGCTCGTATTTGGGCTAAACTATCTCGGTGTGGCGATAGCTGCGCGTGTGCAGTCTGTCCTGATGGCTGGGCTGCTCATCGTTCTTGCATTGTTCGTTATAACAGGACTGCCACAGGTCAGCCTCGCTCGTATCGGCCTGTCACAGGACTTCGGCGCGTTTTCGATGCTTGCGGTTGTGCCGCTGCTTATCAGTCTGTTTCTGGGCATCGAATCGGCTGTCGAGATTGGCGAGGAAGTGCGTGACGCCGGGCGCACAATTCCGCTCGGTATTGCGCTCGCCATCCTGGTCACCGCGCTGGTCTATTCGCTGGTTGCGTTCACCGCACTTGGCCTTGTGGGTCCGCAACGTCTCGCCAACAGCACGGCGCCGCTTCTTGAGGCGGCAAGGATGCCGCTTGGGTCTTGGGCCGTCCCGCTGGTCGCGGGCGCTGCTTGCCTATCTATCTTCAAGTCGATGAATGCCGCTGCCATGGTATTCTCGCGAAGTCTTTTTGCCATGGGGCGGGACGCTGTCCTCCCGACGGTGTTTGGTGCGATCCACCCGCGCTTTGGAACACCGCATCGGGCGGTGATGCTGGGATACGGGCTTGCCATGGTGGGATTGCTCCTGCCCCCCAGCCTCATTTTCCTTCTGCTCGCGGTCAACATTCCAACAATGCTGAAATATTGCGCGTGTAGTCTGGCCGCCGCCCGCGTTGCCCGGGACCGCCCCGACCTTCATGCACGATCCAGCATTCGCCTGAGCCGCAAGACGTTGATGGCGGTCGGCATCCTGGGAGCAGTCCTGGCGCTTGTGATCATTGCGTTGGGCATCGAGGCCGACTGGCGGCCTTATGTCCTTGTCAGCGGGTGGCTTGGGCTCGGCATCCTTTACTGGATCGCTTGGGCATCAAAGCGCCGTATCGAGGCACCGAAAGAAACGTGATTTATGCAGAGGACCTGCGTTGGAGGCGGGTCTTTGCATAACAACTGCTGCCACCGGCACGTAGCAAGGCGTCATGATTAAAGACTATATTCCGCCCCGCGCAAAAGCGGGCAGTTACGCACAGTGGGTGCGGCGTGCGATTCGGCTTGCGCGCAATGGGTCTGTCCCGATCGTAAGCCTTTTCGACAGTTCCGTTCCCGAACCCCGGCACCTCCTGCAGGAGAGCATCAGCAAGACGACGCTCCCGGATTTCAGCCCACTCTACGTCAGCGCTTTCGGCGGAGGAAATCCCCACGTCCTGTCTTCCCTTGCTACCCAATATCAGGTGAGCGAAGAGCAGGTCCTTTGCACGACAGGTGCGACAAGCAGCCTCGGGCTCATCATAAGCACCTTCGGCCGACCCGGCGATCACATCCTGGTTGAAAGCCCCGGCTTCGATCTCTTCGCTGATCTTGCAGAGGATCGAGGCATGATCGTGGATACCATTGACCGGCGTCCCCCAGAATATTCGTTTGATATCAAACAGATAGAAGCACGTATTCTGAGCAACACCAGACTTATTCTGCTATCCAACCTTCACAATCCGTCAGGGATGGCGCTGGACTACATGTTTCTTGCGCAGTTGGCACGGCTGGCCGAGAAGCGCGGCATTATCGTCGTGGTGGATGAGGTCTACGGCGATTATGCGACACTCGAGGAACGCCCTTCCCCCGCCTGTGCGCTCTCGCCTGCGATCATAAGCGTCTCCAGTTTGACCAAGTTTCATGGCCTGGCCACGCTTCGCTGCGGCTGGATTGTGGGCGCAACACCGGTAATACGCGAAATCCGGGCGTTCAGCACACGGCTGGAGTTCGGCGTTTCCAACCTCGCACACGCAGTAGCTGCTCAAGTATTGCGAGAACCTCAGGTCTATGTTGATTACACCAACACAACTTTGGCGGCTTCGCGCCCGATCGTAGATAACTGGTTTGCAGAGCTCTCCGCAGAGGGGCTCGTTGAAGGCGTGCTGCCGAGATCGGGCTGCATTTTCTTTCCACGGTTGCCGCATGTGGCCGACACGATCTCTTTTGCCGAGACGCTTATCGCTTCGGGTGTGATCGTAGCGCCCGGCGAATATTTCGGCGCGCCCGGCCACATACGGATCGGCTTTGCCACTGCCGCCGAAGCGCTAGCCCCTGCGCTGGGGATCGTGACTGAAGCCTTGCGGGCGGCCAGTGCCGGGGCAGACGGAACACAAAAGACGACGGCCCTTCCCCTGCCCTGACAGTTGGGGCGAGAATTATGCGCTGTGGGTCATCCACCGCCAATCTTAGCATAACATTGCCGGATTTCGGAGCGTACCCAAAGTATCGCTGCATCGCACTCATATCGGTCCGGGTAGTGGTGGCGTCGAACGACACACATGTTGGGACGTCGCTTTGTTCAACACGAAAAAAAAGGGGGCAGTAATCATGATATCGGGAACCAAGGCGCTCTTGTCGACCGCTCTGAGCACAATTGCGCTCGGGACGTCGGCCCAAGCCCAAGTCAGCGCGTCACCCAATAGCCCGGGGACGGCAATCGCTACCCCGGCAGCCTCGCCTGGCGACGAACAGGTGGCCGGAGACATTGTCGTTACTGCCCAAAAGCGAGAGCAGCGCCTTATCGATGTTCCGGTGGCGATCACTGCTATAAATTCCGAGGCGCTCACGACCCAGAACCTGAACCGTATCCAGGACTTCTATGACCGCGTTCCCGGGCTGCAATATTCGGGACAACGCGTTTCCAACTTGTCGCTGCGCGGAATCTCGACCGGTGGTGCCACCAATCCGACTATCGCCATACTTGTCGATGACGTGCCGTTCGGCAGCTCCATTACGGCCGGCCAACCGCCCATCCCCGATTTCGATGCCAGCGTGACCGACCGTATCGAGGTATTGCGAGGCCCTCAGGGCACCCTCTACGGGGCGGCTAGCCTCGGTGGGCTTATCAAATATGTTCTGAAACAGCCTGACACGAAAGAAGTATCCGGCCGGCTCGAGCTCGGCGGGACCTCCCTGTCGCACGGCGATGAGGGTTATTCTGCACGCGGCTCTATCAACGTACCGATCACCGACTGGTTGGCTGTTTCGGCGAGTGGTTTCTATCGTGACGATGCCCGCTACATTGATAATCAGTTGACGGGTAAGAAGGACACCAATAGCCGCAAGATATGGGGCTTTAGGGCCGCCGCACTGGTGAAGCCGACGGATAATCTGACGATTACCGGCTCAGCGCTGAAGCAGAAGGTGGATGCCTTAAACAGTGACCTGCAAATCACCACGGGCGGCGTTCCGATTTGCGTGGCCTGTACCACTGGAGGAACGGCGGCGACACGCGCCACGGCGCCAACGACATTCGAGCCTGTCTATGGCGATCTTAGCCTGCGAACGCTCGATTCGCCCAATAAATCGCAGTTTGAGCTTTACACTGGGCGGGCAGAGCTAGACTTGGGTGGCGCAACGATCACGTCGATCAGCGCCTGGAGTGTAACGAACAACGTCATCTCATCGGATCTGACCCCCTCCTTTCCGTTCATTCCGCCCCTCTACGGTTCTCCGGCGGGTTCGGGGGTTCTGGTCGACACGACCGATCGCACCACCAAATTCTCGCAGGAACTGCGCGCGGGCGGGGCCATTGGTAGCGTCGACTGGCTCGTGGGCGGCTTCTACACGGTGGAACATGCTGCGACGGATCAGGCAATTCGCGTGATCGCTGCGAGTGGCCCTGTTGCCACGGCCTATGCAGGTCTCGGCCCCAACCGTTATCGCGAACTTGCAGGCTTCGCCGATTTCACATGGCATGTGACTGAGAAGTTCGAGGTGCAGGCGGGAGGCCGCTACGCAGGGAATCGTCGGACCTCCACATCACAGGCGGTAGTCGATACGCCTGCCGTCCCAGTCTACGGCTCATCCTCGACCCAGGTGTCGCGATCGAGCGATAACGCCTTTACCTGGCTGTTATCGCCAACCTACCACTTCTCGCGCAACCTGATGGTCTACGGGCGGATCGCCTCCGGCTATCGTCCGGGGGGCCCTAACCTCACCGTCGCAGGGGTTGGCGCCTATGGTTCGGACAGAGTCGTGAATTACGAGATCGGCTTTAAGGGACGTGTCGTTCCCGGCTTGCTGACTATCGATACGGCTGTGTTTCAAATCGACTGGAAGAACATTCAACTTCAGGGCACGACCCCGAGCCAGTTGGGCATCATCACCAATGGCGGCAAGGCACGCAGCCGCGGTGTTGAGTTCGCTGCCAATTTGACGCCATGGCATGGCATGTCGATTGACGGCGCATTGGCACTGACCGACGCGGAACTGACCGAAACCCTCCCCGCCGCGGGCACGGGAAGCCTGCGTGGCGCCGATGGCGATCGCCTGCCTTTCACCGCCAAGACTACCGCGAGCCTGACCGCTCTGCAGCGCTTAGACCTCTCCGAACGCTTGGCGGCTTCGATCAGCGCCAACTACACCTATGTCGGCGATCGCTTTTCTGGCTTCAGTCAGGTCAATGGCACGCGTCCGCGTATCCTGATCCCGAGCTACGACACGCTGAACTTTACCGCAGCGCTGACCCTCGACAAGGCGTGGTCCGCTACTTTCTACCTGCGCAATGCTGCGGATACGCGTGGAATCGCCGCAGCCCAGAATCGCAACGGGACGAGCGTGCCGACCGCGCTGTTCATCCAACCGCGCACGGTAGGTCTCACCTTGGGTTACAACTTCTGATCTTGCTCGGATAAGATGTGTCAGGATCCGCCGCCACGCGCGGCGGATCCGGTTCAATGGGAGTGGGTACAGAAATGAACCGAACTACAGGCTTTGCACTCGCGTTGGTGGCCGCTACGCTCCCGAACGGTCAGGCGTCTGGCCAGAGTAAAACGCTGGCGACCGGACAGACGGCACCAGTTCGGATAACGACCGAACATGTCGCCCGGATCGATGGCAAGCAGCTCCGTTACACCGCGAGCGTCGACCAAACGATCCTCAACGACACGCTTGGCAAGCCGGCTGCCTCCATTTTCACTTTTTCCTATGTCGCTAAAAACGTAAAGCCGGATCGGCCGATAATCTTCATTTTCAACGGCGGGCCTGGATCGTCCTCGATCTGGACGCATATGGGAGCACTCGCCCCTCGCCGGGTCGATCTGCCCGATCCAATCAATCCGCCGACGACGGCGCCCTTCCGCATGGTCGACAGCCCGACCTCGCTGCTGGCCTTTGCTGATCTCGTGTTCCTCGATCCCGTCGGGACCGGCTATAGTCGCATGCTACCAGGCGGCCGAGCGGAAGATTTTCTGGGCATCACTCAGGATGCGCGTGCCACCGCAGACGTTGTCCTCGGTTGGCTCGATACACATGGGCGCTGGGGTTCTCCGAAGTTCATGCTCGGCGAGAGCTACGGTACTACCCGTGCCATTTTGACGTCGCAGGCGCTGATGGGAGGAGTGACGGCCGTTGGTGGACAGTTGCGCGGCGCGAGCCTGAATGGTCTCATCATCCTCGGACCGGCCTTCGACATAAACGCCTTTGGAGTAGAAGGCGACGATCGCGAGTTCCTGAACAACCTCCCCACCATGGCAGCGACTGCCTGGGTGCACGGCAAGCTGGAGCAAGGCCTGACACTGGAAAAGGCTACAATGGCAGCCCAGGCCTTTGCGCGCAGTGACTATCTGCAGGGCCTGTATGCCGGCAATAGCCTATCAGACGCCGACAGGCACCGGTTGGCGTCCCGGCTTGCCGAGATCAGCGGCATCCCCGAACAAGCATGGATCGACGCAAATCTGCGACTCACGCTACGCGACTTCAGCGGCTTACTTCTGAAACAGGAAGGCAAGCGTGTCGGCGCCTATGACGCCCGCTTTACTCTGCCAGCGCGTGCGGAAGGTCCGGACCCGGTCGCTGATGACCCCGCCATGGGGCAATATACCCCGGCCTTCAGCGCCGCTTTGAACAGCTACGTACGCGATGAGCTCGGCTACAAGACTGATCAGCCCTATATCCCCATCGACTGGAAAAACGTCTTCTTCCGATGGGACCGCGGTTCTGGCCCAGGTGTTATCCCACCCCGCAACTATGCCACCGACCTCGCTATCTCGATGCGTCGCAATCCGGCGCTACGGGTCTTCGTAGCGGCGGGATATTATGATCTGGTGACGACCTATGGCCAGGCGGACTACGCACTCGCTCATGCCGCCGTACCGCGCGACCGGGTGGTTCTAAAGGGCTATGCGTCAGGACACATGCCTTATCTTGGAGACGATACCGCGAGGTCGCTGTCCACTGACCTCAAGGGATTTGTCGAAGCAAGCAACCGCCACTGACATCGTGGCGTTCGGTCTGCCATTCTCGTGGGCTAAGCCGACAGTCGACCTGCGGACACAAAATGGCCGAATGAGAATATAACTTCCAGCAACCTCCCCCAAAAGGTCCAAGGTCGTTTCATTTTTAGTCGGCCGCCCGTCGGTTTGACGATTACCACCAGAATGGTACGTTTCATTGTGAAATGCGGGCCATCCCGTTCGCGGCTGGAGCAGTTCTCGATCGCTATGAATCGTGCGGGATTGAACTAACCCGCTGACGCGGGAGAAGCGTTGGTATTGGCCGGAATCGCCTCCTGATGAGAAGCTTTGGTTGCTGGACCAACCCTCAACCAGGAGACCATCCCATGACTGATGCCACGACAGCGGTGAGCCCGCTACGCCGTCGTATGATCGACGATATGAGCCTGCGCAAGTGCTGGACGGCCCGATCAATGGCGATTGGTTCGAGGCCTACGTGGCGCAGGTTCTCGTGCCAGAACTGCGGCCGGGCGACGTCGTTATCATGGACAATCTGTTGAGCCGCAAGCGCCCGGCAGTCCGGGAACGAATCGAAGCAGCAGGAGCAACGCTGCGCTTCCTCCGTCCTACAGCCCGGACTTCAACCCAATCGAAAAGGCCTTTTCCCGCCTCAAGGCCATGCTCAGGAAAATCGGCGAACGCACCGTGAGTGGCTTGTGGAGCCTCATCGGCAAGCTCGTCGACATCTTCCAGCCTGCCGAATGCGCCAACTACTTCAGTCCGTGCGGTTATGATCCCTTATCGAAAAACGCTCTAATATCTTGACGTCAGAAAAATTTTGTAGGGCTTGCCCCGGATCCTGGACAGAAATTGGAGGATTGCGATCGACGACGGGATAAAATATGTGGCTGAATCTTCAATCTCATATTCGCGTTTGGGACCCAGCAGCACTAAACAGCGCGGCCGTTTCGAACCGGAATTGCGGTTGTATATTTCATTTCCGACATTGCTACCGTCGAATGGACGTCGACCACGCCCGGCAATTTCATCAGCGTCTTGAAAACGAAGTTTTGATACCAGTCCATCGATGGTGCGATGATCTTTATCAAGAGGTCGCGATCGCCAAATATTGAGTAGCATTCCAGGATTTCGGGTATAACCTCAAGCTTACGCAGAAATTCGGCGCGTTTTTCATCAGTGAGCGAACCTATTTTGAGGGTAGCAAAGATGAAGAGATAATCGCCTAATTTAGTACGATCAAGCAGCGCTACTTCCTTGGCGATATAGCCTTCATCCCGAAGCCGCTGAAGGCGGCGCCAACATGGCGACTGCGAAACGCCGACTTTCTCCGCAAGGTCGTTGGTCGATTGAGCACTGTCGCGCTGGATCTGTTCTAGGATGCGGATATCGGTTGGAGAAAGCTCGCTGGTCATGCGAGCATCCTATGCATTGTTGATCGAACTGTCGAGCGGACCAAACTGCATCCCAAGCGCGGGACACTGCGCAGCGGCCCGCGCGGGCTTGCTGGAGGCTCCAACTTCTAAGTAAGTCGAGCGGAGATGAGCACGACAACGAACAAATTTTCGCCTGAGGTGCGCGATCGGGCGGTGCGGATGGTGCTGGACCATAAGGGCGATTATCCGTCTCGCTGGACAGGAATGATTTCCATCACCGAGAAGTCGCCTGTTCGGCGCGCATTTTGAATGAGTTGATTGAGAAGGCCGAGGTGAACAGCGGCAAGCGCGGCGGTGTGCTGCAGGAAATGGCAGATAGGCTCAAGGCGCTGGAACGCAGGACCCGTGAACTTCGCCAAGCCTATGAGATATTGCGCAACGCGAACGAAGATTCGGATTGGTGTTGATCTTGCCAATCGCCTGGCACGCATCCCGTGGGCCATGATGAAAAGCGGCGAGGAGTTCCGTATGACGATTTTTGTGCGAGGTGTCGCGGCGGCGTAATCATCGCTTCGGTTCCGAAATCGCCTGAAGGGCGAATGATCTGCAGCTGAGAATAGAGGATTATTATTGGCAAGCGCATAGTATGTGATGAACGACATGGTCACGACCGAAGACCAGAACACCCAAAGCCTGAGCATGAGCTGGAAGCTCGCTATTTTGATTGGGATCCAAGTTGTCGGATATCATCAAGGCCTGCGGACATGTGCCGCACTTTAAGGGCCGGACATATGACCGCAGCCGACCGGTTCGCATATTGTTTACAAAGGGCTTGCCAAGAGGCCATCAACATATGTTTAGGCGAGTCGACCGCCCTTTCAAACGATGGCGCCCCTCATACACGGGCATAGCCGGAATAAGGGTCGAGCCGATTTGCAGGGTTCGGCCAGTTCCGCCGTCCACCTACCATGAGCGTGTCGCAAGGCGGCGGGATGCAGAGCGGCTGTCAGATCGTGGCTGGCGCGATAAGGGTCTGAAACCGGAGGTTAAGCAGTCTGCGGCAAATCCAGCGGGATTTGCTAGGCACAGTTCCTATTCCGACGAAGGCCGGCTCACCAGATTACAACATTTTGTAATTGAGCACGCCTCTGTCCTTCACTGTTTCCATAGCAACGAAGGTCGATGTACTCGCAACATGGGGCAAGCTCGATATCTTCTCGCCTAGCACGATTCGATATCGACGGATGTCAGCGGTACGCACTTTGAGCAGATAGTCAAAGCTTGACGCAATCATATGACATTCCTCCACCTCAGGAATCCTGCGTGCGGCAGCGTTGAATTCTTCAAGAGCTTTTTCACGCGTGTCCGACAGTTTCACTTCAGTGAATGCTACATGGTCGAGACCCAATTGGGTCGGATCGATGATTGCGCGAAAGCCTTGAATGACACCCCGGTCGAGAAGGCGGCGAAGCCTTATTTGAC
This sequence comes from Sphingobium sp., assembly GCA_036384115.1. GTDB lineage: Bacteria > Pseudomonadota > Alphaproteobacteria > Sphingomonadales > Sphingomonadaceae > Sphingobium. Next base: position 16,659 of record DASVMZ010000133.1, read on the forward strand.
AGGGGGTTTTCGAGAGGCCGACCTTCCGCGCCAGATCCGTGACGGTGACTCGTCCGTCTTCCATCAAAGCTGCGATTATTTTGCGATCAAAACCATCTAAATCGACCATATTTTGCTTATCATCCATGCTTTATGGATAATATCTGCCAAATTATAAGTTTATTTACAATGACAGTGCCAAAAATTTGGTCAGATCGACTAGACCCGTTTACGCTATGAGGGGGTATGAGTAATTCTGCACCCTTCAGCCACTTCGCCCCCGCCATATCCCTGGATGCCTCGCCTATGCGGTGCGCCATCACCGCTGCCTATCGGCGCAAGGAGTCGGATTGCATAGCCGCGCTTCTTCCTGCTGCAATGCTCTCGCCATCCGTGAAGTCGAAAATCGCGGAAACGGCGCGCGATCTGGTCATGCAGTTGCGAGCAACGCAGCGTGGCACGGGCGTCGAGGGGCTGATGCAGGAATATTCCCTCTCCAGCCAGGAGGGCGTCGCTCTGATGTGCCTGGCCGAGGCGCTGCTTCGGATTCCTGACGCTGCCACACGCGATGCGCTGATCCGCGACAAGATTGCAGGCGGCGACTGGGGTTCTCATATCGGCGGCGGACGTTCGCTTTTCGTCAATGGTGCGACCTGGGGCCTGCTCGTGACCGGCAAACTGGTCGGCAGTGTGGATGACCACGGCCTGGGCGCAGCACTGATCCGGCTGGTCGCCAGGGCCGGCGAGCCTGTCATCCGGCGCGGCGTCGACATCGCCATGCGCCTGATGGGCGAGCAGTTCGTGACCGGCCAGACCATCGAACAGGCCCTCAAGCGCGCTCGCGCAATTGAAGCCAGGAATTTTGCCTTTAGCTACGACATGCTGGGCGAAGCAGCGACAACCGCCGCCGACGCGGAGCGCTATTATCGCGACTATGAGGCGGCGATCCACGCCATCGGCCGCGCCTCGGCTGGGCGCGGTATCCATGCAGGCCCGGGCATCTCGATCAAGCTGTCAGCGCTGCATCCCCGCTATTCGCGTGCGCAGGCGGAGCGGGCAATGAACGAGCTTCTGCCGCGCGTGCGGACCCTAGCGCGCCTCGCAAAGAACTATGACATCGGCTTCAACATTGATGCCGAGGAGGCCGACCGACTCGAATTGTCTCTCGACCTGCTTGAAAGCCTGGCGCATGATTCGGACCTTTCAGGCTGGAACGGGCTCGGCTTCGTGGTGCAGGCTTATGGAAAGCGCTGTCCTTTCGTCATTGACTGGATCGTGGATCTCGCCGAACGCGCGCGGCGTCGGATCATGGTGCGACTGGTCAAGGGCGCCTATTGGGACGCGGAAATAAAGCGGGCGCAGGTCGACGGGCTGTCCGATTTTCCGGTCTATACCCGCAAAATTCACACCGATGTAGCTTATATTGCCTGCGCACGTCGCCTGCTCGCGGCAAAGCATGCCGTTTTTCCGCAGTTCGCCACGCACAATGCCCAGACGCTCGCCACCATCTACCACCTGGCGGGCCCGGATTTCGAGCCGGGCGACTATGAGTTTCAGTGCCTGCACGGCATGGGCGAACCTCTCTACGGGTTGGTCGTCGGTAAGGACCACCTCGAGCGCCCCTGCCGCATCTATGCACCGGTCGGCACGCATGAGACGCTGCTGGCCTATCTGGTGCGCCGCCTGCTCGAAAATGGCGCGAACTCCTCTTTCGTGCATCGTATCGCCGACCCCGCGGTCTCTCTGGAGGAGATGATCGCAAATCCGGCCGACCTCGTGCAGGCCATGCCGTTGCCAGCCGCACGCAATGAACGGATCGCCCTGCCCGCTGACCTCTATCGCGACCGGCGTAATTCCGCTGGGATCGACCTCAGTGACGAGACCGCACTGGCAGCGCTGGGCGATGCCTTGCGGCAGGATGCAACGGCAGACTGGCGCTCGGAGCCGCTGGTGGCGGGCCTGGAGGCAACGAGGACATTCAGGATCGTCGTCAATCCCGCCGATCGGGATGATCGGATTGGCCATGTCGCCTTCGCGCTCGAACGCGACGCCGCCTTTGCCGCGCAGGTCGCTTCCCGGGCGGCGAAGCGCTGGGCCGCAACGCCGGTCGGAGAGCGAGCGGACTGCCTCGACCGCGCGGCGGACCTCATGCAGGCACGCATGCCCATGTTCCTAGGGCTGGCTGTACGCGAGGCGGGCAAGTCGCTCCCCAATGCCATTGCCGAGGTGCGCGAGGCCATCGACTTCCTGCGCTATTATGCGGCGCAGGCGCGCATAACGTTCGGTTCCGATCAACGGCCGCTCGGCCCTACGGTCTGCATCAGCCCTTGGAATTTCCCGCTGGCAATCTTCACCGGCCAGGTCGCGGCTGCCTTGGTCGCGGGCAACCCCGTGCTCGCCAAGCCGGCCGAGGAGACGCCCCTGATCGCGGCGCAGGCCGTGTGCCTGCTGCATGAGAGTGGTATTCCAACCGATGTCCTGCACCTGCTGCCCGGTGACGGTGCCATCGGCGCGGCCCTTGTCGCCGCGCCGCAGACTGCTGCTGTCATATTCACCGGATCTACCGAGGTATCCCGCCTGATCCAGAGCGAACTCGCCAGCCGTCTCTTGCCTTCAGGCAGGCCGATCCCGCTGATCGCCGAAACCGGCGGGCAGAATGCAATGATCGTCGATTCCTCGGCGCTGGCGGAACAGGTCGTGGCCGATGTCATCGCCTCCGCCTTCGACAGCGCGGGTCAACGCTGCTCGGCCCTCCGTCTACTGTGCCTGCAGGAAGAGGTCGCTGACCGGACGCTCGCCATGCTGAAGGGTGCTATCGAGGAACTCAGCCTGGGTCGCCCCGACCGGCTCGCAGTCGACATCGGCCCCGCCATCACCGCAGGCGCGCGACAGACCATCGCGGACCATATCGCAGCAATGCGCTCAGCAGGCCGTCCGGTCTATCAACTCTCCCTACCGGACGCAGCCGTCCAAGGTCATTTCATACCGCCGACAATCATTGAGATCGACAACGTCGCACAGCTGACACAGGAGGTGTTTGGGCCCGTACTCCATGTCCTGCGTTTCCGCCGCGAGGACGTGCGCCGCCTCATCGACGCGATCAACGCGACGGGATATGGCCTGACCTTTGGCCTGCACAGCCGTCTCGATGCCATGATCGGCGATGTGACCGACCGGATCAGGGCAGGCAATATCTATGTAAACCGCAACGTCATCGGCGCGATCGTCGGAGTGCAGCCCTTTGGCGGGCGCGGCCTGTCCGGCACGGGACCAAAGGCGGGCGGCCCGCTCTATCTGGGTCGCCTCGTTGAGACGCCACCGCCGTTTGCGAAACGAACCGGCAGACCGCCCGACGTACTGGCAGAGTTCATCGCCTGGCTGGAAAAGCTGGGCGAGACAGAGGCGGCAGCGATCGCCCGCCGCTACGGCGAGGTAACGGCGCTCGGTCATGTCGGCGAACTGCCGGGTCCCGTCGGAGAGCGCAATATCTATACGCTCCATTCGCGCGGCCACATAGCCTTGCGCCCATCGACCACGGCAGGTCTCCATGCCCAGATCGCTGCGGTACTGGCGACCGGTAATAGCGGCACGCTGGAAACCATGACCCTGCCCAACGATCTGCCCGCATCCGTGCTCGCCGCCCTATCTGCCGATGCGAACACACACTACGCAGCGATGCTTGTGGAAGAGGGAGAAGAAAGCGTCGCGGCCGCCGTCAAGAGTGCGGCCTCCCTCCCGGGGCCCATAGTGTCAGTGCATAGCGTCACCCCGGCCTCACTGGCGACTGGCGTCCTGAATTGGCTGCTGGAGGAAGTTTCCATCTCCATCAACACAACAGCGGCCGGTGGCAATGCCAGCCTGATGATGATTGGATGAGCATGCCGGACCGCACCCTCCCGACAACGGGTGACGCCGACACTGCCGCAAATGGCCCGCTCCGTCATGGTCGGTTCGAGGATTTCTACGCCTTGTTCGTGGGAACCACACTTCTGACGCTCGGGTGCTCCTTTTGAACAAGGCAGGATTTGTTACAGGCGGTGTAGCCGGACTGTCTCTGCTCATATTCTATCTCACAGGCTGGCCCGTGGGGGCGTTGATGCCAGTTCTGACCATCCCGTTTCTCGTCCTCACTGTCCGCACGATGGGATATGCGTTTGCACTGAAAACCTTGCTGGTCAGCGTTGCTCTGTTCGTGATGATAAGCGTTGCACCGCATGCTTTTCAGATATCCAGTATCCGCTCGCGCATTGTTTGCTGCAATGCAAGTAAAGGGAATTGGCTAGAAAACAGCATTCTTAACCTCGCCGACATGGACGGGGCGCGGCTAGAAATATTTAGGCATCGGCCTCGAACCCGTTCAACTCTCTATGTGCCGCATGTTGGCCGCGCTATACCATAAGGCCGTTCTACACATTCGGCGCGCCTGCGCTATTGCCTAATCTCCAATGACCATAATGATGCTGAATCATAGTCACGGTGGCTAATTTTCACCGCATGGCCCCCAAGGCGATACAAAATCCCAAGGCCCTAAATGGCGCATACTCGCAACGAAGCTTATCCCGCGCCTATCCTCTTAACGACGAAGCCAAGCGCAAGCATCGGATTCGAGCTAGCTCCCTCGCAATGACGAGTGAGATAAATTGATCAATTATCCGTAAAAAATCGTTATAATATTTCAAAATTTTTTGATTTTTATCGAATAATGCACAGATTTTGCGCTCTATTGATGCAAAAATAATGGCGCCATCCTCTGCCCTCCAATCAGAGAATTAATAACGCCTATCTTGGCGCGATGGTCAAATTTCTTAAAACTCAATAAACGCAAAGTCTGGATCAATCACATGTTATTAGACTCACCTTCACAATATCAAAATATACCTCCAAATAATTTTGGAGTTTATTCAGGCCCTGTATTCCAAATGGCCCATCAACAGTTCAGTCGAGTTGCTGACCATCTTCAAATCGATGACGGAGCACGCAATCGGATTTTCATGCCGAAGCGCGCAATTACCGTGTCATGCCCAATCCATCTCGACGACGGGTCCGTTGCGGTGTTCAACGGCTATCGTGTCCAACATCATCTTGCGCTCGGCCCGACCAAAGGTGGAACACGCTTTGCCCTAGCCGTCGACATTGGCGAAGTAGCGGCACTTGCTGTCTGGATGAGTTGGAAATGCGCTCTGGTTGGCCTTCCCTATGGAGGCGGCAAAGGAGGCGTGACGGTTGATCCCTATGCTCTTTCGCGACGCGAACTTGAAGCGCTGTCGCGCCGTTACATGCAGGAAATGATCCCGTTTGTCGGCCCAAATGTCGACGTGATGGCCCCCGACATGGGAACGGATGCACAGGTCATGGCCTGGTTCATGGACACCTATTCCGTTTACAAGGGAAGTGCTGTCACCGAAATCGTGACGGGAAAGCCGGTCGAGTGCGGGGGCACTGTAGGCCGAAGGGAAGCCACTGGTCTCGGAGTCGCCCATCTTGTCGAACGCGCCATGGATATCGTTGGACTGAAGCCGACATCCTCCACCGCGATCATTCAGGGCTTTGGAAATGTGGGGTCTGTCACCGCCTCTGAACTGGCAAAGCGAGGCGTGCGTATCATTGGCGTGAGCGACCATAGCTGCGCATATCATGACCCCCATGGCCTCGATATCGAGGCCCTGACCAGGCATGTCGAGGCTCATCGGGCCCTTGCTGGCTTTTCGACCGAGTTGCTGACCGATCCAAACGAACTTATCATGCGCCCGTGCGAGATTCTGGTTCCCGCAGCCCTCGAACGGGTCATTCATGGCGGCAATGCTGCCGACCTGAAGTGCCGAATCCTTGCAGAGGGCGCCAACGGCCCCACCACCCCTGACGCCGATCGCATCATCGCGCAGAATAAAGACATTTTCGTCATTCCAGATATTTTGTGCAACTCTGGCGGCGTCATTGTAAGCTATTTCGAATGGGTTCAGGATATACAGCGCTTTTTCTGGGAGCAGTCGGAGGTCGTGGACAAACTCCGCAAAACACTCGACCGCGCCATGGACCGCGTTCTAGCCCGCGCTGCCTCAGACATGATCTCTCACAGAGACGCTGCGATGGCACTTGGCGTAGAAACAGTGCGACAAGCCATGGTCACGCGCGGCCTGTTCCCCTGATCCTATGCAGAGCCAGCAGGCATCAATGGACGAATGGGTCGGCCATCAAGGCACAGCGGTCGACCCATCATTCCCACGACGTTACGGTATCGGCAAAGCAGTTTGATATTTCCGCACTGAAAGGGCAAAATGAGACGACGCGCCTGCGACGGAAAGATGCTTGAGCAGCACGCGCATCAGAAAATGCTCGTAGTCGGAAACGTCTGATGCAATCACGCGCATGAGATAATCCCAGTCACCTGACATGGAGTAGCATTCCATGATGCGCGGCTCTCCCTCGACGAAAAGTTCGAAGGCTTCCACGCATGCGGCGTCGTAGCTGCGCATGCGCACCTCGCACAACACATTGACACCATGACCGAGCCGGTCCGCATGGACCAGCCGGACCGTGCTGCCCAAAACACCCGCATCTTCCAACCTCCGGATACGACGCCAACAGGACGGCGCCGTGCTGCCGACATGCTCTGCCAATTCAGCGTTGCTCAAGGAGGCATCAATCTGCAAGGCGCGAAGAATCTTGCGATCCAGCGAATCGATCTCGACTATATCTTCCACAAAATTGCCCTTTGATGAAAATTATAGTCGATCAATAGAGAGATTACCTGCGAATTTGAACAGTTTTCGCGCAAGTTTGATGCGATATTTTAAAGATGGCACAAACAGAGATGGATAGACCCGCCGACTCGGCGGAAGACTGGACCATTCCCCAGGACTGGAATGCATATACTCCTGCCGAACATGGCTTGTGGGACCGACTGTTCGAACGTCAGGCGGCCATGTTGCCCGGCCGTGTTGTCCCGGAATTCGTAACTGGCCTCGACATGTTGCGCATGGACAAGCCGGGCATCCCTCATTTCGGCGATCTATCCGAGCGCCTCATGAAGGCTACAGGCTGGCAGGTCGTGGCCGTTCCCGGACTGGTTCCCGACCGGATGTTTTTCGAGCATCTTGCCAACAGGCGCTTCGTGGCGGGACGTTTCATCAGAACACCTGATCAGATCGACTATCTTCAGGAACCGGACGTTTTTCATGACGTGTTCGGCCACGTCCCCCTCCTCGCCAATCCGGTTTTCGCCGATTATATGCAAGCCTATGGCGAGGGTGGCCTCCGCGCCGACGGCATGGGGGCGATCGACCGGCTGGCCCGCCTCTACTGGTATACAGTCGAATTCGGTCTGATCCGCACCGGGGATGATCTCAAGCTTTATGGATCGGGCATTGTCTCGTCCTTTACAGAATCTCTTTTTGCCCTGGATGACCCGTCCCCCAATCGCGTCGGCTTCGATCTTCGGCGGGTGATGCGCACGCCTTACAGGATTGACGATTTTCAGCAGACCTACTTCGTGATTGAGAGCTTTGAGGACCTTCTGCGCCAAACCGTGGAGACGGATTTCGCTCCGCTATATGCAAAACTCGAGGGGCAAGCCGATCTGCCCATCGACGGAGTGGATGCGAACGATACGATCTTTACCCATGGTACCCAGGCTTATGCCCTTGGCCGGGAGGCGAAGGCATGAGCGAAACTGTTCTCGACCAGCCATCGGCCTTTCCCCGGCTCGACCGCCAGGCGCCAGATGCCCTTCTGGGGCTCATCACCTTGTACAAGCGGGATGAACGGCCGGAGAAAGTGGACCTGGGTGTCGGCGTCTATCGCGACGAAACCGGACTGACCCCGATCATGCAAGCGGTGAAGGCAGCGGAGGCACGTCTCTGGCAGGACCAGGCGACAAAGTCCTATCTGGGTGCCGAAGGCGATGCAGCCTATACGCAACTGCTTGCCCAACTAGTCTTCGGGCCGGCGATAGCGGCTTCCGACGGTCTGACAGGCGTGCAAACGCCGGGCGGCACGGGTGCCTTGCGCCTGGGGGCCGAATTGATCGCCCGAGCCCGTCCGGATGCAACTGTCTGGATCGGGACACCGACATGGCCCAACCATGGGCCGATCTTCGAGCGGGCGGGGCTACGTACGCAGCTTCACCGTTTCTACGTCCCCGGCACGTCGAGTATCGACTTTGAGGGCATGATGGCGGATCTGGTGCATGCCAAGCCCGGCGATATTCTGCTGATCCACGGCTGTTGCCACAACCCAACCGGCGCCGACTTCAGCGAAGATCAGTGGGCCGATCTCGTCACCCTGTGCGATCGATCGGCTGTCATACCCTTTATCGACCTCGCCTATCAGGGCCTGGGCGACGATCTCGACGCCGATGCCTCAGCGACGCGCGCGCTTCTCAAATGGCTGCCCAATGCGCTCGTCGCCTATAGTTGCGACAAGAATTTCGGACTCTATCGTGAACGTGTCGGAGCTTTCTGGTTCAAAGCTGCTTCTCCGGCAATGGCCGAGATCGCCCGTAGCAACCTCCTCCTGCTGGCGCGCAGTCTCTGGTCGATGCCGCCCGATCATGGTGCCGCCATCGTGCGCACAATATTGGAAACGCCGGAGCTGTCGGCAGACTGGCGCCTGGAGCTGAGCCGAATGCGTGTCCGGATCAATGATCTGCGACGCGCCCTGGCCGCCGGTCATCCGGCACTTACCCCCATCGCCGAGCAGCGCGGCATGTTCGCGATGCTGCCCATTTCAGGCGAAGCCGTCATCGCACTGCGCGAGGAACGGGGCATCTACATGGCCGGCAATGGCCGCATCAACATTTGCGGCCTGACGCTTTCTTCCATCGACATGTTTCTGGACGGTCTACGGCCGTATCTGCCCAACGCTTGAGGAGAGTCCATAATGACAGATAACCGCGAAAATCCCCTCGGCCTCAACGGCTTCGAATTTGTGGAGTTCACCTCGCCCGATCCGGACTCCATGGCCGCCCAGTTCGAGCAGCTCGGCTTTGTGGCAAGCCACCGCCACCCGACCAAGGCCATCACACGTTACAAGCAGGGCCGTATCAACCTGATGCTTAACCGCGACGATGCGGGCCGCGTGGCAGCATTTCGGGGCGAGCACGGCCCCTCGGCCAGCGCCATGGCCTTTCGCGTGGCGGATCCGGCAGCAGCTTTGAAATGGGCGGTGGAAAATGGTGCTAAGGCGACCGAGGAAAATGACACTGTCATTCAGGGTATTGGCGGATCCTACCTCTACTTCGTCAAGGATGGCGAAGATCTTTATGCCGATTGGCCGCAAATCCCTGGCTGGCAGGAAGCGGAGGCAGCAAATAATGTCGGCCTCGACCTGCTTGATCACCTCACGCACAACGTCCGGCGTGGCGAGATGCGGGTGTGGAGCGACTTCTACCGCACGCTTTTCAATTTCGAAGAGCAGAAATATTTCGATATCAAAGGTCAGGCGACCGGCCTGTTCAGCCAGGCCATGATTGCGCCCGATCGCGCTATCCGCATTCCCTTGAACGAGAGTCAGGACGACAAGAGCCAGATCGAGGAGTTCATTCGCCAGTATAAGGGCGAAGGTATCCAGCATCTCGCCCTCACCACCGAGAATGTGTACGAAACCGTGGAGAAGCTGCGCGCGCGCGGCGTTCGCCTTCAGGACACCATCGAGACCTATTATGAACTGGTCGACAAGCGCGTGCCCGGCCATGGCGAGAACCTGGAACGCCTGCGCAAAAACCGTATTCTGATCGACGGCAGCGTGGAAAATGATGAGGGAATCCTTCTTCAGATCTTCACCGAGAACATGTTCGGCCCCATCTTTTTCGAGATCATTCAACGCAAGGGGAATGAAGGCTTCGGCAACGGTAATTTTCAGGCACTGTTCGAAAGCATCGAACTGGACCAGATCCGGCGCGGCGTGATCACTGTCGATGTCTGAGAGGAATGGGAGAGGATGACGATGATGGGCGCTACGCCTTCCTCGCCTGCGGTTGATGCCGAGACTTATCTCGGTCAGACCATGTTGGCAGGCTTCGGCAATCACCATGTAACGGAAGCCCTTGCAGGAGCGCTTCCGGCAGGGCGCAATTCCCCGCAACGTGTCGCCTATGGGCTCTATGCAGAGCAACTGTCAGGGACGGCTTTTACAGCGCCACGCGCGGAGAACCGGCGAAGCTGGCTGTATCGTATGCGGCCAACCGCTGCACATCCGGCATTTGTGCCCTATAAGCGCCCGACGCTGATGCGAACGGGTCCATTCGGAGAGGTGCCCGCCTCTCCGAACCGGTTGCGCTGGAACCCACTGCCTCTCCCGGCCGGGCCTGTCGACTTTGTCGACAGCCTCGTCACCTTCGCTGGTAATGGCGATGTCGGCACGGGCACAGGGTGCGGCATTCACATTTACGCGGCGAACCAGTCGATGGTAGATCGCGCATTCTATTCCGCAGACGGCGAGATGCTGATCCTCCCCCAGCAGGGCAGCCTCAAAATCGTGACGGAAATGGGGATCCTTCGGGTCGCACCGTTGGAGATGGCGATAATCCCGCGCGGACTTCGCTTCCGTATCGAATTGATTGACGGGCCCGCGCGGGGTTATGTGTGCGAGAATTATGGCACGCTGTTCCGTTTGCCCGACCTTGGCCCTATTGGTTCCAACGGCCTTGCCAATCCGCGCGACTTCGAGAGCCCCGTCGCAGCCTATGAAGATGTCGAGCGCCCAATCGAGATCGTCCAGAAATTCATGAGTAATCTCTGGACGACGACCCAGGGCCACAGCCCGTTTGACGTAGTCGCCTGGCACGGAAATCTGGCACCGGTCCGCTACGACCTGCGTCGCTTCAACACCATCGGCACGGTCAGCTATGACCATCCCGATCCGTCCATCTTCACCGTGCTGACCTCGCCCAGCGATACGGCCGGGACAGCCAATGTCGACTTCGTTATCTTCCCGCCCCGATGGATGGTGTCGGAAGACACGTTCCGTCCCCCCTGGTTTCATCGCAATATCATGAGTGAATATATGGGCCTCATCCATGGTGCCTATGATGCCAAGGCTGGCGGTTTCGCGCCCGGCGGCGGGTCGCTTCACAATTGCATGTCGGGCCATGGCCCGGACGTCGCCAGCTATGAGCAGGCGATTTCTGCGCCGCTCGCCCCTTTTAAGATCGAGGATACAATGGCCTTCATGTTCGAAAGCCGCCACGCCCTGCACCCCACGGCCTGGGCAATGCAAACATCCCTGCTGCAACAGGATTATGACGCGTGCTGGCAGGGTTTCCGCAAAGCTCAGCTTCCTGTGTCCGGGGAGGATATAGCATGAACTGGTGGCAGACAGACGCTACGCACGATCCGTTACGCAAGAGCTGGGTGGAATCCGCCAACGGACATGCGCAGTTTCCGATCCAGAACCTACCCTTCGGCGTTTTTTCGCCCAAGGAAGAGGCAACGCGTATCGGCGTTGCGATCGGAGACTTAATTCTCGATCTCGCCGCCTGTGCAGATAAGGCGCTGCTCCCGACCGAGAGTTCCCACTCCTGCGGGGCACAAACGCTCAATGCACTCATGGCGATAGCCCCCGCTGACCGTGTCGCGCTTCGCCGCATCATCAGTCATCTGCTTAGCGAGCCAAGATATCGCGCAGAGTTGAGCTCTATGCTCCACGAGGCGGCATACTGCACAGTACATCTTCCCGCGAGCATCGGGGATTATACAGACTTCTATGTGGGTATCCATCACGCCAATAATATCGGCCGACAGTTCCGACCCGACAACCCATTGCTTCCCAATTACAAGCATGTACCTATTGGCTATCATGGCCGCTCGTCTTCCGTCCGACCGACGGGCGAGCCCGTGACGCGCCCAAGAGGCCAACGTAAGCCTCCGGAAGCTGAAGCACCGATCCATGGTCCCAGTGTCAGACTCGATTATGAGCTGGAACTGGGCGTCTGGATTGGCCAAGGCAACGCATTGGGGACGACGATACCCATTGAGCAGGCAGCGAAGCATATTGCTGGCTTCTGTCTGTTGAACGACTGGTCCGCACGCGATTTGCAGGCCTGGGAATATCAACCCCTCGGTCCGTTTCTTGCCAAGAATTTCCATTCAACCATATCGCCCTGGGTCGTGACGCCTGAAGCACTTGCCCCCTTTCGCGCGGAGCAGACCCCCAGGCCCAAAGGCGATCCCCGTCCCCTGCCCTATCTCTGGGACGAGTCAGATCAGGCACATGGCGCTTTGTCTCTGACATTGGAGGTATGGCTGACCACGGAAACGATGCGTCAGAAAGGCGTTGCTCCCTGCCGGCTCAGCAGCGGTCCCGCCTCCAACATGTACTGGACCATAGGCCAGATACTGACCCATCATGCGTCCAACGGTTGCAACCTCAATCCGGGCGATCTGCTCGGTACCGGCACAATCTCCGCACCGACAGCGGACGGCTATGGCAGCCTCATGGAATTGACCACCGGAGGAAAAAGCCCGATCACGCTGCCGACAGGCGAAACCCGTGCTTTCCTGGAGGATGGTGACGAGATTTCGTTTACGGCCGCCGCCAGCGCGCCCGGCCATGTCAGCATAGGCTTTGGCGAATGCCGTGCGCGCATCATTCCAGCGCCATGAGTCAACTGGTCCTGCATGGCTATTGGCGATCAAGCGCTTCCTATCGCTTACGGATCGCGCTCAATTTCAAGGGCATCGCATATGGGCAGGTCACGCACGATCTTCGCAAGGGCGAACAACGCGAAACGAGCTTTCAGCATATCGCTCCGCATGGACTGGTGCCGGCCATCGAATATGACGGGCGCCATTATATCGAAAGTCCGGCGATCCTCGAATGGATCGAGGCGCAGTGGCCGGAACCCCGGTTACTGCCCCGCCAACCGCAGGATGCCGTCATCGTTCGATCGATGATGGCGCTGATCGCCTGCGATATCCATCCACTGAATAACTTGCGGGTACTCGATAGCTTGCGTCGCGATCTGGGAGCCGACGATGCCCAGGTCGCGCAATGGATCGCCCGCTGGACGGCGGCAGGCTTTACCGCGCTGGAGACGCTTGTTTCGCGGCATGGCGGACGCTTTGCCTTTGGTGACAGCCTGACTTTTGCTGACTGTTGCCTTGTTCCGCAACTGTACAATGCAGAACGCTTTGGCGTAGATCTTTCACTATTCCCGCATCTCGTTGCGGCAGGCGAAATGGCGCGCACGATGCCCGTCGTCGCTGCGGCGGCGCCCTCTTGCCAGCCAGACGCGGACTGAGGTCGGCCCTTGCAACGCCTGTTCGAAACGCCGGCTGGGGTACGCCTGTGTGCGCTCCAGACACTGCCCGATGGCAAGGCACGCAGCTTCGTGCTGCAAACGCGCGCGGGTCGCTTTCATGGCCTTGCCGTGCGACGCGGCGAGGCAGTTTTCGGCTATGCGGACCATTGTCCGCATGCGGGCCTGCCGCTCGCGCAACAGCTGGACGACTATCTCACGCCTGACGGCAGCCTTCTCGCATGCAGTTGGCACGGCGCCCTGTTTGTTGTCGAGGATGGCCGGTGCATCGGGGGCCCCTGTTCGGGCCAGTCCCTCCTGCCCTGGCCGCTCACCGTGACAGACGGCTGGATCGTGACGGTTGGTGCCACACTGTAAAAAAGGAAACAGACCCGATGATAACTGCACTGACCCAGGATGAGCAGACAGATGCCCTCTCCACACTGCTCGACTGGACCTATGATCCGGAACGACGCGCCCTTTTTCGGCATATCGCGTTTCGGGACTTTTCCGAGGCGTTCGGCGTCATGACACGGATCGCTCTCGAAGCCGAAAAGGTGGACCATCATCCGGAATGGTCTAATGTGTACAACCGGATCGACATATGGCTGACAACCCATGATGCCAACGGCGTTTCCGCACGGGATATCGACATGGCGAGAAAAATCGATCGGATCGCAGCGTCAGTGCGATAATACCCAAAAGCGAGCAGCCGGATTTCCGAACGAACGATCTGCTCCCGAGGATCATATTTATCATACCGTCACCGATCGCGACGTTCTGGGGCCGGTTGCACATATTTCGCATAAACCGACATGCCGGCGTTGCGACTTTAAAGCAGGTGGATGATCAGGCAAACAAGCCTTGCGTCGGCATGGCTTGAAACAGAGCGCGGATAACCACCGTCTGATTTCGCTCAATATGGTGCCCGTAACCACCACATCATTGCGCAAAGGCATCGGTAGCGCTGACAGTCGTCCTTTTGTTCCCCGGTCCGGCGGCAGCGCAATCGGCGCCCTCGATGCGCGAAAAGCAGGGCTACTGGTGGTATGCCGCTCCGCCTGCGCCGAAGACGGAAGCAGCCGATCCGGATGGCTCGCAAAGCCCACCATTCCGCCAATGGCGGAACTCGCCAGCTGGACCCCACCGAAAATCCGCAAACTGATCGAGCAGCAACGGGATATGCAGCGACCGTCCTCACCGTCGAGGCTGCGGCGGATTTCTGGAAGCTGCAGGATTTTCGCGCGGCGTAAGCGCGCGCATTCGCCGGCGTCACACAAGTGGCTATGCCCTAGCATCCCGAACTTAACGCCAAGTTCGCCAATCCGATGGCTGGCGATGCGCGCGACCAGTTGCTGGCCCAGGAAGATGACGTCCGGCGTCGCTACCTCCGCGCGCGCGCCAACGAATTCGCGCTAGTCATGTTTTCCCGGTCGACCTGCGGCTACTGCCAGGTGCAGTGGCTCATTGTGCAGCGCTTTCAGGATGAAATGGGCTGGCAGCTCACCCTGACGGACATTGACAGGCGACCGGACATTGAGCAGCGCTTCGGTGTCCAGGTCACACCCACCATCATGGTTATCCGGCGCGGCAGCCAGCAGCGCATGGTCACTGCGAGCAGCGTCGAAGCCTATCCCAATCTCATACAGACGGCCTATCGGCAGTCCGGCTTCTTTCAGGCGACATACGCCCCGAGCAATTCCTGACGGGTGCCGGTGAGGAAGAAGGCTTCTTCAACGCTCTTTCCAACAGCTCTGTATCGGCCAATCGCATGGTCCAGATCGCCAAGGGCGACGACAATATGTCGGGCATCATTGAGGAGATGACCGGCTATAAGTCGGTCAAGGAAGGCTATGCCAGGAGCTTCCAGCAAAGCCGCGAGAAAATCCAGGCAAACAAGAACAGCCCGACCGAAGACCTCAGGGACGCGCTCGCCAACTGTCCGGCTGAGGTCACTGACATTTTTCGGACAGGCTCGCTCCTGTCACATGCCGCAGCGCGGGTTGGTGCGGCCGACTGGGCCGCCGTCATGCGGGCACGGGTTGGCGACGTCTATATGCGGTGGGGATCCGGCGGACCTGACCGGCAGGGTCCAGCGCCAAGCGCTCAATATTCCGCCCACGGACGCCGACTGTGAGCGGAACGCAGGCAAGAGCGCCCTTGAACTTGCCCAGGCACGGATGCAGTCGATTACCACCAAGATTCGGATGCAGGCGGCGTTGACGACGGAGGAGCGCCGGTTCGTCGCGAATGTCCGGACGCTGCCGGTCTACCGGCTGCTCGAGTGGGGCGTGCGACAGGGTGTCCCGGACTTGGTGATTGCCGACACCGACGAGTTGGTTGCACTCACACTCGCCTACCAAATGCTGAACGACCTCATCTACGATTTCGTCGCGCCGGGCATGGACCAACTCAGAGAATCGTACTGCCGTGAGCGAATACAGAATCAAACCACGCCTGAAATCCCGCCGTTCATACACAACCGCTTTGAGGAACCATTTGATCTCCTGGATACTGAGCTTTCGCGTGCGGGGCGGTTCCGGAAAACGCAGATCTGTCACGCGGCGCGATGGATCGCTTTCCACACCTATGACCAGTCCCCACAAGCTCGCGACCCATCCGAAAAACACCTTCAGTTCCGCAGCGAGGCGGTTAGCGCGCGCCCTCGCTTTTGCCCTTCTTGGTGACAAGAGTGATCAGATCCTTTTCGGTGCCCTAGTACATCGATTTCTTGGCAAGGGTCGGAGTAATGTCCAACCTGTAAATCTTAGGCTTGTCGGCGATGGTGCCGGGACGATTCGTCCTCTTGGCACGAGATGCGCGTCCCTCGCGTACAGCAGACATGTAAAGACCATGAGCCCGGGCCACCGTCATCGTGGCGCGCTCTTCCTCTGCGCGCATCTCTTCGCAGGGATCGATTCCAGTCTCAATTTTCTCATTGAGGCCCGCAGCCCACTCGCGCGCAGCAGCCATCGTCCATGCAGGAAAGGCCCCGAGCGTGAGCCGCACCAATATACCGGATCGCACAACACGGCGCTCGTATTTGCAAGCCTTCTTGCCGCTAGGCTGAACCTCGATGCGAAGGCCAGGAATCGTTGGATCTTTTAAGGCTCCCTTGGTCAATCCATCGATCGCTGCAGGGGACCGAACACGTTTTTCATCGGTGAATGTCTAACCCGATCCAACTAGGTCTAACCGGCCGGTTGACGAACTTTTGTCATTACCCCTGTATTTCAGCACTTTAGGGCCGAAAATCGAGGATTAACTGGCTGGGGCGGCAGGATTCGAACCTGCGCATGGCGGCATCAAAAGCCGCTGCCTTACCGCTTGGCGACGCCCCATCGGCCAGGCGGTCCATATAGCGTGGATGAACGCGATGAAAAGAGATAAGCGTACGATCCCGACAAAATGATCCGGCGGCGATGACAGACACACTTCCTTCCGCCTCTCCGCTCTTCCTCCGCGAGGACGAGGTGCGGCGTGGCATCGAACTGCTGCATTTCGGCCATGTCGCGATGATGGCGATGATCGACGATGTGCTGGTCGCGCACGGGATTGGCCAGGCGCACCACCGGGCGCTCTATTTCATCGGACGGCAGGATGACCAGACGGTGGGCGCGATCCTCTCCCTGCTGGGTGTTACCAAACAGTCGCTGGGCCGGGTGTTGCAGGATCTCATCGACCGCGGTTTTGTCGAGACGCGGGCGGGAATACGCGACCGGCGGCAGAAGTTGCTGCGCCTCACACAACGTGGCCAGACGATCGAGGGTGAGTTGTTCACCCGCCTGCGCGAAGGCATGGCCGCTGCCTATGCCAAGGCGGGACAGGGACCGGTCACGGGATTCTGGCGGGTGCTGGAGGGACTGCTCGACCCGGAACAGCTTGGACGGCTGATCGCGCTCCAGATCAGACGCTGAAGCTGGTTCAGGCGTTCAGGCTGGCGGCCGCCAGTTCGGCACCGCGGTCGCGGGCCGCGCGGAGCGTGTCGGTGAAGAGCGTCACCAGATGCTCGTCAGCGTCGAGCACATCGAGGCCGAGCCGGGTCATGCCGCCGGGGCTTGCCACAGCATCGGCCATGGCGCCAGGTGCATTATCCGAACGGGCGGCTGCCGATGCAGCGCCCGCGACCGTCTGAAGCGCCAGCCGGGCGGCCTGTTCATCGTTCAGCCCCAGCCGGGTAGCGGCAATGGCAAGAGCGTCGATCACCCGATAGACATAGGCGGGACCACAGCCGCTCAACGCCGTACCAAGGTCGAAATCATCCTCGGAAGCGAGCGTTTCCACAAGACCGAGGGGGGCGAGGAGATGGTCGATCTCAGCGATCTTTGCACGGGTTGCATATCTCAGAACGACGCCCTCGCCCGTCCGCACCGGCAGGTTGGGCATGAGCCGGACGATAGTGCCAGCGGCGGGCAAAGCCCTGGCCAGCAGGTCGAGCGGCAGGCCGGCCATGATCGACAGCACGATGTTGTCCGTGCTCAACAACCCATTGAGATTAGACGAAATTCCATTGAATTGCTGCGGTTTTATGCCGACCAGCACGATCGTACCCGGCGCGATATTCTCCGGCAGGGTCGTGCCGACGGTGATACCGGGAGCGAGCGAGGGACTGGCCGGATCGACCACCTGAACCCGCTCCGGCGGCAACCCGCTGTCCAGCCAGCGCGCGAGGATCGAACCCGCCATATTGCCGCAGCCGATGAGAAGAAGGGGCCGGTCCCAGCCTGCCAGTACATCAGTCATTTTCGCGCCCTCAATATCCATCGACATTCAATGCGCCGAATGGTCGACCATGATCCTGTCCTGACCGTCATGCCGAAATCATCGGCGGCACTTCATCCACGACATCGTCGGACATCGCCATGTAGCCTGAAACATGGTCAGGATGATGGAAAACCGTCCAGCCCCCTCGACCGGTCGCCGCTTCCGGCCCCGCCTTCAGGCTTCGCCATGCGTCTCGATCAGGCTGGCGGCCAGCGCATTGACGGGGGACTTGCCGCCCCACAGCACGAACTGGAATACGGGATAGAAACGCTCGCACTCGTCGATGGCGCTCTCGATGAGGAGTTGCGCCTGATCGAGGGTCAGCGAACCCTGCGTGCCCAACAACGCGCCATGGCGGAACAGCAAGGTGCCGTTACTCGACCATGTCTCGAAATGGCCAAGCCACATTTGTTCGTTGATGAGGGCAATGGTCTCGTAGATCGCGCTGCGCTTGTCCTCGACCACGCGAATATCGGGCATGACCAGAACCTGGAGCACCTGGTCGTCTTCACGCCAGATCGCCCTGATTTCATATTCGGTCCAGCTGCCGCGATATTTTGCGCTGATCTCATCCTCGGCCACATGCTCGAACGGCCAGTCATAGGCCTCGAAATAGGCGGCGAGCATGTCGATAGGCTCAGCCTCCTGATCGCCATGGGTAAATTCGTCACGATCCATCATGAATTCAGCGCGGTCCCTTTGAACCGATAGTGTCTGTAGCCATGGCTTGTAACATGCTTTGCCCCGCAGGCACAGGCCAGCAACCATGTTACAGCCCGGGACGGGGGCAGTATTGTGGAAAAGCTGTGGACAAGTTGTGGATGGGCAGTGGAATATCGGGGACGGATCAACCCGCCGCGCTGTTGCCCACGCCCGCCTTGCCCTCCAGAACGGCAAGGCGGGCCTTGAGCACGTCCACTTCCTCCCGCGCGGCGGCGGCAAGGCTCTTCACAGCCTCAAACTCCTCCCGCGTGACGAAATCCAGACCACCGATCCATTCGCGCGCGCGCTCCCGCGCATTGCCCTCAAATTCACGCCCCACGCCCGCAAGCGTGCCGGCGGCCCCGTTGATGAGCTTGGAAAGATCGTCGAAAATGCGGTTCTCGCTCTGCATGGCCATGTCCGTCATCAAAAAGGGGTAAAGTGCTGGCTTATATCTGGGTACTGATGGCGGGCGCGACAAGCACCTCCGCATCAGGGTTGGCCCGATCTATCGCAAAGCTGAGATAGCCCGCAAAGCACAGCCACGCCAGATAGGGCAGCAGCAACACCGCCGCTACGGTCCTGACCCGTGCGAACAACAGGGTGGCCGCGATGGCCAGACCCAGGATGAGCAGGATCAGGTAGAAAGCCAGAGTCACCTCATGCGCGGCAAAGAACAAGGGCGACCAGAGGAAGTTGAGGACGAGTTGCACAAGGAAGATGGCGATGGCCAGACCTCGCCCCGGTGCGCCCCGCGCCGTAATCACGATGGCCAGCGCCAGACCCAGCAGGATGTAGAGCGCGGTCCATGCCGCGCCGAATGTCCAGCCCGGCGGCGTGATTGCCGGTTTCGCGAGCGAAGCGAACCAGTTGTTCGCATAGCCGCTGTTGGAAACGATGCCCGATCCGACGCCCAGCAACAGGATGAAGGAAACGCAGAACAGGGCCCAACGAAAGAAGGACATACGCAATTGCGACCTGGACGCGATTTCGTTCATCTATCGCACCGTGCCGTCTCGACCACGCGAATCCCCCGTAAAGTCCGTATTACGGCGCAACATGTGCGGGGATTCTATAGAGGGAGCAAGCGCCTTATTGCACGCGCGTGCAATAGCCCCTGCCCTGCCTGTTCAACTATGGGCCAGTCGGCGGGCAAAGATCAGGAACTCGACATTCCCTTCCGGTCCGGTGATCGGGCTGGCTACTATACCTTCCACTTGCCACCCCTGCGCCCTAACCCATTGTTCCACCTCGCCGCAAACGCGGGCATGGATGGCGGGATCGCGCACGACACCGCCCTTGCCCACTTCCGCCTGCCCCGCCTCGAACTGCGGCTTGATGAGCGCGACGAGGCGCGCGCCGGGCGCGGCAAAGCCCAGCGGCCGCTCCAGAACCTTGGCGAGACCGATGAAGCTGGCGTCGCACACGATGATGCCGATGGGTTCGGGGATATGTTCGGGGGTGAGGATTCGCGCGCTCGTCTGCTCATGCACCACCACGCGCGGGTCGATCCGCAGCTTCCACGCAAGCTGGTTGGTGCCGCTGTCCACCGCATAGACACGCGCCGCGCCGTTGGTCAGGAGGACGTCGGTGAAGCCGCCGGTGCTGCTGCCCACGTCCATCGCGATCGCGCCGGTCACGTCGATGGCGAAATGGTCGAGCGCATGGGCCAGCTTGACGCCGCCGCGGGACACCCAGGGATGATCGCGGCCCTTGACCTCCAGCGGCGCATCGGGGGGCAGCGTCTGGCCCGCCTTCTCCACCTTGCGGTCGCCGGTATAGACATGGCCCGCCATGATGAGCGCCTGCGCGCGGGTGCGGCTTTCGGCCAGCCCCCGTTCGACGAGCATCTGGTCTGCGCGCCGCTTCGCCATCGCTCAGCCCTTGACCAGTGCCATGAGGGTCGCGGGGGTGAGCAGTTGCGGCAGGGTCTGCGGCGCGGCGCTGCCCGGTGCGTAATAGAGGTAGAGCGGCACGCCGGAGCGGCCCTGCGTCTCCAGGAAGCGGGTGATCGCCGGGTCGCCCTGCGTCCAGTCGCCGACCATGACCGTCACACCGGCATCGGCGAAATTTTTGACGACATCGGCGTTGGTGATGGCGGCGGCCTCATTGACCTTGCAGGTCACGCACCAGTCGGCGGTGAAATAGAGGAAGACGGGGTGCTTCGCGGCGCGCAGGCTGGCGAGCCGGGATTCGCTGAACAGAACAGCGCCATCGACGCCCTCTGCCGGGTGGACGGCGGGGAGGTTCATCGCGGCGAGCAATGCGCCCACGACGAGCAGCAGCGAACCGGCGAGCGCGGGCAGCATGATCCGGCGGTCGCCCCGCTGCCCCCGCCCGATGAAGAGGCAAAGGAGCAGCGTCGCCACACCCAGCGCCGCCGCAAAGGCGATGCCACTCGCACCGCCCTGCCGCCAGAACAGCCAGCCCAGCGCCAGAGCGGTCAGCGCCATCGGCACCGCCATGATCCGCCGCAGCCATTCCATCCATGGCCCCGGACGCGGCAGTCGCTTGCGGAGCGAAGGGATGAAGGCGAGCGCGAGAAAGGGCGAGGCCAGCCCCAGCCCCAGCCCTGCAAAGATCGTCAGCGCCAGCGGCCAGGGCATGACGATCGCCGCGCCCATCGCCGCCGCCATGAACGGTCCGGTGCAGGGCGTGGCGACGAAGGCGGCCAGCACGCCGGTCAGGAAGGCACCGCGCACCCCCCTGCCCTGCAACCCGCCATCAAGCGCGGGGAGCGCGAACAGCCCGGCGAGATTGGCGGTGATCGCCACCACCAGTATCAGCAGCAGCGCGATCACGCGATTGTCCTGTAACTGAAACGCCCAGCCGACGCTGGTCCCCGCCGCCCGGAGGAGGAGGATCATGCCGCCCAGCGCCACGCAGCTGAGCAGCGCGCCCAGCCCATAGGCGATGGCTTCACGCCGGACCTGCCCCTCCTCGCCGCCTGCCTTGGCAAGGCTGATCGCCTTGAGGCTGAGGATCGGGAAGACGCAGGGCATGACGTTGAGGATGAGGCCGCCCAGCAAGGCCCCGCCCAGCGCGAGCAGGAAGGTGGCGGCGTCGATGGCGGGCGCGGCAGCAGTGTCCTCGCCCACAGACGTGCCGCCGGAGGGGACCATGCCCGGCCGCGCGGTCAGGGCAAGCGCGGTGCCCTTCCCCGCCGTCAGCACGCCCGCAATGGCGCCGCTCGGCGTGGCGGCAGGGGCGACAGCCGTCTCGATCACCAGCATGTCGCCCACCCGCCGCGCCTGCTGCGGCTGGGCATAGGCGACCAGATCCCGGGTCTCGGCATAGAACCAGGGTGCCGTCACGGGCGCGGTCGCCGGATAGGGGATGGCGATGCGGAGGCGATTGCCCTCCACCGCATACTGCGCCTCGCTGCCCAAGGGGCGCGGGAGGGCGGCGCGATAATCGTCGAAGCGGCGGCGCGCATCGGCGCTCACCCCGCCCGTGCCGATGGTGAGCGAGAGGGACAGGCTGGCCTGTTCCGGCACGCACACCTTATCGGTGCAGGCGAGCCAGCGCGCGTCCAGCGCGACCGGCACAGACTGCCCCGGCTTCAATCCCGGCGGCAGGCGCAGTTCGGCGAGCAGCGCATAAGGCCCCATATAGACATGGTTCATCAGGCCGGAGACCAGCAACCGTTCCGGCGCGGGGTAGCGCAATGCGCCCACGCTGGCGCCCGCAGGCACCGTCCAGCGCGCATCCATGCCGAGACCGGCATCGCCCGGATTGATCCAATAGCCGTGCCATCCCGATGTCGGCCGCATGGTAATGGCCAGCATCACGGTGCCGCCGGAGGCAGGCTGCTGGCTCTCCGCCACCAGTTGCGGAATGATATGCGGTCCGTCCGACCCGAAAGGCGACTGCGCGCCCGCCACTCCCCCGCCCAACAGCGAGAAGAACAAGGCAATTGTCACAAAAAGGAAATTTGAAAAGCGCATCGGCCTGCCTCACAGAGATTAACGCGCTATTGCACTCCTGCCTGCCGGGCAAGTGCGAGACGGAGGATTAAATGGGTAACAAGGGTTTGGGCAAGGGCTTTGGGGCATTGACGGTCGCGCTCCTGATGGCGACCGCAGCGGTGGCGCAGGCGCCTGTACCGGGGCCTGTACCCGCGCCGGTCGCAGCCGCTGTGCCGATTGCGGCTCCACCGGCCGTGAAGCCCACCCCGCCCCAACTGGTCGTCGCCATCGCGGTCGATCAGTTCTCCGCCGACCTGTTCGCCCAATATCGCGCGACCTTCACCGGCGGCCTGGGGCGGCTGGCGGGCGGCGTGGTGTTCCCCAGCGGCTATCAGTCGCATGCCGCGACGGAGACCTGCCCCGGCCATAGCACCATCCTGACCGGCTATCGCCCCGGCCACACCGGCATCGTGGCGAACAACTGGATCGACCAGTCGGTCGCTCGCGCTGACAAAACCGTCTATTGCATGGAAGATCCGTCCGCGCCCGGCTCCTCCTCCGACAAATATGTGCAGTCGCTGGTCCGGCTGCGCGTGCCCACGCTGGGCGAAAGGTTGAAGGCCGTCGATAGCGGGAGCCGCGTCATCGCCGTGTCGGGCAAGGATCGCGGGGCGATGCTGCTGGCGGGCAGGCAGGCGGACGAGACATGGTGGTGGGATGGCAAGGGCTTTGGCAGCTATGCCGGACACACCGCCCCGACCGCCGTCGCCAGCGTGAACGCGGCTGTCGCCAGGTCGATCGCCGATGGCCATGCAGCCTTTGCCAGCCCGGCCCGTTGCGCGCCGGTGAGCCGGCCCGTCGCCCTCTCCCCGACCCGATCGGTGGGCGATGGCCGGTTCGAGCGCAAGGCGGGGGATGCCAAGGCGTTTCGCGTGTCGCCGGAGCTGGACGCCGCCACCCTGTCGCTTGCCGCCAGCCTGCTGGACAGTGCAAAGCTGGGCCAGCGCGGCCATACCGATGTGCTCGGCATCAGCCTGTCCGCGACCGACACGGTCGGCCATGCCTATGGTCCGGGCGGCGGGGAGATGTGCATCCAGCTTGCGGCGCTGGACGCCGGGCTGGGCCTGCTGTTCGACAGGCTCGACAAGACGGGCATCGACTATCTGGTCGTGCTGACCGCCGACCATGGCGGCCATGACCTGCCCGAACGCAACCGGCAGAATGGCGCGCCGGATGCAGCCCGCGTCGACAGCGCGCTGACCATCGGGGCCGTCAACGCGGCGCTGGAAACGAGCACGGGCGTCAAGGGGCCGCTGATCCTGGGCGATGGGGCGTTTGGCGACATGTATCTGCGCCGTGACCTGTCCAGCGCCAATCGCAAGAAGGTGCTGAAGGCCGCGCTGGCCCTGTATCGCGGCCATCCCCAGGTGCAGACCGTCTTCACCCATGCCGACCTGCTGGCCGCGCCGGAGCCATCCGGCCCGCCAGAGGCATGGTCGCTGCTGGACGAGGCCAAGGCGTCGTTCGATCCCGAACGGTCCGGCGATTTCCTCGTCCTGCTGAAACCCCGCGTCACGCCGATCCCTTCCCCGCCGGGCGGCGCGGTGGCGACGCACGGCAGTCCCTGGGGCTATGACCGCCGTGTGCCTATCCTGTTCTGGCGCAAGGGCCTGACGCCGTTCGAGCAGCCGCTGGGCGTGGAGACGGTGGACATATTGCCCACCCTTGCCGCGGAAATCGGCCTGCCGCTGCCGGCGAAGGGTGGCCCGGATGGCCGCTGCCTCGACCTGCGCGCCGGGGCGGAGACGGCTTGCCCGGTGCGGTAACGGGGGAGCGGATGGCCGGTTTCCAGCACTGGCGTATTACTACGAAAGCAGGAACCGTGGACGGTCCGGCGGACATCATAGTTTCCTGCCCGCCCGTCCCTTGCCTCTTGACCATGACCGGACGCACATGCAGCAGGGAATCATTTAAGGGAGACAGTTGAATGGGCCATATCGTCGTAACGGGCGCAGCCGGCATCCTTGGCGGAGCGGTGGCGAAGTTTCTGAGCGAGCAGGGACATAGCGTGACGGGCGTCGATCTCGCGGCCGACGCAGCGGGTTTCCCCGGCACTTTCGTCGGCGGCGCGGACCTGACGTCGGCGGCGGGCGCGCAAACGGCCAGGGGCAAGATCGCGGGCGCGGTCGACGGCCTGGTCAATGTCGCGGGCGGTTTCCGCTGGGAGACGATCATCGACGGCAGCCCGGACAGCTGGGAGTTCCTGCACAAGATCAATGTGATGACGGCGCTGCACACCTCGCGCGCGCTGCTGCCGGCGCTGCTGGAAAGCGGGGGCGCGATCGTCAATGTCGGCGCGGCGGCAACGCTCAAGGCCGGACTGGGCATGGGCGCCTATACCGCCAGCAAGTCCGGCGTCGCCCGCCTGACCGAGAGCCTGGCCGAGGAATTGAAGGACAAGGGCGTGCGCGTGAATGCCGTCCTGCCCTCCATCATCGACACGCCAGCCAACCGCGCGGACATGGGTGAGGCGGATGCGCCCAAATGGGTGGCCCCGGTGGAACTGGCCAATGTCATCGCCTTCCTCCTCTCCCCCGCGGCCTCCGCCGTGACCGGCGCGAATATCCCGGTGACGGGCCGCGTCTGAACGCGGGACTATATGGCGGGGTGACGCATTCGCGTGATCCCGCTATTCGCAAAAACGCATATTATTCACATCAGCGGGCTATGGGCAGCAGAAGGCCCAGATGATCGCGACTGCCCGGACAGAAGACGGGCCGACGGATATGGGAACGGGCAAAAATGATCGACGGACCGACTTTTCGACGGGTATTGGGCCATTATCCGACCGGTGTCTGCGCGATCACCGCTGTCGCTGCCGATGGGGAACATGTGGTGATGGTGGTCGGCACCTTCACCTCCGTCTCGCTCGATCCGCCGCTCGTCGGCTTCCTGCCCGACAGGAAAAGTTCGACCTGGCCCAAGATCGAGCGCGCGGGCAAATTCTGCGTCAATGTGCTCGGCGCGGCGCACCAGAGCCTGTGCCGCCAGCTTGCGACCAGCGGTCCCGATAAATTCACCGATGTCGAATATCGTCTCTCGGCCAATGGCTCGCCCATATTGGCCAGCGCCATCGCCTGGATCGACTGCACGCTGAGGCAGGTGGTGGAGACAGGCGACCATTATCTTGTGCTGGGGGACGTGCAGGCGATGGAAGTGGTGCGCGACGAAGACCCGATGCTGTTCTTCAAGGGCAAATATGGCGGCTTTGCCGACCTGGAAAACGCGACCACTTGACACGTTAGTCAACAATGCTGTTTTGCAAACGCATACGGGATTACCCGAACGAATTGCGGCCTACCCCGGCCGGTTTGCAAGGAGAGCATGATGTCATTGGTTGGAAAAGTGGCGGTCGTCACGGGTGGCGGCAGCGGTATCGGCCGTGGCTGCGCGGTTCGGCTGGCCCAGGATGGCGCCACGGTCGCCGTCTGGGATCTGAACGGTGAAGGTGCACAGGCAACCGTCGACATCATCGTCGCCAATGGCGGCAAGGCAATCGCGCAGGTCGTCGATTGCGCCAGGTCGGCGCCGATCAAGGAAGCCGTGGAGCGGGTCCGCGCCGAACTCGGCCCGGTCAGCGTGCTGGTCAACAACGCAGGCATGACCGGTTTCGATCTGTTCCAGACCATCACCGAGGAACATTGGGACCGGATGATGACGGTCAACCTCAAGGGGCCGTTCCTTGTCACCCAGGCGATCCTGCCCGATATGCGCGCCGCCAAATGGGGCAGGATCGTCAACATCACCTCCTCCTCCATCCAGACCGGCGCGCCCGCCATGGCGCATTATGTCGCATCCAAGGGCGGCCTGATGGGCTTTTCCAAGGCGCTGGCCATGGAAGTCGCCGAAGAGGGCATCACCGTTAACATGGTGCCGCCGGGCTTCATCCGCACGCCGATGCTGGAAGCCTCGCCGGTGGACGTGGACGCCTATGCCCAGACCATGCCGATGAAGCGTCCCGGCACCGTCGAGGAGCTGGCGGCAGCCGTCTCCTATCTCGCATCCGAAGACGCAGGCTATATCACCGGCCAGACGATCAGCGTGAATGGCGGCCGCTACATGGGTTCGGCCTGATCGGGCGGTGGGCCGGGGGCCGTCCTTCACAGGCGACGGTCCCGGCCCGCGCCCTTCTCTCCCGTTGCCGCGGCGCCCCGGCGATATAGCGGCGGTGCTTGGCGGATGCGTATCGCAGCGCCCCTTTCGCTATTGTCGCGACAGGTCCGCCAGTCAGGCTATGATGCCCCCGTTGAAACCATATTGTCCGGCCGGGGAGAGACCATGGTCCATGCACCGCTGCACTGGCGGCTCGCCGATGCCGATCTGATCGGTGAAGCGCGCGGGACCAACCCCGACGCGATCTTCCTCCATGGCTTTGGCGGTTCAAGGACCGACTGGGATCCGGTCTGGGATCGTCTGGACCCGACGCTGGCCGCGATCCGCTACGACCAGCGCGGCTTTGGCGAATCGCGGGCGTTGAGCGACGAGGGTTTTTCCCATGCGGATGATCTGCTGGCGCTGTTGGATGCAGAGGGCATCGCTCGCGCCGACCTCGTCGGCATCTCGATGGGCGGGAGCATCGCCACCCATTTCGCGCTGAACCACCCGGATCGGGTTCGCCGCCTCGTGCTCATCAGTCCAGGCCTGATGGCATGGGACTGGTCGGAGGAGTGGCGCATCGCCTGGCGGGCGATGACCGCATGCGCCCGCGCCAACGACCTGCATGGCGCACGGCAGCTCTGGTTCGACCACCCCCTGTTCGCGACGATTCGCCGCGATCCCCGGCTGGCGGACATGCTCCGGGTATCGATCGATCGCTATTGCTGCGGCGAGTGGATCGCCGATCGCCAGCATCCCGTCCTGCCCGATGTCGAGCGCCTGCCCCTGCTGGCAACGCCGACGCTGCTGTTGACCGGCGAACATGACCTGCCTGACTTCCGCCTGATCGCGGATATGATCGCAGGCTGTGGGCAGAATGTGCGGCGGATAGACTGGCCGGGCCATGGCCATATGCTGACGCTGGAAGCGCCCGGGGCCTGCGCCGAGGCAATCGGCGCATTTCTGGAGGCGTAAGCGCCATTGTCCCGCAGAGCGCAGCCATTCGCGGAAAAGACGTCAGTCGCCCCAACACGCTCTGCCGCGCCTCCAAAATATCCTGTAAATGGTTCACCGGATCGCCAGCGATCACGCCCGCATCGCTTCGCCTAGAATCGGTGTCAGGCCGCGTCCTGCGGATCATGCGGTTGCCGCAGTCGACCGCCTGCAATTCCGGTTCGGTCCGGCGAACGACCGCGTCCATGCTGATCCCTGCCGCCGGGCGCATCAGTTGCAGGCCCCCGCCCCCGCCCTCGCACAGCCCGCAGGAAGCCGTCGTTGGCGAATCGATTCACCACTTTCATCACAGGGTTGCGGGAGATGGCGTGCCGCGCCGCTATCGCCGCGATCCGCCAAGTGCCGGGTGCGGAGGCAGCGACCGACGAACTTCTGGCCGCATGGGGCAAGGCCTATGGGTTCCCCGCCCACCTATTGATCGGCAAGGAAAATGACCCCTATGCACAAGCCGAAGCCGCCGCCTGAATTAAGGCATGAGTTGACGGAAGCATCCGGTCGATCAAGCAGGGCCAATAGGTTTGCGGATACTCAAAAGGGTCGCGACCAATACTCGTTTGATCGACCGGGCCGCGCACGTCACTTCCCCCATCCTGAATTTGGGGGAAATCATGCGTCATCTGAACACCGGATCCTATCCTGTCCTTGCCTTGTGCCTGCACAGGGGCCTGCGGGCGGGCGCCGTCGCCACATTGATCGGCATGACGGCGCCCCTCATCGCCCAGCCCCTGCCCGCTCAGCCCCTGCCCGCCGACACATCGGGGGCGGACGCGGACGCCGACGCGGGGCTGACCGACATCGTCGTGACGGCGTCGCGGCGCGAGGAGTCGTTGCAACGCACGCCTATTTCCGTATCGGCCATCGCGGGCGACGCCATAGAGCAGCAGAAGATTTCCAATTTCCGCGACCTGTCCGGCCGCGTGCCCGGCCTGCTCGCGCCCAAGCGGTCGACTGCCTATACCACCCAGACCTACTCGATACGCGGCATCGGCGAGATCGACACCTATCCCGAGCCGTCCGTCGCGGTCTATGTCGACGATGTGTATCTGGCCCGCACGGTCGGATCGCTCTACGACACACCGGACCTGGAGCGGGTGGAGGTGCTGCGCGGTCCGCAGGGCACGCTGTATGGCCGCAATTCCAGCGCGGGCGCGATCCGCTTCATCACCAAGGATCCCAAGGCGGACCGCGAACTGTTCGTCAGCACCACCTATGGCTCCTACCATAATGTCGACCTGAAGGCGCGGATCAGCGGGGCGATCCTGCCCAATGACGCGTTGAACGGCTCCTTCTCCATCATCCGCCATACCCGCGACGGCTGGCAGTACAGCATACCGCTCAACCGCCATGTCAACGACCTCGACATCACCGTGCTGCGCGCCAAGCTGAAGTCGCAGATCACCGACCGGCTGAGCGCCACCCTGTCCGGCGACGTGATGTTCGACCGTTCCAGCCAGAGCTATTACACGCCGGTCAACCAGCCGAACGGTCAACCCAACAGCGGACAGCCGACCAACCCGGACCTGTCCTGGGAAGCGGTCGCTCCCTATAATTTCACTGATGCCTATGGCGGTTCGCTGACCCTGCGCTACGAGATCGACCCGCATCTGGTGGCGAAGTCGGTGACGGCCTATCGCGGCATCAACGGCCCGATCAACTATGGCAACAGCGGCGTCACCGCGATAAAAAGCCCCAGCCTTGCCGGCTTCAAGCAATATCAGGTCACGCAGGAATATAATCTCAACGGCGAATATGACCATTTCAACTTCGTGCTGGGCGCCTATTATTTCTATGAAAACTTCCACAACCACCGGCTGAGCCAGTCGGCCAGCGGCAAGGTGGACAATGTCGGCACCGTCACCCACACCAACAACTGGCTGAAGACCGAAAGCTATTCCGTCTATGGCCAGGTCAACTGGCTGGCGACGGACCGGCTGACCCTGACCGTCGGCGGCCGCTGGACGACGGACCAGCGCAAGTTCCACAATATCGGCCAGCAGGGCACGCAATGGGGCCTGCACGATGCGAGCGAATGGGGCTATGATCAGGACCGCTTCTTCGTCCAATATCCCACCGGCACCGAGTCCACGAGCACCTTCAAGAGCTTCGACGCGACGTCCGATCCCAGGCGCTTCTCGCAGTTCACGCCAAAGCTGGGCGTTCAGGTGCAGTGGACGCCGAACCTGTTTCAATATGCGTCCTACTCCAAGGGGTTCAAAAGCGGCGGTTACGATTTGCGGACCAATACCGAGATCGGCACCCGCACGCCCTATCTGCCGCAGATACTCACCACCTATGAGGCGGGCCTGAAGAGCACATTGTTCGACAACCGCCTGACCGCGAACATCGCGATATTCTATAATGACATCAAGGATTTCCAGGTCCGTGCCACCAGCGGCGCGTCTCAGAACCTCGTCATCAACCAGCTTATCAACGCAGGCAAGGCAGCGTCCTGGGGCGGCGAGCTGGAGCTGAGCGCGGCACCGTTCGAGGGCCTGCGCCTGAACGGTTCGGCGGCCTATCTGAGGACGAAATATCGTACCTTCACCGCCGACCTGCCCAACAATGTTCCCGGTCGTAAAACGTTGATCGGGCTGGACTTCCCACTATCACCGCGCTGGCAGCTCAGCGGGTCGTTCAGCTATGCCCTGCCGCTCAAAATCCCCGGCACCGTGCGGATCGGGGCGGATGTGCAATATGAATCCAAGCGGTTCGCCGACATCTATAACACCGAGCAGATTGCGGTGCAGGGGCAGACGTTCGCCAACGGCACGATCAACTACACCACGCAGGACAAGTCCGTGACGGTGGGCGTGCAGGTCAGCAACATCTTCGATCTGCGGCGGGGCCAGTCCGGCTCCTATGCGCCCACCAACGCAGGTTCGACGCCGCTCTATTACCTGGGTTACAACGAACCGCGCATGGCCAATGTCTTTGTCAGCAAGACTTTCTGATGAAGGTATAAAGGACCACGGCTTGCCAGATACGCTTCGGCTTTGTAACGAAACTCCGGCCTGAGGGACAATCATCCCTGCCCCTCAGGCCTCTGATCGCGTCGGTGCCTCGAAAGAGGTTAAAAGGGAATGCGGTGCGGATGCCCCTGTTGATGGGGCGCCAAAGCCGAAGCTGTCCCTGCAACTGTAAGCGGTGAGCGACATGCATATCGACCTCCCCCAATGCGAGGGAGGTCAGCCACTGGGCCGGACGCTAAATCATGCGAGGCCTGGGAAGGCCGTGCATCGAGCGTCGACCCGTGAGCCAGGAGACCTGCCGACGTCTGGTCGCTCTTGCCCTGGCCCAGGGGATGGCCGTGGCACGGTGAACTCCGTCTGAGCGACGAACGAGCGGCAGAGGCCGCATCGGTGCGTGGACCGGTCGCTCGTGGCGTCCGGCCGGTCCCCCGCGCCGACCGTCGCACGCGACGGCACGCCTCCGCCTTCCGTCGCATGGCGCCCGGAGTAGATTTCATGACATCCACCAAGGCCCTGCGCCTTCTTTCCGCCGCCTGTGCCATCGCCATCCCGGCGCATCAGGCGGACGCAGCGGGCAGCGCGGGCGCATCCGTCGCCGATGCTGCCGTCACCGCATCCACGACCGACGAGACAGCCGCGCAAAGCACCACGGACATTCTCGTCTTCGGTCGCGGCGAGGCCAAGATCGGCATCGCCCATGCCGCCAGCGAGGGCACGGTCAGCGGCTCCGACCTGCTGGTGCGCCCGCTGCTGCGCGTTGCCGAACTGCTGGAGGCGGTGCCCGGCATGGTCGCGGCCCAGCATTCGGGCAGCGGCAAGGCCAACCAATATTTTCTGCGCGGCTTCAACCTCGACCATGGGTCGGACTTCACCACCTATATCGACGGCGTGCAGATGAACCTGCGGACCCATGGCCATGGTCAGGGTTATCTCGATCTCAACGGCCTGATCCCGGAGATCGTCGCGCGGGAGGATTATCGCAAGGGACCGTATCGCGCGGACGGCGGCGACTTCGCGCTGGCGGGCGCCGCCTATATGACCACCATCGACAGCTTTGCCCGGCCATGGATTTCCGCCGAGGGCGGCTCCTTTGGCTGGCGGCGCGTGGCGGCGGGCGGCACCGTCCGCGATCTGGGACCGGGCGACCTGACGCTGGTGGCCCAGGCGAAAATCTATGACGGACCGTGGCAGGAGCCGGAGCATCTGCGCCACTTCTCCGGCTTCGGCAAATATCGCGTCCCGGTCGGCACGGGCGAGATCAACGCCACGATCAACGCCTATCGCGCGACATGGAATCCGACCGAGCAGATTCCCGAGCGGATCATCGGATCGGCGATCTGCGCCAACGCCTTCTGCTCGCCAGACCCGTCCGCACAGGGCCAGACGACGCGGTTCATCGGCAACATCGCGGTGACGCAGCAGGACTGGCGTGCCAATGTCTATGCCCAATATTATGACTGGTCGATGTACTCCAACCCGACCTACGCCAATGCCGACGGCTCCAGCGCGCAGATCCGCCAGTTCGACCGGCGCTGGGTGCTGGGCGCCAAGGGGGAGAAGAACTGGACGATCGCCCCGGAACTGACCTTTACCCTGGGCACGGAGAACCGCTATGATGCGATCGGCAATGTCGGCGTCTACCAGACGGACAGGCGCGCCTTCCTCAATTCGCTGGGCGCATTCCGGGTTAAGGAGTTGTCGCTGTCGCTCTATGGCGAGGCGACGTGGAAGCCGATCACCGGCGTGCGCGTGATCGGCGGCCTGCGCGAGGATTATTATCATTATGACGTGCGCGCACGCGATTCCGCAGCGGCTGCTCTGGGCGAAGGCAGCGGAAGCAACAGCATCTTCTCGCCCAAGGCGTCGGTCGCGTGGCAGGCCCTCCCCATCGTCGAGCTTTATGCGAGCTGGGGCCGGGGCTTCCACTCGAACGACGTGCGCGGGGCGGTCAACCGCGACACCCCCGTCCCCACGCTGGTGCGTGGCACCGGCAAGGAATTGGGCGCACGGTTGCAGGTGGCGGGCGCCACGCTGACCGCCGCCTATTACTGGCTGGATGTGGGTAGCGAACTCCGCTTCGTCGGTGATTCCAACGCGGTGGAGCCATCGGGTGCGAGCCGCCGCCATGGCATCGAGATCGGCGGCTTCTGGCGCCCGGTCCGCTGGCTGGCGCTCGACGCCAATTATACCGCCAGCCATGCGCGTTATGACAATGGCGACCATATTCCCAACGCCTTCGAGAATGCAGCCTCCGCTGGCGCTGCCATCGTCTTCCCCGCGTGGGAGGCCAGCGTCCGCGTGCGCCACCTCGGCCCCTATCCGTTGATCGAGGACAACAGCACCCGGGACTCCGGCAGCACGGTGGTCAATGTCCGCGCGGCGTGGAAGGGCAAGCGGATCGAAATCTATGGCGAAGTGCTCAATATCCTGGCCAGCAAGGACAAGGACATCACCTATCAATATGAATCCTACATCCCGGCCTTCGACGCGAGCCCGGTCGACGGCCGCCTGAGCCGGATCATCGAACCGCGCACGGTGCGGGTGGGGACGAAGGTCAGCTTCTGACCCTGATGCCCATCGTCATCCGGGTAAAGGCCGGGATGGCGATGGGGCGGTGAAATGACGGGTGGTGGAGGGGCGAATGCCTTCCTCACCCCAACAATATCAGGCGGCGGCGCCCCATAATGCGTCTGCCGCCGCCAGTGCCTGTTCACCGCGTCCGCCCAATTCGCTGGACAGCGCCTTGAGCCGATAGGTCCACAGGTGGAGCGGATGCTCCAGCGTCATGCCCATCGCGCCAAGGAACTGGTGATAATCATAGGCGACCCGCTTGGCCGCCTCCTGCGCGTGGAGCGCGGCCAGCGCGGCATCGCCCGCATCTCCACTCCCGGCGGCGCGAAGGGCGAGCCAGTAGACGCCGTTGGTGACGACCTGCGCCTCCGCCAGCCGATGGCGCAGCGCCTGGAAGGTCGCGAGCGGACGGCCGAACTGCTTGCGCTCGGACAGATAGGTGGTGACGCTCTGGAGCGCGGCGGCAAGCAGGCCGGCGGACTCCGCCGCCAGCCCGACACGCCAGGCGCGCAGGATTTCGTCGACGCCGACATCATGGCTGCGGGTCTCCGCCGGAATGCCGGTCAGGAAGGCCATGGGATAGGCGTAGAGCACCTCGTCCCCGGCATCGCGCACCAGATCCCCGGTGGCAATGAAGCTGCGAACGCCGCCCTTGCCGACAAGGACGACCGTCGCACCCGCCTTCAGGAAACGCACGGGCTTTCTCAACGCGCCTTCCTCCACGAGGCACAGCGGGCGGGGCAGGTCGGGGTCGAGCAACGGGCGGACCAGCGCCGTCGCGGCGGATTCCACCGCGAAGGGCAGCCTTGCGAGTTTCTCGATCACCAGAGCCGCCGTCACTGCGCCCAGTTCCGGGATCGCGGCGACATCGAGGAAGCCACCCTCGACCAGTTCGGCATCCAGCGCGTCGCTGGTCAGCGCAAGGCTGGTGTCATGCAACGGAACGCCCGCATAGGGTCTGGCCAGCGTGTCGATGAAATCGAGGATCTGGACCTGATCTTCGGT
This sequence comes from Sphingobium sp., assembly GCA_036384115.1. Taxonomy (GTDB): domain Bacteria; phylum Pseudomonadota; class Alphaproteobacteria; order Sphingomonadales; family Sphingomonadaceae; genus Sphingobium. The sequence goes on from DASVMZ010000133.1 coordinate 50,960, forward strand.
GAGCGACAAATGCATCAGCGCGGCTCCCTGGGCAGTTGCAGCACGTCGCTGGCGATGATGTTGAGCTGGATCTCGGCGGCGCCCGCCGCGATGCCCGCGACGATGCCCCGCTGATGGTGCATCTTGAGATAGGGTTGCCCCTCGGCCAGCGCCTCCGGCACATATTCCACGACGAATTCCGCGACGGCCCGTTCGGCCATGACCGTGTTGTACCGCGCGGAACTTGACTCGCCGCCGACGTCGAGACCATCGACGCGCCGCTGCACGATCGCATAATTGGCGGTGCGGGCCGCCTCGCACAGGGCAGCGCATCGAGCCGCCTCGATCCGCACGGCATCGCGCGTGAAATCACCGGCTTGGCGGAGGATTCCCACCGCCCGGTCCAGCGCGGTGCGCGCCAGATGGTAGCGGGGGATGCCAAGCCGCTCATTCTTGAGGCTGAAACCGATGATCTCCCACGCCTGCCCTTCCTCGCCGAACCGCTGGCTGGCCGGCACGACGACATCGTCGAAAAAGACCTCATGGATATCGCCCTCACCGATCAGACTGGGGATCTGGCGCACGACGATGCCCGGCGTGTCCATGGGGACGAGCAGGATCGTGATACCCTTCTTGCGGTCTTCGCTGGTGCGGGTCAGCAGGAAGCAGGTGTCGGCAAGCCCCGCGTAAGACGTCCATATCTTCTGGCCGTTGACGCGATAGACGTCGGCCCCGTTTTCATCCTTGGCCAGCACCGCGCGGGTCCGCAGGCTGGCGAGGTCGGAGCCGCTGTCAGGTTCCGAAAAGCCCTGGCACCACAGCATGTCGCCACTGCGAATCTGGGGGAGATATCTGGTCTTCTGGGCCTCTGTCCCATATTTGACGAGCGTAGGGCCGATCCAGTTGACGTTCATATATTGGCCGCCGCGCGGCTCGCCCCATTCCCACATGACTTCTGCGAGAATCTGCTGCTCCCATGGACCGAGACCCTCGCCGCCAATCTCCCTGGGCCAGTGCGGAAAGAGCATGCCATTGTCGGCAAGATCACGGCAGAAGCCACGCGCGAATTCGGTCAGCGCGGGGCTTGCCGGACCATGTTTGGAAAACTCCTCCCAATCGTCCGGCAATGTCTTTGCGAGGAAATCGTGCAGCTTCTGGCGGAAGGCCTGCTGATCCTCAGTCCAGTTGAAATCCATCTCGGTCTGCGCTCCCCCGGATACCTATGCAAGTCTCCGCTCCGCTGGCGTTAGACCAGCCTGTGTCCGGTAAACAAGGGGATATGGCCTTGCAGGGCGGCAAAGCGCCGGAGCGTTGCTCCTCCTCCCCCCCGTCGCTTGCCAATCGTCCGCCAGGCTCGACAAGGTGACGCCAGCAGGGATGAGGCATGCTATCCGCTGCGGTCATCCCGGTGCGGTCATGGCGCTCCGCATCGCTACCATGACCATGGCGGCAACCGCCAAGCCCGCTTTGCCGTCACCTGGGCGCACAACGCCGGGATGTAGCCGGGCGATCCGGCTATCCACGCCGGGAACCGACAGATTCAGTCCCCAACCCTGCGTGGCGCTGGGGTGCCGCTACGCCATGGCGTTTGTTGGGGCATGGTCTTTGGATGCGCTTGCAAAGAGCGGCTTCTCCGTGAATTAGGGCAGCGGCGGTCAGGTTGACGATATAGGGAGAAGTGATGGCGGAGGCTTGCGAACTCGAAACGCTGCGTAGCGCGGTACGTGCTTGGCTCGATGCCAACGCGCCCAAGACGTGGCGACAGGAGTCGATCGATTCAGACGCCTTTTTCCGTATCCAGCGCGACTGGTATCTGAAACTGGTCGACGGCGGCTATGCCGTGCCGCACTGGCCCGCCGAATTTCCGGGTGGTGGCAAGAGCCTGGCCGAGCAGAAGGTGATCTATGAGGAGATGGCCCGCGCCGATACGCCGCGCCTGCTGCTCTCCTTCGTCTCCACCTATCATGCCGCCTCGACCATCCTGGAATGGGGCAGCAAGGAGCAGCAGGCACAATATCTGCCCGCGATCCTGAAGGGCGAGACATGGTGCCAGGGCTTCTCCGAGCCGGGCGCGGGGTCCGACCTTGCGGCGCTGCGCACGCGGGCGGAACGGCGCGGCGACGTCTATGTCGTCAACGGCCAGAAAATCTGGTCCACCATCGCCCAATATGCCGACAAATGCCTGCTCCTGGTCCGCACCAGCACCGAAAAAGCCAAGCAGGCGGGCATGACCTTCCTGCTGCTCGACCTCAAGACGCCGGGCATCACCATCCGTCCGATCAACCAGATCCACGGCGACGAGGAGTTTGCGGAAATCTTCTTCGACGAGGTGGAGATTCCGGTATCCGAGCGACTGGGCGAAGAGGGGCAGGGCTGGGCCGTGGCGCAGGCGACGCTCGCCTCCGAACGCGGGCTGACGCTGCTGGAACTGTCCGAGCGGATGCGCGGCGCCCTGTACCGTATCGCCACGCTGATCCGCGACACCGGCAGGCTGGACGATGCGGGCATCATGCGCGACTTCGGCCGCCTTGCGACCAGCATCGACGCGACCTGCGCGCTGGCCGACCAGTTTCTCGCATGGCGCATCGCCGGTGAAGAACAGGTGGGACAGGCCAGCCTCATCAAGCTGCGCTACTCCCGCGTGCTGCGCGAGTTCACGCTGCTCGGCCTGCGTCTGGAGGATATGGAGTCGCAATATCATATGCCGATCACGTTCGGTGGCGGCATGGAAACGGGCAACTGGATGGCCGATTTCATGAACAGCTATGCCTGGACGATCGCGGGCGGCAGCGACGAGGTGCAGCGCAATATCATCTCCGAGCGCATGCTGGGCATGCCGCGCGAGCCGAAAAACTGGGTTGTCGAGGGAGCCGCCTGATGCGCAGCGACAGTAACAACATTGATCGGGCGGAATTGCAGGACGCCGCGCGCAAGGCCTTTGGCGAGGGCGGGCTGGGTCAGGATCCGGCCACGATCTGGGATCTGATCGTGGAGATGGGCTGGCTCGGCATGACCGTGCCGGAAGAGCTTGGCGGACTGGGGCTTGGCGCAGAAGCGCAGGGCGTCATCCATTTCGAACTGGGCCGCATCCTGGCGCCCGGACCGGTCGCCGCGCATATGATGGTGATCGAGGCGCTGGCCCGGACCGGACAGCAGGCGCTGGTCGACCGCGCCGTTGCAGGTGATCTCATGACCGCCTCGCTGCGCTTTTCCACCGTGGCGGAAAAGGACGGCGCACTCTCGGGCACAGTGTCGGTCGTGCCCGATGCCGACAGGGCGAGCGAGTTGCTCGTCGTCACCAATGGCCGGGTATTGTTGCTCCCCATTGGCACGGCAGGGATCAGCCTGACCGAAAGGCCGCTGTGGGACAAGAGCCGCCGCCTGTTCGACGTGACGCTCGACGGTGTCAGCGCCGGGGCAGCGGTGGAACTGGCCGGGAGCAATACGGCAGACGATCTCACGGCCGCGCTCAAGGCTCACCTGCTGTTCGCCATCGCCGCCGATTCGGTGGGCGGTGCGGAGGCGGCATTGGAAATGTCGGTCGAATATCTCAAGACCCGCAGGCAGTTCGACCGCCCGCTCGCCATGTTCCAGGCGCTCAAGCATCGCTGCGCCGACATGAAGACGATATTGGCTGGCGCGCAAGCCCTGCTATGGACCCATGCCAGCGGCGGACGGGCCGCACCTGTTTCCCAACCCGCGAAGGCAGGCGCGCTGAAGGCGCATGCGGCGCGCGTCTATCATGCGATCACCGAGGAAGCGGTACAACTCCATGGCGGCATCGGCCTGACCGAAGAGCATCAGTGCCACCTGTTCCTGAAACGCGCGACGCTCAACGAATCGCTGGGTGGCGGTGCCGACCTCTGGGAGGAACAGGCCGGGCGGCAGATCGCGACGGCCCTGCTGGCGACGGTGTGACGCAGCGCCGCATACAGACATAAGCCAACGAAAAGGCCCGCCCTCACCGAAGAGCGGGCCTTTTTCATGCGGCGGAAAGGACGAGATCGCGATCAGTCGCCGGACACCAGCTTGTCCTGCGTGCGCGTGGCGAAGTCGCTGGCGTCGTGCCGTTCGTGCAGCTGAAACTCCTCCGGCCCGGTTGCACGGTTGACCATGCGGCCGCGCTGGACGGCCGGGCGCGCCTTGATCTCCTCGGCCCAGCGGACGAGATGCGTATAGCTGCCCGTATCGAGAAATTGCGAAGCGCCATAGCTGTTTTCGGTATGAAGCTGCCCATACCAGGGCCAGATCGCCATGTCCGCGATGCTATAGTCATCGCCCGCGATAAAGCGGCGTTCCGCCAGTTGCCGGTCGAGAACGTCGAGCTGGCGCTTGACTTCCATGGCATAGCGATTGATCGCATATTCGATCTTGGTCGGCGCATAGGCATAAAAATGCCCGAAGCCGCCGCCGAGGAACGGCGCGCTGCCCATCTGCCAGAACAACCAGTTCATCACCTCCGCCCGGCCATCGGGATCGGTCGGCAGGAAAGCACCGAACTTCTCCGCCAGATAGACCAGGATCGAGCCGGATTCGAAGACGCGGCGAGGCTTTGGGCCGCTATGGTCCATCAGCGCAGGGATCTTGCTGTTGGGGTTGACCTCCACGAAGCCGCTGCCGAACTGGTCGCCATCGTTGATACGGATGAGCCAGGCATCATATTCCGCGCCCACATGGCCCGCCGCCAGCAACTCCTCCAGCAGGATCGTCACCTTCACCCCATTGGGCGTGGCGAGCGAATAGAGCTGGAGGGGATGTTTGCCGACGGGCAGCACCGTGTCACGCGTCGCGCCGGCCACCGGGCGGTTGATCGAGGCAAAGGCACCGCCATTTTCACTGTCCCATGTCCAGATGCGCGGGGGAACATAGTCGCTCTGCTCGGTCATCGGAAAACTACTCCTGCCTGAATTTCATGTCCTGAATTTCCCGCTATGTGGGCATGCCGCCCCGCCGCGAAAAGCCCGGCCGCGAAATTTGCCCGCAGGGCGAGGGATAGCGGCGTCCAACGGTGCCGAAACGGGCCGCACATTCTCCGCAGACCATTGTGCAATGCAATAGTATTGGTACAAGCATCCGCAGAGCATCTGCAACGCAAAGGGCAGTCATGCGTTTCAACTGACACGGAAATGTCGTGATTATCCTCCCTGGACCGAAATCATGGACAGTCACCGGATGCATATCGCCGATGCAAAAATTTCACAGACATAAACCAGACGATCTTTCTACCGCCCCCAAGGAGCCAAGTGAATGAAAGAGCTAGTTGCATTCGATCTCGACGGAACGCTTGCGGAAAGCAAGCAGGCCCTGAAGGTCGATATGGCCGAAGCGCTGGCCGACCTGCTCACCGTCGCCCATGTCTCGGTGATTTCCGGGGGCGACTGGCCGCAGTTCCAGAAGCAGGTCGCCAGCCAGTTGCCGGCACGGGCCGACCTGTCGCGCCTGTGGCTGATGCCGACGACGGGCACCAAGCTGTACACCCATCGCGATGGCCAATGGTCGACCGTGTTCGCCGAACTCTTCTCCGATGAGGAGAAGGCGAAGATCATCCGGGAGTTCAGCGCCTCGCTCGACGCGACGGGGTTCCAGCCAGAGCAGCTATGGGGCGAACGGATCGAGGATCGCGGTAGCCAGATCACCTTCTCCGCCCTGGGCCAGCAGGCGCCGATCGAGGCGAAGGAGACATGGGATCCCGACTTTGCCAAGCGCAAGATCATCCAGGCGGACCTCCGCACCCGCCTGCCCGGCCTCGCCATCAACATGGGCGGCGCGACATCCATCGACATCACCCGCGAGGGCGTGGACAAGGCCTATGGTCTCAAGAAGCTGCGCGACCATAGCGGCATCGCGCTGGAGAAGATGATGTTCATCGGCGACGCCATCTTCCCCGGTGGCAACGATTATCCTGCCAAGGAACTGGGCCTCGACACGGTGCGCGTGCGCGACCCGCAGGATACGCTGGGCGTGATCGCCGCCATCGTGGCCTGCCAGAAGGACTGATCCCCGGAGGAGCAAGAGGACAGGAGCGCATCTCGGGGGAGAGTCGCCTTCCTGTCTCTAGACCGATAGGAGCGCCTTCGGGAGGCGAGGTCAACGAACACCCATGTTCGCGAATCCCTTTGGCCCACCTTCCCGATGCTCCGTCCCGCTATACCCCCCGTATCAACCGCACCGGCACCGCGATCCACGGGGCGCGGGCGATGACGACCTGGCGCTGGCCTGCCCCCGGCGGCAGGATGTGCAGTGTGGCGCTGTCATGGTCGATCAGCCGCCCGAACATGAAGCGGCCGCCGGGACGCGGGGCCACGATGTCACGGTTGAGCGCCCGGGCGAAACGATCTGGCCCAAGCTGTTCGCACCAGAGTTCGTCGCCCGCACGATAGTCTCCGATAGTCGCCTGTACCCGAATGCCGATGGCCCCGGCAGGAACCGGGGGCGGGACCAGCGTCATCGGACGGGTCGGCGCGATCGCGCCATCGAGGGTCAGGAGAGCGACGACAGGAACGGTGGCGCTGTCCGGCAGATCGACCAGGTCCGATGCCACCACTTCCAGCGCGGCCGCGATGCGGTTGAGCCATTTGACCGAGACGGTCCGCGTGCCGGTTTCCAGCCGCCCGATCGTCTGGGCGGTCGTGGGCGGGACACAACGAGCCGCCACCTCCTCCAGTGTCAGCCCCCTGGCCCTTCGTACATCCCGGATTCGCGTAATCATTTCGGGTCCAATACAAACTGGCGGGACAGTGCTGTCCTACAGCCGCTATCGTCAGGCAAGGGGAAAATCCAGCGGCGAGACGGAGGTGACATGGCAGGCAAGACGATCGGTAACAGGAGCGTTGAGAAGGCCAGGTCCGCGCCGCGCATGGTCGAGCGGGTGATCGAGGATGCCGACGGCATTTCCCGGCGGGTGCAGGTGAATCTGGCGGAATCGCCGCTCGGCTGGTTGCAGGCGCGCGGCCTCGTCTCCCGACGTCAGTATGACGCGGGCGAGCGGCTGCGCTGCGACTGGGAGCGGGCCGGAATGGGTGCGCGCGTGACGATGTGCTGGGACATGGGCGCGGCGGCAGCGCGCGGAAGCCGGGGCGCACCAGTGCCGGTCGAACCGGGGGTGGCGGGGATTGCGGCGCGCGACCGGCTCAACGGGGCGCTGGATGCCGCCGGACCGGGCCTGAAAGATGTGTTGTGGCGGGTGGTGTGCGCCTGTGAGGGGTTGGCATCGGCCGAGACCGCGCTGGGCTGGCCCGCGCGCGCAGGCAAGCTGGTGCTGGGCTTCGGGCTGGACCGGGTGGCCGATTACTACCGGATCCGCTGAGGTATAGCCGTCAGTGCTGGGCCGTCAGTGCTGGAGCGCGCGGAGCTGTATCGCCAGTGCTGCGATTTCATTGGGGTTCAACAGCCAGGTCCGGGTTTTCTGGCCCTCGCGATGAACAGGATAGGTCAGCAGGATGCGGGCTTCCTCCTGATGCATGGCCTTGAGCGCGCTGAAATGGCGGACGCATTCCTGGATCGTCGAGATGAGCGGCGCCTTGCCGGCCAGATCGATCAGGGTTGCGGGCTGGTCCCATTCTATCGGCTTCGTCATGGCTGGTCCTTTGGCTGGCCGTGGTGGTCAGGCTATTAGGATGGAGATTCTCAGAAAGCGAGCGGTGTGTGAGTGCATGCCTGCGGCAAGCAGCACCTGCCTGTCCGCGGGCACAGCGGGAAGAAGCAGAAAACAGGCCCGCCAGCCCCCTGAACAGGCTGGACTCCGGCGCGCTTCTCCCCTTTCCCGTGTGCGGATCAGGCCTTTGCGGGGGCTTTCTTCGCCGCAGGCTTCTTCGCCGCCGGTTTCTTTGCAGCGGGCTTTTTAGCAGCCGGTTTCCTGACCGGAACCTTCTCGCCCGCCACTGCCTCGGCAGCCGCCTTCTTCACCGGTGCCTTCTTCTTGGCTGGCGCTTTCTTCTTGCCCTTGGGTGGTCCCTTGGCGGCGCGCTCATCGATGAGTTGCGCGGCCTCCTCCAGTGTCAGGGCTTCCTGATCGATGGTCTTGGGCAGCGTCGCATTGGTCTCGCCATCCGTGACATAGGCGCCGAAACGCCCCGCCATCAGCTTGATCTCCGCCTCCGTACGGGGGTGCTTGCCCAGCATCTTGAGCGGTTCCTGCTTGCCCCTGCCCGGCCCGCGCGCGGCTGCTTCGGCCAGCTTGACGACGGCGGCGTTCATGCCGGTCTCAAACACTTCCACGGTGCCGCCCAGCTTGGCATATTTGCCGTCATGGGCGAGATAGGGACCGAAGCGGCCGATGCTGGCCACGATGGGCTTGCCTGACTCTGGATGGTCGCCGATGGTCCTGGGCAGGCTGAGCAGCTTCGCCGCCCAATCGAGCGTCAGTTCGCCATCCGGCAGATCCTTTGGAATGGAGGCGCGCTTGGCCTCCTTGCCCTCGCCCATCTCGATATAGGGACCAAAGCGACCGGACTTTTTGGTGATGTCCTGTCCCGTCTCAGGATGCTGGCCCAGTACTTCCGGTCCGGTGTCGGCGCCTTCGCTGCCGCCCGGCTGGCCGAACTTGCGGGTGAATTTGCAGTCGGGATAGTTGGAGCAGGCGATGAAGGCGCCGAACTTGCCGCCGCGCAGGGCGAGTTGGCCCTTGTGGCACAGCGGGCATTCACGCGGGTCGACGCCGTCCCCCTTGTCCGGGAACAGCATCGGCGCGAGGAAGGTGTCGAGTTCCGCCGTCACCTCCGACGGCTTCTTGTCCATGATCTCGACCGTCTTGGGCTTGAAGTCGCGCCAGAAGGCCTCCAGCACCGCCTGCCATTCGGCGCGGCCGCCGGACACGTCGTCAAGCTGGTCCTCCAGCCCCGCGGTGAAGTCATAGCTGACGTAACGCTCGAAAAAACGTTCGAGGAAAGCCGTCACCAGACGTCCGCTCTCCTCCGCGAAGAAACGATTCTTCTCGATGCGCACATAGTCACGGTCCTTGAGCACCTGAAGCGTCGAGGCATAGGTGGACGGGCGGCCGATGCCCAGTTCCTCCAGCCGCTTGACGAGGCTTGCCTCGCTGTAGCGCGGCAGGGGCTGGGTGTGATGCTGGTCGGCGCTGACGCTCTTCTTGGCGGGGCAATCGCCGGAGGACAGGCGTGGCAGCAGCTTGCTGTCGTCATCCTCCGCATCGTCGCGGCCTTCCTCATAAAGGGCGAGGAAGCCGGGGAAGAGCACCACCTGCCCGGTCGCGCGCAAGCCGTGCTGGCCGGTGCCGTCGAGCAGTTCGATGGTCGTGCGTTCCAGCCGGGCGACCGCCATCTGGCTGGCCATCGCGCGCTTGAAGATCAGATCGTACAGCCGCGCATGGTCGCCCGTGCCCGCATGATCCTTCGAGAACTCGACCGGACGGATCGCCTCATGGGCTTCCTGTGCGTTCTTGGCCTTGGTCTGGTACTGGCGCGGCTTGTCGGGCAGATAGCCGCCGTCGTAACGCGCCTCGATCGCCCGCCGCGCCGCGGAGATGGCGCTGCTGTCCATCTGCACGCCGTCGGTCCGCATATAGGTGATCGCGCCGTCTTCGTAGAGATTCTGCGCGACCCGCATGGTGTGGCTGGCCGAGAAGCCGAGCTTGCGCGCAGCCTCCTGTTGCAGGGTGGAGGTGGTGAAGGGCGGCGGCGGATTGCGCGTGAAGGGCTTTGTCTCCACCGATTCGACGGTGAAGCGGCCATTCTCGACATCGGCCTTCGCCTGCGCGGCGTCACCCTGATTGCCAATGGACAGCCGATCCAGCTTGTCGCCCTTCCAGCGGGTGAGGCGGGCAGTGAATTCCTGCCCGCCCTGCTCCATCACTGCGGCGACGGACCAATATTCCTGTGGCACGAACGCCTCGATCTCACGTTCCCGCTCGACCACCAGACGCAGCGCCACCGACTGGACCCGGCCCGCCGACTTGGCGCCGGGCAGCTTGCGCCACAGTACCGGCGACAGGGTGAAGCCGACGAGATAGTCGAGCGCGCGCCGGGCCTTGTAGGCGTCGATGAGGTCGGTATCGAGGGCGCGGGGCCTGGTCATCGCCTCCAGCACCGTCGCCTTGGTGATAGCGTTGAAGGTGACGCGGTCGACCACGGCGGGCAGCGCCTTCTTGGCGCGCAGCACCTCCTGCACATGCCAGCTGATCGCCTCTCCCTCGCGATCGGGATCGGTCGCGAGGATCAGGCGGGTGGCGGTCTTCGCCTCGTCCGTGATGGCTTTCAACTGGCGCGCCTTGTCGCCATAATTTTCCCAGGCCATCGCAAAGCCGTCATCCGGGTCAACCGAGCCATCCTTGGCCGGAAGATCGCGGACATGGCCGTAGGACGCGAGGACGCGGAAGTCCGGTCCCAGATATTTTTCGATGGTCTTTGCCTTGGCAGGCGATTCTACGATGACGAGTTGCATGAGGCCCCGATACAGTCCCTTACGTGTACGCGCGAGGGTGAATGGCTCCGGGGCCACCCGTCAAGGCGGATCGACGCAGCGGAGCAATCGGCCTCAGGCGAATATTTCCGCCAGCGCGTCCTGCCGGGCCTCTCCCGCCAGCCGCAGATAGCATTCGGTCCAGAGGATAGCGCCCAGGATCGTGGTCAACGCCGACAAGGTATTGAGGACGATGTTGAAGGGGGCACCGTTCGTTACAGTCTCACCCAGAAAAGCGGCTGCCAGCCCGCCGACCAGCACCATCAGGACCAGAAATGGCGCCCACAGGACGAGACTAAGCCCCAATATCGGCCAGCGGTTACCCGCCGTAAGTTCCGCGCTGCGCCGCATTGCCTCCGTAATGGACAAATTTTCACGCATCATGGCGGGTATGGCGACCGCCCAGCGCGTGAACAGCATCAGGCCGGGCAAGATGAGCAGCAACAGGCCGACGAATATCCCGATGAAAGTCAGAAAATTAATGCCCAGCGCGCGCGCCGCATGGGGCTTGATCTCGGAATCCGCGCCGATGCGGGTGCGGAGCGCCATGTGGGTGGCATATATGCTCGCAAAAAACAGGATGAAGTTGCCGGCACTGTTGCTTGAGTTCGCCGTCACTGTGTCGAGCAGCCCGCCCGCGATGCCAACCGCCAGCGCGACACCGAGCATCGGCCCGATGTTGAGGCGAACATTGCTGGTCATGGCAGACAGTGCCGCCCCAATCTCCAGCTTGTGTACGACTTCACGCATGGATTGCCCCCCAGCACATGGAACCTGCACTTGCCGGTCCATCGTTCGTTATGGCACAGAAAGGAAATCACGCGCATTCGTCAAGTGCTGAGGCACCGGCCATTCATATCATGCCCGTTCAGTCGAGGCTGACCCGTCCGCCCGCGTGTCGCCGAAGCCTGCCCGCAATTTCCAGTTCGAGCAGTGCGGTCTGGACAGCGCCCGGCGCGCAGCCGGACTGGCGGATGATCTCGTCCACCGCGACGGGCGCCATGGAAAGCAGGCCGATGACCCGCTGGCGGTCGCCATCGGCCAGATCGACCGGCGGTGCGGCGGCAAAGGGCAGGCCGGGCTGGCGCACCATGCCGTCGCCCATCCGGCCGACACTCTCCAATATATCCTCGGCGGACTGCACCAATGTTGCACCATCGCGGATCAGCGCGTTGCAGCCCTGCGCGCGCGGGTCGAGCGGGAAGCCGGGGACGGCCATCACCTCCCGCCCCTCCTCCCCCGCCAGCCGCGCGGTCAGCAGCGAGCCGGAGCGCGGCGCGGCCTCCACCACGACCGTACCCTGTGCCATCCACGCGATGATGCGGTTGCGCGCGGGGAAGTGGCGGGCCAGCGGATCGGTGCCCGGCGGATGCTCGGTCAGGAGCAGCCCTTCGGCGGCAATCCGCTCCTGAAGCGCGGCATTCTCCGGTGGGAAGACCACGTCCAGGCCACAGGCGATGACCGCGACGGTGCCGCTGCCCAGCGATCCCATATGGGCGGCGGTGTCGATACCCCGGGCGAGGCCGGACACGACGACGCCACCCCGCGCGCCGACATCCTGCCCCAGCATGCGCGCAAAGCGGCAGGCAGCGGCAGAGGCGTTGCGCGCGCCGACCATCGCCACCACCGGGCGCGTCCCGAAATCCAGCGCGCCCATGGCCATCAGCACCGGGGGCGCGGCGGCAGCCTCTCCCAGCAAGGCGGGATAATCGGGTTCGCCCATGAAGATATGGCGTCCACCAAATCGTTCTACGGCCTTGATCTCGGCGACGACAGACCGCTCGTCCGCGACGCGAAAGGCACGTGCCCCGCCACGCGCGGCAAGGTCCGGGATAGCAGCCAGCGCAGCCCCGGCGGAACCGAAGCGGGCGATCAACTGGCGATAGGCGACCGGCCCCACATTGGGGGAACGGATCAGGCGGAGACGGTCGAACCTGTCCTGGCCGTCGGACGTCATGCGGCGGGCTGGTCCCTGGCCTTATCCTTGCCCTGGCCGACACGCGGCTCCATACCCTTGCGCAAACGCGCGATATTGGGGCGATGACGCCACAGGACGAGCGCCGCCATGGCAACCAGCGCGGTCAGCACCGCCTGCCCGTGCAGGAAATAGGCGGCGACCGGCGCCGCGACAGCCGCACTCATGCCACTGACCGAGGAGATGCGGATCAGGGCGAGCATGCCCAGCCATACGGCGGCGAACACCAGACCTGCGGGCCAGTACAGGGTCAGCGTGACGGCCAGCATCGTCGCCACGCCCTTGCCGCCGTGAAAGCGCAGCCAGACGGGATAACAATGGCCGATGAAGGCCATGACACCGCCCAGCGCGGCACCGCCCTGCGGCAACAGCGCCGCGCCCAGCAGGACCGCTACCGCGCCCTTGCCCCCGTCGAGGATCACCGTAGCCGCCGCCAGCCCCTTGCGCCCCGTCCGCAGCACATTGGTGGCGCCGATGCTGCCCGACCCGATGGCGCGCAGATCGCCCGCGCCCGCGATCCGGGTGAGGACGAGGCCGAAGGGGATCGACCCCAACAGATAGCCCAGCAGAATGACCGTTGCCGAAAGTAACCCGAAATGCTGCATGAGAATCCCACCTGATGACGGGGCCGGATCATAGAGCGGCACCGGATGGTAGCAAGTCCGTCAATGCCGCTTATCGAGCCGACACCACAGTTGGCCGTAGGCGGGGGTACGGCCAACTGTGGTGTCGAAACGGCCGGGAAGAATATTGCGGTTGACGAGCGCCCCGCCACAACGGCAAGCGCGGAGCATGACGGTCTCGCCCGATGCCCCCGTGCTATTTTTCGATTCCGGCGTCGGTGGCCTGTCGATCCTGCGCCCGGCGCGCGCGCTGATCCCCACCATGCCGGTGATCTATGCCGCCGACCGTGCGGGATACCCCTATGGCACCAAGAGCGAGGCGGAGATTGCGGCGCGGGTTCCCGCCCTGCTCGGCCGCCTTGTCGAACGCTATCGCCCGCGCATGGCCGTGATCGCATGCAACACCGCGTCCACCATCGCGCTGGCCGGGGTACGCGCCGCGCTGGACGTGCCGGTGGTCGGCACAGTGCCCGCGATCAAGCCCGCCGCTCTCCGGTCAAAGACCCGCGTGATCGGCGTACTGGGCACCGATGCGACGGTGCGCCAGCCCTATGTCGACCGGCTGGCGCAGGAGCATGGCGCGGATTGCCTGGTGCTGCGCCATGGCAGCGCCGCGCTGGTCGATCTGGCGGAGGCCAAACTGCGCGGCGAGACGCTGGACCCCGTAATCGCGCGCGATGCGCTGGCGGGGCTGCTCGACCAGAAGGGTGGCGACAGGATGGACATGGTCGTGCTGGCCTGCACTCATTTCCCACTGGTGGAGGCGGAACTGGCCGCCGCCGCGCCCCGGCCGCTGACCTTCCTGCACGGTGGGGAGGGCATTGCGCGCCGGATCGCCTATCTCAACCGTGATGCGCCCTGGCCGACAAGCGCCACGCCCGGCACCGCGGTGTTCACGCGGCGCGATCCCGATGTGGAGGCTCTGCGTCCGGGACTGATCCCCTTTGGCCTCCATCATATCGACTATCTCTGAACGGCGGATGCAGGGTCCGACCGCCCCGGCCGCGATTGCCGGATGACCATTGGCCTGGCTGCTGGCGACCTATGCACTGGCACACCGCCTGCCGTCCCTGTGAGGCCTCGACGCGCGCAGCAACCGCAATGGCGTGTCATATATTATGGCAGCCCCGGCGTCTGACGACCCACTGATCGCCCCTGTCGATCAGTCTGGCCTTGTCGATCCATTTCCCTGCCGAACGAAAAACACTTATCGTCGGGCATGGGACAATTTGTCGCATCGACGCCGCGCCTTTCCACAGGCAGATGTTCCGCAGGCAGGAGGTTGTCATGGAACGGTACGAAAAGGCGAGCCAGATAGCCAGTTGCGAGCCGTTATCAGTGGCCTTGGCCGGAGTGAAACGCTATGGCGCCCCGAAGGATTTACGCGCCGGGAGGCGGGGAAACGCCAGAATGAACTATCAGCAGGTTTTCGAGCAAGCGATTGATCGCCTTCACAGCGAAGGTCGCTACCGGGTTTTTATCGACATTCTCCGCAATAAGGGGATGTTCCCGAACGCGCGCTGTTTTGCAGGCCATAACGGGCCGAAACCCATCACCGTCTGGTGCTCCAACGACTATCTCGCCATGGGTCAGCACCCCAAGGTGATCGCCGCGATGGAAGAGGCACTGCACGACGTGGGTGCAGGCTCCGGCGGCACGCGCAATATCGGCGGCAACACCCATTATCATGTCGACCTGGAGTCGGAACTGGCCGACCTGCACGGCAAGGAGGGGGCGCTGCTCTTCACCTCCGGCTATGTGTCGAACGAGGCGACGCTGGCGACGCTGGCCAAGATCCTGCCGGGCTGCATCATCTTCTCCGACGCGCTCAACCATGCCTCGATGATCGCGGGCATCCGCAATTCAGGTTGCGAGAAGCAGGTGTTCCGCCATAATGACGTGGCACATCTGCGCGAACTGCTGGAGGCCGCCGATCCCGAGGTGCCCAAGCTGATCGCGTTCGAGAGCGTCTATTCGATGGACGGCGATGTCGGCCCGATCGCGGAAATCTGCGATCTGGCCGATGAGTTCAACGCCATCACCTATTGCGACGAGGTGCATGCGGTCGGCATGTATGGCCCGCGCGGCGGCGGCATTACGGAGCGTGACGGCGTCGCAAACCGCGTCACCATCATCGAGGGGACGCTGGGCAAGGCGTTCGGCGTGATGGGCGGCTATATCGCGGCCGACAAGGTCATCATCGACGTGATCCGCAGCTATGCGCCCGGCTTTATCTTCACGACGAGCCTCTCGCCGGTGCTGGTCGCGGGCGTACTGGCGAGCGTGCGGCACCTCAAGCAGTCGAGCGTCGAGCGCGAGGGCCAGCAGGCATCTGCCGAGACCCTCAAGCGCCTGATGCGCGAGGCTGGTTTGCCGGTGATGGACACGGTCACGCATATCGTGCCGCTGATGGTCGGCGATCCGGCCCAGGCCAAGCGGATCAGCGATATATTGCTGGCCGAATATGGCGTCTATGTGCAGCCCATCAACTATCCCACCGTGCCGCGCGGCACGGAGCGGCTGCGCTTTACCCCCGGCCCCTCCCACACCGAAGAGATGATGGTGGAACTGGTCGAGGCGCTGGCCGAGATCTGGAACCGGCTGGAACTGGAGCGGCGTCGGGCGGCCTGAGGGGATGGACAGCCGTACGCCCTCCGCCAATATCTCGGTTACAAAAAGTTAAAGCACAGCTCTGCGGTCCGCGTTAACGGGCGATGGCCATGCTCCTCTCCGAACGGGAGGATTGTATATGTCCATCATCGGTACGGCCCTGAGCGGCATGCGGGCCAGTCAGGCGAAGCTCTCCGCCAGCGCTTCCAACGTCGCCAACCATAATGCCGGTCCGATCGCCGCGCCAGTGACCTTCGGACCCATCGGCAAGGTGCAGGAGCGATCCCATGCCTATCAGCCGATCGGGACGGAACAAAGTGCGCTGCCCACGGGCGGCCTTGCCACGCATCATGCCCCGGCGAGCCAGCCCTATATCCTGCGCTATCAGCCGGAGTCCTTTTCGGCCGACAGCCAGGGCATGGTCGCCACGCCCAACGTGGATCTGGCGCAGGAGGCGGCCGAGCAGCTCGCCGCAACGCAGAATTTCAAGGCGAATGCCCGGATTGTCCAGACTGCGGATGACATGACACGCTCGACGCTCATCATCTGGGGTTAAGGGAACGGGCCGACATTGCGCTCCCGCATCATGGCCATCCTTATGCGGCTGGATCGGGGCGCTGGAGCCGGACACCCCAGGCATAGCCGCGAAACGGCCGGGACGTGGTGCACACAAGCCCCTCCCGTACCGCAAGCGCCTCGCATACCGGGAGCAAGTCGCCGCGCGGCGTCACATGGAAGCGGGCAAGCCAGCGGGTCAGCAAGGCGCGGAACCAGCGCGGCAATCCCTCCTGCTGCCCGAAGTCCACGACATGCAGTTGCCCGCCCGGCGCCAGCAGCCGCGCCGCCTGATCGAGCGCGCCCTGCCAGCCGGGGATCATCGACAGCGTATAACTCATGAAAATGCGGTCGAATGTCGCTTCGCCCAGCAGTGCCGCAGTATCGAGACGTGTTGCATCCCCCTGCGCCAGATGTGCGGTGGGGGCGTTGCGCCGGGCGCTCTTGAGCATCTCCGACGATATATCCACACCATAGAGCCGCGCCATGGGATAGCGCCGCGCCACCAGCGCCAGATTGCGCCCCGTGCCGCAGCCCAGTTCCAGCACCGATCCGCCAGCCGGCACGGCCAGCGCGCGGATCAGCCCGTCACGCCCCAACAGATAATATTTGCGGCTGAGGTCATAGATATGCCGCTGCCAGCGATATTGCGCGTCCATCAGGGCATCATGGGCCTCCTTCGAAACCTGCCCGGGATCGGCCCCGGCCGTCACTTCGGCCACCGGCTCAATCCAGCAACGAATAGAGGTGGACGCCGCCATAGATGGAGGAACGGTCGCGCCGGGTGTAATCGCGCGATTCATCCTCATGATAATGCCAGCGGTTCAACAACGCATCCGGCAGGCGACCGGGCAGCAGCGTCGGCTCGGCAGCGGTGCGGAACAGGACGCGGGCGCCGGGGCGCGCGGTGCGACTGATCTGGGTCCAGATGCCCGCGAGTTGCGCGTCGCTCATCCAGTCCTGCGCGTCGAGCAGGATATAGCGGTCGGCGCTGGCATCGGGCTGGGTCGCCAGCCAGTCTGTCATATTGGCATGGTTTATCGAGACGCGCGACGCGCGCACCCGGACAGCCGCATAATTGGCCTCGTCCAGATAGGGAGGCAGGGGCGCATTCGGTCCCTTGCCGTAACCCCGCCCGAACGCCTGCCACGCGAAATAATTGGATTTAAGGTCATAATCGCACGCCAGCCGTTCCAGCCGCTGGCGCAGCACGCCCGCCATCCTGGCGTCCCCCGCAAGTACGCCATATTGCGCGGGCGGAATGCCGAGGCCAAAGAGCGAGGCAGGCTGATCGGTCAACCAGCGCACGAACTTGCGATCGAAGATGGGAGCCAGACGCTCCTCGAAGATCGCACGCTGCTCGTCCATGTCGCGCGCCGCCAGCAGATCGCGCGGATCGATGCGATAGAGTTTCGCCACCAGATGTGCCGCGCCGATGAAGCCGCCAAGCAGGCCATGCTTATAGGCGCCCTTGCCGAACATGCCGATGCGGCGGCGACCGACCATGTCGCGCCCCTCCCAATAGCGGCGCGAGATGTCGTCCAGATAGGGACGGATATGGCGGCGGTACGCCTCGATATTCTCCGCCCGGTCGGCATCGCCGAAGAAATGGCGGAAATGTGCGTAATCGGGCAGGTGGATCGCCGCGACGCGCTTGAGCCGGTTGAGCGCGATATGGGCGGTGTTGAGGTCCACCGCCGTGATCCGCGACGGGTCCGCGACCAGATAGGACAGGACATTGCATCCCCCGCTGGCGATGGTGACGACATGGCTGTCCGGCGTGATGGCCAGCGCCTCCATGTCCACCACCGGGTCTTCCCATATCTGGGCATAGACCAGACCCCGGAAGGCAAAGGCGAAGGCGCGCTCCAGCAGCCCCTCCTTCGTCATGCCGTCATGGTTGATGACCGCGCGGTCGATGGCTTGTGCCCTTGCTTTGCTCATGATGCCTTCGGCCCTTTCATCTCCCGGCCCGTCTCCCAAAAAGACTGTCCCCGGATCGTCATGAAGGCGCGTTAGAGGGTGGCCGTGACCATGGGGTGACGAAGCGATTGCGTTTTTGTGACCCCATGATGTGACGCCATCCTTTACCCGGAGTGGCAGACATGCAGATGGATTGCGTCGCGGAACGGATGGCCTATATCGCGCGTCTGCCGGAATATCGGTCCGGGACGGCAAGTGAAGCACAGGGAGTGCATCGAGGATGAGCAAGATTCTGGTGATCGGCGCTGGCGGCGTGGGATCGGTCGCGGTTCACAAGATGGCGATGAACCCCGACATCTTTCCCGACATCACGCTGGCAAGCCGCCGCGTGGGCAAGTGCGACGCGATCGCCCAGTCCGTGCTGGAACGCACCGGCCAGACCATCCGTACCGCCGAAGTCGATGCCGACAATGTGGACGAGATGGCGGCGCTGATCGACCTGGTGAAGCCCAAGCTGGTCGTCAACCTCGCCCTGCCCTATCAGGATCTGGCGATCATGGACGCCTGCCTCAAGACCGGCGTCCATTATCTCGACACCGCCAATTACGAGCCGCGCGAGACGGCGCATTTCGAATATAGCTGGCAGTGGGCCTATCAGGATCGCTTCAAGGAAGCCGGTCTGATGGCCGTCCTCGGTTCCGGCTTCGACCCCGGCGTGACCAGCGTTTTCGCGACATGGCTGAAAAAGCACAAGTTCGCCCGGATCGACACGCTGGACATTCTGGATTGCAACGGCGGCGACCATGGCCAGCATTTCGCGACCAACTTCAACCCGGAGATCAACATCCGCGAAGTGACCGCCCCCGCCCGCCATTATGAGAATGGCGAGATCGTCGTCACGCCGCCGCTGTCGACCAAGCAGACGTTCGATTTCGAGGCTGTTGGTCCCAAGAACATGTACCTGATGTATCATGAGGAACTGGAAAGCCTGGCGACTCATTTCCCGGAGATCAAGCGGCTGCGTTTCTGGATGACCTTCGGCGATACCTATCTCAAGCATCTGGAAGTATTGCAAAACGTCGGCATGACCCGCATCGACCCGGTGATCTACGAAGGGCGCGAGATCATTCCGCTGCAATTCCTGAAAGCCGTGCTGCCCGAACCCGCCTCGCTGGGCGAGACCACCAAGGGCAAGACCAACATCGGCGACATTGCCACGGGCGAGAGCAAGGATGGCAAGGAGCAGACGCTCTACATCTACAATATCTGCGATCATGAAGAGGCATTCGCGGAGACCGGCAATCAGGCGGTCAGCTATACCACGGGCGTCCCGGCGATGATCGGTGCGGCGCTGGTCATGCAGGACATCTGGAGCGGTGCGGGTGTGTTCAACATCGAGCAGCTCGATCCCGATCCTTTCATGGACATGCTGAACGCGCATGGCCTGCCCTGGCAGGTGAAGGAACTCGACGCTCCGCTGGCGTTCTAACTCGCCCACCAGAGTTCGTCATCCCGGCGCAGGCTGGGATGCCATCGAGAGGGCGCAACTTCGCGGCACGAGATCCCAGCCTCCGCCGGGATGACGTAAAGGGACATTTATGGAAACCAAGGCCGGCGATCCGGGCGCATTCGCGCGCTTCGACCTCCACAATGTGCCTACCCCCGCCTTCGTCGTGGACGAGGCAGCGGTGAGGCGCAACCTTGCCATTCTCGCGGACGTGCGGGACCGGGCGGGCATCAAGCTGCTTGCGGCGCTCAAGGCTTTTTCCATGTGGTCGCTGGGGCCGGTGGTCGCGGAATATCTGGACGGGGTGTGCGCGTCGGGGATTTACGAGGCGAAGCTGGGCCGGGAGGAATATAGCGGGCCGGACCGGAACCGTGAAGTCGCCACTTACTGCGCGGGGTATAAAGCGGATGATCTGCCGGAAATCTGCGCGCTGTCCGACCATATCATCTTTAATTCCCCGATGCAGCACGCGCGATTCCGCCCCATTCTGGATGCCGCGCGGGCGCAGGGGCATGACTTCGACGTCGGCCTGCGGATCAATCCCCTGCATGCGGAGGGCGAGGTCGCCAAATATGACCCCTGCCAGCCGCACAGCCGCCTGGGCTTCCCCATCGATCAGCTGACCTTCGACCATCTCGATGGCGTGTCCGGCCTGCACTTCCACAGCCTGTGCGAGCAGGATTTCCTGCCCTTGCAACGCACATGGGCGGCGATCGAACCGCGCCTCGCCCCGTATTTCGGACAACTGAAATGGCTTAACTTCGGCGGCGGGCACCATATCACTCGCGCGGATTACCAGC
This sequence comes from Sphingobium sp., assembly GCA_036384115.1. Taxonomy (GTDB): domain Bacteria; phylum Pseudomonadota; class Alphaproteobacteria; order Sphingomonadales; family Sphingomonadaceae; genus Sphingobium. The sequence goes on from DASVMZ010000133.1 coordinate 71,348, forward strand.
GCGATGCGCTGGTCGATTTCCTGATCGATGTGCGAGAGGCGACAGGCCTGTCCCTCTATCTTGAGCCGGGCGAGGCCGTCGCGCTGGATGCGGGCATATTGATCGGCGAGATACTGGACGTGATGGACAATGGCATGGCCGTCGCCATCACCGACATCTCGGCCACCTGCCACATGCCCGACGTGATCGAGGCGCCCTATCGTCCCGCGATGCTGGGCGAGCGTGCCGGCGGACCTGTCACACGACTCGGTGGCCCCTCCTGTCTCGCCGGGGACATCATCGGGGATTATGCCCTGCCCGTGCCCGCCGCGCCCGGCGCCCGCATCGCCTTTCTCGACCAGGCCCATTATTCGATGGTCAAAACCAACACATTCAACGGTGTGCCCCTGCCCTCCATCTGGCTGTGGAACAGTGAATCCGGGGCGTTGCGCGAGGTCCGGTCCTTCTCCTACGAAGATTTCAAGGCGCGGCTGTCCTGAGCGTTTCATGACAGTTTTGTGACAGGGTATTTTTAACCTCCATACTTTACACCCCCCCTCCTTGGCCATATATCGCGCTCTCTCGCTGCCCCATGGGACTTCCACCGCAAGGCAGCATCTTCGACTGGCTACACTGGAGGTCCCTTGAATTGTACAAGCATCATAGCGCGCTGGGGGTAGCTCTCTCCCTCAAACCGGCAGCTCCGGTAACGCTTATTCGCCCGCAGGCAGCAGCCCGCGCCGCACGGTTCTTCGTCGAGAAGTTTCCGGGCAAGTCGCTCTATGCTGTCAAGGCGAACCCGTCTCCCGAGCTTCTCAAGACGCTCTGGGACAGCGGTATAACGCATTATGATGTAGCCTCGATCACCGAGGTCCGCCTTGTCCGCCGCACCCTGCCCGATGCGAAGCTGTGCTTCATGCATCCGGTCAAGGCGGACGAAGCGATCAGCGAAGCCTATTTCCAGCATGGCGTCCGCACCTTCTCTCTCGACACGATGGAGGAGCTGGACAAGATCGTCCACGCCACGCGCGGCGCGACCGACCTGGAATTGTGCGTCCGCCTGCGCGTCTCCTCCGAACATGCCCAGATCAGCCTGGCGTCCAAGTTCGGGGTCGATCTGGTCGATGCCAGGGAACTGCTGATCGCCACCCGGCAGGTCGCCGATGCGCTGGGCATCTGCTTCCATGTCGGCAGCCAGACCATGTCCCCCCACGCCTATGTTCAGGCGATCGAGCGCGTCCGCGCCGCGATCGTCGGCGCATCGGTCACGGTCGACATCATCGACGTGGGCGGCGGCTTCCCGTCTGTCTATCCGGGCATGGAACCGCCCGCGCTGGAGCTGTATTTCGATACGATCCATCGCGCGTTCGAGAGCCTGCCGGTCAGCTACTCGTCCGAACTATGGTGCGAGCCGGGCCGCGCCCTGTCCGCCGAATATAGCTCGCTGATCGTGCGCGTCGAACGGCGTCGTGGCAATGAGCTGTATATCAACGACGGCGCCTATGGCGCGTTGTTCGACGCAGCCCATGTCGGCTGGCGCTTCCCGGTGCAGTTGCTGCGCCCCGAGGCGAACGACACGGAACTGGAGGCGTTCAGCTTCTATGGTCCGACCTGCGACGACATGGACCATATGACCGGCCCCTTCATGCTGCCACAGGATGTGAAGGCGGGCGACTATATCGAGATCGGCATGCTCGGCGCCTATGGCTGTGCGATGCGGACCGCGTTCAACGGTTTTTCGTCGGACCATGTCTGCGAAGTCGCCGATGAGCCGATGGCCAGCCTCTATCGCGAGGAAGTCACCGCGCCTGTCCGATCAAACGTGCTGAAGTTCGGCAAATTCGGCAAATAAGGCCGGTCATTCTGTAATCATCAAAGGGCGCGGCGCCATAAACGCCGCGCCCTTTGTCTATTCCCGCCCATGTCCTCGTCACCGGTGCCGGCAGTATAAGCGGGCGTTAACGCCGTTTCCTTCGCAACTGCAAAAGCAATCGGGTTGTAACGGCGTGGCAGTTCTGCCAGAGGATGGCTCTGGCAGGGGTTTTCTGCATCGCGGCTGCTCTCTTGCAGTGCGGATAGGAAAGGTGAGACGGGGCAATGGCGACGGGAAGTCCGGTAAAGCTGATCAAGACCCGCCGCTTTGGCGATTCGCGGGGCTGGTTCTCGGAAACCTATGTCGATACCCGCTGGGCCGAGTCCGGCGTCGATGTGCGCTTCGTGCAGGACAACCACAGCTATTCAGCGCCGATCGGCACCATCCGCGGCATTCATTTCCAGCGCGCGCCCCATGCCCAGGCCAAGCTGGTGCGGTGCGTGCGCGGCAGCATCATCGACTATGCGGTCGATCTGCGCGGCGGATCGCCCACCTATGGCCATTATGTCGCGGCCGAACTGAGCGCGGAAAATGGCGATCAGCTCTATATCCCGGTTGGTTTCGGCCATGCCTTCGTCACATTGCAGGCCGATACGGAGGTCATCTACAAGGTGTCCGACTATTATGCGGCCGATTGCGATGGCGGCATCATCTGGAACTGTCCGACGGTCGGCATCGACTGGCCGCTGCCCGCCAGCGGCCCGGTGCTCTCCCCCAAGGACGAACTGCTTCCCACGCTCGCGACGTTCGAGACGCCCTTCACCTATACGGGTGATCCCCTGGGCCCGATCGAAGACTGAGCCGATATTCACGGCTTCAAGCCAGAAAGGTCAACATGCGGATATTGGTCACGGGCGGCGCCGGCTTCATCGGCTCCGCGCTCATTCGGCACCTCGTCAACGACAGCGGGCATGAGGTTTTGAACCTCGACAAGCTGACCTATGCCGGGGTGCTGTCGTCGCTGGAGCCGATCGACCAGAACCCGCGCTATCGCTTCGTACAAGGCGACATCGGCGATGCCGAACTGGTCGCCGGGCTGCTGGCCGATTTTCAGCCGCAGGTGATCGCGCATCTGGCGGCGGAGAGCCATGTCGACCGTTCCATCGACGGACCGGGCGAGTTCATCCAGACCAATATCGTGGGCACCTATACGCTGCTCCAGCAGGCGCTAGGCTATTGGCAGGGGCTGGAGGGGGATGCGAAGGCAGCGTTCCGCTTCCACCATATCTCGACCGACGAGGTTTTCGGATCGCTGGGCGAGACCGGCTATTTCACCGAGACGACCGCCTATGATCCGCGCTCGCCCTACAGCTCGTCAAAGGCGGCGTCGGACCATCTGGTGCGTGCCTGGCACCACACCTATGGGCTGCCGGTGCTCGTCACCAACTGCTCCAACAATTATGGTCCCTATCACTTCCCCGAGAAGCTGATCCCGCTCATCATCATCCGCGCGCTGGCGGGCGAGGCGCTGCCCGTCTATGGCGACGGCAGCAATGTGCGCGACTGGCTGTTCGTAGAGGACCATGCCCGCGCGCTGCGGACCGTGTTCGAGAAGGGCGCGCCGGGCGAGACCTATAATGTCGGCGGCAATTCGGAGCGCCGCAACATCGATGTGGTCAACCGCATCTGCGAGGCGCTGGACGCGCTGCGCCCGCGCGCCGATGGCCAGCCTTACACCAGCCAGATCAGCTATGTGACCGACCGGCCGGGCCATGACCAGCGCTATGCCATCGACGCGGGCAAGATCCGCAGCGAACTGGGCTGGGAGCCGCAGGTCACGTTCGAGCAGGGTATCGACCGCACGGTGCGCTGGTATCTGGAGAATGAGAGCTGGTGGAAGACCATCCTCGACAATAAATATGACACCAACCGGCTGGGCCTGAAGGCCACCGCATGACGCGGCACATCCTCGTCACCGGCGGCGCCGGACAGGTGGGGCTGGAACTGGGTCGGCTGGCTTGGCCGGCCGACGTTCAGCCCCATTTCCCCGACCGCAGCCAGCTCGACCTGAGCAGTGCGGAGAGCATCGCCGCCTGTTTCGCTTCGCGTGACTGGGCAGCGGTCATCAACTGCGCGGCCTATACTGCGGTCGACAAGGCGGAAAGCGATGTCGGCGCCGCCTTCCTCGCCAATGCCCAGGGTCCGGCATGGCTGGCCGAGGCGAGCCGGCATGCGGGCATCCCGATGCTGCATGTCTCCACCGACTATGTGTTCGACGGCACCAATCCGGACATTTATCAGGAAGACGCCCCCGTCGCGCCGACCAGCGCCTATGGCGCCAGCAAGCTGGCGGGCGAGATGGCGGTCCGGGCGGGCAATCCCCGCTCGGCGATCATCCGCACCGCCTGGGTGCTGAGCGTCCATCGCGGCAATTTCCTCAAGACGATGCTGCGCGTGGGCGCGACCAACCCGGAAATGCGGGTGGTGGACGACCAGCATGGCTGCCCGACCAGCGCCGCCGATCTGGCCGCCGCTCTCCAGACGATGGTGCTTCGCCATCTGGACGATAGCGACGCGCCGGTCGGCATCTATCATTTCGTCAATGCGGGCAAGACGAGCTGGCGCGGGCTGGCCCAGACCATCTTTTCGCTATCCGCCGCAGCGGGCGGTCCCTCCGCCAATGTGACGGGGATCACCACGGCGGACTATCCCACCCCCGCCCGCCGCCCGGCCAACAGCGCGCTGGCCACCGGCCGGTTGACCCGCGATTTCGGCATCACGCCGCGCCCGTGGCAGGAGGCTGTCAGCGACATCGTCGCCGAACTCGTCTCTCCCACGGCAAAGGAGCAAGCACAATGAAGGGCATCATCCTGGCAGGCGGTTCGGGCACGCGCCTGCACCCCATGACCATCGTCACGTCCAAGCAGCTGATGCCGGTCTATGACAAGCCGATGATCTATTATCCGCTGTCCACGCTGATGCTGGCGGGCATCCGCGAGGTGCTGATCATCTCCACCCCGCGCGACATCCCCTCGTTCCAGGCTCTGCTGGGCGACGGGTCGCAATGGGGCATGGACATCCAATATGCGGTGCAGCCCAGCCCCGACGGGCTGGCGCAGGCCTATATCATCGGCGCGGACTTCGTGCAGGGCGGCCCGTCCGCACTGATCCTGGGCGACAATATCTTCTATGGCCATGGCATCACCGACCTGTTCAGCAGCGCCATGTCGCGGCCCGGCGGGGCCAGCGTCTTTGCCTATCATGTCACCGACCCGGAACGTTATGGCGTGGTCGAGTTCGATGGCGACATGCGGGCCAGGTCCATCGAGGAAAAGCCGGTCGATCCACGCTCCAACTGGGCGGTGACGGGTCTGTATTTCTACGACGAGCAGGTGGTGGACATCGCCGCCAACCTCAAGCCCTCCCCGCGCGGCGAGCTGGAAATCACGGACGTCAACCGCGTCTATCTGGAACGCGGTCAATTGTCGGTCGAGATGATGGGGCGCGGCTATGCCTGGCTGGACACCGGAACGCCCGACAGCCTGATCGAGGCGGCAGAGTTCGTCCGCACGCTGGAAAAGCGGCAGGGCTTCAAGATCGCCAGCCCCGAAGAGGCGGCATGGCGGCAAGGCTTCATCGATTCCGCCCAACTGGAAAAACTCGCCACCAAATTGGGGAAATCGGCCTATGGTGCCTATCTCCAGCGCATCCTGAAAACCGACTGACCACCCTGTTTGAAATCCGGGGGAAATGCTCCTGCGGCATCTCCCATGAGTGGCAGGATAGTTATCCCGGGGCGCATTAACCCCTTGTCCGACTCTTTTCTGTACATTTGATCGACCAAAGCTAAGTCACGCTGCACCGCAACAACAACCGAAGAAACAGGGGTATGCCAGGATGAAGGTGACGATGATCGGGGCGGGCTATGTCGGATTGGTATCCGGGGCCTGCTTTGCCGACTTTGGCCATGATGTGGTGTGCGTCGACAAGGACGAGCGCAAGATCGCGGCCCTGAAGAACGGGCAGATACCGATCTTCGAGCCGGGGCTGGATCATCTGGTGGCGGGCAATGTGGCCGCTGGCCGCCTGTCCTTCACCACCGATGTCGCCGCGGCAGTCAGCGGCGCCAACGCCATCTTCATCGCGGTCGGCACGCCGTCGCGGCGCGGGGACGGGCATGCGGACCTGTCCTATGTCTATGCGGCAGCGGAAGAGATTGCCGCCGCCCTCACCGGGTTCACCGTGATCGTCAACAAGTCCACCGTTCCCGTGGGCACGGGCGACGAGGTGGAACGGATCGTCCGGGAGGCCAACCCGGATGCCGACTTCGCCGTGGTGTCCAACCCGGAATTCCTGCGCGAGGGCGCGGCCATCGACGATTTCAAGCGGCCCGACCGCATCGTCATCGGCGGCGACGATACCCGCGCGCTGGACGTGATGCGCCAGGTCTATCGCCCGCTGCACATCAACCGCTCGCCCATCGTGGAGATGAGCCGTCGGGGCGCGGAACTCACCAAATATGCGGCCAATGCCTTTCTGGCGGTCAAGATCACCTTCATCAACGAGATTGCCGACCTGTGCGAAAAGGTGGGCGCGGACGTGCAGGAGGTGGCGCGCGGCATCGGCCTGGACAATCGGATCGGGTCCAAGTTTCTGCACGCAGGCCCCGGCTATGGCGGCAGCTGCTTTCCCAAGGACACGCTGGCGCTGCTCAAGACCAGCCAGGACTATGACGCCCCCCAGCGCATCGTGGAGGCCGTGGTCGCGGTCAACGACAATCGCAAGCGGGCGATGGGCCGCAAGGTCATCCATGCCATGGGCGGCGACGTGCGGGGCAAGACGGTCGCGGTGCTGGGCCTGACCTTCAAGCCGAACACCGATGACATGCGCGACAGCCCGGCCATCGCGGTGGTCCAGACGCTACAGGACGCGGGCGCGACCATCCGCGCCTATGACCCGGAAGGCACGGATCAGGCCAGGCTGGTGCTGACCGACGTGGAATATTGCCGCAATGCCTATGAGGCGATGGAGGGCGCGGACGCGCTGGTCATCGTCACCGAATGGGATGCGTTTCGCGCGCTCGACCTCGACAGGGTCAAGAGCCTGCTCAGCCAGCCGATCCTGGTCGACCTGCGCAACGTCTATCCGCGCGATCTGGTGGAGAATGCAGGCTTTTCCTATTGGGGCGTCGGCCGGTGACACGCCCCGATCCCGTTCTGGTCACGGGCGCCGCCGGCTTCATCGGCCATGCCACCGCGCACCGCCTGCTCGACCGGGGCGAGCGGGTGATAGGGATCGACATCGTCAACGACTATTATGACCCGGCGTTGAAGGAGGCGCGGCTCGCCACGCTGACGGGCCGCGACGGTTTCAGCTTTCACCGCATGGACATAGCCGACGCCGAGGGCGTTGACCGCATCGTGCGCGAGCAGGGCATCCGGCGCATCGTCCACCTCGCCGCACAGGCGGGCGTGCGCTACAGCCTTGAAAATCCCTTCGCCTATGAACGCTCCAATCTGGCCGGGCATCTTTCCCTGCTGGAAGCGAGCCGCCATGCCGAGGATTTCGAGCATATGGTCTATGCCTCCTCCTCCTCCGTCTATGGCGACCGGCCGATGGGCGGCGCGGGCTTTTCCGAGGATGAGCCGGTGAGCAAGCCCGTCTCGCTCTATGCCGCGACCAAGGCGGCGTGCGAGCTGATGAGCCATAGCTATGCCAGCCTCTATGGCTTTCCGCAGACCGGCCTGCGCTTCTTCACTGTCTATGGCCCCTGGGGCCGACCCGACATGGCCTATTTCAGCTTCACCCGTAAGATCCTGCGCGGGGAACCGATCGAGGTCTATGGCGAGGGCAGGATGGCGCGCGACTTCACCTATATCGACGACATAGTGGACGGCATCCTGGGCGCGCTGGACCATGCACCCGCGCGGGGCGAGCATCGGCTGCTGAACATCGGCGACAGTCGACCGGTCGGCCTGATGGCGATGATCGAGGCGCTGGAAAAGGCGCTCGGCCGCACCGCGACGAAGATCATGCGCCCCATGCAGCCGGGCGATGTCACCGCGACCTACGCCGATATATCCAGGCTCAAGGCCCTGTGCGGCTATCATCCCAAGGTGATGCTGGAGGATGGCCTCCAACATTTCGCCACATGGTACGAGAATTTTTATGAAAGTCAGGCATTAGCCTGACCTGTCCATGTCACTGTCCCTAACGCAGGAGGGTATTTGTGAAGATCCGCAAAGCCGTTTTTCCCGTAGCCGGTCTCGGCACCCGTTTCCTGCCTGCCACCAAGGCAGTGCCCAAGGAAATGCTGCCCGTCGTCGACAGGCCGCTGATCCAATATGCCGTGGACGAGGCGCTGGAAGCGGGCATCGAGACGATGATCTTCGTGACCGGCCGGGGCAAGATGGCCATCGAGGACCATTTCGACATGGCCTATGAACTGGAGCGCACGCAGGCCGACCGGGGCAAGTCGGTCGCCGCACTGGAGGGCACGCGCCTGACGCCGGGCAATGCGATCTTCGTGCGGCAGCAGGAACCGCGCGGGCTGGGCCATGCCATCTGGTGCGCGCGCGACATCATCGGCGACGAGCCGTTCGCGATCATTCTGCCCGACGAACTGCTGATCGGCCGCACCAAGGGCTGCATGGCGCAAATGGTCGATCAATATCAGAAGGTTGGCGGTAATCTCGTCTGCGCTCTGGAGGTGCCGATCGAGGATACGCCAAGCTATGGCGTCATCGATCCGGGCGCGCGTGACGGCGTGCTGACCGAGGTCAAGGGACTGGTCGAGAAGCCAGCGCCGGGAACCGCCCCCTCCAATCTGATGCTGCCCGGCCGCTATATCCTCCAGCCGGAGGTGATGGACTTGCTGGCCACGCAGGAAGCGGGCGCGGGCGGCGAGGTGCAACTCACCGATTCCATGGCCAAGCTGATCGGCAGCCAGGCCTTTCATGGCGTCACCTTCGATGGCGAGCGGTTCGACTGCGGATCGAAGCTGGGCTTTGCACAGGCGAATTTCGCGCTTGCATCGCGCGATGCGACGATGGGCGAAGACCTCAAAGTATGGGCGAGGTCCATCCTGTAAGATTTTGGATTAACGCAATTTTTAACGATGTGTTAAGAACTTTAATCAGGAAACCTCCCCCGAACCAATCAGGGGAGGTTTTCTGTTTCCACCCGGCGGCACCTCAGCCCTTGTGGCTGAAGGTCCCGACCAGTTCGACATGGGTGGACCAGCGGAACTGGCCGACCGGCACGACCCGGTCCAGGGCATAGCCGCCCTCCATCAATGTCACCGCATCACGGGCGAAGCTGGACGGATTGCAGCTGACATAGACGATGCGCGGCGCATGACCGGCGGCAAGCTGCTCCACCTGATCGCGCGCGCCCGCACGCGGCGGGTCGAGGACGATGGCGTCGAAACGGTTCAGCTCCGCCGGGACAAGCGGGCGGCGGAACAGGTCGCGATGTTCGACAAAGACCCGGCCCGGCAGCCGGTCCCCGCCCCGCTTGAGCGCGAACAGCATGTCGCGGGCGGCCTCCGCCGCATAGACCTTGCGCCCCCCGGCCAGCGAGAGAGCGAAGGTGCCCAGCCCCGCGAACAGGTCCGCCACGGTGGAGGCAGAGCCGACCCCGCGTATCACTTCCGCAACCAGTGCCGCCTCGCCTTCCAGCGTGGCCTGGAGAAAGGCACCGGCGGGCAGCGGCACCGCCATGCCGCCGAAGCTGACCGTCACCGGGTCCGGCTCCCATGCGGTCATCGGCGGCTCTTCCTTCTCCACCAGCGTCAGGCGGGCGAGGCCCTGCGTCTGGGCAAAGGCGGCCAGCGCCTCCGCCGCCGCCAGACCGTCCGACCGCACATCCTCCAGCAGCAGATCGACGCCCTGATCCACCAGCGCCATGACGATGCCCGCCGACTTGCCCATCAGCTTGTCGCGGCCCAGCAGCTTGCGGAGCGGTGCGACCAGCGCGAACAAGGAGGGGTGGAGCAGTTCGCACATGGTCATGTCCACGATGCGGTTGGTGCCCTGACTGGCGAAACCGATGTCGATGCGGCCATCGACGCGCACCGCCCGGAGCGAGGCGCGGCGGCGGCTGCGCGGCGGGGAGACATGCGCCTCGCCAATCTCGCCGATCTGGTCGGGGGTGATGCCCTGCCCGGTCAGCGCGCCCTCGACCCGATCCCGGACATAGGTGGCATAGGCCGCATCGGAGAGGTGGAGGAGCTGGCAGCCGCCGCAATCGGGGAAATGGCGGCAGGGCGGATCGACATGATCGGGACCATGGACCAGCGTGCCATCCGCAGCGATGCGGTCGCCCGGCGCGGAGAGCGGCACATGGCGCCCATCGGCGGTGACGCCATCGCCCTTGGCGGCGATGCGGATGATAAGGTCGGTATCGCTCATCGACTACGGCTCGTCATGACGGAGGAAAGATAGGGAATGAGGTCGTCTGCGGCAAAGGCGGCGCCTGCCCGGCGCGCGGCGTCGCCATGGATCCACACCGCCTCGCACGCGGCGCGAAATGGGTCGCCCGTCACCGCGAGGCGCGCGGCGCACAGGCCAGCCAGCACATCGCCGGTGCCCGCCGTGGAGAGCCAGGTGGAGAGGCCGGTGGCGAGACGGGCGCGGCCATCGGGCGCGGCGATGACGCTGTCCCTGCCCTTGAGCACGACGACGGCGTTCGCGTGCCGCGCGGCGGCGCGGGCGCGGT
>DASVMZ010000134.1:0-33569 GCA_036384115.1 Sphingobium sp.
GCGCAACAGCAACACCCCGCTCACGGACCAATCTTACCGCCTCAAGCTTGAACTCGCAGCTGAACTTCCTTCTCTGCATTCCTGCTCTCCGATAGGTGAAAACACCTTATCTCGGTGTCCACCAAACCGGCAGCAGGCCACGCCTCGGCTCCCATTGGGGGGAGAAACTCTTCAGCGCGGGCCATAAGCTACCCAAATCTCGGTGTCGTCGGACGAAGCTGGGCACCACGTCGTTGTAGGCTGGGTCCGCAAGAAGCATCCGGCGGAGTTCGCCGTATTCGTGGTCGAGTTCGGGATCCCGCGCGCCCTCTACAGCCTCGAGTAAAATCGTTTGCAGTCGGAGAAGCGCATCAAGATCATTTTCAAAATGAGTATCGGTACGGTCAAGTGGCATGGCTCAGCTTATAGCCAGGCCTTCGGGCTTTTGCACTTGGGGAGCCAAAGTTGAGCCTGGCCAAATGTCGAAGACAGATTCGTGGCCTGTCGTATTCGGTGCTTATTCGGTACTTGACCGAGCTGACATTCCCTCGACATACCTCTCCCGTCCTGAAAAATTCAACGATTTCAAGGGGGAGAGGTGGTGAGTCCAACTGGGTTCGAACCAGTGACCTACTGATTAAAAGTCAGTTGCTCTACCGACTGAGCTATGGACCCGACAGCATGTTGTACGATGCCGTGAGGCGCCGTCCCTACCGGGGCGACCGATCATGGTCAACCGGCTTTGCGCGCATGGGCCGGGCACGGGCATGGCGGGCGGCGAGATGCGCGATGCTGAGACCGCTTGCCGGATCGCGCCAGCGGGGAGCAATGGCGCGCAGGGGGGTCAGTACGAATGCACGGGCCGTAAGGCCGGGGTGCGGGATGGCGAGGCAGGGCGAGCGGACCACGCCGCCTTCCCACAGGATGATGTCGAGATCGAGCGTGCGGGCGCCCCAGCGGCGGCGGCGGCGGCGGCCGAACCGGGCCTCCACTGCCTGTAGATGGTCGAGCAGCGCCGCCGGGGACAGGCGGGTGCGGATCAGCACTGCACTGTTGGCATAGTCGCGCGCGCTGGGGCCGAGCGGGCGGGAGCAGAGGGTCGGTGCGATGGCCCGGACGCGCAGCGGCTTGCGGTTGAGCGCCAATATGGCGGCGGCCACGATCGCCTTCGGTCCCAGCTTGCGCGACAGGGGCTGGTTGGAGCCGATAGCGACGGCATAAAGCCGCTTTTCCGGTTTCTTGTGCCGCTGCTTGCTTGCTTTGCCCATGGCTGCGACCCTAAGCGGGTGCGATGTCCGATACCAGCCCCGAAAATCCTGTCGAAACCCGAGTGGAAGCCCTTGCTGACACCCCCATCCAGACTCTCGATCGCGCAGATCCCGGTCCCCTGCCCGGGACGGAACCGCCGCTCGACTGTGCGCTGTGCCCCCGGCTCGTGGCGTTGCGCGAGCAGTGCCAGGTGGAGCATCCCGACTGGTGGAATGCGCCGGTGCGCGCGATGGGCGATCCCGATTCGGCCATCGCCATCGTCGGGCTGGCACCCGGCAAGCAGGGCGCGAACCGCACGGGACGCCCCTTCACCGGCGATTATGCGGGCGACCTGTTGTTCGCGACGCTGGCCAAATATGGCTTTGTCGAGGGCAGCTATGCGGGCCGGGTCGATGATGGCGTGCGGCTGAAGGGGATCATCATCGTCAATGCGGTCAAATGCCTGCCGCCGGAAAACAAGCCGACGCCGGAGGAGGTTCGCACCTGCCGCCGTTTCCTCAAGACGCAGGCGGCGGCGTTGCCCAAGGCGCGCATCTTCATCGCGCTGGGCCAGATCGCGCACCAGACCACGGTCAAGCTGCTGGGCGGCAAGCTGCCCAAGGCGCGCTTCGGCCATCTGGCGGAGCATCGCGTGCCGGACGGACGTGTGCTGATCGACAGCTATCATTGCAGCCGGTACAATCAGAACACCGGGCGGCTGACGACGGAGATGTTCGAGGCGGTGTTCGAGCGGGCCGTGACACTGCGCGACGCGGGGTAGGCTGGCCCGGACCCTTCGTCATCCCGAACATGGCTGAATCTCGTCCCTCCAGCGCCAATTTGTCCTCATCGGTCAAGCCCATGCCCCGCGCTCAGGGTGGGGCATGATCGGACGAGGAACGGAAAGATGCTGGTCGAACGATCCTGTCTGCACATCCACGAAGGACTGGTGGAGGAGTTTCCGGGGGTGATGGCGGACAAGGCCGCGCCACTGCTCTGGGGCCTGCCCGGCGCCAATATTGTCAGCTATGGCCCCGGCCTTGAAAATCCGAGCAAGATCATCCTGCTGATCGCCTCACCAGAGCGCCGGAGATGCCCCTGTTCCGCGAACTGCTCGCGCCCTGCACGGTGGACGGCGAGATGGAGCATTTCCTGATCGGCCTGTCAGCGCGGGTCGGATCTGTGCCACGATGCGGCAGGCCGATCCGGCCGACCGTCATGCCGCCGTTAAGCGCTCAAATATCCTCGACCAGACGGCCATAGAGCTGTGGACGGCGGTCGCGGAAGAAGCCCATGCCCGCGCGGTGCATACGCGCCTGCTCCAGGTCCAGCGTCGCGACGATCGCGCCATGCTGCCAGTCCTCCACCTCCGCGACCATGTCTCCCCATTGGTCGGTGATGAAACTATGGCCGTAGAATCGCTGGTCGCCATGCGGTCCCTCTTCCTCGCCGATGCGGTTGGCGGCGATCACCGGCATGCAGTTGGACACGGCATGGCCCTGCATCGCGCGTCGCCACATGCGGCTGGTGTCGAGGTTGGGGTCATAAGGCTCGGAGCCGATGGCGGTGGGGTAGAAGAGCATCTCCGCCCCCATCAGCGCCATGACCCGCGCCGTCTCGGGATACCATTGGTCCCAGCAGATGCCGATGCCGATGGTGCCATGGCGGGTCGGCCAGACCTTGAAGCCCGAATTGCCCGGCCGGAAATAATATTTCTCCTGATAGCCGGGGCCGTCGGGGATGTGGCTCTTGCGATAGACGCCCATGATCTCGCCATTGTCGTCGATCATGGCCAGGCTGTTGTAATGATGCTGCCCGTCCCGCTCGAAGAAGCTGGTGGGGATATAGACGCCCAGATCCTTCGCCACCGCCCGCATCGCGGCGACGGCGGGGTGCTCGTCCACCGGGCGGGCGTTGGCGAACAGGGCCTCGTCCTGCGACTTGCAGAAATAGGGGCCTTCAAACAGTTCGGGCGGCAGGATGATCCGCGCGCCGCGCGCGGCGGCCTTGCGGACATGATCCTCGACCAGCGCGATATTGTCCGCCTCGTCATCGGAGAAGGCGAGTTGGAGCGCGGCGACGGTGACTTTGGTGGGAGTTGTCGACATGGAACGAACCTACTGAGGAAGGGGCCTATCCGGCAGAGGGCATCTGCTGGCTGCAACAGTGGAAACTGCCGCCGCCCCGGAGCAGGGCAAAGCTGGGTACGCCGATCACGTCCCGGTCGGGGAACAGGGCAGCCAGCGCCTCGACTGCCGCGGAGTCATTGGGCGCATTATATTGCGGCACCACGACGGTGGCATTGGCGATCAGGAAGTTCATGTAGCTGGCAGGGGCGACCTCCCCTTCGATCAGATAGCGGCCGGCGGACGGCAGGCGGACGACCTCCAGCCCATGCGCCAGCGCGCGGGCGGCGGCATTGGCGTAGATCAGGTCGTTGGGATCGTCGGTCGTGGTCGCCTTCGGCACGGCCAGTACGCCCGGCGCCACGAAGCGGGCGAGATTGTCGACGTGCCCGTCGGTATGGTCGTTGACCAGCCCGTCGCCCAGCCACAGCATGTCCGACAGACCCAGCCCGCCCGTCAGCAGCGTGAGTATCTGCCTGCGATCGAGCGAGGGATTGCGGTTGGCGTTCAGCAGGCATTGCTCGGTCGTCACGAACAGGCCGGTGCCGTCCGTGTCGAGCGCGCCGCCCTCGCAGACCCACGGATGCTGGTAGAAGGGCAGGCCGGTGCCCGCCGCCAGCCGCGCGCCAATATCCTGGTCTCCCGGCATGTCGAACTTGCCGCCCCAGCCGTTGAAGCCGAACCCGGCCAGCGCGCGGTCCCGCCCGGAGGCGATGCCGATGGGGCCGGTGTCGCGCAGCCAGATGTCGCCGAAAGGTTCGACGATGACCGAAACGCCTGTATCCGCGCCCAGCAGGCTGCGGGCAGTCGCCGCGTCGGCCTCGGTCCGGGTGACGAGGCGAACCGCTTCGCCGCGGCCATCGGCATGGACGGCGCGGGCAAACGCCACCACTTGCGCCTGGGCCTTGGCAAGGCCTTCCGGCCATTCGGCGGGGGCGCCCGGAAATCCGATCCAGAGCCAGTCGTGAAGCGCCCATTCGGCAGGCATGCGATATGTCATGACGCGATGCAATATCGCCGCCTTCTCCACCGGGCAAGCGGGCATTGGAACACGGCGCCCGCTCTGCTAACGCGGGGGCATGACGGCGCAAACCCTGCATGACCCGGTGGCGGAGCCGCGCGTTTGACCAAAGGCAATGATGTGGCGCAGCGGACGGAATCTGGTCCGGGCCGTCTGCCGGTTCTTCTGCCGGTGCTTCTCGACGTCAGCCGCCTTGTGTGGCGGGCATGGGCCGGGCGGTTGCCGACCGGCATCGACCGGGTCATGCTGGCCTATGTCGCCCATTACCGGCACCGCGCGCGTGCCGTGGTCCATGGTCGGCGCTACACCCGCGTCCTGCCTGCCGCGCTATCCCGCCTGCTGTTCGATATGCTGCTCGGCGGCAGCGGGAAAATCCCGCTTTCGGCCATCCTCACCGCCTCCTTCTACACGCCCCTGTCGCGTGGCACGGCGGGCCAGCCCTATCTCAATGTCGGGCATACCGGCCTCCACCGGGCGAATCACGGCCAGTGGGTTGCGCGCACGCGCGTGCGCCCGGTCTATCTAGTCCATGATCTCATCCCCATCACCCACCCCCAATATTGCCGGGCGGGGGAGGATCATAAACATGGCCAGCGGGTGCAGACATTGTTGCGCTGCGGCGCGGGGGTCATCGCCAACAGCGTCTATACGCTGGACAGCCTGAGCGGCTTTGCCCGCACGCAGGGCCTGCCGATGCCGCCGCACAGCGTCGTGGCGCCGCTGGGGGTGGAGCCGATCTGGCTCGCACCGCCTGCGCAGGCCGCGAACCAACTCCGGCTGGACGATGACGGCCGCCCCTATTTCCTGACGCTGGGCACGATCGAGGGGCGCAAGAACCATATCCTGCTGCTCAAGGTCTGGCGCGATCTGGCGGCGGCGCTGGGGGATGCCTGTCCCCGGCTGGTGATTGTCGGACAGCGGGGCTGGCAATGCGGGGAGGCGACCGGGCTGCTCGACAACAGCCCCGTCCTGCGGCCCCATGTCACCGAACTGGCCGATTGCGGCGATGATGCGCTTCTGTCCCTGATGGCGGGGGCGCGCGCGCTGCTCTTCCCCTCCTTCGCGGAGGGCTATGGCCTGCCGCTGGTCGAGGCGCTGGCCGTGGGCACGCCCGTCATCGCCAGCAATCTGGAGGTTTTCCGGGAGATTGCGGGCGACATCGTCACCACGCTCGACCCGCATGACATGCTGGCATGGTATAACGCCGTGCGGGATTATGCGGAGCCTGCCTCGCGGACGCGCGCCGCGCAGCTTGCTCGCCTGGCGGAGGCGGATTTCCGCCCGCCCAACTGGCCGGATCATTTCGCGCGGGTGGATCGCTGGCTGGAGGAGGTGGCGGCGTAAGGGTAGGAGGAAGCGCCATCCAACCTTTACATATCACGGCCGTTGGCGGAGCGGCGAACGCCCGAACCCATCGCCGCTCCGCCGAAAGTCTGCCTTCTCGCCGGCGTCGGTCAGCGAAACGGCAAACCCGCCGCCGCCCTCAACCGCAATCCTCACCCAAATGCGACAATGTCCAGCGGGACCAGTGGCTGCGGTCCCTGAATCATCAGTCGCTCGACAGTGGACTCGACCAGCGTCTCCACCGCCGACTTGCTGGCGAAACCGCCATAGACCAGGCATCGCTCGTGCAGCACCCGCCGGAATGCCTCGAACGTATCCGGGTCGGGCGCCTGCGGCTTCGTCCAGAAATCGTCCAGCTTTCCCTGATGGGTGATGTCCGGCATGTCATAGATGGCGGTGCCCAGGGCGATCGTCGGCACGCCGCTGCGCAGCGCCAGCGTCGCCGAGGTGCTGTTGACCGTCACCATGCCGCGCGAGCCAAGCGCCAGCGTCTCCAGATCGCCGCCGCCGATGTGCAGCACCCGTCCGGTCAGCTTGAACTCCCGTTCCAGCCGGGTCAGTGTCGGCGCCCAGCTTCGGAAACTGAAGTTGAGGGGATGCTCCTTGACCATCAGCACGGCATTGGCAGGCGCCCGCCGCGCAAAGCTGCCCATGACATATTCCACTGCCTCGACCATCGACTCGAAGGGGGAGTGGGCGCGGATCTGATAATCGTTGGTGAGCTGGAGCGGGAACAGGAAATAGGGCTTGTCGCTGACCGCCCCGGTGGTCGCCGCCACTTTCGCCGCCATCTTCTTGCGCCGCGCCAGCATCGCCAGCCAGCCAAAGCCCTCCATCACGATCGAACCTGGCCGGTGCGAGCGATAGAAGGGGAAATAGGGCTGCGTCATGAAGGTGCGGTGATAATACCAATAGGCGTCATGCGCGCGCCGGCCGAAGCTGGCGGTGATGGTCGGCCGTTCGGGCACGGGCGGCAGGCTGCGTGCCTGCTCGCGATACCATTGCGGGTCGCGCGGCAGGGAGGAGCGGCCATTGACGCCCGTCGGCTCCAGCGTGACCCAGTCGGGCCGGATATAGCCTTCCTCGAACACATGGACCTGAATCTCGCGCAGGGCGGCCATCTGGTGCGCGGCCATGTGCCACGGGCGGCAGTCGCCCATCAGCATGATGTCGGTGATGGCGTTGTCGCGCATATATTGGTCGACGAAAAAGACCCAGCGGCGGCGCGTGCCCCGATAATCCACTGCCTCGCCCGGCCAGTCGCCCTGATCGCCGCCATTCAGGTTGATTCGATGAATGCCATGGCCCATCGCCTCCAGCCGCTTTGCCAGCAGCCAGAAAAAAGGTCCGGGTGGTCCTTGCAAGAACAATATGTTGCGCTGCGGTATCGGGTTATGTTTCATCTCTTTTGCCGTACTCGCGTCAGGAGACGGTTCAACCGTCCCCAGCCCCTTCGCAGGGCCACTAATGCCGTGTTTTTGCGCCGCACACCAGCCCCCATTCGGGTGATGACCAGTTCCGCATCGCACGGCAGCCCCGTCACCGGGTCGATATAGCGTGGATAATCAAGCAGTACCGCGGCCACCATTTGGTCGATGGAGAGCGCCCGGCCGCGGCGATCCGGCACTGGCCCCAGGTCAGTGGTCAGGCCCCAGCCGGCGTAGAAGGGCACACCATGCGTGATCACCGCCTTGCCATGCAACAGCGCCTCGAACCCCGCCAGGGAGGTCAGCACATGCACCTCGTCCACCATGACGATCAGGTCGCTGATCGCATGGCCGGGATCGATGGCATCGGCCAGGGCCAGCACCTCGTCGGTCGGCACATGGCCCTTGCGATGCCCGGCCACCACATCGGGATGGGGGCGGTAGAGGATATAGGCGTCGGGCCGCAGCGCGCGCACCCGGCGCAGCAGTTCATGGTTGGAGGCAAGGCCGCAGCCACCGAGCAGAACGGAGCGGTCGTCCTCCACCTGTCCCGTGACCAGCACATGGCGCCTGTCCCCGGCCGGGCGGGGCAGGCGGGTGCCGCCGACGCCATATTTGCTGATCCCCGACGCGGCGATCAATGTCCGCAGGGCACGGGCGCGGCCCAGCTTTTCGGCGTCCGGCGCATCCTGTGCCAGCATGCGTTCCAGATGGCAGGCGTGCGACGGGTCATAATGGGCGCCCAGTTCGTCCACCACGATGGACAGCGGCGGCACGCAGTCCGCGCCCAGCCCGATGGAGCGGATGAAGCCGTCCTCCACCTCCAGCAGGGTGCGGCCCGACTCTTCCAGCGTGGCGAGAAAAGCGGGGGGTACGCGGGCCTTCCACACCGCGACGGCGGCATCGGGCGGCAGGCGGTCCAGCCGCGCCGGGGTTGGCGCGGCAAAGGGCGTCGGCGCATCGCCGGGCCATAGCAGCGCCGCGACCGTATCCTGCTTCCACGCCGCAAAGCCGAATGCCGCGCCGATAGCGCGATTGCCCGCGATCAGCCGACGCCATGCGCCAAGCTGCGCGACGATGCGGAGCGGCGATGTCGGCTCCCCCGTATAAGGATCATGCCATGCAACCCCGGTGAGCAGATGGGCCGTGACAAGAGTGTGTATTATGTCCTCATGTGCCGCCGTGCCCGGCTCCAGCCCGGAGAGGGCGGCAAAGGGACCGGCTCCCGTGCAGGCGACCGGACATCCGGCGATGGCGGCGAGCAGGACGCGCGGGTCGTCGGCGGGCAGGCGCTGCACCGTGCCCAACGCATAGCCGGGCCATGGATCGTCCGCCCCCCAATAGGCGCCGCCGACCCGCTCGCGCCGGATCGCGTTCACCAGCGCCTGTGCCGTACCGCTCTCGACAGGCACATCTGTGGGCAGGGCGTCGGGTCGGGGCCGGACGATGGCGACGGGATGCGCGCCGGGAAAGGGCGGGACGGCGAACAAAGCTTGTGCAACGCCACTCATCGCTGGTCGGGCCGTTTGTCGGTGATCGGGGTCAGCGGCAGTCCGGCCAGCCGGGGAAAGCGGTCCTGCAACCACCATAATATATGGGTGCGCCGGTTCGCCAGCCAGGGGATGCTGCCCGGATGCAGGCCGGTCCATGGCAGGAAGGGATTGTCGCGCGAATAGGCCCATAGCTCCACCCGGACGCTGGGGCGGCTCGCGGTGCCGCGCGCATGAAAGCCATAGGTGTCGGCCACGACCAGCGTGTTCGCTGGCACGGGGAAGGGGGTGGGATCGCCAACGCCCAGCGCTTCCAGATCCTCCGCCCCGGCGCGAAAGGAGCCGCGCGCCGACAGCGGGTCGAGGTCGCCGGGCGCGCGCAGGGCGCGGGCATGCTCCCACTCCAGCCGTTCGGGCGTCAGGCGATGGGTGCCGGGCACATAGGAGAAGGGGCCATCCTCCAGCGCCACGTCGGTCAGGAAAAGCCATGCCTTCATGCTGGAATGAAAGGTATCGGCATGCGGGTCGTTCTGCGGATCATAGTCCTCACCCTCATCCTCACCCGCGCCGCCTTGCGGCAGGTCATAATGGGTGAGGATGGTCTGGATATAATAATGCGGCGCGTTCCGCGATGCCGCGACATAGCGCAGCAGGCCGCGCCAGCGGGGATGGCGGAGCAGAGCGGCCAGTTCCGGCACGGCGCGCAGCATGTCCGCATCGACCGGGATGCGGCGGGTCAGCGTATGCCCCTGCACCATCGCCCGCGCGGGCCAGACCCGCCCAAGGATGGCGTCCTGCATCCGCCGGAAATCCTCGGGCGGCAGGACATCGCGCCATTCGACGAAACCCTGCCGCCCGAACGCCTCCCGGTCCTCGTGCGAAACGCCGCCCGACAGCAACCGTCGCCGCCACCGGGTCATCGCATGCGCGGCCCGCACCCGGAGCCGGTGGAGGCCCAGCGTATTGAGACGCCGCGACCCGATCAACGGATTGTCCGCAAAGGATTTTGCGCCCGTGGCCAGTTGAGCGACCCACAGGGGCCAGCGTATATGTGTCAGCAATCGCGGGGGCATGTTGGCGGGCTTTTGCACGGGCGGAACGGTCAAGGCAATGACGCTCGGTCGGTTTGCGCCGGTTATGGAGCAAGGGGTGCGGGTGCGGCCTTCCGGCTTTCGTCGCGGATCGCGCGGAATTCCGCGGTGGGATACCAGTTGGGCCATGCCGCGCTGTCCGCCAGTTCCCGGCCGATCCGGTAATAGATTTGCAGATCCTCGACCGCGCCGGACCAGTCCCATGCCGGGTCATATTCGTCGGCAGGCTTGTGATAGCGGTTGGCGGTATAATCGTCCGCCTGCGCCCGGCCGGACGTGACGCCGCCCTTCACCAGATCATCGCCGCTCTCCGCATAGGCCATCGGCACGCCGAGCCGGGCAAAGCTGAAATGATCCGAGCGATAGAAACTGCCCTTCTCTGGCGTCGGCTCGGGCTTCACCACCCGGCCCTGCGCGGTCGCGGCGCGGGTCAGCCATACCTCCAGGTCGGACTTGCCGCCCCCGATCAGCGTCACGTCGCGGGTGCGGCCATGGATGTTGAGACCGTCCATATTCACTCCGCCCGCCGTCGTGGCCAGCGGAAAGACGGGGCTCTCGGCATAGTAGCGTGAGCCGAGCATGCCCGCTTCCTCCGCCGTCACCGCCAGGAAGACGATGCTGCGCCGCGCGGCCCCCGCGCCGCTATGGGCGCGGGCCAGCGCGATCAGGCCCGCCATGCCGGTGGCATTGTCCACCGCGCCATTGCAGATGTCGTCGCCGTTGACCGGCTCGCAGTGGCCCAGATGGTCCCAGTGCGCGGTGTACAGGACATGCTCGTCGGGCGCGGTCCTGCCGGGCAGGATGCCGACGACATTCTGCGATGCCTGCCGCCGGATCGCGGTGTCAAAGCGCAGGCTGGCCTTCACGCCCAGCGGCACCGCCCTGAAACCGGGCTGCTTGGCAGCGGCGATCAGCCTGTCCAGCGGCTTGCCCGCCGCGTCGAACAACGCGCGGGCCGCCGGGCCGGTGATCCAGCCATTGACCTGCGTCTGGTCGCCATGGCCATTGGCATCGTCCAGTTCCAGTTTCGCCCCGCTCCAGGAAGAGACGACGACGCTCCACGGATAGGCGGCGGGATAAGTGTCGTGGATGATGAGGGCGGCTGCTGCCCCCTGCCGCGCGGCTTCCTCGAACTTGTAGGTCCAGCGGCCATAATAGGTCATCGCCCGGCCGTTGAAGGGACCGTCCAGCCCCTGCATGTCATAGTCCGGGTCGTTGACCAGCATGACCACCGTCTTGCCGCGCACGTCGATGCCCGCATAATCGTTCCAGCCCTTTTCGGGCGCATGGATGCCGAATCCCACGAACACCATCTCGCTGTTGCTCAGGGTCGTGTGCGGCTCGACGCGGTAGGTGCCGACCACCATGTCGGTCTTGAAGGCGAAACTGACCGGCTGCCTGCCGCCGGTGATGGTCATGGGGGTGGTCACGTCGGGCGTCAGTTCGACCAGCGGGACGGGCTGCGTCCATCGCCCCTTGTTGCCGGGTTTCAGGCCCGCGCGCTTCATCTGGTCGATGATATAGGCGACGGTCTTCTGCTCCGCCGGGGTGGTGGGCGCACGCCCCTCGAACGCGTCGGATGACAAGGTGCGCGTCACGGCCTTGAGCGTGGCGACCGAGATCGGCCTCACCCTGGCGGGCGGTGGCAGGGACGGGGAGGTGCTTGCGGGGAGCGGGGCAGGCGCTGCCGCACAGGGTGTTGACAGGACAGCGCAAGCGAGGAGCGCGGCGCGCAGCGATGGAAGGGGGTGCATCGGCGCAGGCTATGGCGAACCGCCGACATATTCCAACAAAAAAGGCGGCCCGAAACCGGACCGCCCCTTTGTGTATCGGTATGAAGCCGAAGGATCAGCGCGAATAGAATTCGACGACCAGATTCGGTTCCATCTTCACCGGATAAGGCACTTCGTCCAGCGTCGGAATGCGTGTGTAAACGACCTTCGCGGCGCCGTCGGGCGCGATATAGTCGGGGATGTCACGCTCGGGCAGGCTCTGTGCCTCGATGACCAGCGCCATTTCCTGCGCCTTCTTGCCCAGCGTGATCTCGTCGCCCGGCTTCACCAGACGCGACGCGATGTTGCACTTCACGCCGTTCACATACACATGGCCGTGGCTGACGATCTGGCGTGCCGAGAAGATGGTCGGCGCGAACTTGGCGCGATAGACGACCGCGTCCAGGCGGCGCTCCAGCAGGCCGATCAGGTTCTGGCCGGTGTCGCCCTTGATGCGCGAAGCCTCGAAATAGTTCTTCTTGAACTGCTTCTCGGTCACGTCGCCATAATAGCCCTTGAGCTTCTGCTTGGCGCGCAGCTGGATACCATAGTCGGTAGCCTTGCTCTTGCGGCGCTGGCCGTGCTGGCCGGGACCATATTCGCGCTTGTTGACGGGCGACTTGGGGCGGCCCCAGATGTTCTCGCCCATGCGCCGGTCAAGTTTATACTTCGAGCTTTTACGCTTCGTCATGGTGTCTCTTTCAATTGCGTGTCGTTGCCGACGGTAAATCCCGGACCCGCTCGACACATGCGAAGATGTGCCGGGCCGCCGCTTCACCGGGAATGCGGGGCCAATTGCGAAGCGGCGGCTATTAGCGGCAAGGGCAGGAGAGTCAAGCCTCGACAGCGCGGGCGGGCGGCCCTAGTGGCAGGCCATGGACGATATGCCCCAACCTGATGACTGTCAGACCATGGTTGACGTGCGGCGCGGGGTCGATGCGACCGACCGCGCGCTGGTCGACCTTCTCGAAACCCGCTTCGCCTATATGCGCGCCGCCGCCCGGATCAAGCCGGAGCGCGGGCAGGTGCGGGACGAGGGGCGCAAGGCGCAGGTCATCGCCAACGCCCATGTGCTGGCGGAGGCGCGGGGACTGCCCGCCGACGCGATCGCGGACCTGTGGGAGCGGCTGGTCGAGATGTCCATCACCTATGAAGGCCAGCATTGGGATGGCCTCAAAGGCTGACGCTTCTCAACCGTAGGCGCGGACGAAGAACACCGCCGTCGTCGCGGCCGTCACGCCCAGCGTCCAGATCCGCACCGCGCGCACGGGCAGTTTCTTGCCGACATGCGCGCCCAGCCAGCCGCCGATCAGCGCGCCGATCAGCATCGGCACCACCGTGCGCCAGTCGATCATGGCGAACCATAGGAAGATCACCGCCGCCGCCAGATTGGCGACCGCCAGCATCAGGGTGCGCGGCGCGAACATCTCCCGCACGCTGATCCCGGCCAGCAGGCCATAGAGCGCCGTGGTGATGAGGCCGACCCCGCCGCCGAAATAGCCGCCATAAATGCCCAGCAGCACCTGCGCGCCGACCAATGTCCTTGGCCCGATCGCCACCCGCGCGCGCAGCCATGCGCTCGCCCGCAGGCCGAACAGCATCGCGACAAGGGCGAACAGCAGCAGCCAGGGGATCAGCAGGTCGAAGGCGCGGGTCGGGGTGATCACCAGCAACAGGCCGCCGATCAATCCGCCGATGAACGTAATCAGCGCCAGCCAGCCGACCTTCACCCCGCCCAGCGGCCGCAACTCGTCGCGATAGACATAGGCGCTGGAGCAGGCGCCCGGCATCAGCGCGAAATTGGAGGTGGCGTTGGCGATGTTGGCGGGCAGGCCCAGCGCGATGAGGGCGGGCAGGGTGGCAAAGGTGCCGCCGCCCGCCAGTGCGTTCATCGCCCCGCCCATGATCCCGGCACCCGCAGTGAGGGCGATCCCGGCGAGGAGATCAGCCAAGCGCCGCCTGCTTTTCCTCGGCCAGCCGGTCCAGCTCGGCGCGGCTCTTCTTTTCGCTGGCGGATTTGAGCTGGCCGCAGGCCGCCATGATGTCGCGCCCGCGCGGGGTGCGAACAGGCGCGGAGATGCCCGACTCGAAGATGATCTCGGAGAAACGCTTCACCCGTTCCGGCGTCGAACATTCATAATTGGCGCCGGGCCATGGGTTGAACGGGATCAGATTGACCTTCGCCGGCAGTTTATAGTGGCGGATCAGGCGCACCAGTTCGCGCGCATCCTCGTCACTGTCATTCTTGTCCTTCAGCATCACATATTCAAAGGTGATGCGGCGCGCATTGTTGGCGCGGGGATAGTCGGCGCAGGCCTGAAGCAGTTCCTCGATGCCGTACTTGCGGTTGATCGGGACGATCTCGTCGCGCACTTCCTTGGTCACGGCATGCAGTGAGACCGCGAGGTTGACGCCGATCTCCTGCGCGGCGCGTTCCATCATCGGCACCACGCCGCTGGTGGACAGGGTGATGCGGCGGCGGGAAAGGGCAAGGCCCGCGCCGTCCATCACCACCTTGAGGGCATCGCGCACATTGTCGAAATTATAGAGCGGCTCGCCCATGCCCATCATCACGATGTTGGTCAGCATGCGGCCGTCCGGGGAATATTGCGGGGCGTCGATATCCTCGTCCTCGACGCTGGCATCCGCCGACATATTGCCCTTGGGCCACTCGCCCAGCGCGTCGCGCGCCAGCATGACCTGCCCCACGATCTCGCCCGGCGTCAGGTTGCGGACCAGCCGCATCGTACCTGTGTGGCAGAAGCGGCAGTTGAGCGTGCAGCCGACCTGCGACGAGACGCATAATGTGCCCCGGTCCGCGTCGGGGATGAACACCATCTCATAATCTTCGCCATCGTCGGAGCGAAGCAGCCATTTGCGGGTGCCGTCATTGGAGACCTGCGCCTCCACCACCTGCGGCCGTCCGACCACGAAGCGTTCCGCCATCCAGGGGCGCAGGGGCTTGCCGAGATCGGTCATCGCCGCGAAATCCGTCTCGCCGCGATGATAAAGCCAGTGGAACAACTGTTTGGAGCGCAGCTTCGCCTGTTTGGGGTCCAGCCCCTTCTCCTCCAGCTCCGCCTTGATCTGGACGGCGGAGAGGCCGAGGAGGTCCACACGGCCATCCTCGCGCGGCGTGATCGCGCGCGGGACGGGCACGGGGTCGATAAGTCCGGGTATCTGCATGGCCGGGCCTATACGCCAACCGGCCCAAAAGCGCCATAGCGGCCGGGCCGGTCGCCGCCGGATGGACAAAGGGGCGAGCTATGCTTCCCGCGTCAGGGGCGGCCCCGCTTTCAGGTCTCGCTCGCGTCAGGGATTGCGCGCGGCGCTCCCCTTGTCTGTTCCGACACCGTCCGTCCCACTGCCTGTAGTGCCGGAGGGGTGCTGGACAGGTTGCTCCGGCACGCGCGGTTCCTTGGCCTGCTGGTCCTGTGGCACCGGCGTCAGTTCATAGATGTCCAGTCCTGCCTCTGCCGTCCGCCAGGGCAGCACCAGCCGCCAGCGAAACGGGCCGATCCGCTCCAGCACGCCCACCACGTCCCGGTCCGGCTCCGCGCCATAGGCCAGGCTGTTGTCCCCCGCCTCCCGCTGGCGCGCGCCCACCAGTATGAGCCGCCGGTCGCCATCCCGGTGCAGCCAGCCGCCGGGCAATTCGGTCCCGGTCTGCTTGGTGAAGGACAGTTCATTGTCCTTCTCGCCGCGCACATAGCAGAAGAAGTCGGGAAAGCTCCTGACCGGGGCCTCGCGCCTTTTTGCCTGGGGTGCGGAGGAGGGGGTGGCCAGCTTGACGAGGCGGCAGCGATAGGAACCGGGCGGCGGGGTGGGGTGGTCGCGCCCGGCATCCGGCGCCAGCAATTCGCCCTCATTCGCCACGAGTCGCAGGTAGCGGGCGGGCACGCCGTGCAACAGCGCACGCCAGCTATCGCCCAGATGGTCGACGCGCTGCTCGTCCTCGGTGGAGACCAGCCCGCGCCAGCCCGCATTGTCGATCAGCGGAATGGCGGTGCCCCGGTTTTTGGCCGTCATGGGCGCACAGGCGGACAGGGCCAGGATCGTTGCTGCGAGGGGGAGCAACCGTTGCATTCAAATTAACCTTCATTGACAATATATTAATCAGTGATGCGGCAAGGAGGTTAATAAAGTGTAAACAGGAGAGTTGGGCGGGGCAACTTGCGCTTTAACGTAGACGTCCACATCCCAGCGCCGCCGCGTCGATCGCCGTCGCCGCTCCGCGCAATCGATAGGTATCGGCGAATCCCGCGCCCGTCCTTGCCCGCGCGGACAGGCTCATGCTGGTGGCGGACCGCATCGCCGCGACGATGGCTGCGTCCACCTGCCGGTTGGGCGCCCATGCATCCGCGCCCCCGCCCGTCAGGGTGAACTGCCTCTCGCCGATGGACAGGGTGAGGGGGGAGCGCATGGCGATCTCCCGGCTCAGCCGGATATGCACCTGCCCGCGCACATTGGCGCGGGGCCAATATCCAATGGCCGCGAAGGGACGCCAGCGGCCCGTGACGCTGGTGTCACCCGCATCCCCGCGCGGCATGACACTGGCGCCAGCCGGTTGGGCAATGGCAAAGCAACGCGGCGTCTCCGCATCGCGAAACGCGCCCCAGCTCTCGAACACGCCCAGCGAATCGCGCGCCTGCGCCGCTCCGGCCAGTCCCGTCATCAGCGCCATGGTCAGCACCGGCACGACCCCATGGGTAACAAGCTGTTTACCATTCATCGCCAAAGGCAAAGCCCATCGGGGGGCGCTTTGCAAGCATGGCGTCATCAGGACGTCCATCTGCCCTTGTTGTCCCCTTGCTCCTCGCCGCGATTGCGGTAAGGAATAGGCATCACATGTCGGATAGTGCGGGAACCCAGCCGGGTCGGCCTGCTGCAAGCGTAAAGAAGAGCGGGATCAGGGATGAAGGCCACTATCGAACGCGCGACTCTGTTGAAGAGCCTCGGACATGTGCAATCGGTGGTCGAGCGGCGGAACACCATTCCCATCCTCTCCAACGTGCTGATCGAGGCCGCGGCCGATGGCAGTATCCGCCTGACCGCAACCGACCTCGATCTCCAGATCGTCGAGAGCGTGCAGGCCGCCGTCGATCGCGCCGGTGCCATCACCGTCCCGGCCCATACCTTCCACGACATCGTCCGCAAGCTGCCGGAGGGTAGCCAGGTGCTGCTCGACGCGGCCGAGGGCAAGATGCTGGTGCAGGCGGGGCGCGCGCGCTTCAATCTCCAGACGCTGCCGCGCGACGACTTCCCGATGATCGCCGAGGGCGCGCTGCCCACCGCGTTCGAGCTGCCCGCAACCACGCTGATGCAGATCATCGACAAGACGCGCTTCGCCATCTCGACGGAGGAGACGCGCTATTATCTCAACGGCATCTTCTTCCATGTCTCGGAAGACCCGGAACCCACGCTGAAGGCTGCCGCGACCGACGGCCACCGTCTGGCACGCGTCACCTTCCCGCGCCCCGACGGTGCGGAGGGCATGCCCGACATCATCATCCCGCGCAAATGCATCGGCGAACTGCGCAAGCTGCTGGAGGAGGTGGACGGGAGCGTCGGCATCGACCTGTCGCCCACCAAGATCCGCTTTGGCCTGGGCAATGCGATCCTGACGTCCAAGCTGATCGACGGCACCTTCCCGGATTACACGCGCGTCATCCCGACCGCGAACGACAAGCTGCTCAAGATCGACCCGCGCGGGTTCGAGGAGGGCGTGGACCGCGTCGCGACCATCGCCACGGACAAGACGCGCGCCGTCAAGATGGCGCTGGAGCGCGACAAGATCACCCTGTCCGTCACCAGCCCGGAAAACGGCACGGCGGCAGAAGAAGTGCCCGGCGACTATGACGCCGACAGCTTCGAGATCGGCTTCAATGCCCGCTATCTGCTCGACATATTGGGCCAGATCGAGGGCGACAATGTCGAGCTGCATCTGGCTGATGCCGCCGCGCCGACCCTGATTCGGGAAAGCGACACATCGCCTGCACTCTATGTGCTGATGCCGATGCGCGTCTGATTCGGGACGCCAGCGTGACGATCGCTGATGCGATCGTCACGCATTACATATTTTGATGAGTTTCGCGGGTAAAACCCCTTTCGCAGGGCCGGGTTCGGGCCGATTTTGCCTAACGCCGGATTAAGCGCGCTTTCCTACTCTGGGGTGGTCAATCCCGGAGCCGGATCATGCCAGCGTCCCTTACCCTCTCTACCCAGATATTGTTCGTGGCCCTGTCGCCCGCCCTGCTGGCCCTTGCCCCGTCGCAGGGGGCCGTCCGCACGGTGGCGCTGCGCCCTGTCCCGCTGAGCGCCATCGTCAATGCCGTGCTGTCGACGGATGGCCGCATCCTTGCCGGGCGCGGCGACGGGGGGCTGGTCGTGACGGGGCGGCGCGACCGCATTGCCCTGGCGCTCCTGCCGTTGGGCGTGCTGGCATTGCCCACGGTCACGACCGGCTGCATCGCCGGGCAGGGGGGCTGAACGATGCAGGAACCGCATCTCCAGCAGCTGCGCTATGCCGGCGCGCGCGTGCTCGTGTGCATCTTCATGGTCAACACCATTGCCCTGGCGGTGGCGGGGGAGGTGATCGCTTCGCCCGTGCGCACCATGGTGACGATGGTGGGCGCGCTGCTGTCCATATTGCCCGCCATATGGGTTTTCGTCCGACAGCGGATCGACGGACCGACGCGGGTGGCGCTGGCGATGACCGCCATGGCCTATCCCGGCCTGTTCCTGCTGCTGTTCGAGGGTCATCACTGGCAGATGGACATGCATATGTATTTCTTCGCGACGCTGGCCGCGCTTGCCGTGCTGTGCGACCGGCGTGCGATACTGGCGGCGGCAGGCGTGACGGCGGTGCATCATCTGCTGCTGACGGTCGTCGCGCCGGACTGGGTCTTTGCGGACGGCGCCAATGTCCCGCGCGTGCTGCTCCATGCCCTGCTGGTCGTCCTGCAATGCGTGACCCTGTTGTGGCTGGTCGGGCATCTCTCGGCCCTCATCAAGGGCAAGGCGGAGGAGACCGAACGGCAGGTGCAACTGCGCGAGGAAGCGGACGCCGCGCGGGCCGATGCGGAAGGGGCGATGGCGGCGCTCAGCCTGGCGCAGGAGGAGGCGGATCGCCATCGCAGTGCCATGCGGGCCGCGCATGAGGCAAAGGAGGCGACGCAGCGGCGACGCCTTGTCGCGGATGCGCTGGAGGCGCGGCTTGGCCTGATCGTCGCCGAACTGCGGCGGATGGGCAGGCTGCTCGACGGCAGCCGTGACGAACTTCTCGCCATGCTCGAATCGACGGAGGTCCGCTTCGTGCAGATGCGCCATTCGCAGGCGCATGCGGAACGGGGCGCCCGCACCGTCGCGGTGGATACCGAAGGACTGGTGGCGGCCATCGGCGGTGTCGGTGGGCATAGTTCGCGGGCGCTGTCCGCCGCGCATGAGGCGGATCTGGCGACGCGCAGGCTGGGACCGGAGATTGCCGCGCTGGGCGCGACCGTCGACTCGGCCAGCCACATCCTCGCTGTCGTGGCGAGCGTGGCGGCGCAAAGCCGCATGCTCTCCTTCAACGCCGCGCTGGAGGCCGCCCATTGTGCCGAGGGGACGGGTTTCGTCGTGCTGGCGAGCGAGATGAAGCAGCTCGCCAACCAGACCGGAGCCGCGACCCGGCAGATCGAGACGCAGCTTGGCGGCATTCGCTCTGCGACGGAAAGCGTGTCGCAGGCCATCTCCATCGCCACGCTCAAGGTCCGCAGCATCGACGAATCCTCGCGGCGAATCGCCGAACTGGTCGACAGCCAGATTCGCCAGACCGGCGACATCGCCGCCGCGACTGAGGCGATGGCCAGCCATATCGATCAGACGTCCATCGACGCCGACGCGCTGGAGGAGGTCATCCTTCAGGCTAAGGAGGCGATGCACAATACCTCGGCCATCGCGACCGCCGTCTCCGCCCGGTCCAGCGAGCTGGATCAGGCGGTGCGCGACCTGTTGATGGAGCTGCGCGCCGCCTGACCGGCTCAGCTGTGGGAGGCGGCCATCATGTCTTCGACGTTCACGAATTTTTCGCGCGGGGCGCCATTGCGGGCGCGGTCGATCTCCGCCTGCTCGATCCTCTGCCAGTCGTGGAAGGTGACGACATCGACGCCCCGGCTGGCAAGCAGCGCGTCCAGCCCTGCGCGGCCAGCCTTGTCGCTGCTGCGGGAGATGGTGGCCGCGATCCT
This sequence comes from Sphingobium sp., assembly GCA_036384115.1. GTDB lineage: Bacteria > Pseudomonadota > Alphaproteobacteria > Sphingomonadales > Sphingomonadaceae > Sphingobium. The sequence continues at coordinate 19,724 of DASVMZ010000134.1, forward strand.
TTCCGCGATCATGAAGCCATCGGGCTTGTTGGTGCCGATGGTGCCGGTCGGTCCGCGCCGCGCCCAGCCGACGCAATAGAGGCCCGGCGCGATCAGCCCGTCGACATTGGCAAAGCGGCCCAGCTTCTCGTCATAGGGCACGTCCGGGATAGGCGGCGTGCGATAGCCGATGCAGCTGACGACCAAGTCGGCGGCGATGGCATAACGTTCGCCGGTGCCGATGACACGGCCCTGCGCGTCCAGCCGCGACCGCTCGACGATCAGCCGCTCGGCCCGGCCATCGCCCTCTATGGCCACGGGAATGGCGAAGAAGTCAAAGTCGATGACAAGGGGCCTGGTCGCATGGGCCGCCGCGAACTGGCGCAGACAGGCGACCGATTTGCGGTGATTGGGGTCGAGCGCGGCATCCTCCCCGACGGGCGGCAGGTCGTCCGGGGAGACGCGGGGGCTGGCGCGGCGCAACATGCCCAGTTCGCCCAGTTCCTTGTTGGTCATCGTCACCTGATGCGGTCCGCGCCGCCCCACGATGGTGATATGGGCGGGCCGGGAGACGGACAGGCGATCATAGGCATGGCTGACGATGTCCGACCCGGCGAACTCGTCGGCGCTCTTGCCCAGGATGCGGGCGACATCCAGCGCGACATTGCCGTTGCCGATGATGACGATGGACCTGCCATCCACCTCCGGTGCCAGCGCCGCATGGTCGGGATGGCCATTATACCAGCCGACGAAGGCCGCGCTGCCGATGACGCCGGGCAGGTCCGCGCCGGGGATGCCGAGGGAGGCGTCGCTGGGCGCGCCGGTCGCCAGCACCACCGCGTCATAGAATGTCTGGAGTTCAGGGACGGTCACATCCTTGCCCACCGCCACATGGCCGCAGAATCGCACCGTGTCGGTCAGGGCTATCGCCTCATAGCGATGGGATACGCCCTTGATCGTCTGATGGTCGGGCGCGACGCCGTTGCGGATCAGGCCGAAGGGTGCGGGAGATCGGTCGATGATGTCGACATGCACGGTGTCGCCGAACAGTTTCTGGCACGCCTCCGCGGTATAATAGCCCGCCGGGCCAGACCCGATGATCGCGATATGATGCACGGCCTCTCTCCTCTCGCACAACATGGTATGGGAGAGAAAATAGGCTCTATATGGCCAGACACAAGCACCAAAAAGGGCAAGCCCGTGCGGGCCGCCCTGTTTGGAGACAACTGGAAATCCAGTTGTTTAGGCTGCGATAGCCTGCTTCTTGACGATCTCGCGCTTGATGCGGCGAACGCGCAGCGAGAGCTTCTCGTCAGAGGTCTTCAGGAGCCAGTTGTCCAAGCCGCCAACATGCTCGACCGAACGCAGCCCATTGGCCGACACGCGCAACTTCACACCCTTTTCGAGCGATTCGGAAAGCAGCGTGACGTTCTGCAGGTTGGGCAGGAAGACACGCTTGGTCTTGTTGTTGGCATGGGACACATTGTGGCCAACCTGACGGCCCTTGCCCGTGATTTCGCAGATGCGCGACATGATTCGTTGTACCCTGTAATAATGCTGAAGCTCGGGAAGCGGCGCCGATACCGCTTACCGGCGGTTGCGTCAACCCGGCGGGCTATATTCAGTCAGGGAAACGGCAACTTTCCCGCAAACGGATCGTTAGCGTCATGTCTTTTCGACGGGTGATTTTGGGAGAGTGATAATGGGCCGCGTTCTTGGAAGCATCGTCTTGCTGGTCGTCATTGTGTTCGGCGTGGCCTGGGCCTTCGGCTTGGTGAACCTGCAACAGACCCGCGACGCGAAACTCCCCTCCCTGTCCGTGCAGGGCGGACAGTTGCCGAAGTTCGACGCCGATGTCGCCAATGTGCAGGTCGGCACAAAGACGCAGACCGTCGATGTGCCCCGCGTCGATGTGGGCACGACCGAGAAGAAGGTCGAAGTACCCTCGATCAGCGTGGACAAGCCCGCGAAGTAAGGCGGCGGCGCCCAAGCCCGCCTTTGATGCCCGGCCCGCCTTGCGCTAAGGCCGGGTGCATGGCCCAGCCCGCTACACCCTTTCCGCTTCCCCCGCCCATGCGGCGTGCGCTCGATCTGGCGCGGGAGGCGGCGGAAGCGGGCGAGGTGCCGATCGGCGCTGTCGTGACGCTGGACGGGCGGATCATGGGCGAGGGGCAGAATCGCAACCGCCGGGACAATGACCCGACCGCCCATGCGGAGATTGTGGCGATTCGCGCGGCGGCACGGGCGGCGGGCGACTTCCGTCTGACCGGCCATGCGCTGTGGGTGACGCTGGAGCCATGTGCCATGTGCGCGGGAGCCATCTCCCATGCGCGCATCGACGCGCTCTATTATGGCGCGTCCGACCCCAAGAGCGGCGGTGTGGAGCATGGTGGGCGCGTCTTTGCGCATGCCCAATGCCATCACCGGCCCGACCTTTTCCCCGGCGTCGGCGAGACGGAGGCCGGGGCCATGCTCCGTCAGTTTTTCGCGCTACGGCGTTCCTGAGGCTGGGCCTGAGGTCGGCTGGCCGACGGCTGCTGGGCCTGATCCTTTATCCCATAATCGATGCGATAGAGGGAATAGGGCAGGGTCATGCCTGACTTCAGCGTCACCGGCTCCAGCCATGCGGGCACATTGCCCCGCACCATCCGGGCATAAAAGCCCTGCGGACTGCGCTGCTGATATATGGTGCCTTCCGCAAAACCGGGGCAGATCAACAGATAGCGGGCGCCATGCGCGGCGGCGATGGGGCGGAACTGCTCCGGCGACCCGTCCATGGCATGATGCACGTCCAGTATCGCCTTGCCGTTGCGATGATAGGGACCGGCGATGACCATATGATGCGTCGTCGCCAGAATGCGCGGGCCAAGGTCGACCATCGTGAAGATCACGGCGGGGGGCAACTGGTCCAGCACCTGTAGCGCGGGCAGCGTCCGGCACAGGGCGGTGGCGCTCGCCTTGCGCCCGGTCTTCGGCCCGGTCTTCGCCCTTGCCTTGTCGGTCGCCGCCTTGGCTTTCTCCCTGGCGGTGGCCAGATAGGGCGCCAGCTTGGGGTAGAGCGGATAGGCGCAGAAGGGCACCGCCAGCAGCAGGATGAGCGCGATGGGGCCGATGCGCCGTGGGCCGCGCGCCCTGACCAGCAGGTTGACCATCGCCCCGGCCGCCCATGCGGCGGGCGGGATGGCGAGCAGTTGCGCCGCCGGTCCGGCCCGGATCTGCCAAAAGAGCAGCGCGCCCGAGAAGAGGATCATCACCGCGACCGTGCCCGCCGTCCACAACAGGTCGCGGTCGCGGCGCAGGAACCAGCATGCCGCCAGCGCGCTCAGCCCGCCCGCGACCGGCAGGGCGACCAGCGGCAGCCACACGTTGCGCGTCTGCTGGGTGATGGGCTTCGCCTCGCGGATATAGACCAGCCATTTGGCCTGAAGCTCCGGCGAGATCTGGTAGGCGCCGGTCAGGCATTGCGGCCAGAGCGCCCATGCGAGGAGGAGCAGGGCGGCACCCCCCACCATGGCGGCGGCAAGGCGCAGCGGCCAGCGCGGCAGGGGCAGCATGGCGAGCAGCACCAGCAGCGCGCCCGCCAGTACCAGCAGCGTCGCCCACACCGGGGACAGCGCATCGCACATCGGCAGGCGGTTCGCCTCGCTGGCGAACAGCACATAGCTCAGCGCCGTCGTGCCGGCGAGCGAGACGGCATAGGGCACCATCCGCCGCGCCGCGCCGTCCTTGAAGATCCAGCGCAGGGCGATGATCGCTCCCGCGCCCGCCAGATAGACCATCATCTCCATGCCGATGGCCACCGACAGCGCGCTGGAGACACCGGCGACGATGCCGCCGCGCGTCCAGTTGCGATCGACCAGCCCGGCCAGCGTGATGGCGGTCAGGGCGAGCTGCCAGCCATGATGATCCACCCGCATGGGCATATACATGGACAGGCCCATCTCCGCCGAGAGGGGCAGGAGGGCGGCGACAGCCCAGCCGATCCCGCCATTGGACAGGCGGCGGGTGATGAAGCCCAGCGCCAGCATCAGCGGAAAGAGCGGCAGCAGCGGCGCGATGCCCAGCGCCAGCTGCTCGCCCCGTACCGTGCCGAACAGCGGCTTGAGCGCGATCATCAGGCCCGCGATGGGCAGGTCGACCAACCGGCTCCAGTGGATGTTGCCGCCCTCCGGCGGGTTCATGCGGTGCTGGCGCAAATCCCACCAGCTTTGTCCGTTCAGCCAGTCACGCACCTGGAGATAGCGCATATTGTCGTCGGTATCGCCCAGCGTCATATAATGCATCTGCGGGCCGTAGCGCGACAGATAGATGGCGGAGATGATGGCCCATGCGACGAAGACCAGCCATGTCCATTCCCGGTCCAGGCTCGTGTAAAGTGCGTGCGCCTGGGACTGGGCCTTATGCCAGCGGGCCTGCATCGTCCTGTTCATGATAGGGTCTGTACCCGGCGCGCGGCGAACGGTATCAGCCGCTCTCCCAGGGAACAGTCAAAACATGGCATGCGCGCAAACCCCACCCTCCCGCCCTCGGCACAGCCGGGCGGACCACTTCGGCTTCCGCTCTAGTCGGGCGGTGGAAAACCGCAACGGGCAAAGCGGCCGGGCAGGGGTGCCGGGCAAGATGGCGCGCCCTGTGATGGCATTGCGGTGATGGCATTGCGGACCCCGGACCGGGCGATGATCGCCCAAATCCTGCGCTATGGCCTTGTCGGCGGCGGCGTGACGGCGTTGCAGGCGGCGGTCTACTGGCTGCTGGCACAACGCGCGGGCTGGCATCCGCAACTCGCCAATGTCGCTGGCTATGGCTGTGCGGTGGTGACGGGCTATTTCGCCCATGGCGCGATCACCTTCAAGGGGCATCAGGCGCAGGGGCCGTCGCTCGCCCGCATGCTGCGCTTCATGGCGGTGTCGCTGGTCAGCCTCGCGCTCAATGCTTTGTGGGTCTGGCTGACGGTGACGGTGCTGCGCTACCCGCTCTGGGCGCCGGTCCCGCTGATGGGCGTGGTGACGCCCGGCATCGTATTCGTGCTGAACCGGCAATGGGTGTTTCGCTGACGCGACGGGGGTATTCCGCCAACGCCGACCGGCAATTTGTCCCGGACATGAAAAGGGCCGCCGTGCGATGCGCGGCAGCCCGTTCCGATGTTCCGAAAAGATCGGAAAATTACATCGCGTTGGCGGTGTTATGCACGCTGTTGCCAGCGTTGTCGATCAGGTTGCCGGCTGCGTTCACTGCGTTGTCGGCAGCGTTCTCTGCATTGGCGGCGCTGGTGTTGACGGCGTTGGAAGCGTTTTCCGTGCCCGACTTGGAGCAGGCAGCCAGGCTGAGCGATGCGACGATAGCAAGCGACAGAGCGAAAGTCTTGGACATGAAATAACCCCTCTACAGATTTTAAGAGAGCAGGCGGTTTGGAGAACCGCTCTCCCTCCCATTTAAGCCTGCAGAGCCGTTTCCTAACCTGTTCACCCGTTTTTCGCAATGACGCATTGCAGTGCAGCGTAGCGACCCGGCGTGGCAGGGATGCGGCCCGCTCACCATTGACGGATATAAAGAATTCTTTATATACCGCTGCGATGGCCGCTTCGCTCGATATTTTCCGCGCTCTCGCGGACCCGACACGTTTGCGGATATTCCATCTTCTGCGGACGATGGAGCTTGCCGTGGGCGAAATCGCGCAGGTCATGGGGCAGAGCCAGCCGCGCGTATCGCGCCACATCCGCATATTGGTGGAGGCGGGCCTCGTCGACCGGCGCAAGGAGGGGAGCTGGGTGTTCCTGATGCCGGGGCAGGGCGATGCGTCGCATGCGATGGTCGACTGGTTCGACCGCATCATTCCCTCTGCGGAGGAAATGCTCTGGATCGATGCCGACGCCCGGCGGCTGGCGGCGGTGCGTGCCGACCGCGCATCGGCGGCCACGCAATATTTCGCGGAGCATGCAGAGGAGTGGGACGCGATCCGCTCGCTCCATGTGGCGGAGGCGGAGGTGGAGGGCGCGATGGCACGGCTGTTGGGCGACCGGCCGCTGGGCAGGCTGCTGGACGTCGGCACCGGGACCGGGCGCATGGTCGAACTGTTCGGCGCCGCAGCATCGTCCGTGGTCGCGGTGGACCGCAGCCCCGACATGCTGCGGCTTGCCCGTGCCAAGCTGCCCGCCGACGATCCGGGCAAATACCGCCTGACGGTCGGTGACTTCAACGCCCTGCCGCTGGACGACGGGACGGCCGACACCATCATCCTGCACCAGGTGCTGCACTATGCCCAGGCGCCGGAGACGGTGATCGGGGAACTGGCGCGGCTGCTCTCGGACGACGGGCGGGTGATGATCGCGGATTTCGCCGCGCACGACCGGGAGGAGTTGCGGACGCAGGCGGCGCATGCCCGGCTCGGTTTCTCGGACGAGCAGATGACGGGCTGGTTCCGGCAGAACGGCCTGGATGTGACGGCGGTGGAGAGCCTGTCCGGTGCCGCGCTGACCGTCAAGATTTGGGTGGGGAAGATCCGGGCAGGAGGGCGCCGGGAGAGCAATGTTCACGCCCTTCGCGCCATCGGCCAAAACAGTGTAGGGACACAGACATGACTATCACGTCGGCGGGAACGCCGCTGCTCGATACCTTGCCCGGCGATGCCGATGTGTCCTTTGAGTTCTCGCCGCCCAAGTCGGAGAAGATGGAGCAGTCGCTCTGGGCCGCCATCGAGACGCTGGCCCCGCTTGCGCCGACCTTCTTCTCCGTCACCTATGGGGCGGGCGGGTCGACCCGCGACCGCACCCATGCAACGGTGGAGCGCATCGTCAAGGAGACGCGCGTCCCGGCCGCCGCGCACCTCACCTGCGTCGAGGCGTCGCGCGAGGAGATCGACGGGGTGGCGCGGGCCTATTGGGAGGCGGGCGTGCGCCATATCGTGGCGCTGCGCGGCGATGTGCCGACCGGCGGTCCCTTCATCCCCCACCCGGATGGCTATGACGGTGCAGAGGCGCTGGTGAAGGGCCTGCGCGCCATCGCTCCGTTCGAGATTTCGGTGGCGGCCTATCCCGAATGCCACCCGGAATCGCGCAACAAGGCGGATGATCTCGACAATCTCAAGCGCAAGCTGGATGCGGGCGCCGACCGGGCGATCACGCAATTCTTCTTCGAGCCGGACGTGTTCCTGCGCTTTCGCGACGATGCGGCGGCGGCGGGGATCACGGCGGACATCCTGCCCGGTATCATGCCGGTGACGAGCCTGTCCGGGGTCACGCGCATGGCCCGGCTGGGCGGCGCGTCGGTGCCCGGCTGGATACCGGCGTTGTTCGACGGGCTGGACGATCATCCCGCGGCCCGCCAGCTCATCTCCGCGACGGTGGCGGCGGAGCAATGCCGCCGCCTTTACGCGGGCGGCGTGCGGCAGTTTCATTTCTACACGCTCAACAAGGCCGAACTGGCCTATGCCATTTGCCATATCCTCGGCAAACGGCCGGTCCCGGTGGCGGGCAAATCGGTACAGGAGACGGCAGCATGAGCTTTCCCATATCGGACGCCGAAACGGCCTTCCGCGCGGCGGCAAAGGAGCGCATCCTGATCTTCGACGGCGGCTATGGCACGTCGATCCAGGGCTATGGCCTGAAGGAGGAGGATTATCGCGGCACCCTGGTTCTCAGCCATGACCAGAAGGGCAATAACGATCTGCTCTGCCTGTCGCGGCCCGACGTGGTGGCGGCGATCCATGACGCCTATTTCGACAATGGCGCGGACATGGTGGAGACCAACACCTTCTCCTCCACCCGCATCGCCCTGTCCGACTATGGCTGCGAGCATCTGGTGCGCGAGATCAACATGGCCGCCGCGAAGATCGCGCGGGACAGCGCGGAGCGGGCGCAGGCCAGGGACGCCAAAAACGGAATATGGCGCCGCCGCTTCGTCGCGGGCGCCATCGGCCCGACCAACAAGACGCTGTCGATCAGCCCGCAGGTCAATGATCCGGGCTTTCGCGAGATCGACTTCGACAGCCTCAAGCAGCAATATCGCGAGCAGTGCGACGCGCTGATCGAGGGCGGTGTGGACTTCCTGCTGGTCGAGACCTGCTTCGCCACGCTCAATGCCAAGGCGGCGGGCATGGCGGCGCGGGAGGCGGAGGCTGCGGCGGGCCGGTCGGTGCCGCTGATGCTCAGCTTCACCATCACCGACATGTCCGGGCGCAACCTGTCGGGCCATACCATCATCGCCTTCTGGTATACGCTGCGGCACCTCAAACCCCTGACCATCGGCGTGAATTGTGCTTTTGGCGCAGATCTTTTGCGGCCATACCTCACAGAATTGTCGAAGAGCGCCGACACGTTGATCCTGGCCTATCCCAATGCCGGCCTGCCCAACGAGCTGGGCCAATATGACGAGCTGCCAGAGAAGACCGCGAGCCTGATCGCGGAATGGCAGAGGGACGGGCTGGTCAATATGGTCGGCGGCTGCTGCGGCACCACGCCCGCGCATATCGGCGCGACGGCGCGGGCGCTGGCTGGCCTGCCGCCGCGCGTACAGCCGGATGTTCCGGTGGTGACGCGGCTTGCCGGGCTGGAGCCGATGCATATCGGGGCATAGATGAAGGCTTCCCGGCGAAGGCCGGGATCGCATGCCTCAAGGTACGACCTAGAAACGGGAGACCCCAGCCTTCGCCGGGGTGACGGAAAACAGACATGACCGAACAATCCTCCGCCAATTTCGTCAATGTCGGCGAACGCACCAACGTCACCGGCTCGGCGAAGTTCAAGAAGCTCATCATGGCGGGCGACTATGCCGCGGCTGTCGACATCGCGCGCAGCCAAGTGGAGAATGGCGCGCAGATCGTAGACGTCAACATGGACGAGGGCCTGCTCGACAGCCAGGCGGCGATGGAACAGTTCCTCAAGCTCATCACGGCCGAGCCGGACATCAGCCGGGTGCCGGTGATGATCGACAGCAGCAAATGGAGCGTCATCGAGGCGGGCCTGAAATGTGTGTCCGGCAAGCCGATCGTCAACTCGATCAGCATGAAGGAAGGCGAGGAGGCATTTCTCGACCATGCCCGCAAATGCATGGCCTATGGCGCCGCCGCCGTCGTCATGGCGTTTGACGAAGTGGGGCAGGCGGACACCGCCGCGCGTAAGGTCGAAATCTGCGAACGTGCCTATAAGCTGTTGGTCGGCATCGGTTTTCCGCCCGAGGACATCATCTTCGATCCCAATGTCTTCGCGGTCGCGACCGGCATCGAGGAGCATAATAATTACGGCGTGGACTTCATCGAGGCCTGCCGCGAGATCAAGGCGCGCTGCCCCCACGTCCATATCTCCGGCGGCCTGTCCAACCTGTCGTTCAGTTTCCGTGGTAACGAGCCGGTGCGCCGGGCGATGCACAGCGTGTTCCTCTATCATGCCATCCCGGCGGGCATGGACATGGCCATCGTCAACGCGGGCCAGCTCGACGTTTATGACACCATCGACCCGGCGCTCCGGCTGGCGTGCGAGGATGTGGTCCTCAACCGCGATCCCGACGCGGGCGAGCGGCTGGTCACATTGGCCGAAAGTTATCGCGGCAAGGATGCCGCCACCGAGAAGGCGGCCGAGGAATGGCGCGGCTGGCCGGTCGCCCGGCGGATCGAGCATGCGCTGGTCAAGGGCATCGATACCTATGTGGTCGAGGATACGGAGGAGGCGCGCCTTGCCGCCGACCGGCCGATCCATGTGATCGAGGGGCCGTTGATGGACGGCATGAACGTGGTCGGCGACCTGTTCGGATCGGGCAAGATGTTCCTGCCGCAGGTGGTGAAGTCGGCCCGCGTGATGAAGAAGGCCGTCGCTCACCTCTTCCCCTATATCGAGGCGGAAAAAGACCCGAATGCAAAGGGTAAGGGCCGGATCATCATGGCGACCGTGAAGGGCGACGTGCATGACATCGGCAAGAATATCGTCGGTGTGGTCATGCAGTGCAACGGCTTCGAGGTGATCGACCTGGGTGTCATGGTGCCCTGGACCACGATCCTGCAAGCCGCGAACGAGAATGACGCTGACATGATCGGCCTGTCGGGCCTCATCACCCCCTCGCTGGACGAGATGGTGACGGTGGCGCACGAGATGCAGCGGGCGGGCATGACCATGCCGCTACTCATCGGCGGGGCCACCACGTCCAAGGTGCATACCGCGCTGCGGATCGAGCCGGAATATAAGGGGCCGGTCGTGCATGTGCTCGACGCCAGCCGCGCGGTCGGCGTGGCGACGGCGCTCCTGTCCGAGACGCAGCGCGACCCGTTCGTGACCGGCGTGGCGGAGGAATATGACAAGATCCGCATCGCCCGCGCGAACAAGGGGCAGAGCGCGCTGGTGCCGATCGAGGATGCCCGGTCCAACGCCTTCGAGATTGACGAGAGCCTGAAGCCGGGCGCGCCGCTCCAGCCCGGCGTTCATGCGTTCCCCGACTGGGATCTGGCCGACCTGCGCGATTATATCGACTGGACGCCTTTCTTTCGCGCATGGGAACTGGCGGGCAATTATCCCGCGATCCTGACCGACGCGGTGGTGGGCGAGAGCGCGAGCGGCCTCTTCGCCGACGCGCAGAAGATGCTGGACCAGATCATCGCCGAAAAGTGGCTGGTGGCAAAGGGTGTCGCCGGCCTGTGGCCGTGCCGCCGCGAGGGCGACGACATCATCGTCCATGTCGAGGATGAAAAGCATGTCCGCCTGCCGATGCTGCGCCAGCAGATCGCCAAGCGAGAAGGCAGGGCCAACATGTGCCTTGCCGATTTCATCAGCCATGATGGCGACTGGATCGGCGGTTTCGCGGTGACGGCGGGCCATGGCATCGAGAGCCATCTGGCGAAGTTCAAGGCGAACCACGACGATTATTCCGACATCCTGCTCAAGGCGCTGGCGGATCGTCTGGCGGAGGCGTTTGCGGAACGGCTGCACCATCATGTCCGCACCACGCTCTGGGGCTATGCGCCGGACGAGCAACTGACCAACGAGGCGCTGATCAAGGAGCAATATCGCGGCATCCGTCCCGCGCCCGGCTATCCGGCCTGCCCGGAGCATAGCCTGAAAACCTTCCTGTTCGAGATGCTGGACGTGCATCGCACCGCGCACATCACCCTGACCGAGCATTTCGCGATGCTGCCCACGGCGGCGGTCAGCGGCTTCTACTTCGGCCACCCCCAATCCGAATATTTCGGCGTGGCGCGGGTCGGGCGCGACCAGCTGGAGGATTATGCCGTGCGGCGCGGCGTGGACCTCGATACGGCGGAGCGGTGGCTGCGGCCCAATCTGGACTAAGGGCCGGGTGCGCTGGTTACTATGGGCTGGCACTGGGGGCTGGCGACTGGCGGTGCCAGAAAATTCAACCGCGCCCCTAAAACGCCCCCTAAACTGCGGCCCCATGCGCCCGCAGGCTCTCGATCACGCGCGCGATGGCGAGGGCGAGCGGATCGCCTTCACCCAGCACCGCAAAGCTGCCCATCAGCGCAAAGACACAATGGCCATGGACCGTCGCGACGAGGGAGCGGGATAGCGATCCCGCCTCCTGCACCTTGGCATCCGGCAAAATCGCCGCCACTTCCCGCACCACGACATCGGTCAGGGCGGCACGGGCACAGGCCAGTTGCCCCGGCATGTCCGCACCCGTGGGCAGCCGATGCTCGTAGATGGCGGCCCAGCGGTTGAGGTTGGTCGCGGCGAAATCGAAATAGCCCGTGACCAGCCGGGCGATCCGGTCAGCGCCCGATGCATCGGACAGGTGGCTTTCGAGGAAGGCCGTCCAGTGGTGGAATGTCTCGGCGTTGATCGCCACGACCAGCCCGTCGACCCCGCCGAACAGATTGACCACCGTGCCGACCGAATAGCCGACCCGCTTGCCCACCTCCCGCGCGGAGAAGCGGGCATAGCCGGTCTCGGCCATCAGGCGGCCACCCGCCTCCAGGATCATCGCCTCCTGCTCGGCGCGGCTATGGTCGGATCGTCTGCCCACGACACTGCGCTACCAGATCAATTATACACCGTCCATTTTATAAATTGAACATCGTCTAATTTCTGTGTAGATGTGGCCCGTCGCAAAAGGGTCTCGCCATGGAAGCATTGCTGTTCCTCGCCATCGTCATACTGGCCGTCGTGCTGATGGATACGCGTGCGCGCCTCAAACTGCTGGAGCGGCGCGCGGCGGACCGCGATAGTGCAGGTCCGGCGCTTGCCCGCGTGCCTGCGCCATCGGTATCGTCGAAGGCGATGGAGAAGGGACCGGACACGGGTGAGGCCATGCCGTCGCTTCTCGCCGCGCAAACACAGTCAATCGAGCCAATGGCGCGGGCGGTAGAAGCGGAGGCGGAGGCAGCGGCGGCAATCCCGGCGCCTTCCACAATCCCCATGCCGGTAGCGGCGTCATCGCCGTCGGCCAGCATCGCAGCAGGCGCGACAGATGCCACGCAACCATCCGAAACGCCGGAACCCGCCGACCCCTTGCCCCCCATCCCAAAGCCCGATCCAAAGAAAGCGCGCGGCGCCGGGCGGCGGTTCGAGGATTTGTTCGGGCGCCAGCTGCCCATCTGGGCGGGCGGCATCACGCTGGCGGTGGCGGGCGTGCTGCTGGTCAAATATTCCATCGACGCGGGCCTCCTGTCGCCGATGGTTCGGGTGCTGATCGGCCTGATCTTCGGGGCCGGGTTGATCGCAGGCGCGGAGGCGGCACTGCGCCAGGATGCGCGGGTGCGCGACCCGCGCGTGCGGCAGGCGCTGTCGGGCGCGGGCATCGCCACCCTTTATGCGGCGATACTGGCGGCGGCCAATCTCTATGATCTGGTGGGACCGGCCACCGCTTTCGTCGGGCTGGCGCTCGTCACCGGACTCGCCATGCTGCTGTCGGTCCGCTTCGGCGCGCCCAGCGCGATCCTCGGCCTCGTCGGCGGGCTGGCCGCCCCGGCGCTGGTGGGTGAGGGGCCGCCCGACGTGCCCCTGCTGTCGGCCTATCTGGCGCTGGCGACTGGCGGGCTGACGACCTTGTCGCGGCGGCAGAAATGGATGTGGCTGGGCGTCGGTGCACTGGTCGGCGGCGCGGGCTGGGGCGGCCTGTTGATCCTGACCGGCGCGCTGGATTTTGCGACCAGCCTGTCGCTGGGCCTGTTGTTGCTGGCGCTGGGCGTGGCGTTGCCGATGGTGGCGTTCACCGGCGCGCGGGCTGTCGCGCTGCGGATGGCGGCGGCGGTGGTCGCTGCGGCGCAGATCGCGGCGCTGGTCGCCAGGGGCGGTTTCTCGCCGCTGGTCTGGGCATTTTATCTGCTGCTGTCGGCGGCGCTCTGCTGGCTGGCGTGGCGGGAGGAGCGATTGCGACCGCTGCCGCCGGTCGGCCTGACCATCGGGCTACTGCTCGCCGCGCTCTGGCCGGAGCCGCCGGTAGGCCATTATGCGCTGGTCCTGATCGGGCTGGGCGCGATCCATGCACTGCCTGCGCTGGCGCGATTGTGGCGGACAGGCGGGTCGATGATCGAGGCGGGGCAGGTCATGGCCGTGGCGATGATCGGCTATGCGGTGACATGGCTGCACTATCAGATTCCGGGCGGCGGGCGCGACGGGGCGCTGGCCCTGCTGGCGCTGGCAGCGGCGGGATTGCCCGCGCTGGCGGCCGGGATGGGCTGGCGGCGGGAGGACAGGCGCGGCGACGCGCGCTTTGCCGGGCTGGTGACCGCTTCCGCCTTGCTCGTCGCGGTGGCGGCATTGATCGGCATGCCGCACTGGCTGTTGCCGGTGGCGGTCGGGGCGCTTGCCGCCGGGCTGGTGCTGCTGGGCCGCGTGGCACAGGACAGGCGTGTCGAACATGGCGCGGTCGCTTTTCTCGGCGGAGCCTTGCTGGCGCTGCTGTCCACCGATCCCGGCTTTGGGCAATT
>DASVMZ010000135.1:0-31190 GCA_036384115.1 Sphingobium sp.
GGCATGAGCATGACGGCGGCTATCGGCAGGCGAGATGTCGTAACCGATGAGCCGAACGACCTTTGAGCCTGCCGCCCAGGCCGCCCGTGCAGGCTCCCATGTACGCAGATAGGCGTCCTGGGGAGCCACCTTCCATTTCAGCGAGCAGCTGTGCCGGCCCATCGAAATGCTGGGCAAGGTGGCATTGGTCAGGACGTTCTCGAGCAGCGAAAAATAGGGCGGCCAGTGCTTGAACCGTTTGGGCACATAGCGAACGACCTCGTAGGGGATCCCTCGCTGGGCCATCCAGGCGGCGATCATCGCCTGATACTCGTAGGTTTCCGGCTTTTCAGTGCCGGTGTCAGCGGTCAGGACGAGATCAGGTAAGGAGCCGCGCGCCTCGAGCTCGACAAGAATAGCCGTGCTGTCGACGCCGACGCCATAAGCAAGCACCGTCGGGCCACGCCGGGAAAAATCAATGCGATCGATGATGCGCTGAGCTGCAGGATCGCTCATGCATGCCTCCGTGGTAGAATGGGATGCGAGGGGCGCCTGGAGATGTTGGCCAGACGCCGCCTTGGTGCGTCAGCGAGTCAGGCAACCAGAGCCATGGGTTCTGCCGCAGGGGTCAAGGTCAGCTCTCGCCGCAATCTTGCGGCAAACCGTGCCGGGTCGAGCAGATTGATGAGCGGTGCCCGCCGGTCGCGATCACCCCAATGGTCATCCCGGCCTCGGACCCGGCAGTAGGTCACTTCCTCGCCGGGAAACACGATATCGAGCGACAGGCGGACCCTGAGCTCGTCCCCGTGGAGAATGATTTCACCCGACTGCGCCAGCGTACCGCGCCTCGCGGTGAGGGTGTATCCCGAGTCCGGCAATCCCAGCGCATCCGCGAGGGCGCGGAGCGCCACCCGCCCCTCTCGATGGAAGGCCCGTTTCGCGGCCTCGTCATTCGCCACCCCACGATAGGCGAGCGTCGGCAGAGCTGGGACAAGGCGCAACCGATCGATCGCGGCCTCGCACTGTTCCTGCAGGGCATCGATATCCGGAGCAGAGGCGCAGACCGAGTGGAAGTGCCGCACCAGCAGGATAACGGCAGGATCGCTTTCAATAGCGCAACCCGCATTGCGGGCGTCGGTGATCGCGGCCTGCACCGCGTGCAACGTGGCTGGAATTGTGGTGAGCGCGCTCGGGTCGAGCGCCTGCTGAAAGCGGTAGGCGACGTCATAGGTCATCGGGCATCTCCGGCTTCAAGCTCCCATCGAGCTCGACCGGCCTCTTCCCCCTCCCCTTTTTCCCCGACGCGCCGGTGCGTTGCCATCGCCGCTGGGGTTGCCCTTGAAACGACACGTGGAGCCGCCATAAATTTGTTTCGTTCGCGCGGCGGTGCCGCTCGCTGAACCCGTCGCCGGAGATCGAGAGAATGGAGTTTGAAGAGTTAGGGTCCAGGGCAGAGCTGGCCGAACTGGAGGCCGAGCTTAATCGCGAGCGCTGCCAGCCCGATAGCAAGGTGGCGATATGCGACCTTGGTGCGTCAGACGACCTAAATCCACGGTACTTCGTCGCGCGGATCGACGGAAGGCATGCCGGCGGAGCGACCTTCACTCAGACTGATGACGGGGGTTGCGAGCTTCACAAGCTTTACGTCCATCCGGCGTTTCGCCAGCGCGGCGTGGGCGCGGCGCTGGCCGAAAAGGTAATGAAGATCGCCTCCGAGCTGAACTATCCGGAAATCGACATCGAGATGTCAGGCGACAGTCTCGAATTCTGGGATCGATGGGTTGGAGAGCGGCCTTTTGAATATCACGGCACCCGTCAATTCTCGGTGATCCTGAAACCCGGTGGACCCTCAACGGAGGGTTGACCGGTCAGCTTTGTTCACGTTACGTTCAATTCGAACGGAGTGATTCCCATGAAAGCTACGATCTTCCACGACCATTTCGACCTTGATGTAACCCTGCGGGATGCTTCGCTGGATCCCCACACGCGCCCGACCCGCCGCATGATCGCCGGAGCCTCGCTTGGCATGTGTGTCGAAGACGCATATTTCTCGGTTCGGGAGCTGCGTGAGGCCGTCCAGTGGGTGCATGAAGGCGAGATTGCTGGGAAGAAGCGTCTGGCCGCCATTTTGGGGAACGATGGTGCCGACGATTTTCAGCGCTGCATCTACTACTGCCTGGCCGGACGCGGCGTCGTCGCCATGCTGGACGATCTGATGTGGCTCGAGGATTTGCTGGAACGGCGAGGCCGGGTTGCCGGCAAGCTGATGCGGGCAAAGGGTCGCGCCATGCCGCTGATCGATCCTTATGTGTCCAAGGAGCCCGACGGACCCGTCGGCCGAATTGACGCCGATTTCAGGCAGGGCCCGTCCTGGTATCTGGACCCTTCCCTCGCCGACTGACCCGCGCTTCGCATGACAGGCGTTCGCCGCGGCGCCACTTTGCCGGCTCGATCCATCGACCGGCATGCATGCCCGCTTCGGCTTTTTTCGCCGTTGCGAACGCCCGCTGGTATCGCGTGGCACGATCGGGGTCGCTCTTCAGATACTGTACGGCCGGGACGGCGAGCCCGGCCGCAATCAGCCGCTCCCCCAGATCGACGCCCGAAACCTCGACTGTCGCCACCCGGCGCCGATAGGTCCGCCCACTGGCGAGGGTGATGCGCACCTCCTGGTCACGAAGCGCACGGGCCAAATAGTCCTGAGCCGCCTTGCCACACGGCCACCACCCCTGATCGTTCGCGCAAAGCTGGCGCTTCTCGGGCGCATCGAGGCCAAGCAGGCGAAAATCGACGGAGAGTGTATCGCCGTCAATCGCGCGCGCCGCAGCTGCGAAACTGGCTTGGTCGGCCGTCCCCTGCGTCGGCTGCGAGCAGCATCCGATGAGAAAGAGCGGCAACAACAAGGCTAGACGCACAGCAGGACCTCGACTTCATCGTGGCTCGAGGCCTCGGCGGCGGCACGATAGGGCTGGATTGGATTTCCAGTGCGTATGATGCAGGCGCGCTGGCCGGAGATAAAGATCCTGTGCGCAACCCGCTCTGCATGTGCCCGGCTGCACAGCAAGGCGCGCTTGGCAGAGAGCGATGGATCCGGGTTTGAAACAGACATGGGCGGCCTTTCGGTTGAAGATGCCGTAGTGGCGGTCAGCAGAAGCGCGTTTTATGGACCCGGGTCACCGGCACGATGGTCCAGTCCCGTTGCATCAGCCGTGAGATGCGGTAGCCGCGACCACTTGTCGGATCGCGTAGGACCGTGCGGCGCCCCCGCCGCTCCACCAGAAACTCGCTCCCTTCATGGCCGTCGGTGAAGGTGATCGTCGCGGACAACCGAATACGGTCGCCGTCGGCCAGTTTGCGCGACTTTCGTTCGAGACTGGCACGGCACCGTCGGCGCCAGTCCAGCGCATGGGCGTTCTCGGTCGCGGTCAGCAGGTCGAGGATGGCTGCCGGACACTCGGCCTCATAGGGCCCCATATTTTCCGTCATATCCTTGTACCCAAACACGAGTCCTTCACGGTCGTGGGGGTTCCAACGGACCAGGCATATGATCGCGATAATCTCGCCGCCCTGCCTGTTCGTCATGACCTGGGCGGCGGCGTAGTAGACACGGTTCTGCGGGCAGGACGAAGCGAGTACCCGCAGTCCGGTCGTACCGCCATCATCCAGCGCCCGCTCATAGGTGAACTGCGCGTCGAGATAGGCACTCGCGGACGCATGACCGCCAAGCGATCCACGTTGCATGTAGAGCCAGCCCATTACACGCCCTCCCGCTGTTCGCTGGGCGTTGCCATGTCCTCATCCGGCGCATCGCAAGATGTACCTCCGAAGGCACCGAGAAATGTTATGGCCTGCTCGGCCTTGGCGGCGGCATGGATGATGGCACTCTTGTCGCCCCGAAGGATCGACAGCCAATGGCTCACATAGCTCGCATGGCTTTGATGAAGTTCGTTGGGGAGACCAAGCTCCGCGCAGCCCAGACCTGCCCCGATCTCGGCCACAAGTTCCTCAAATGCGTAAGCCTGATCGCCGAAGCGCTTGCCGAAGGTGCGCGCAAGGCGGCTTGCATGTCCGCTCCAATGGACCGTCTCGTGCAGCCGCGTGCTCGCATACAGATCCATGCTGTCGAAAGATGACGGCCTGGGCATTTGGATATAGTCGAAGGTGGGGCTGAAATAGGCCTCGCTTCCGCCATGGCGAACGGCTGCCGGGATCGGTTCGAAGAAGCGATCGATGACGGCCTGTCGCCCTGAGGGGGTGGGCTCGGGATCCGCCAAGGGCGCGGCATAGTAATAGGCGGGGAGCCCGTCGATCTGGTCGGCATTGAAGACGATGTAATGGCGCAGAAAGCGAATGTTCTTTTCGACCGATGCACCTGTCACCACGTTGGTCTCGGTTTTCTTGAACTGGGAGAAGTAGACCGACACCGCCCCCCGCTCGCCCTTGCGGACATGCCCGCCGAGCTGCTCGGCCTGGCGGAACGTCATCCAGTAGCGCGAGGTGTAGCCCTTGGCGTCGCCCAAAGCCCACAGGTACAGGGTGTTGATGCCAGTATAGGCGGTTCCGCAATGTCTGAGCGGACGTAAGCCCTGCCCCGGGGCGCCTCGCCAGGGTCGCTTCCACGGGGGTACGCCCTGTTCGAGCTTCTCGATGATGAGATTGGTGATTTCGGCGGCAACGTCCCGCCGGGCACTGGTGGGTTTCGGCATGTTAGGATCCGATCGGGATACAAAAAGGACCGCTGGCGCTGCATCGCGCCAGCGGTCCGTTGGGCCAGAAGGTGAAATGCGCGCTCAGACGGCGGCGATCATCTCGTCGGGAGCATCGAGGAGCTCGTCGCAAGCAGCCTCTTCGCCCGCCTCCAGTGCGGCATGCGCCTCCTCGCTCTCGGCCTCGCTTTCGGCGTTCTGGTCATCCTGCGGATCGTCCTGCGCTGACGCGGTGTCGAGGAAGCGCATCGCATCGGGCACCCATTTGAGCGCCGCCTCCTTCACTTCAGCCTCGACCATGGCCTCGCCCGCGAACAGCTTCTCGCAGGTCGAGGAGATATCGGGCTTCTTGGAGGCTGCGTAGCGTCCGGAGACAGCCGGACCGCCGACATCGTGCAGCAGGCTCAGCAGCGCCGCCTTGGGCACCCGATCGAAGAAGTTGACCGAAGTCGGACGCCACCAGGCCGCGACATCGACCTCCATGATCGTTGCGAGGCGGTTCTGAAGGGCGTTCTGCGGCACCGTACCGTAGCCATCCTTGGCTTCGAGCGACATCGCAACGATATAGGCGAGCCATCCAGCCTTCGCATCGTCATCAAGGTCGCGGAACGCCTCGAACCGCGCGACCGGATCGGCCGCTTCGGTCCAGGCCGCCTCCAGCCCGTCCTGCGCCTCCGCCAGGAAGGTGCGCGCGATCGTAGCGGGCTGCTCGCCGACCACAGGGTCCTGCGGAGCCGATGCGCGGATCGTCGAACCATGTTTGGCAAGATACTGGCGCCGCCCATCCACCATGACGAAGATGGCGTAATCGAGCGCCAGCGCCGGATGCTGGATAAGGTTGGCCGCCAGCACGTCGCGGCGTTGCATTGCCAACTCCTCGAAGAGCCGCATGCTGAGTGCCTTTCCGCCCGGAGCAACCGTGTCGGGACGAGGCGTCACGGCCTCGCGCTCGCTGCGGCCAGTGGTCTCGCCGTCAGCATTGCCGCCGTCATCACCGGTTTCGGCGGTGTCATCCAGCAGTGAACCGCTTTCGTCGAGGCGCAGGGGCTGCTCGCTATAATAGGCGGTATCGAGCAGCAGTTCGCCGCGCTGCGTGAGGGTTAGGAATGCTCCGACCAATGGCCGCAAGGCATCCGGCAACACGCTGGGTCTGTCATGCAGCCCGCTGCGCTCCTCAGCGAGCCGGTCATATTCCGCGTCGAGCTCGGCAAAGCGCTCTTCGGCGATGTCCTCGTCGTCCATCTCGGACTGGATCGCTTCGAGCCGGGTGTCGATTGCGTCGAGGTGCAGCCGCTCGTCATCCGTGAAGGGGAGTTGGGGCAGCATGACCCGATAGAGGCCTGCGGCCGCATTATAGGTGTGGGCACTCGCGATGGGGCGAATCCAGGCCAGACCGGTTTCCTCGCCGATGCGCTTGGCCTCCGCCTCCATCTTCTCGCCGCCGAGGCGCTGCGCAATTTCCGGGTTGACCCAGCGATCTCCTCCGTCGCTGAACAGGTCACGATCGACCGCACCGCCGGCGGCAACATAATCCGTCTCCCCAACCAGCAGCGCGACGGGATCATTGGCTTTCATCGTCTCATTGGCAATGGCCCGCCGGATTGCGTCGGCATTGATATAGCTGTGGTGGCTGTAGCTGTTGTAGATGAGGAGCTGCTTTTCGCGGTTCTCAGTCGATGCATAGGCCTTGGCGAGGTCGAGGGTGAGTTCACCTGCTGCAAGCGCGTCGAAGATCGGATCTGCGAGGTTTGCCAGGCGCAACCGCTGCTCGATGAAGCGACGGGTCTGCCCGAACCGCTTTGCGACCGCATCGACGTCGCCATCCACCCCAAGGAAGTGCTGGAAGGCCCGGCACTCTTCGGCCGGGGACAGCTTGAGCTGGTGGAAATTGGCCGCGAGCGAAGTCTCGCTCAGAGCCGCATCGCTGTCCTTGAGCACAAGAACGGGCACGTCGAAGCTGTCGGCGTCGATGGTGCCGCGCTCGGCGAGCAGCAGCAGGCCGCGCAACCGCCGTCCACCATCGAACACCTCGAATGTACCGCGCGGCCTGGCTGGCGTGACAAGAAGGTTCTGGAGAACACCGCGCGCCTCGATGTCGGCCGCCATCGGCTCGATCGCGAGATCCTTTTCCGGTGCAGTGCGGACATTGATGGGCGAGAGGCGAAGCTTCGCCAGTTTGACGGTCTGAATCATGAGGGCAACTCCTTCTGGCATCCGGACCAATCCGGACATCACCCTCGATCCCCCTTCCCTCTTTCCCTGGGCCACCTTCGGGAGGCTGCGAAAGGGCGCCGGGCGTTGCGAGCAGTCCGCGCTTCCAAAATTGGCGACGGCCGCCTATGGCAATGCCTTCTCGCGGAGACGCGAGCGGGGCGTGGAAACCTCGAAGAGCAAGAGCCGGTCTCGTTCAAAACCGGGTGGCGGGCGCGTATGTCCAGGCCACCCGGCTAAAGGCGTTCGCGCCTAGCTTGCTCTAGGTTTCCAACACCCGGTTCCGAAGCGACGACGCGCCATTCGGGCGCGTCGCCGGCTTCCAGGGGGGGATATGGACGCTCGCGATGAGAGGCCTTGGCTGGCCATCGGTTTGATGCGCAAGGCAGCGCAGATCCTCGACGCCGCAAATGCGTGCCATGCTGCGTCCCTGGCACGGTCGGCCACCATCGCAATACTCACCGACCTGGGGCTTGAGCCCGAGGAGGAGCTTGACCCGGACCTGGCCACTCTCGTGGTGGCAGTTCCGCTTAATCCAGGCGATTAAAGTATCTCGCGCGGCGACAGATAATTATCTTGCCGGACCAGTGGTAATCGACCCCTTTGGCCCCATGTAGAGGAACAATGAAGGGGGTGCCGGGTGTTCGAGAAAGTTGCAAAAAATCAGCACTATGTCTGGAAGCACTATCTTCAGGCCTGGACGATCGATGATTAACTGACGTGCCATCGGCAGCGCGATCGCCAAACGATCACCACCAATCCCAAAAATGTCGGCAGTTCACGCTATTTTTACAGAGTGGAGACCTTCTCGGAGCGTGAACTGGAGTATCTGCAGGCGCTTCCGAACCGATCGAAAAGCGAGCTGGCCCGGAAGGTCGCGCTGAATTTCATCCATTTTTTCACCATGACAACGCAGCTGCGTCGACTGATCGCCTCCCTTCCTCCTCGCGACGAGGAGACGCGGGCCAAAACCGAAGAGTTGCTGCTGAACGCCGAGCGCGGACTTGGCGAAGCATGGCACGTCAGCGTCGAGCACAAGGGCGCACCCTTTCTCGATCGGTTGCGTATGGGAGACGCCTCGTTCTGGACCGATGAGCGCGAAGCCTCCGATTTCTGCTTCTTCCTTGGGACACAATTCACGAGGACATCCCGGATGAGCAAGGCGATCTCGGCGATCGAACTGCCTGCGGGCCTCGACCTTGCGCGCCTCTGGCCCGTGGAGAGCCATCTTTGGGCAACGGACGTCGGCGCGGGCTTTACCGGTCACCGTAGAACAACCCACGCGACGATCCTTACCAACGACACGTCCACCCCCTTCATCACCGCCGATCAGCCGGTGATCAATCTGCGGCCGCAGGCCGACCCGATCTCGATATTCTACTATCCCGTAACGCCCACCATCGCGCTTCATCTGGAAATTGGCCAGCCCGACTGCCAGGTTAAGACCCGGGCCGTATCGCAGTTCGAAGCCGAACGTCTCAATCATGACATGTACCGATGGTCAGAAGATCAGCTCTACGGCATTGACGGAGCCTATCTCGAGGCGGTCGCCAGCCTGCCAAAAACAGAAGTTCTGTGAGCGGGCATTCAGGCGGACAGATTTTCTGCCCGTCTTTCCTTGCCTTCGGATATTTGACTTCAAGAGGCTGATAATCAACTTGTTTCCGATTTCGTTTCACCCTTTCAGACGCTACATTCGTTTCCCATCGCCAGAAGATGTACCCGGGGGGTTTTGCTTGAGCAACGATGATGACGAGGCATATCTGGCGGCAGTCGAGGCAATGCTCACGGCCGAAGGCATGGCAGAGGCTGCTGAACTGCTGCGCACGGCCGAAACCGAAGTCGTTGAAACCGGCTTTGACAACTGGAATGGTGGAACCCGCCTCTACACCGTTTTTCTGGGGATAGACCCGGCGGAATACGGGCGTCTCGGGTCCAAGCGTGACACGCTCCAGGAACAGATTTCGGCGCGGGTAAGGGCCGTTTTCGAACGGGACGACAACACCGGCTTCAGCGCGGCGATCCGCCCGCGCATTCGCGCCCGTCCCGACTGGCGCACCGCGCCGGCGACCCTCACCCGCCGGGCTCGGCGCAACATCATCGACGGTATCAAGGTCGATGGGGTTTCCTGGATGGGTGCGCTGAGCGATGTGGAGTTCCTCCAGCGCCTATGGGATCTCAAAGCCCTGCCATCCACCGACGACCGGTTCGACGATGCCGCCGGTGACATATGGCAACACCGGTTCAACAATGATGATTGGGAAGATGACTGGATCTTCGAAGACCAGCGCTTCAATCTGATCGACGGTTCCGCTGACCGCTTCCTCGCGTTTCTGGCCGAGATGGTCCACCCGGTGGTGCGTCCGGATCGCAACCAGGCCCTAGAGATCGTGCGTAACTTCAACGATCAGCTCCGTCCCGAGGGCTGGGCCCTGGTGGAAATCGAGAAGATCGCCGGCCGCCCCCGCTTCGTAGCAAAGGCGATCGCAGACATGGGCGGACGCGCGGTCATGCGTGCAAAGTCCGTTGCCGACGCACTCGATGCGGCCTGGATGCAGAAGGAGATCGAGCGGGTTGAGAATGCGATCGAGCGGGATCCTGCGTTGGCGATCGGCACCGCCAAGGAACTGGTCGAAAGCTGTTGTAAATCGGTACTGACCAAGCGCGGGGTCACCTATTCGAGCAGCGCCGACCTCCCAGCGCTCACCAAGCTCGTGGCCAAGGAGCTCGGCCTTGTTCCTGAAGATATCACCGATGCGAAGCGAGGCGCTGAAACCATCAAGCTGATCTTGCGCAATCTTGCTGCGCTGACCCAGTATCTGGCTGAACTGCGAGGCCTCTATGGTTCGGGCCATGGCCGTGACGGCCGGCATCGCGGGCTTCAGCCCCGCCATGCCCGTCTTGCGGTCGGCGCTGCGGTCTCGTTCATCGACTTTGTCACTGAAACCTTCCGTGAGCGCCAGCTGCGCGACACCGCCGCAGATAGTGCGCGGACCGCTGACGCCAGCGCCATTTCCTGACCACTGCCGCCCAAGGCCAACAAGAGGCACCTGCTTTGCCGACGTTCGAGCATCAGTTCACCGCCGCCAACGGCACCGTTACAACGAACTCAATCAGCCTTACCGTGCAGGATATCGAGAATGCCGGGGTGCTTGAGGTTCTGCAGTCTCCCGGCGCGACCCTTGGGCACTGGCAATTTCTCGGCGCCCTTCTCGACCCGACGGTCAGCAGTTTCAGCTTTCAGCAGCCACTCGGCCACGCCCGCGAGGTGAAGACTGCCATTTCCGGACTTTTCGGGCGGTTCGTAGCGCGGGCTTATGCGACGCAGCACCTTGGCCTCACGCATTTCGCCCATGTTCGTAAGCCGCCAATGGCACTGGGGGGCGTGATGCGAGGGCAGTTGAGGCGCGTGCCGTACCAGCGCGGCGACATGCCCGATTGGGTCGCCTGGGGCCCATCAGCCGGGATGGCGATCGTCGAGGCCAAAGGCTGCCACGACGGCAAAGGCCCGCAAGCTGCGCTGGATCGCGCTTACGTCCAAGCCAATCGCGCCGAGATCCGTGTGCGGGGCCGTCCTGCTCCCTTCAAACGATACGCAATCGCCACCCGTTGGGGTTTTACCAGCCCAAAAACCTCGGCGCCGATGCTCTGGGTCAAGGACCCCGACGAAGATGCCGAGATCAGCGCTGCTGAACAAGAGAGCCTGCAGCTTGCCATGGTGCGATGGCACATGGGCTCTCTTCTGGTTTCTCTGGGCCACGATGCCCTGGCCAAGCCGCTGCTTGAACTGACAGGACATCGCTTCAAGAACAGGGTTGCTGACGCGCAGCGACGGGCAGAAGCGGCCCTAGACGACACCGTCCCAATGGTGGTGGAAGGTGACATTGCCCCTGATACCCCTTTGGTGGGTGGCTATGTCGGCCGCGCAGGGCGCCTGAGCGCGACCCAGTTGGACGCGAGTGAACTTGCAACCCTTAACAAGCTCGGCCTGCGTCCGACATTTGTGGGTATCGAACGCGATGCCATCAAGCAGGCGATCGAGGGAACGGTGCGGCGTGCGCCCCCGGCCCTTGATGACGATGGCACTCTGTCGTTACGGGAGGGCGAGGATGGAGCGGGGAGCTGGGTGCTTCCGCTCGACGACGACGCGCGCCGTGTCCTTCCCCTCGACGGAGGCAGGTGAGTTGCCCTTGCCGGATTTTGATCTGCCTGACCGGTCGCTTCCGTTGGAACTGATCTGGCCGGCTGTAGGCAACCCGGTGGCGATCCTCCGTTTCGAACGGCCGACCCAATGGCGCGAATTTGTCGCGTCGATGGCGCTAGACGCGGCCATACCAGACATTGTCCGCCTGAAGTTCGAACGGGCCCTCAAGCTGTTCCTGTTGGGATGGCTCGACGCCGACCTCCTCAAGGGCGCCGAGTTGGTGGCACTGACGGCGCTCGAACTCGCGCTGCGCGACCAATATGGGAAGATCGTCGCGCCGATCGCAAGCCGGAAGATCAAGCCCGGATCGCCTGAGGCGATGATGGTGCCCGCGCCACGATACTCTTTCAAGGCACTACTGCGCTACATGGTCGAGGGGGACGGCCTTACGGACGACGCACTTCCGATGATCGTGCGCTGCCGCGGCACCGCGATCGGTCAGCTAACCGGATCGATGAAACCGACGCTTGATGAACGGCGCAATGCATTAGCGCATGGCGATCCATTCGACGGGATGCCGACGAGTGGCCTTGTCGAACTGGTGCGCGATCTCATCAGCTTCGCATATCGGGATCGGCTTGGAACGAGCCCCGGGCTGCCGCACAACGCCTCCTGACAGGCGATCAATCCTCCGCGGGGGCAAGAAGCCATTGATAGGCTGCATCTGCGTCGAGAAACACCTTCATGTGACCATAGCTGGCGGCGCGCTTTTGCTGGATGCTTTGGAGACTGGTTGTCACG
The DNA here is from genome assembly GCA_036384115.1 of Sphingobium sp. GTDB lineage: Bacteria > Pseudomonadota > Alphaproteobacteria > Sphingomonadales > Sphingomonadaceae > Sphingobium. Next base: position 11,842 of record DASVMZ010000135.1, read on the forward strand.
ACATAGGCGCGACGGTCCTGCTCGCGGAACAGCTCACGATGGGCGGTGGCAAAGCGATCGGCTAGCGACTGGGTCATCACGTTTGAATCTGTCAGGTCGACGAGGATCCGCAAAGGCTTTTGCGACCCCCGGGCTGACCTGATGAACCGCGCATAGTCGAGAAGGAACCGATCAGCGTCCGCGACCTCCCAGAAGCCGACCACGGTGCACAGGATGACGCCGTCGGCGGAGAGGTGAAGCGTGTACAGGCAATCGCCATTAGGTCGTTTGACGACGACATCGCCTAACCGCGAAGCGCTCTCGGCACTCATATCCAACTCCTCACAGGCCGCCTAGTTTGTATGTTCGTATCACAAATACAACGCACCGGAGAGTGAGACATTAGGCGAATAATTTACGCCTAATATTTCGTTATTAACTCTAAACCTCACTATCCGTTCGCGGTATTTCTGAATCGATACGCTAGAGAGCCTCGCCCGTTCCCAGCAGCCTGGCGATGATGGCTTCAGCCTGATCGATCGGGATAAAAATCCGGGTGCGATACTGTATGATTTCGGTGAAGCAGCCGAGGGATTTCAGCCAGTCGAGCTGCCCATGCGGTGCTCCACCAATTTCGACCCTGGCCTTCCCGTTGACGAGTGCACGCTTGAGCGTCGCCGGGAAGGGGCGCGCTATTTCGACACTGCGTCCCGCAAGCACTGCCTTGGCGAGGTCAGAAGGCGGTAAGGCCTCGGCTCGGTCGAGACCGAGCTTGGTGAAGAGCGCAACAACATGCTCATCAAAGACAAGCCTGCCTAGCCAGGATTTACCCTCGCCATCGACAATGCGGTTTACCGACAGGTGATCTGTTGGCAGCGAGGACCAGATCGGTAGCAACAGCCCGGTCGCCAGACGGATTGTCTCTGTATCGACCGTCGCTGCAGCCTCCTCGGCCTCGCGGGTCCAGGCCGCGATAAAGTCCTGCCGGTCCATCGGCTCCCAGGCGCTTTCGAGGAGATCTGCCTCGCGGACATATTCTCTTCGGGTCGGGCGCTGCAGTTCGATCCGCGGGACCGGAATGCCATCTTCGCCCATTCCCGAGCGCGCTCTGGTCCGCAGCGCAACTTTCTCCGAGCGCGCATTGCGCACAAACGCCGCTGTCGGATCGTCCTTCGCCATGCGCAGGATCCGCTCCAGCATGATGGGATGGCGGCGGCGCTCGATCTCGATGGTGAGCAGATGAGAGGTCGCCCCGCTCAGAGGATCGGTGCGCAGGACGCGGTCCTCCAGGATCGTTGCCTTGTCGACCATGATGGTCTCGACACCGACATCAAGCGTACCTGCCTCGCGCGCTGCAGAAATCCGGGTTTCTACCAGCGCGAGAAACTCGTCGAAGATCCGGTTCTGAAGATCGATCGGGAGCGCCAGCAAGCGGTTCAGCCATCGCTGGATCGGCGGCATCTCGTCCTTGAGGACACCGTCGTTGTCGCACAGTTCGAGCCCCGTGCGCTGCTGGAAGTCATCAAAGGTGGTACTCTTGAGCTTGCCGGCATGGAGCAGATCGAACCAGGTAAGAAGCGCTGCACAAGCATATTCGCTCTCGAGATTGTCGGACGGATCGAACAGGTTCTGGCCGCCCGTCTGCCGCTGCCCGCGCGTCAGGGCCCCCAGGCTGTCGAGGCGTCGGGCGATCGTACTGGTAAACCGCAGCTCGCCCCGGCAATCGGTCGTGACAGGACGGAACAGCGGGGCACAAGCCTGATGGGTTCGATGGGTTCGCCCCAGCCCCTGAATGGCGCGATCCGCCCGCCACCCAGGTTCAAGCAACAGATGGACACGCTGCTGCTGGTTGGGCGCGTCGAGCGATGCGTGGTAGGACCGACCCGTTCCACCCGCATCCGAGAACACCAGGATGCGTTTGCGCCCCTCCATGAAGGCAGAGGCCTCCGCCTGGCTGGTACGAACAGAACGGGATTCCAGCTTCTGTCGGCCACCCTCGATTGTTACGAGCCTCTTGGTCCGTCCCGTGACTTCAGCAACCGCGTCGGGCCCAAAATGCTCGAGCAGAGCGTCAAGAGCGGACATGATCGCTGGCATCGCGCAAAGCTGTTCGATGAGCCGATCGCGGGCGGCTTCAGCTTCCGGGTTGTAGATCGGTCGGCCCGTATCGTCGACCATAGGAAGCGAGCGCGCCGTGCCCGTGTCATCGGTGAAGACGCGCATCTGCCGGGTCGGAAAGGCGCGCTCAAGATAGTCGATGACATATTCGCGGGGTGACAGATCCACATCGAGATCGGCCCGCTCCTCAGGACTGAGATCGCCCAGGCGCCGGTCGAGGATAGACTCTGCAGTCGTCACGAGTTGCAGGACCACTGAGGCGCCATCCTCGAGGTGCCGTTCCACGCCGGCGATGACGGTGGGTAGCTTCATGCTCAGCAAGACCTGGCCGAAGAAGCGCTGCTTGGTCGATTCCAGGCGTGACCTGGCGGCCGCCTTCGCCCCGCTGTTGAGCGTCGCATTCTCCAGGCTATCGACCACAGCGGTCAGTTCAAGCGCTCTCTCCATGTTCCGATGGATGATGGCCCAGGCGTCGGCATAGGTGTCATAGATGGCGATCTGCTCAGGCGTGAGTTGATGCCGCAGTATGTCATATTCCACGCCGGCGAAGCTTAGGGCCCGCGACGTATAGAGCCCTGTCGCCTTGAGGTCGCGCGCGACCAGTTCCATCGCGGCGATGCCGCCCTTACGGATACCGCTGATAAACGCTTCCCGGTCGGCAAAAGCCGTTTCCGGCCCCCACAGTCCAAGACGAACGGCATAGGCCAGATTGTTGACGTCAGACGCGCCGGTTGCCGACGCGTAGAGGACGCGAGCATCGGGGAGATGGTTTTGCAGAAGGACGCCGCAGATGCCCTGCTGGGACCCCTTTTTCGCGCCCATAGCCCCCTCCCCTCCGGCCACGCCGCCCATCTCGTGCGCCTCATCGAAGGCGATCACGCCATCGAAGCTGCCACCGGCCCAATCGATCAATTGCTGCAGGCGACTGTTTTCGCCGCGTGCAGAGCGAAGCGTCGGGTAGGTCACGAACACGACGCCCTGGTCGAGCCTGATCGGTTCATCGATTTTCCAGGCGGTCATTGGCTGGATGTCAGCCGTCATGCCGCCCAGCGCCGTCCAGTCGCGCCTGGCGTCCTCGAGCAGGGGTTCGTTCTTGGTAACCCAGATATGGCGTCTGCGGCCCGCGAGCCAGTTGTCGAGAATGCAGGCGGCAATCTGACGCCCCTTGCCGGCGCCCGTGCCATCGCCAAGGAAGAAGCCCTTCCGGTAGCGCCGCCCCTCTTCCGAGAGCTCCAGTCCGACGCCCTCCTTGGCGGGGCGGAACTGGCCGGGAAGGAACTGGTCCCAGGCGTCCCCTGCGTAGATCACTGTCTCAAGCTGCGATGAGGACAGGAGTCGCTCCGAAATGGTCCGCTCGGGCAAGCGAGGAATGTGCCTTGGCCGGGGCGCCGGGATCGAGCCCATCGCTACCGATTCCACCAGCGCAGTCGGATGCTCGCCGGCATGCTCGAAGACGAGGCGGCTTGGCCGATAGGGAAGATACACCCCCGCCTGCTCGGCGAGAGGCGCTGGAGCATCGAGGATCGTATAGGAGACTGGCAGGACCTCGTTGCGGACCGGGGCATGATAGGCCCGCGGCCCGGTAGGCTTGCTGCTGCGCGCTGCGCGAAACAGCGAGACGCCTGTGGATCGGGAGATTGCCGGTTTCGTCGATGGTTCGCCAATCGGGCATCGGGGGGTGACGGTCACGCTGTCCAGCAGATCGTCCAGGCTGGAGCCCTGGATCGTCGCCGGCGTTGCGCCGCCTGCCACCTTGTCGACCACGAAAAGGCGAACGGTGATCGAGGTGCCATGACGCGTGTAGCATTTCTCGAGGCGCAACGAGGTACGCACGGTGCCACTGCGCATCGAGGTCTCGAAGATATCGCGCATGCGGGCTGAGGGTCCGAACCAGTCAGGCATGATGGCAACCAGGCGTCCCCCGGGCTGCAGATGGCGCAGCGCTGCCTGGAAATGCCGCACGGCTGCATAATCATCTGCGCCGCGCCCCAGCGAACGCGAAAATGGCGGGTTCATAAGGATCAGGGTTGGACGCGGCGATTGTCCAAGCAGCGTGCCGATCGCGGCGCCATCGACGCCGGTGACCACCGCGTCAGGGAAAGCCTGGGTCAGGCGTCGCCGACGGTCTGGGTCAATTTCGTTGAGGTGAAGGGCGGAAACAGATCCAAGCTGAGCGACCAGAAGACCGTTGCCGGCACTCGGCTCCAGAACAATGTCGCTGGGCTGGGGCGATGCCAGGAGCGTGGCAAGGGCGGCAAGATCGACCGGCGTCGAGAACTGTTGCCATTCGATCTGGGTTTCGCTCCTGACCGTATGGGTCGGCAAGCGTTGCGCTAGTACTATCGCGGACGCCAGATCGTCGACGTTCGCCGGTCGCTCACGCCCGCGCAGGTGCGTGACAAGCGCCAGCTCGAGAAGCTCGAAACTTTCGCGCTGGGTCCAGCGGCCCTCGGCATCGGTGCCTCCAAAGGCATCGATCATGGCAGCGTTCAAATGAGCCCGGGTAATCGGGGAGCCCGTTGCGAGTTGCTCAAGGATTGCGCGTGCAGCGGCGCTCTCGGCATCAGGCGATGCCGCAGTCATTTCGTTCATGGCGGAGGTCTCCGGTTCGGTCGCCACCTCGGCGACCTACCCTTCCGACCCCCCTTCCCTTTTCATGGGTTCAGGCCGTCCGCGCATCCTCCGGCCTGCTCGCCACGAAGCGAGGACCAACAACGCCCCCTGACGGACTGCTGAGACGCAGGCCGAGGTTACACATCCTCATATTCGATCGAGAGGCTGCTCGCCAGAACCCGCACCTCGTCATGGCACGGGCTGTCAGGAACCGCGCGGCTCGACAGGTCCAAGAGCGTGCCTGGAGGGATCCGGTCACCAAAGAGGACGACCGCGAAGTCTGGGCCATATTGGTATGAACTATAGTAGATGCCTTGTGCCGACGGACAGGCGGCATGGATCCGTTCGGCCCAGGCCCGTGTGGCCGGATAGGTGCTGCTCGGCCCGGCCAGAAGCGCATTGCCGTTGACCCCAACCTTGCGCTGCCCGGTGACCGTCAGGTTCACAAGGCTGAGATCGGCGGTGGTGCGCACGACACTGTGGCTGAAGTTCCGATAGTCTGCCGGATAGACGATCTGGAAAGGCGGTAAACCGGTCGCCGGATCGATGGTCGGAACATCGGCGCAGCGCAGGATGACCTCGCTCGCCGCGCAGCCGAAACTTTGCGCTCCGTAGATGGTCGGAATGATTGCGCCTGCGGCCGATCGGATCGGCGAGAAGCGCGCATTTCCGCGGTCGGTATCGTTGAATTGCGCAGCGCCAAAGGCATTGGGATGGATACGGTGCAGTTCAGTGCCGCCTGGCAAAGAGACATAGTCTTCCTTCCCGACCCGCATGTGATCGGGGTCGGGAATTGTGATCGCAAATTTCATCAGCCGTGTACCGCCGGCTCTATCTCGCGTTCGAAGGCTGCGAGCACTGCCTCGCCGTCATCTGCCAGTCCCTCGCCCGGCGTGCTTTCGAAATCGAGATGCGGGCGGGTCAGCCAATGGAGGAGACGAAAATCGCTCCAGCCCTTTGGCTTACGGGCAATGAGCTGCGCCATTAGAGGATAAATACGGCGACCTTCGACGTCGAATTGAAACAGCGGATAGGCCGCCCTTCCCTCGATCGAGAAGCGTAGAAGTTCCTTTTTGTCTTCCCGGCGCTTCATCGTGGCGGAGGGATTGGTTGCCGAGAGCCCGAGCAGTTCACATGCTTCGCCCTGGTCGACCATCGAGGTGCTCGCGAGGATTTTCTCCTGGATGCGGGCACGATTGAGTGCGGCCTGCAGCTTGGGATCTTCGCCCTTGGCCAGGCTCTCGCGCAACATCACGCGATAGGCATCCACCACTTCGTCGATCTCGTGCGAGAAGCTGCGACTGAATATCTCGACTGCGGCGTTATGCAGAGCGTCGTAGACCGCTTTGGCGGCCCCGGCGGCCCGGCCACCGGCCTTTCCAGCCTGCGGCGCCTTGACCTCAACAATTGCGTTTCGCAGGAATGTGAGATCGCCATCTGCTGGGCGGATCGAAATGTCGAGCGCAATCGACCCCGCGTTCGCCGCCTCGACGGCGATGCTACGCGAGGTGTAGATTCTGCGCGATGCGCCGGTACGTGACCGCTTCTGCCCCCCGTCATCCTGGATGGTGTTGATCGCTACCACGAGAAATTCCTAGATTCGCTAGTCTCATTACACTTGATATCGCTTATATCATGCCGAACCGGTCTGTTTCAAGGACTGGCGCCGATCGCCTGCTGCTTCTGCCGACACTGCGCCAGAAATTGTGCCCAGTCCTTGCAAGCGAGCGGAGGCGGCGCACGAAGGATTTGAAGTCCAGGTCTGCGGTAGGCATCCAATGCTCTTTCAGCTGCGCGTCGCCCCTCAGCGTCATTGTCTTCGGCGAGGATCAGGGTTTGCACGTCTGGCGGTATCTGGATCTGATCGAGACGCCGGGCACCCAGCGCGGCCCAGGTCGGAATGGACCGATATTCCTGGAACGCGGCGGCGCTCTCAAAGCCTTCGGCAAGCGCAAGCTCTCGCTTGGGGATCCCACCCTGCCAGGCCCCACGCCCAGGTCGACCGAGCATGACCTTCGCCTCATACTGGGCGCTCATCGGGTCGAGGAATATGCGCTGCAGCGCGACGAGCGACCGTCCCTCTCGGACAGCCACGAGCAGCGCTGGCTTGAACACAGTGAAAGGCCGCGGCCCAAGGGGGCAGCGGGCGAGAAACCGAAGATCGCTATGAATGCCAAGTGATCGGCCGGTCAGGTAGCGCAGCGCCAGCCCCTGCTCGATGGCTAGCCCACGCTCCCACAAACGCGCGACGTTCGCGGTACTGTTCCCGGACGATACCGGCGGTGCCTCGTAGCGCCTTTCCGGAGATACCCTACGCAGTTCGCGAAGGATGTCCCCGGGCTCACATCCGGCGAAGCAGGTCACCAGGATGCCGCGGTTCCCCTGGCGCAGGGAGAGGCTGGGCGTAGAGTCGTTGTGCGCAGGGCAGCGACACATCGCCACATAGCCGAGCCAGCGACCGCCTAAGGCGCCAACAAGATCGACGAGCCGCTGGCTGGGTCGAAGAGCAACAAGGGGCATTGCAAAGTCTCCTTCGCAATGCGCTCCCCCCCTCCCCTCTCCTAGGCGTTCGGATCGCCTCCGTGGGCATCGTACACGTCGAGCAGCATCTCGAGCACGTCGGCAAATGTCTGCCGCGGCCTGGCATCGCGCAACTCATAGAGCTTCGCCGCGACTTCCTGGCTGACCTTGATGTTCATCGGGTACAGGCGGTCGCTAGGTGGCCGCCCCCGGCGCCGAAACGCTGTCGGATCGGGCAGAACGCTTGGCTGAGCCGCCGGAGCCGGCACTGGCGGCGGTGCAGCGACAGGCGCCGACGCTACTTGCGGGGCAACTTGGGCGGGCTCAGGGGCCGCGATGGGCTCCGAGGCTGGCGCGACGGGTTGCTCGGGCGGTGCGGCAGCCGTGGAATCGGCAGCGAGCTCCTCGCCCTCCCCGTCCTGCGTCGGCACCGGGTCCCTCGACGGAAAGCCGTGATCTTCGCTCAACTGACGCAGAACGGCCAGATCGGGCTTAGCGCGCTTTTTGGGCTTCGAAAGGTCGTCGAAACTGAGCTTGGCGCGTTCACTCATGCCGCAGTCTCCTGCTCGCTCTGCTGCCGGAGCCGGTCGATCACGGCAGCGGCATAGGCCGCCGAATTCTCCTTTGCAGCCTTGATGTTGCCCACGCCCTTGACGTCGAGGGTGTGCAGCGTCCCGCCCGTGGAGAACATGGTCCGGTACGCTTCCCGGTTGTAGACCGGCACCGGAAGCACCGGAACCTCGTTGTGGCTGAACTGCGCCTCAATGTCGCTGTAGTTGATCGAACGGAGCGCAGGCGGCAGCTGGGTGAACAGGATCGCATGATCAATTGACCGGCGCGAACTGCGCGCTGCCCCGCGTACCAGCAGGATCGCCCTCGCCGCCTGCTGCGCGTCGAGATGCGAACCCTTGCAGGGAATGATGACGAGGTCGGACATGCCGATGGCGAATGTCACGGTCGCTGTGGCCGCACCTTCGAGGTCGACGAGCACGAAGTTCGCGCTCTCCTCGCCCGCTTCGATGAGGTCGCCGATGTCATTTTCGCTGCGGCAGTTCACAACGGTGATGTTTTCGGGGCGGCCGGGCATTTCGGACCATGCCATGAGCGGCTGATTGGGATCTGCATCGATAATGCAAACCTTGCCGCCCTGGTCGGCGATTTCGCCTGCCAGCAGAAGGGCTGCGGTCGTTTTCCCAACGCCCCCTTTTGGCGACACGAACGCTATTACAGCCATAGCTTCCTTCAACCTTTCCAGTGGCGTTCTAATAGACAGGCCATAGCTATCCGGCCGACATTTAATTGCTTCGGACAATCTATCAGGCAGGTCGTTTGCGCCTATGAGATAGGCGCCGCAAGCCTAGCACATTGCCAGTTTGATGCATCTTTATAGCCGCCGGGCGGTTAGGCGCAAGCCATTTTACGCCTACATTATAGACCCCATCTAGGCTGATTAAAGCTGCACCCTAGCTATTCGCAATGCATGGCGCAGCAACCCTATAGGCACTGCAAAGCCACCAGATCGCTTTTTCATATCTGTCGCGCAGCTTCAAAGAAGCTACCCAGAAGCAACTTGCATCCTATCAGCTATTTTTCGGGTAGCTAAAAACATGCCCCTGCAACGGCCACCCGGGCGGAAGGGCAGGGCAACATTCTAGGTAGCTAGAAACATCATAAAAGCAACGCGTACGCATTCTGGCCGATGGCCAAACGATGAAAAATCCTGACAGGGGAGGGCAGGGGGGCGGTAGTCCGTCAGCCACACACCCCGATGAAAAAGCGCTCCAGTGCGCCACCTGTGAGATGTCGGTCACTCAGATCCAGCACAGAGCCGAACTGTTGAATCAAGGCTCGCCGGCTCTCCGAAACGCCGCCGGCGCCCTTCAGCCCACTATAGTCAACGCCCCAGCTATGGACCTCGCCCGTGGTCTGCGAACACGCTTCGACCCACAGATCCGGCCGCCCAGGTCCAAGCGGCGTCAGTCGATCGAAAATCGGACGTTCGACCGCGAGGTCGATTCCACGTCGGGAGAGGGCCAACTGAACTTTCAGAAACTCACGCAGCACCGAGCGCTCGAGCTCGGAATCGACCGGAACGAACCTGTGCCCGGACAGGACCGGCTGCGCATAGGCCCGCAACGGCGCGAAACCTCGTTTCTCCGGATATTCACCGACGACTATGATGACGAGATACGGTCCTTTCACGGGCTCCCCGCGCCTGGACGGAGACTGAACCCTGTTAGCGACCCGGATCGGCTCACACCCCGCAGCGAATACCTCATGCCCCTGAATACGATCTGCAAAGACAATGAGGAAACCCTGGGGCGCGTGGCCCTGCGGCCAACGATCCGCCAGCTCGCGAAGGACCGCATAGGCCCGACGGCTATGCAATGCCTGGCCGTGCGTCCACAGTACGCGGGTAAGCTCCATCGAAGGCGCGACCTCAATCGCACCTGCAACCCGCTCGAGCATCGAGAACTGCTCCTTGATCGAACCAGGAGCGAATTCAAGACGATGCGTGCCAGCCAGGTCCAGCAAACGCCATAACAGCCGAGCGAGACGGGGCAGGGACCCTTGCCGGGTTCGATCATCGGTGGCGTCGCTGCCAGGCCTTTGCGCCAGTTTCTCCGGCGCCGGACGCAGGACCTCGAAAAAGCCATCTGCAGGATCACTCCGCTCGCTGGCCCGGCGCACTTCCGAGAGCCTGTTTGTCGCCTGATCGCGAAAGAACGGGCAATCAAGTCGATGATCGGGCCGTTTCGAACCGGTGAGCCGGCGAAGGTAGAAGGTCTCCGCTTCCGAAAGATAGGCAGGGGTCAGGATCGGGGGACTATTTCGATCACCCAGACAATCGCAGGCGATCCATTTAGCGCCGATGCGCGCCTGCTGCACCAGCATGATGCCGGCCTCTTCATCGCCGCGATCTCCGGTCCCGATATACCAGCGAACGAGAGCGGCGCGCAGCGGTGAGGGGAGGGCGATCCTTCCCGTGTCGATGCCGTTCTTTTCGCGATCCACCAACCACATGACGCTTGCTCTCGCCACACCAGCAAGAAGGCTCACGCAACCTCGAAGCGTTGACAACCAGAATCGCAATGACGTCCACTTCCATCACACCCTTTGATCAGGACGCCTCATGAGATCCTATCTGCTTGCCTCGATGTTCGGCCTTGCGACTTTTGCGGCACCGCCGACGTCACATGCTCAGCACACCACATACCTTAGAACCGCCCAGGTTCTCGAGATGGGGTCGGCCGAGCCCAAGCGCTTTGATACTGGGGAGGGGAGGGCGCTTCCGCTACAGCTTCCGCTACAAGCCCCGCCCTCGTCGCCGCTGTTTCAGATCCACGACCTAAGCCGGCGCTGGGTGGAGTTTCAAATGCAGGGCGAATTTTCAGCGGATGGGCGAACGACCACCGCAGACAGCCGCGCCGCGCTAGATATTGGGGTAGGGGAGGGGGGACCAATGGGCGTTAACCCCGTCAGCGCCATCGCTGTGCCTTCGTGGATGCGCGCTCAGCCGGATGCTTTTGCATCCGTGCCTCCTGTAGACCCTGTCTGTCAGGCCTCCCAATATTCTCCAAGCAGGCTGCTTCGACCGGCTGAGGAAATGCGACGGCAAATCTATTTCGGCCTTATGAGCCAGATCGCCTGCACTTACGGCATACCAGTTGGTCTCTTCGACGCCATGATCATCCAGGAAAGTCGCTACGACGCCTCGATCTACTCGCCCAAGCAAGCCTATGGCCTGACGCAGCTCATGCCTGCGACAGCGCTCGGTCTAGGGGTCAATCGCTATGATGTGGAAGGAAATCTGCGGGGTGGCGCCACATATCTGCGCCAGCAGCTCGATCGCTTTGGCCACTATCACCTGGCGCTGGCCGCTTACAATGCAGGCCCTGGCAGGGTGAAGAATGGGAGAATTCCGCGCATATCCGAGACCCAAAACTATGTCTCGAACATCCTGTCCAACTGGACGATGCTGACGGGCCTACACAGACGATCGAGCATTGTGACCGGCGCTGCAGCGGTCCCGGCTTCCGACCGGACCGTCTCTGTCACGCGCTTTTGATCAGGCGGCGATCGCTTCGTACACGGAGGGCAAGATCGTCACGAGTTCGCGCGGCCGCTCCGCCAGCGTCACAATCGTCTCGGATGCCTTGGCCCGCTTGGACGTCCCTTCCGTGTTTTCGCGGACAGTTACGGTATATTGGGGGAGGGCGTTCTGCTCCTCCATCTCCATGAGCTGCGCCTTGAACTTCCTGATTGCGGTGCGCGTGCCGACCGCCGCGTAGAGTTCATCAAGCGGCACCGCATAGGGACCCTCATCGCAGTGTGAACGCGCGATCTCGTAAATGCGCCGCTCGATGAGCCCGAGACGGAAGTAATCATGGTGATAGCTATAGATCTGCTGATCCCGCTGGATCGCGCGAAAGAGGAAATCACAGAGTCGCAACTTCACCGCACGCAGACGCTCAATGCCCGTGGTCGATCCATCGTCGTAAACGGCCTGGGCATTTTCTACCCATGAGAACCATCCACGGTGAATCTGGCCGCCTGTTTTGAGGTTTGTCTGGATCTGGGTGCCCTGCAGCCGTGAGAGCGCCTCGTTGAAGCGATCATAATTTCGCTTGCCAGGATTTCGCGTCCCGGTGGCCCGGAAAAAGTCGTGCGCGGTGAACACGATTTCCTGTGTCACTTCCTCACCGCGGCGCATGCGCTCACAGATCAGCGAAGCGCCGTAAAGCAGGATTTCCTTGTCATACATCGTCGCGATCCCGCCGCCTCCGGCGCGGATTTTGATTGAGGTGCTGCCGACACTATGCTCGATCTCGTCGAGGAGGGTTTTCTTCTCGAGCGCGAAGAACGGGAAATCCATGATCGAGCGCTCGCCCCGGATTTCACCTCTCAGCGGGCAGTCCAACGGAAGGACCCCTTGCTGTTCGACATTATTGCGTACCTGAGCCATTGCGGGGCGTCCTCCGTGGCCCCCATTTGTACCGATTTTAGGGCTGCCCGCCTAGCACCCACGATAGGATGTGTCCGCGAAAGCACTAAAATTGCTCGATTCATCCTTGCCCAAGCGTCCCCGAAAACACGCTGTCCCGAGGGATGACCGCGAGTCTTACGTGGCAAAAATCGGGTAGTACCGAAAACGGTTAGTGCTTTCGCGGACATATCCACCGGGGAAAAGCTGGCGAGGGAATCGGGATCGGGTGCAGTTAGTGCTTTCACGGACGTTTCCCTCGCTCGGAGCGGCTCTCTTCGTGCTTTCGCGGACACTTCGGCTCCGAACCGCCATAGCGGACAAACCATAAACTCATGTTTTTCCGAGGCTTAACGAACATACATCACGCAAACTGCGAAGATGCTTCGCGAAGGCCATGATAGGTCTTGCCCAAGTGCAGCGCGCCCGAAAGCGCCTTCTCGTTCATTCCACGAAGGTAAGCTCCAGGCCGCCGGACCTCGCCGCTCATGGCCTTGTAGACGGTGGCGATCACAGCAGCAGCCGCGCCGTGCTGACCCATGATTCGACACGCTTCGCGCCAGGCATGGAGGCTGATCGCATGCTGGCCGACGAGGCCCTCGGCGATACTGACAAGGCGGCCCCAGGCGCGCGGGCCAGGGTCGAGATCCCAGATAAGTTCGGGGCAGGCCTTTGCCACGAAGCCCGGATCGATCCCGTGCCGATCAAGGTCATCCTCGACCGCGCTCTTGGGAGCGAGGAGAGCGATATCCCAGGCCTCACTACTTCTTCCTGCCAAGCCTCTACTCGTAACTGCGTTAGCAGTTTGAAGTTGGGTTGTAGTTGTAGAGTGAACGAAATTCATTTCGTCCTTGGGTGAAGGATTCATAGTTTCAAAGGCAGGGTTTTCGGCTGTTTCCTGCGCCTTTCCTGCAGTCAGGGCATCATCGACTGCGCCTTGGAACAGATCGACCCGCTTAGTCAGCAACGCCACGCAGCGAACGAGCTGGTCGATATTCCTGCTGCCGCGGATATGGGTCACGGCCATGCGCACCAGATCGACCTCATGCTCAGCGTCAATGCCGTCCAGCATGTGATAGGAACAGGTTTCAGCCAACATCCGGGTACGCCGGCGTAGTGCTGCGATGGTCTTACGCAGCCGTTCGATCTCGCGATCTTCGGCTTCCCCTTTCGCAGCGATCGCTTCGAACTCCTGGGCTCGCGCAGCCAAGGGGCTCAGATCGAAACCATAGCTCCAAAGAATCTTTCCATCAGCAGCGCGAAGACCGCCGCGATGACCGTTTGCACTGTCCTTGGGGGTGAGCAGGCCGTGTTCAACCGCGGCGCGAACATAGTTCTGCACTTGCCGGACGCTGACACCCAGCTTTACCGAGAGGGTTTCATTACGCGGCCAGACGCACGGGGTCTGCCCCGGTGCCCAGTCCTGCGACCGCGAGAAGGCCACAAGAACATCCATAAGGCTGACCACATTGCGGGGCACGCCCATATAAGGCGCTGCGCGCTTCAGCTTGTTCAGCAAGCGAGAAGGCGAGAGGCCTTCCTGCCCCTCGAAGCCCTTGGCGAGCTTGTCGACGATGGCGTTGAACTGACTGTAGCGGCGCAAACCGCTCGGTCTCATGGGCGCAAGTTCCCCCATTCGGCACTCCCTATCGGAATGCCGTTCGGACATGACTATCCGCTGCGCGAAACGCGCTTCGAACTTGTCTAGATCGGGGAGATAGGCTAAACTGCGCTTGCTACAGTGAGTTTATCTCATCCCCGAAAAGCCCGGCCTAGTGCCGGGTTTTTCATGTCGTCACGGCCACTCCATCACACTTTGGTCCATGAGCAGCGGGCGCGAGCGTGAACGCGGCCGTACTCCCATGCCAGCACGGTCCGACATCGATCGGACAGAATCGGGCTGATATGGATTCGCGACCACACTGTTACCGGCCGACAACGATCATGCGAGTGTGAGGATTCGTGCTTTCGCGGACGAACTCTGTGATCTTGCACAGTTTTTATAGTGATATCGGAGACAAACCGTCGTGGGTTAGTGCTTTTACAGACACTTTGCCCATTAGTGCTTTCGGGGACATTGCTCTCTACAGCACGATACGAAGATTTCGACTTAGTGATTTCGCGGACACTCGAAGTCCAGTTGATCGGCTACCCACGAAGATCGTATCGATCTTCAAATATTTGTTCGCGCCGGCGCAGGACATTGGTCACTTCATGGACCATGCGCTTGATGACGACGGTCTGCAATTGCGGTGCCCAGTCCTTGCGGACTTCCGAGCCATCCAGCCCATCGATTTCCGCCAGAGCCTGAATGAGGCTCGCGGGAAGTTCCTTGAACAGGTTGGCCAGCATCGCGATGAGCGCAACATAGCGTTCATCCGCCAAAACCTTCTGATCGCGGATACTCTCGACCTTGATAATCGCCTGGATCAAATCGATCTCCAGCGCCTCAAGCAGGACGCGGAATTCGGACAGCGTTATCGACGCACGCTCTGCACAGTTGGAGTGAAGGATCCGTCCCAATCTGCTTTTGCTGATGCCAGCCCTCATGGAGAGGGAACGTAGGCTGATATCTTTTGCCTGCATCGCGCGCTGGATGAGCGCGATGTACAGGTGCCCATCCGCTTCCTGAGCGACGGCTCCCCCTATAGGCTCGATCGCAGCTAGGCTCGACATATTCCCCCTGTCCTGGGTGGGACTATGTCACCACAAGATCAAAAGCTTGTACCCTTGGCAAGCTTTTCACGTCGGATCGGACTATCGCACAGACCGCGATTGTAACAGATCGTTGCTATACGCGGTGTCTGCAGCCTGATCTTAGGAGTCTACGACATCTTCGATGCCGATATTTCCTAGTATGCGTTTCGAATGATGTTCAGCGACGAAGTCGAAAAATAGGATCGAGAGCATGTCGCCCATGGTGAGGGTCATCCCGAGAAGGTTAGCGAAACGACGCTTTTCCTCCACCAGTCGGTCTGCGCTCGCTCTCGGAATGCTCAAATGAATGCGGATTGGCCCCTTGGATTCGACTACGTTGAAGTGCGCGCGGACATCTGCGGGGTCGAGACGGGTGAGGGGAAGTGCCGGAATTCGGGCATTCACGAGACTAGCGACAGTCTCGAAACGAAGGGTTTCATTCGAGCGCAGCCGTAGGCTCTCGCTCGCGAGCCGGAACAGAAGTTCGGACACGTCCAACGCATAACTGCGCGTATCACCTGCCATCAATCCGTTCCTGCCAAACTTAACTGTTCCTGACGATCCGGGTCGGCAGCCAACATTCCTCACCCCCTCTTACACGAGGCCATACTACCTTACAATCAATGGGAAGGTTCACCCCGTACGATGCTGGGCGAATCGCAATTTCGTCTGGTGTCGGTCGTCATTCCTATCAGAAAAGGTTCTGGGACGGACTGTCCCCGCATCGCGGTCACCGCGTCCCAAATTTGGGACGCCATGTCCCAGTTAGAGGGACAGCGGATTCGGGTCCTTGGCCTTTTGCCTTCCTTTTGAGGAAATCGCGCGGCTTCCCACCGAGCTCCTTCATCCGCTGCTTGAGCGTCCGCGGTTCCGATGCACCCTTCCGAAGGGGCGGGGAAATGGCCGCGCCCTGAGCAAGGGATCTGTCTCGATGCAAGCAACACTCAAGCAGGGTCGGCGACTGGAGTTGGCGATCATCGCCATCGCCGCGCTCGTATTCGCGCTCCTCTGGTTCGCCGGCCCGGCCCATGCGGGTGCCGACACCACGTTCGACACGGCGCTCACCATGTTTACCGACTTCCTCCAGGGGTCGGGCGGCAAGATCATCACCGTTCTGTCGCTCGGCGGCGGGCTCGTCGCCCTGGCGTCCGGACGCTTCAGCCTCGGCCAGGTTGCCATCCCGGTCGGCGTCGGCGTCGGCGCGGGAACCGGTATCCCGATCGTCACCTCGACGGTCACCGCCACGATCTGACGCAAGCATTCCCCCGGTCAGGGTAGCAGCCCTGATCCGGGCGGGGGAGGGTGGTGCAATGGCCGGAGACAAATACGGCATACCGTCTCATCTGGATGATCCTGAGCTGATCGGGCTGTGGACGCTGGATGAGTTCCTGGCGATGGTCATCCCATTCACCTGGGGCATCCTGTTTCAGCATATCCTCATCGGGTTGATACTCGCGGTTGCGGGCTGGTGGGGTCTTAGAAAGGCGAAAGCAGGGCGCACGGCGTCGTGGTTGCTTCATCTGGCTTATTGGCATTTGCCAGCCGGTTTCACCGGCATGCGGGCCACGCCACCCTCATATCTCCGGCTGATGGCAGGCTGACATGGAAGTCGCTTATAGCCACGCGCAGAACCAGCGCCTCCTCAAGCAGCGCAACCTGCTGCTGCTCGCGGCATCCGCACTGGCCGTTCTGGCCGCGATCCTCCTGCTGATCGGCTTTTCGCGCGACCGGGAGGTCGTATTGCAGCCGGTGCTTCGGTCACCGCTCACCATCTCAAGCGCCGGGGTGAGCCGCGAATATCTCGAACTGATCACGCGGGATGTCGTGGTCCTCACGCTCGACCGCTCACCCAGTAACCTGGAATACTGGATGGAGTCAGTGCTCGCGATCGCTTCGCCACGCTCGCACGGTAAGCTCAAGACCGAGCTCCTCAAGATACTCGATGAGCAGCGCGGCTCGTCCATCGCCCAGTTTTTCACGATCCAGAAAATGGAGCTCGATCCCCGCAATCTGCGGTCTCGGGTCACCGGGGAGCTTCACACGATCGTGGGCGACAAGGTGATCTCGAAGGAGCGGCGGACCTTCCAGTATGACTGGGAATATTCGGGTGTTTCGCTTCGGCTCGTCGGTTTCGGAATGGTCTCAAGCGAAAAGGGACGCCCCTCATGATCATCGTCTATGCGGCCGGTGGCGCGGCCATCGGCACCCTTCTGGCGTCGCGGGTCAATTGCATGGTGAGCCGCAGCATTGGCGGTCTGGTGCTTGGCGTGTCGCTGATGTCGCTTGCCACTCCCGCATGGGCCGACCAGACCATCATGGCCGGCGATAGCGCTCAGGTCGACTGCCAGGCGTCCGCAAAGGACCTTACGCGGATCAGTCTGATCGAGGACGAGTTCGCGAGCGTCTCCAAGATCTCGACGGGCAATCCGATTGACGATTTCTCGGTCGTCAACGAACCGGTGAGGGGGGACATCTACCTGTCTGTCCCCAACGGGTTTTCGCGCTCTGCGCTCTCTTTCTTTGGAACCAGCAAGCGGGGCTACGTCTACAAGTTCGTTTGCCGGATCGGCGGCGACCAGGCCGCTCAGATATTCGTTTCCAACCCGGCCATTGCCAGGGCCCAGGTCGCGGAGACCATGCCGGCAAGCGCAGCGAGTGGCCCTCAGGATGCCGCCATCGAACTGGTCCGTGCGATGTACACGAACGGCACCGTCGAGGGCTTCGAGATGCGGCAGCGGTCATTCCGTCCGGTCTTTGTCGGCAATCTCAAGGTCCAGATGATCGCGGAGTATCGCGGCACTGATCTGATCGGGCGGGTCCTGCGCATAGAGAATGCGGGCAGCGACCCGGTCGAACTCACAGAGCGCACCGTTGCGCCAACCAGCGCGCTCGCCGTGTCGATCGCCGAACCCAAGCTCGCGCCGGGGAAGGTCACGACCGCCTACCTCGTATCATCAAACCAGAGGTAAGCCATGGCTCTTTCCGACATCTTCAAACGCGATCGCCGGCCTCTGGACCAGGAGGAAGGAGAGGGTGTTTCGCCCATCGCCGACGAGCTATCCGGAAACGAGGCTGTTCGGCGAAAGCAGCGCATGTTGCTGGCCGGGGTCGCAGGCGTCGGTCTGCTCGCTTCCTCATTCTGGATCTTTTCGGGCAGCGACAGCGCCGACAAGCTCGATAGCGATAAGGCAGCCGAGGTCGCGGTCTCGACCAAGGACATGGTCAACCGCAATCTCTCCCAACAGGAGTGGATGGCCCTTTCCGAAAACCGCTTTCAGGCGACCGAGAACCAGCTCAAGGCCGTGAATGGGCAGCGGGATCGCATGGATGCGCTCACCGCACAGGTTGAAGCGCTCAAAGGCCAGAACATGGCGATGCGCTCGGATGGGCAGAGAGTTGTCTCCGCCTATCAGGCGGAAAATGAGCAATTGCGTCGCCAGATCAACGAACGCGCGGCCGCTCCGCCGGCGCCGGCCCCTGGTCCGGCAGCGCTCTATGGTCCGCGCGGACCACAGGCCTATCAGCGTCCGGACGAACCGGGTTCGGGCCAGACTGCGCCCTCGGCGGGCTATGGCAGCGAGGTGAAACTCGTCAATTTCACGACTGCGGATACCAGCACTGCTTCCAAGATTTCAAAGGGCAACACGGTTTACACCGACAGCCCCAACTACCTTCCGCCCAACAGCTTCGCCTCAGCCAAGGTCATTGTCGGCGTCGATGCCAGCGCCGGGGTCAACAGCCAGAGCGACCCGCTGCCGGTCGTGCTGCGCATAACGGGTCCGGCACGGTCGGTTCTTCAGAACGGCAAGCTGCTGACCACGAAGATCCAGGGCTGCCTCGTCAATGGCGCGGCACGCGGGGACCTTTCCAGCGAGAAAGTCTACGTCAAGCTGCAGAAGATGACCTGCCCCCAGCCCGGAGGCCGGTACGCGGTGTCGGAGGTCAAGGGATTCCTGGCCTTTGGCGGCAAGACCGGCGTTCGCGGCCGGGTCGTGTCGCGCGAGGGCGGCCTCGTCACCCAGGCCTTTATCGCAGGCCTCTTCGGTGGCTTTGGGCGAGGCTTCTCCGCCAACGCCAATTCGGTTTTTCAAGGTACGACCATCACCAACGGCAAGCGCGACAAACTTTCCGCCGGCGAACTCCTTGAAGGCGGCTTTGGCGAAGGCGCGGCCCAGACCGGCGACATGGTCTCGAAATATCTGATCGAGCGCGCCGAGCAATATCAGCCGGTGATCGAGATGCCCACCGGCATCGATGTGGAAATCGTGTTCCTGGAGGGGGTTTATGTCCGCAATTAAGTGGCTGCGTGCGCGTGTTCCCACGGGCCTTTCGCGATCCTGGATCGCACCGGCTTCCGCAATCGCCCTGTGCTCGGTCATTGGCGCCGCCGGCGTTGCGGTTGCGCAGAACCTCGTACGCCCAGGCGCGAAGGTCGAGA
>DASVMZ010000136.1:0-25573 GCA_036384115.1 Sphingobium sp.
GCTACCGAACGCCAGCGGAGGTAATGGGCGAACAGGTCATCATCGCCACCTAAAAACCGACCATCCTCCTGGCTGGGGCTCGCCCCAGCCAGGAGGATGTAGTACCATGCCAAAAGCGTCGCACTTCAAATGGAAACCGCATCCGCGAATCCGTGGCGGCGGTCGGGGTCGGTCCGGTAAATTTCGGGCCATGGCGGTGCGAGAAACACCGTGCGGTAGAAATAAAGATTGCCGATATTCTCTTCTGCCGGCGCGCCCGTCAGATGCTCCAGTGCCACCGCTGCGTCGATCAATCCCCGGTCGAGGAACAGTCGACCCGAGACGGTCCATGCTGCCTCCAAATCGGTGCGCGACAGCGCGAGCGTCCGGTTCAGGAAGTCGCCCATGTCACGCCATGGCACTGCGCTGCCGCCCTGTGCCTGTTCGGCAGCGATAATCCGTCGGCCCGGTTCCGCGATCACGGTTTCGCCGCTTTGCCGCAGATGGTCGATCAACGTCGATTTTCCGCCGCCCGAGCATCCCGAAATGATGATCAGATCAGGCATCGGCTATCGCCTTGAAAAGGGGCGCCGGACCATTCCGGCACCCCCTGACGTACAGCCCGAATCAGGCCGCATTCTTATCCGCGCCGCTGATGCCGATGACCGCGCCCTTACCGTTGATCGCGATCTTGCGCGGCTTCATGGCGTCGGGGATTTCGCGGACCAGATCGACGGTCAGCAGGCCATCGGCCAGGCTGGCGTCCTCCACCCGCACGAAATCGGCCAGCTCAAAGCGCCGCTCGAAATTACGATTCGCAATGCCGAGGTGCAGGAAACTGGCGCGGTCCTGCTCGCCTTCGGCCTTGCGGCCGGAGATGAGGAGCAGGTTCTGCTGGGCGGTGATGTCGATTTCCTCGACCTTGAAACCAGCGACGGCCAGGGTGACACGGTAGCTGTCATCGCTCAGTCGCTCGATGTTGAAGGGCGGGTAATTGTCGGTCTGCTGCTGTCCGCGCGTCTCCTTTTCGATCAGGTCGAAGAGCCGGTCGAAACCGACGGTGGAGCGGCGGTAGGGGGTAAGGTCGAAGCGCATATCAAATCCTCCTGCGAGCAAGTTGATGGCATGCCGGACCCGATTGGCGTCCGGGCATCGTCCGGCCCCATGGGGCGACCGGATGCGGCACAGATGGGTGCGGATAATCGGCTTTCAAGCCCCATGCCAATCGCAGGGTGGTAGCGATGCCGGGTGGCTCCGCCACTCCGGAAAGCGCGCGGCAAGAAGCGGACGAGGAAATTTTCCTGACAGGAACAATCCTGCCGAAAGTCAGATCATATATTCGATGACATGATGAAATATCGGGAAGCAGAAACAACTAGGGCGTTCGGACCTTTTGATCCGAACGCCCGTTGGACGCAAAGCGTCTCCCCCTTGATGCGGGGCACCCGCACGCTCCTTAGCCCCCTTAAAGCTGGAGCGGGATGCACCCCTTCCCTGAACCACGGCCCTGCTATGATCGCCTGTGCTTCCGATGTTTTGACTATGCGACACCGGCTGCCCTGTCACGATACTTTCACACAGGGGCGGGATTTTGCACAACGCGCTGTGCCAATTTTGCAACGGCTCCGCGGGCCTTGCCACCCGGCTCCGCCCGCCATAGACCATCGCCTTCATCGTCAGCCCCTTTCGCGCCCTTCCCCAGCCCCATTTCCTCAATTCCCATTCTCCTCAATCCAAGGCGTCCGCCCCTCCCATGATCCTGTCCCGTTATGAAAAGATGGTCGCGCGCCGCTATCTGCTGCCTGGTCGCGGGGAGGGGTTCATCTTCCTTGTCGCGGCGATCAGCCTTGCCGCCGTCATGCTGGGCGTCGCCGCGCTGATCGTGGTGATGAGCGTGATGAACGGCTTTCGCGCGGAGCTGTTCGACAAGATCGTCGGGCTGAACGGCCATGCGGTGATCCAGGGCTATGACGGACGCCTGCCTGACTGGCAGTCTGTTGTCCGCCAGGCCAAGGCCACGCCGGGCATTACCTCCGCCACGCCGCTGATCGAGCAGCCGTTGCTCGCCATCCATGGCGGGCGGGTCGAGGCGGCGTTGGTGCGCGGCATGACGGTGCCCGATATTCTGGCGAACCCCTCGCTCAAGGGCAAGGTGATCGCGGGCAGCCTGAGCTATGTGCAGACCGGCAGCGGCCGGGTCGCCATCGGGTCGCGGCTGGCCGAAAATCTGGGCGTGACAGTGGGCGATACGATCAGCATCCTCAATCCCGCCGGTCGCTCGACCCCGTTCGGCACCGTGCCGCGCCAATTGCCCTATGAGATCGGCGCGATCTTCGAGATCGGCGTCTATGATTATGACAAGGCGTTCGTCGTTCAGCCCATGGCCGATGCGCAGAGCCTGCTGCTGCTGGGCGATCAGGTCGGCATGGTGGAGGTCAAGACGGTCGATCCCGACAAGGTCGGCCCCATCCTCGCGCCCCTTGCCGACAAGTTGCGGAGCAAGGCGGTTGTGGTAGACTGGCGTCAGATGAACGCCAGCCTGTTCGAGGCATTGCAGGTCGACCGGGTGGTCTCCTTCGTGATCCTGTCGCTCATCATCCTGGTGGCGGTGTTCAACATTCTCTCGTCGCTCATCATGCTGGTGCGGGCCAAGACGCGGGACATTGCGATCATGCGGACGATGGGCGCACCGCGCGCCAGTCTGTTGCGGATCTTCGTGACGGTGGGCCTGTCGATCGGCACGGCCGGTACGATGGCCGGGCTGGGCCTTGGCCTCGTCATCCTGTTCTTCCGCCAGCAGGTGCTGAACTTCATCCAGCTGGTCACGGGCCAGAATATCTGGGATCCCTCGGTGCGCTTTCTCACCGAACTGCCGTCCAAGCCCGACCCGGTCGAGATTGCGGTGATATGCGGCATGGCAGTGCTCTTCAGCTTCCTCGCCACCCTTTATCCCGCCTTTAAGGCCGCCAATACCGACCCTGTCGAGGTGCTGCGCTATGAGTGACGAATTGCGCGAAGAGATTTTGGCGACGCAGGGCCTGACCCGCAGTTTCGAGCAGGGGGGCGACCGCATAGATGTGCTGCGCGGTGTCGATCTCTCCATTGCAAAGGGCGAGATCGTGGGGCTGGTCGGCCAGTCCGGCACCGGCAAGTCGACGCTGTTGCAGGCGGTCGGACTGCTGGAGGGCGGCTATGGCGGCTCGATCCGGCTGGGTGGGGAGGAGGCGACGACGCTGGGCAATGACGGGCGCACCCGGCTGCGGCGCGATGCCATCGGCTTCGTCTATCAGTTCCACCATCTGCTGCCCGATTTCACCGCGATGGAGAATGTGGTGCTCCCGCAACTCATCAGGGGCGCGACCGAGGCTGAGGCGCAGGCGAGGGCGAGCGAATTACTCGGCAAACTCGGCCTGTCCACCCGCCTGACCCACAAGCCCAGCCAGCTGTCCGGTGGCGAGCAGCAGCGCGTGGCGGTGGCCCGTGCATTGGCCAATCGCCCCGCCATCGTGCTGGCCGACGAACCCACCGGCAATCTGGACGAGCGCACCGCCGACATCGTCTTTGCCGAATTTCTGTCGCTGGTGCGGGGCGAGGGTTCGGCCGCCCTCATCGCCACGCATAATGAGCGGCTGGCTGAGCGGATGGACCGGATGGTGCGGCTGCACGACGGCAAGCTGGCGTAGGGCCAGCCCGCCGTCCCTTACTTCACCAGTGCGCCGAGCGATCCGGCGTCTATGCTGGCGACCGCTTCCTTGAGTGTGTCGATGGAGTCGACCTCGCCTTGCGCCTTCACCATGAAGCGGTCGGCCAGAGTGGTGCCATATTCGCCCCGGCCATCGGTCTTGTTCCATTTTTCGGTGACGATATGGCCGTCCACCGTCGCGGTCTTTTCATAGCCATTGGAGTCCTCCTTGTTGGACGAGACGCCCATGGCAGCGCCCATCGACGCCAGCGCGCCCATGGCGGACATGTCGGTGAGGCTGAGGGTGAAGCTCTTGCCCGCCTTTTCATAGCGGCCCTCGGCATTGCTGCCCGCCTGTCCCAGCGCCTGGCTCTCGACCGACGTGCGGCTGAACCCGGCGACTGTGGTGGGGAGGAGTGCTTGCAAGGCGGCGGCATCGGCGGCCTTGGTCGCGCCGCTGGCGGCTGCTTCGGCCTTCTTGGCGGCTTCCTGCATCTTGCCGACGTCGATGGTGCCGACACCGGGCACCGCGACGCTGCCCGATACCTCGCCTGCATCGCTGCTGAACGAGGGCGCTCTCGCGAACAGGCCGGTGATGGATGCCGCGATGGCGCCGACGACCAGCGACAGGATGATCGCGCAAACCACCGTCACGACTGTGAAGGTCGCGGCCTTGGCGGCAGGCACATTCACCAGCGGCACGACGCCGGTATAGAGCAGGTAGAAGCTGTAAAGCCCCACTATGCCGAGCCACGCCAGCGAGGGCAGGATGCCGAATATCCCGGCCAGCCATGACGCGGTGAAGCTGTAGGCGACCAGCTTGAAGGCATTGAGCCGGGTGGTCGATCCCTCGAACTTCGGCGCCAGAAACTCCACGATGGCCGTCAGCACGAACATGGAGACCAGCGACAGGATGAAGGATGTGATCGCGGCCGAGATTCCGGCGACCAGCGACGGACGGAAACTGATGCCCAGCGCGCTATATCCGAAGAGCTGGCTGCCGATAAATCCTGCGACAGGCCCGATCGCGGCCAGCGGCAGAACATAGGATCTGAAAATATCGCCAATGCCCAGTGGTTCAGCCACGATCCTGGGCCATTCGTCTTTGGGCGTGAGGAGTATTGCCTTTGCGCGAGCGATCAACGACTCGGACGACGGTGCGCTATTGCTGGTCATGGTCAAGTTCCCCTAAAACTCCGGGGCGATAGGATCATCATAGTCACGCAGAGGCAAGCAGGATGTGCGGCGACGGCGGACGCATGATGTTGTCTGTTCAGCATATTGATGTGGGTAAGTTGGCCGGCCGACTTGGCGGCGAGGGATCGGCACCCTATCATCTGTCCATGTCCCATGCCCAATTCGTCCCGCTACGCGTCTTTTCGTCCTTCACCATGCTGGAAGGAGCGATGGAGCCGAAGGCTATCGCCAAGCGCGGGCGTAAACTGGGCTTCCCCGGCGTGGGCCTTGCCGACCGCAACGGCCTCTATGGGGCCATGGCCTTTTCCGACTCGTGCAAGGACGAGGGGGTACAGCCCATCGTCGGCACGCTGCTGTGCGTGGCCCGACCGGACGACATCGGCGGCGGCGCGGATGCGCTGGACTGGCTTGTCCTCTATGCGCAGGACGCGGTCGGCTATGACAATCTGTGCGACCTCGTCTCCGCCGCGCATCTGGAGCGGCCCGACAATCTCGCACCGCATGTGACGCTGGAGAGGATGGCGGGGCGGACCGATAGTCTCATCTGCCTGACCGCGGCGGGCGAGGGCGCTTTGGTGCGGTTGCTGGCAGAGGGGCAGGCATCTGCCGCCAGCCTCTATCTCGACCGGCTCCAGGCGATGTTCGGGGACCGGCTCTATGTCGAGATCGCCCGGCGGGACGAGGAAGCGGAGGAGATTGCCGAGGGCGCGCTCCTCGACCTCGCCTTCGCGCGCGACCTGCCCATCGTGGGCACAAATCCCGCCTGCTTTGCGGAGCCGGATTTCCATGCGGCCCATGACGTGATGCTATGCATCGCCTCGTCCAGCTATGTCGATAGCGCCGACCGGCAGCATAGCAGTCCGCAAAGCTGGCTGAAGCCTGTCGAGGAGATGCGCCGCCTGTTCGACGACCTGCCCGAGGCACTGGCCAACACGCTGGTCGTGGCGCAGCGGTGCGCGGTCGCGGCGCCCAAGCGCGCGCCCATTCTCCCCAGCCTTGCAGGCGATATAGAGGGCGAGAAGCAGGCGCTGCGCGATCAGGCGGTCGATGGTCTGGCGATGCGGCTGGAGAAGGCGGGCATCACCGATGCGCAGCAGCAGCGCATCTATGCCGAGCGGCTGGATTTCGAGATCGGCATCATCAACCAGATGGGCTTTCCCGGTTATTTCCTGATCGTGGCCGACTTCATCAAATGGGCGAAAAGCCACGATATTCCGGTCGGGCCGGGCCGTGGTTCGGGTGCAGGCTCGGTGGTCGCATGGGCACTGACCATCACCGACCTCGACCCGCTCAAGCTGGGCCTGCTGTTCGAGCGTTTCCTCAACCCGGAACGTGTGTCGATGCCCGACTTCGACATCGATTTTTGCGAAACCCGGCGCGGCGAGGTGATCCGCTATGTGCAGGAGAAATATGGCCGCGACCATGTGGCCCAGATCATCACCTTCGGTAAGCTGAAGGCCCGCGCCGTCCTCAAGGATACCGGCCGGGTTCTCCAGATGAGCTATGGCCAGGTCGACCGGCTCGCCAAGATGGTGCCCAACCATCCGACCGACCCCTGGACGCTGGAGCGCACGATGAACGGCGTGACCGAGTTCGTGGCCGAATATGAGGGCGACGAGCAGGTCAGGCGGCTGGTTGATTACGCCATGAAGCTGGAGGGTTTGCCCCGCCACAGTTCCACCCATGCGGCGGGCGTGGTGATCGGCGACCGGCCGCTGTCGCAATTGGTGCCGCTCTATCGCGACCCGCGATCCGACATGCCCGTCACCCAATTCGACATGAAATATGTCGAGGGCGCGGGTTTGGTGAAGTTCGACTTTCTGGGCCTCAAGACTTTGTCCGTGCTCCAGCGTGCCGTGCAGTTGCTCAAGAAGCGCGGGGTCATGGTCGATCTCGATACGCTGACATGGGACGATGAGGACGTCTATGCCCTGATGCAGCGCGGCGACACGGTGGGCGTCTTCCAGCTGGAATCGGAGGGTATGCGCAAGACGCTGGCAGCGGTGAAACCCACCAATTTCGGTGACATCATCGCGCTCGTCTCGCTTTACCGCCCTGGTCCGATGGACAATATCCCCATGTTCGGGCGGCGCAAGAACGGGCAGGAGGAAATCATCTATCCCCATGACCTGCTCGAACCGATCCTGAACGAGACGTACGGCATCTTCGTCTATCAGGAACAGGTGATGCAGGCAGCGCAGATCCTGGCGGGCTACAGCCTGGGCGACGCCGACCTTCTGCGCCGCGCCATGGGCAAGAAGAACAAGGCGGAGATGGACGCACAGCGCGAGCGTTTCTGGAAGGGCTGCGCGGAACGCAGCCAGATCCCCAAGGCCAAGGCAAACGAACTGTTCGACCTGATCGACAAGTTCGCAGGCTATGGCTTCAACAAGAGCCACGCCGCCGCTTATGCCCTATTGTCCTACCAGACGGCATGGCTGAAGGCGCATCATCCGGCAGAATTCTATGCCGCATCAATGGCTTTCGACATTCACCTGACGGAAAAACTCACTGTCTTCGTGGACGATATGCGGCGCATGGGCCTGAACATCCTGCCGCCGGACATCAATGCCAGCGAGGCCGATTTCTCCGTCGAGCCTGACCCGGAATGCGCCATCTATCCCTTTGCCGTGCGCTATGCGCTGGGCGGCCTCAAGGGCGTGGGGGAGAGCGCCATGGACCTGCTGGTCGCGGAGAGGCGGGCCAAGGGTCCGTTCAAGGATCTCGATGATTTTGCCAATCGGGTGGAGCCGCGCATGCTCAACCGGCGCCAGATCGAGAGTCTGGCGGCCGCGGGCGGTTTCGATTCCCTGGGGGTGAGCCGTGCTGGCGCCCATGCGGCGGCCGAGGCGATCCTGTCGGTCGCATCCAATGCATCGGATGCACGGGCGACGGGGCAGGGTGGGCTGTTCGGGGGCGAGGATATCGCCCATGCCGATGTGCATGTGCCGGATGCCGCATGGTCCAAGTCCGAGGCCATGCAGTTTGAGCAGGAAGCGTTCGGCTTTTACTTCGGCAGCCATCCGGTCGATCGGTTCAAGGAAATATCCGAAGCGCGGGGCGCACGTACTTTTGGCCAGATTTGCGCCACCCCCATGTCCGGCGAGAAGCCGACCGCGATCATGGCCGCTTTGGTGGAGTCGATCCGCTGGCGGGACAAGCGACGCGGCGGGCGCTACGCCATGGTGGTCTTCTCCGATCCCAGCGGCCAGTTTCAGGCAAGCTGTTTTGAGGATGATGGCTGCAAGATATTGGAAAAGCTGAGCAATGCGGAAGATAGCAGCGGCCGGTGCGCGCTGTTGACCGTCGAGCTGGACCGGCAGGGCGGCGAGGATATGCCGCGGGTCACGGTGCGGAGCGTACAGGGCTTCGAGAGCCTCGCCTCCACCAGTCGTATGCGTCTGGTCATCCATGTCAGCGAAGCGGAGGCGGTTCAGCGTATCGGCACGCTCGTTCGCGGGGCACGCGGCGGCAAGGGCGAGATCATATTCATGACCGCAGCACCGGATCAATATGAGGCGCGCTTCATCGCCGGCCGCGACTTCCGCTTCGACCCCGAACTGGCCGAGAAGATCGAAGCAATGGAAGGCGTCGAGTCCGCACAGCTGGAAACGAACGAAGGGCCTCGACTGTCCCTCGTCGGATAAAAAGGCATATGAAATCATGATATTGGGAACCGTCCGCGAGATTAAAAATCATGAATATCGCGTCGGCCTGACGCCGGAGAGCGTGCATGAACTCAATGCCCATGGCCATGATGTGCTGGTGGAGGCGGGAGCCGGCCTCGGTATCGGCGCCATGGACGAGGACTATGTTCGCGCAGGCGCGCAGGTGCTGGACGATGCCGCCGCCATCTTTGCCCGGTCGGAAATGATCGTGAAGGTGAAGGAGCCGCAGCCCGGTGAGCGCGCGATGCTCCGTCCTGGCCAGATTCTCTATACCTATCTCCATCTCGCACCCGATGCGGAGCAGACCGCCGCCCTCGTCGCATCGGGCGCAGTGTGCATCGCTTATGAGACGGTGACGGACAGCAGCGGCGGGCTGCCTCTGCTCAAACCCATGAGCCAGGTCGCGGGGCGCATGTCCATCCAGGCAGGGGCGACCGCACTGGAGAAGGAGCATGGCGGGCGCGGCGTTTTGCTGGGCGGTGTGCCGGGCGTGCTGCCGGGCAAGGTCGTGGTGATCGGCGGCGGCGTGGTCGGCTTCAACGCGGCGCAAATGGCGGCGGGACTGGGCGCGGACGTGACCATCCTCGACCGCAACCCGGAGGTGCTGGAGAAATTGGGCACACATTTCGAGGCACGGGCCAAGACGCGCTTCTCCAACAAGGCCAATCTGGCGGAAAGCGTGGCGGAAGCCGACCTCGTGATCGGCGCGGTGCTGATCCCCGGTGCGGCGGCGCCCAAGCTGGTGTCGCGGGCCATGCTGGCGACGATGAAGCGGGGCGCGGTGCTGGTGGATGTGGCCATCGATCAGGGCGGCTGTTTCGAGACCAGCCATGCGACGACGCATGAGGCGCCCACCTTCGTTGTGGAGGGCGTGGTCCATTATTGCGTGGCGAACATGCCGGGCGCGGTTGCGCGGACATCCACCTATGCGCTCAACAATGTGACGCTGCCCCATGCGCTGGCCATCGCCAACCTAGGCTGGCGCGAGGCGATGCGCCGCGATCCCCATCTGCTCGCTGGGTTGAATGTGTGGAACGGGAAAGTGACCTGCGCGCCTGTCGCGCGTGAACATGGCTATGTGGAGACTAATGCGGCGGAGGCACTCGCCGGTTAGGGTGTGAGAGGACGGAGAGACAAGGCCTTGGGCAGAGCCTTGGCTATATGCCTCAACTGCTGGCGAGATTTTCGCGCATGTCCACCGCGTCGATCATCAGGCCGCCTGCCAGAAAGACGGAGCCGGAGCAGGCGAGGGCCAGCATCACGCCGCCATAGCCCGGATATTGGTCGAGATAGGCCGATGCCCTCTCGCAGGCACCCACCGCCAGTGCATAGATGACAAGATACACCTCGAACTTGGTCTTCAGCATGAAGAGGCGGCGGAATTTGGTAATGAACTGGGCCACTGCAATCTCCCATGCCAGGCGCCAAAAGCGTATTTTGCGTTAATTCATCTTTAACTTCTGTAAGAACCGCAGTCACGCTTGTCCATCGAACCTATTATCGTGCGGGGGCTTGTGCCGGTCCCATAACTGGTCAGAATAGCAGGAAAATGGCCCTTTTTGGGGCACTTGCCGTAAGGATGCAGGAATGGTTCAACTTCGCCCGCTTGGGGACAGCACATTGTCGATCGCGCCGCTGGTGCTGGGCGGCAACGTCTTCGGCGTGAACGGCATGGACCGGGCGCGCAGCTTTGCGGTGCTCGACGCTTTTGTCGCAGGCGGGGGGACGATGATCGACAGCGCCGACATATATTCAAACTATCTACCCGACGGCAAAGGCGGCGATTCGGAGGAGATGATCGGTGCGTGGCTGGCGCATCGCGGTCGCCGTGACGATGTACAGATTGCCACCAAGGTGGGCGGGCCGATGGGGCCGGGGCTGTCCGGCCTGGGCAAGGATTATCTGCCCCGCGCGGTGGAGGCCTCGCTCAAGCGGCTGGGGAGCGACTATATCGACCTGTATTTCGCCCATTTCGATGACGAGACCGTAGCGCAGGAAGAAGTGGCGGAGGCATTCGACGCGCTGGTCCGGGCGGGCAAGGTGCGGAGCATCGGCGCCTCCAATTTCACGCCTGCGCGCCTCAACACCGCCCTCGACATTGCGGCGGCGGGCGGCCTGACGCCCTACACGCTCTTTCAGCCCCATTATAATCTGCTGGAACGCGATCTGGAGCGGGAGCTATTGCCGCTTTGCATGGCGCGCGGGGTCGGGGTGGTGACATTCTTCAGTCTGGCGCAGGGCTATCTGACCGGCAAATATCGTTCGCCGGACGACTTGGCGCAGAGCAGGCGTGGCGGCGGGGTTCGCAAATATATGGAGGGCAAGGGGCCTGGGATGCTGGCGGTGATGGATCGCATCGCAGCCGATCATGGCGTCAGCCATGCCGCGGTGGCACTTGCATGGTTGATGGCGACGCCGGGCATTGCCGCGCCCATCGCCAGCGCTACGTCGACGGAGCAACTGGCGTACCTGCTGTCCTCGCTGCATCTGACCCTCTCGGGGGAGGAGATGGCCCGTCTCGACGCGGCGGGCGCCTGACGATCAGATCAGGTCGCGAAATTCCGCGACGACATCCCGATATATCTTCTTCTTGAACGGCACGATCAGGTCGACCAGCTTATCATGCTGGGTCCAGCGCCATTTGTCGAACTCGGGATGGTCGGTCGCGATATCGATGTCGGCATCGGTGCCCAGAAAGCGCGCCAGATACCAGATCTGCCGCTGCCCGCGATATTTGCCCTTCCACATCCGCCCGGCCAGCTCCTGGGGCAGGTCGTAGAACAGCTCTTCCCTGGTATGGGCCAGAAATTGCACATGCCCGGGCAGGATGCCGGTCTCTTCGCCCAGTTCGCGCAGCGCAGCCTGTTCCGCATCCTCGCCGGGGTCGATCCCGCCCTGCGGCATCTGCCAGGCGTCGCCTTCCTTGCTGTCGATGCGTTGGCCGACAAAGACCAGGCCGTCGCGGTTAACCAGCATGATGCCCACACAGGGACGATAGGGAAGGGTTGAGGGATCGGTCATGGGATGGGTTCGATTAATGATAAATGAGAAGTCCCCTGTACAGAAGCCTCCTTGCCCGGTTCAAGCGCCGTGGACGCCGACGGCGAAGATTTCTGCGGGTGCAACCCATTCTCCGTTGGTCTGTCGCTGGCGACATGAACGGAAAGCCTTATAGCGGTGGCGTCGGTACGGGGGAACTTTGCCCGTCCCGGCGGAGTCTGTCGATATCCCAGGAGGTATAGGCCCATCACTCTTCCAATCATCCCTGTATCGGCCGCCCGATGAGTGCGCCGTCCATCCTGTGGCTTCGCCGAGACCTGCGTCTGTCGGATCAGGCGGCGCTACGAGCGGCTGCGGTGGCAGGGTCGGTCATCCCTGTCTATATATTGGACGACGAGACGCCCAAGCATCGCGCCATGGGTGGCGCGAGCCGCTGGTGGCTGCACCATAGCCTTACCGCGCTGGACTGGGCGCTGCGCGACCGGGGTTCGCGCCTGATCCTGCGGCGCGGCGACAGCGTGGCCATCCTTGCAGAACTGGCCGCCGAGACAGGTGCGAAACAGGTTCATTGCCTGCGTCATTATGAACCATGGTGGCGCAATGCGGAGCGCCGGATCGCCCAGTCCCTCGACGTCATTCGCCATGACGGCAATTATCTGCTCCCACCGGGGCGCGTAACCAGCGGGTCGGGCCAGCCCTATCGCATCTTCACGCCCTTTTCCCGAGCGACTCTCCTCCACATGCCGCCGCCCACTCCATTGCCGCCGCCGGAGACTTTGAATGCGCCATCACGATGGCCCGCCAGCGATCAGCTTGCGGACTGGGCGCTGTTGCCGACGAAGCCCGACTGGGCAGCGGGATTCGGGGAAGACTGGACGCCGGGGGAAGCCGGAGCGCTCGATCGCCTCGCGGCCATGGACGATGTCCTGCCCGACTATGACGATGCCCGTGACCGCCCCTCGCTGGAGGGCACATCGCGCCTCTCGCCGCACCTGCATTTCGGCGAGGTGTCGCCCGCCGCGGTCTGGCATGCGGCGCAGGGAAAGGAGAAAGGCGCGGAGATATTCCGCAAGGAACTGATCTGGCGCGATTATGCCCAGAATGTGGTGACGGCTTTCCCCGACTATGGGACGCGCAATGGCCATGAGCGGTTCGACGCGCTGGCGTGGCGCACCGGCAAGGCGGCAGCCGAAGACCTGCGCGCCTGGCAACAGGGCCGCACCGGCTATCCTATCGTGGATGCGGGCATGCGGCAGCTCTGGGCGACCGGATGGATGCACAACCGCGTCCGCATGATCGTCGCCAGTTTCCTTATCAAGCATTTACTGATCGACTGGCGCGAGGGCGAGCGATGGTTCTGGGATACACTGGTCGATGCCGATTATGGCAATAACAGCGTCAACTGGCAGTGGTCGGCGGGTACGGGTCTCGACGCCAACATGTTCGGCCGGATCATGGCGCCGCTGGTGCAGTCGGAAAAATTCGACGCGGGCGACTATATTCGCCGCTGGGTTCCCGAATTGGCGGATCTCACGGGCACGCATGTGCACGACCCGGAGCGATTCGGCCGCCGCCCGCGTGCCTATCCCGCCCCGATCATCGGTCATCGGGAAGGGCGGGAACGGGCGCTGGTGGCCTATGCCAAGATCAAGGGCCAGAGCGAGGAATAGTGTCGGACGGGATAAAGCATCGAGTGGATTAACGGGCGATTCGACAGTCCGTCATCCATGAGTCATAGTCCTGTCCATGAACGCCCCCGGTCCCCGCACTGCGCCTCGGCTCCACGCCGCCGATTCGCTGTTTGCCCGGACGGGCGCCAGCCTTTTCGGCCGATTGCCTGCCCGCCATTTCCACCGTTTGCTTGATCGCATCGACGAAGGACTGGCGATGGGCAGCATCGAGGGGCATTTGCCCGACGGGACTATCCGCTTGTTGGGCGGGCGGGCGGATGGCCCGTCCTGCGTGGTGAATCTCACCAGTTGGCGGGCGCTTGTCCGGGTGGGCCTGTCGGGATCGGTCGGCCTGTACCGCGCCTGGGTGAAGGGAGAATGGGACAGCGCCGACCCGGTGGCGCTGTTCACGCTGTTCATGGCCAATACGCGCACCCTGGGCGGCACGGCGCGCGCGTCCGGCCTGTCACGCCTCGCCATGCGGCTGTGGCACGCGCTTAACGTCAATAGTCGCAAGGGTGCGCGGCGTAATATTTCCTATCATTATGATCTGGGTAACAGTTTCTACGCGCTCTGGCTCGACCATGGCATGACCTATTCCAGCGCGCTCTATACCCGGCCCGACATGACATTGGAGGAAGCGCAGACCGCCAAGATCGACGCGTTGCTCGACCGGCTCGACCTGTCGCCGGGGCAGCGATTGCTGGAGGTCGGATGCGGATGGGGATCGTTGGCCCTGCGCGCGGCGGAGCGGGTTCCAGAGCTTGGTTATGACGGACTGACCCTCTCTACCGAGCAGAAGGCATGGGCGGATGCCGCATTTGCCGCAGCCGGGCTGGCTGAGACGGGGCTGGGGTCGCGCGCGGCCACCCATCTGGCCAATTACCGGGATTTCAGTACCGCCCCTTATGACGCCATCGCCAGCGTGGAGATGGTCGAGGCGATCGGCCAGAAGCAATGGCCCGAATATCTGGCGACGCTCCATCGCCTGCTGAAGCCCGGCGGCCGCGCGGCCATCCAGTTCATCAGCATCGACGATGCGATCTTCGATAGCTATGCGGCCAGCGCCGACTTCATCCAGACCTATATCTTCCCCGGTGGCTGCCTGATCGCCCGCGACCGCTTTCGTGCGCTGGCGGAGGCGGCGGGGTTTGCGTGGCAGGACGAGACGTCGATGGGCCAGGACTATGCCCGCACCCTGCTCGAATGGCGGCAGCGGTTCGACGCTGTCATAGAGGCAGGCAAATTGCCCGGCACCTTCGACGCGCCGTTCGTGCGGCTCTGGCGCTTCTACCTGATGTATTGCGAGGGGGGATTCCGCGGCGGCGGGATCGACACGCACCAGGTCACGCTGGTGCGGAAGAGCTGAACGATACGGTAAACCGAGCCTGACCGGCCGCAAACCCCGCCTGCCTATTCGCCAGCCTGCCTATTTCGCCAGATCGAGGCGATAGCCATTGGGGTGATCCGCCATGACCAGATCGAGGATGGCGTCGGCCACGGCTTGCGGTTCCTTCAGCGTCTTGGGATCTTCGCCCGGATAGGCGCGCGCCCGCATCTGCGTCCGGGTTGCGCCCGGATTGAGAATATGGGTCCGAATTTTGGAGATGTTGGCGACTTCCTGCCCATAAGCGCTCACCAGCACCTCCAGCGCAGCCTTGGATGCGCCATAGGCGCCCCAATAGGCGCGCGGCGTGGCGGCGACGCCCGTGGTCATGGCGACGATCCGGGCATCCGCGCTCTTGCGGAGCATCGGGTCGAACGCCGCGATCAGTGCCTGCTGCGCCAGTACGTTCAGCGTCATGATGCGCGAGAATTCCTTGGCGTCCGCCGCCGGGACCGCCGCCAGCGTGCCCAGCATCGCGGCGTTGAGCAGCAGGATGTCGAGCGACTCCCAGCGACCGGAGATGGCCTGCGCCAGCCGCCCGATGCTCTCGCCATCGGTCAGGTCGAGGGGGGCGATGGTGGCGCTGCCGCCTGCGGCGTGGATTTCCTCCTCCACCGCTTCCAGCGCGCCACTGGTGCGCGCAACCAGGACGACATGCGCGCCCGCAGCGGCCAGCGACTTGGCGGTCGCCGCGCCGATCCCCCGGCTGGCGCCCGTCACAAGGGCGAGGCGCCCGGCAAGTGCCCCGGCGTGCGCCGAAGAAAGCAGAGATGAGTCAGCCATGCTATTCCTGGAATTGAGATGCGAGCGTCAGACGACCCGTTCGGCGAGCAGGGCGAGCTGGTCGCCCGTATCATGCTCGTCGAGGTCGGTCAGGCGGGTCGGATAATCGCCGGTGAAGCAGGCGTCGCAATATTGCGGCCGGATGTCGGCCCGCTGCTGCTCGCCCAGCGCCTTGTACAGGCCGTCGATCGAAACAAAGTCCAGGCTGTCGGCATGGATGAAGTTGCGCATGCCTTCGATGTCGAGCTTGTGGGCCAATAATTTCTCCCGCTCGGGCGTGTCGACGCCGTAGAAGCAGCTATGGCGGGTCGGCGGGCTGGCGATCCGCATATGGACCTCGCTCGCGCCTGCCTCGCGCATCATCTGCACGATCTTGAGGCTGGTCGTACCGCGCACGATGCTGTCGTCGATCAGCACGATCTTCTTGCCCGCGATGAGGGCGCGGTTGGCATTATGCTTCAGCTTGACGCCGAGGTGGCGAACCTTGTCGCCGGGCTGGATGAAGGTGCGGCCGACATAATGCGAACGGATGATGCCCAGTTCGAACGGTATGCCCGATTCCTGTGCATAGCCGATGGCGGCCGGCACACCGCTGTCCGGCACGGGGATGACCAGATCGGCGTCGACCGGATTTTCGATGGCGAGCTGTGCGCCGATCGCCTTGCGGACCGAATAGATGCTGGTGCCGTCCACGATCGAATCGGGACGCGAGAAATAGACATGCTCGAAGATGCAGGGGCGGGGATGATGATCGCCGAACGGGCGGTGCGAGCGAATCTCGTTGCCGTTCGTCACCACGATCAACTCGCCAGGATCGACCGTGCGGATGAAGTCCGCGCCCACCACGTCGAGCGCCACCGTCTCCGAGGCAAAGATCACCGACTCGCCCAGACGGCCCATGACGAGCGGACGAATGCCCAGCGGGTCACGGCAGGCGATCATGCCCTCGCGCGTCATACAGATCAGGGAGTAGGCGCCCTCGACCCGCTTCAGCGCATCGATGAAACGGTCCAGCAACGTCCGGTAATTGGACGTGGCGACCAGATGGATGATGACTTCGGTATCGCTAGTCGATTGAAATATCGACCCGCGCCGCACCAGTTCGCGCCGCAGCGTCGCGGCGTTGGAGATATTGCCGTTGTGCGCGATGGCAAATCCGCCTGATGACAACTCGGCATAGAGCGGTTGCACGTTACGCAGCGCCGTCTCGCCTGAGGTCGAGTAACGGACATGGCCGCAGGCGACATCGCCGCCCAGTGCGCGAATCACATCGTCCCGGTCGAAATTGCCCGCGACATGGCCCATGGCGCGATGGGTGTGGAATTCCTTGCCGTCCCAGCTGGTGATGCCGGCCGCTTCCTGGCCGCGATGCTGGAGGGCGTGGAGGCCAAGCGCCACGATGGCGGAGGCACCTTCGGCTCCGTGAACACCGAATATGCCGCATTCCTCGCGCAACTTATCGTCGTCGAACGGATGAGTCGTGAGCATCGTGAGAGAGCGCCCGTCATATTTTTGGGGTGGGCGGCACACCGCCCGTGTGAGCGCGCATATAGTGCCGATCTGCGCGCTTGTCGCCCCATTGTCATATAAAAAGGATTTTTCTGGTCAGATGCGGGGCTTTAAGGCCACATTGGCGTGTCGCAGGATGATGATCCGTCTGTCTCATAAAGCGCGCTGGCATTGGCGGCGGCATGGCATTATGAGCGTGCGAATGCACGCATTTGCCAATCCGACGCGCTTTTTGGGCATGGTTCGCCCGCTGACGCCATGGCTCTTGTGGGGCGGGGTCATTCTGATACTTGCGGGGAGCACGGCGGGGTTGCTGCTGGTGCCTGCGGATTATCTCCAGGGCGACAGTTTCCGCATTCTCTATGTGCATGTGCCCGCCGCCTGGCTGGGCATGGGCGGATGGACCGGGATTGCACTGTCCGGCGTGGCGCAGATCGTATGGCGGCACCCGCTGGCGGGCGTAGCCGCACGGGCGGTGGCGGTGCCGGGCGCGCTGTTCACGGCCATCTGCCTTGCCACCGGCTCCATCTGGGGTCGGCCGACATGGGGGACATGGTGGCAGTGGGACGGGCGGATGACCTCCATGCTGATCCTGCTCTTCCTCTATATCGGCTATATCGCGCTGGCCTCCGCCAGTGCAAAATCGGGTGAGCAGGGCGGGGTCAGCCGGGTGGCGGCGATCTATGGCATCGTCGGCGCCATCAACATCCCGATCATCAAGGGGTCGGTGATATGGTGGAACAGCCTGCATCAGGCGCCCAGCATCGGCTTCACCGGATCGAGCATCGCGCCCAGCATGTTGTGGCCGCTGGGGCTGACGGTGTTGGGATTCACGCTGTGGTTCATCGCCATCGTCATCCTGCAAATGCGCGCGATCCTGGCGAACAATCGTATCGAGGCGCGTCTGCGCCGCATGGCACGGGGCTGATATATCCATGAATCCCTGGCCTTTCGTGATAGCCGCCTATGCACTGACCTTTGTCGGAACCGTTGCGGTCAGCATCTGGTCCTGGCGCGCTGCTCGTGGTGCGGAACGACGCGCCGACGCCCTGCGGCGGGAGCATGATTGAGGTGGTTACAGGATCGCGGACCGGGTTGAAGGGCAAGCATCAAAGGCTGATACTGGTCATCGTGGCGATCGTCGCGGTGCTGGGCGCAGTGCTGCTGGCCATGTCCGCGCTGAAGGATCAGGCCGCCTATTTCTATACACCCGGCGAAGCGCGCGAGAAGGCCGTGGCGCCGGGCACCGCGGTCCGGCTGGGCGGCATGGTGGTCAAGGGCAGCCTTAGGCGCGCGCCTGACGGGATCAACATCCGTTTCGACGTCACTGATGGCAAGGCGACGGTGCCGGTCGCGTACCAGGGTGTCACCCCCGACCTGTTCCGGGAGGGGGCGGGCGTCGTCGCCGATGGCACATTCCGGACGGACGGGACGTTCAACGCTACGGAAATCCTCGCCAAGCATGACGAAAATTACATGCCCCGCGAATTGAAGGGCATGACATATGACGAAAAGACCCACAAGATCGAGACGATAGCCAAATGATCGCCGAGACTGGACTTGCCGCGCTGTGGCTCGCCGCCGCGCTGGCCGCGTTGCAACTGATCGCGGCATGGGCGAGCGTGGCACGGGGCGAGGAGAGTCTGACCCGGCTGGTGCGACCCGTCGCAGTCGCGCAGGGCCTGCTCGTCGGCTTTGCCTTTCTGATGCTCGTCCTGCTGTTCCTGCGTTCCGACATGTCCGTGCGGCTGGTCCAGCAGAACAGCCATTCGATGAAGCCCTGGCTTTATAAATTCGCAGGGACATGGGGCAATCACGAAGGGTCGATGCTGCTGTGGGTAATGGTCATGGGGCTGGCCGGCATGGGCATCGCCCTGTTCGAGCGGTCACTGCGCCGGGATACGCACATCGCGACACTGGGCGCACAGGCGCTGATTTCCCTGGGTTTTTACGCCTTCTTGTTGTTCGCCTCCAACCCCTTTGCCCGGCTGGAGCCAGCGGCGGCGGATGGGCAGGGGCTGAACCCGTTGTTGCAGGATCCCGGCCTCGCCTTCCATCCGCCCACCCTCTATCTTGGCTATGTCGGCCTGTCGGTCGCCTTTTCCTTCGCCGTCGGCGCTCTGGTGACGCGGGCGGTGGATGCCGCCTTTGCCCGCGCGATGCGGCCGTGGGTGCTGGGCGCGTGGGTGATGCTGACGCTGGGCATTACGGCGGGCAGCTATTGGGCCTATTATGAGCTGGGCTGGGGCGGTTGGTGGTTCTGGGATCCGGTCGAGAATGCCTCGCTCATGCCATGGCTGGCGGCGACGGCGCTGCTCCACAGCGTCAGCGTGTTGGCGACCCGCGATGGCCTGCGCGCGTGGACGGTGATGCTGGCGGTAGTCGCTTTCTCCATGTCGATGGTCGGCACCTTCCTCGTCCGTTCCGGCATTTTGACGAGTGTGCATGCGTTCGCGGTCGACCCCCGGCGGGGCAGCTTCATTCTGATCCTGCTCGCCCTCTATATCGGCGGGGCTCTGGCGCTGTTCGCGCTGCGGATCGGCGTAGTGCGGGAGGGTTCGAGGTTCGAGATGGTGAGCCGGGAGGCGATGCTGGTCATCAACAACCTGCTGCTGACGGTGATCCTCGGCCTCGTCCTGATCGGTACGCTCTACCCGCTGCTGACCGAGGCTATGGGCACCAAGGTTTCCGTGGGACCGCCCTATTTCAACAGCGTTGCGGGGCCGATAGCGTTGCTGCTCATGCTCGTCCTCGCGGTCGGTCCCGTCACCCGATGGCGGCGGGATAGCATCCGTGCCGTGGCGGCAAGGGTTGCCACGCCCCTGCTGGTCGCGCTGGCGGTGTTCGCGCTAGTCCTTATCCTCGCATGGGGACGGATCGGGATATTGCCGCTGCTCGGCCTCGTCGCGGCGGCGCTGGTCGCGGTGGCCAGCCTTGCGCCGCTTTGGGGCCGCAACCTGCGTCGCACGCCACTCTTCACCTATGGCATGGTGCTTGCCCATTTCGGCTGCGCGGTCAGCATGGCAGGCATGGCGTCGGAAAGCGCCTTCAGCGTGGAGAAGCTGGTTGCCGCCCGCCCCGGCGACACCATCCACACCGCAGGCTGGACCGTCGCGTTCAAGAGTGTGCAGCCCGTCGCTGGTCCCAACTGGACTGCGATGGAGGCTCGCTTCGACGTCAGCCGCAATGGCGACGCTGCCCAGGAAATTCGCCCACAGGCACGCTTCTTTCCCGATCCGCCGACCAGCACCACGGAATCCGCGTTGCTCACCCGCTGGAACGGCCAGCTCTATGTCGTGCTGGGCGATTCGCTGGACGATGGCCGCTGGCAACTTCGCATCTGGTGGAAGCCGTTCGTCATGCTCATCTGGGCAGGCGGTGGCCTGATCGGGCTGGGCGGGACGCTTGCGATCATCGGCAGGCTGGGCCGTGGGTGGCTGCGCCGCCGCCGCCATGAAGAACAGGTATATATATGAAGCAGTGGCTGCTCTGGGCGCCGCTCGCGCTGTTCCTGCTGTTCATCGGCCTGTTCGCCAGCGGCCTGCTCAAACCCGACGACCGGCAGATCCACTCCGCCATGGTCGGCAGGCCGCTGCCCGCCTTCATTCTCCCGGCGGCGGCGAGTGACCGGTCCGGCCTGTCCACCGCCGACCTGCGGACTGGCAAGCCCCGCCTCCTCAATATCTTCGCGAGCTGGTGCGTGCCCTGCGCCGCCGAATCGCCGCAATTGCTGGAACTGGCCCGGCAGGGCGTATTCATCGATGGCGTGGCGATCCGCGATGCGCGGGCCGATGTCG
This sequence comes from Sphingobium sp., assembly GCA_036384115.1. Taxonomy (GTDB): domain Bacteria; phylum Pseudomonadota; class Alphaproteobacteria; order Sphingomonadales; family Sphingomonadaceae; genus Sphingobium. Next base: position 20,673 of record DASVMZ010000136.1, read on the forward strand.
ACGGCTTTGTGAGCCGTTGGGGCAATCCCTACCAGCGTATCGGCCTCGATGCCCGCTCCGTGTTGCAACTGGCGATTGGCTCCTCGGGCGTGCCGGAGAGCTTCGTGGTCGATGGCAAGGGTATCATCCGCTACCAGCATATCGGCGACATTCGCGCAGAGGACATCCCCCTCATTCGCCAGAAGCTGGCGGAGGCCACGCAATGATCCGGGGCCTGTTGTTTTTGCTGCTGATCCTGACGTCGCCTCTTTTGGCCCAGACCGCCCTGCCGCCCGCACCCTATGCGGATACCCAACTCGAAGATTCCGCGCTGGAGGCAAAGGCGCATGACCTGATGCTCACCATCCGCTGCGTCACCTGCCAGAGCCAGTCCATCGCGGATAGCAATGCCAGCATGGCCAGCGACCTGCGCTCCGAGATTCGCACGCGGATCAAGGCAGGTGAGCAACCGGAGGCGATCCGCCGCTGGCTGGTCGATCGCTATGGCAACTGGATCAGCTATGCGCCCAGTGCCGACCCGATCCTCTGGCCGCTCTGGGCCGCGCCGGTCGTGCTGCTGCTGGTCGGCGGCGCGCTGGTCGCGACCCGGATAAAGCGGGAGAAACGCGCATGACCGGCCTGTTCATCGCGGGCGGCCTTGCGCTGCTGACCGCCATTGGCATCGCTTTGGCCATACGGAACGGACGCGCAGGATGGGAGCCGGTCGCCGCAGCGCTCCTCATCGGCATGGCGGGCTATGCGTGGCAGGGGCATCCGGGGCTGGCCGGCAAGCCGGTGGCCGCCAATGACGCTCGTCTGGTTCGTTTCGACGAGGATATGGCGGCGCGCCGCCGCGCCATGGGCGAGCGGGTGAGTTCCGCAACCCAATGGTTCGTCCTGTCGGACGCGCTGGCGCGGCAGGGCAATACGCAGGCTTCCGTCAATGTGCTCGGTTCCGCAGTCCGCAACGATCCCAGGGACGCAAATCTGTGGGTGGGCCTGGGCAATGCGCTGGTCCTGCATGGCGAGGGCGTGGTGTCCCCGGCGGCGGATTATGCCTATCGGCAGGCACTGCGCCTTGCACCGGCTGCGCCCGGCCCGCATTTCTTCTACGGACTGGCCCTTGCCCGCGCCGGCAAGCTGGAACCGGCCCGGTTGCTATGGTCGGAACTGGCGGCGGCATTGCCCGCAGGCTCACCGTTCCGGGTGGAACTGGAAACCAATATCGCCTCGATCGATGCCCTGCTTGCCCGGCAGCCGGGCGACGCCACGGCTGTCGCGCCGTGATTTGGGCAATTGCGGGGGATTTCGTGGCCAGTTGCGCCGCCCATCACGCCATGCTAGGCGCCGCCGCAATGGCGCAGGACGGGCGCCGCGATCGGGCAGCTTTCCCCGGGATTTCGTCGGAACGGAACGGCATGCATGAGCAATGACGCGGGCCAGACTGAGGGCGTTTCCGGCCTTGCCGAGGCGACCGCTGCCGATCCCTCTTTTACCGATCATGGCCATCGTCAGGAAGCGGTTCTGAAACTTGCCGTCGGTGCCATCGGCATCGTGTTCGGCGACATCGGCACCAGCCCCCTTTACGCCTTTCGCGAAACCTTCGCGGGTCATCACAAGCTGGCGCTTGATACACCGCATATCCTCGGCGTCATCAGCCTGATGTTCTGGTCGATGATGCTGGTCGTCACGCTGAAATATGTCTCCATCATCATGCGCGCGGACAATAAGGGTGAGGGCGGCAGTTTCGCGCTCCTCGCGCTCATCAACCGCAACAGCGCGGGGCCGCGCCGCTGGAGCGCGGGTATCGTTCTGCTCGGCGTGTTCGCAACCTCGCTCTTCTATGGCGACAGCATGATCACCCCCGCCGTGTCGGTTCTGTCGGCGGTCGAGGGACTGGAGATCGTCAATCCCGCCTTTGCCGGAGTTGTAGTACCCGTGGCGCTGGGCATTCTGGTTTTCCTTTTCTCCATCCAGCGGGCAGGCACCAATCTGGTGGCGCAGATGTTCGGCCCGGTCATGCTGCTCTACTTCACCGTCATCGCCGTGCTGGGCGTGATGAGCATCATGCACACGCCCTATGTGCTCAATGCGCTGAACCCCTATTGGGCGTTCGCCTTCTTCGAGCATTCGCCTATTGCCGCCTTTCTCGCGCTGGGTTCGGTCGTGTTGGCTGTCACGGGCGCCGAGGCGCTTTATGCGGACATGGGCCATTTCGGGCGCATCCCGATCCGCGTCGCATGGATATTCTTCGTGCTGCCCGCGCTGCTACTCAACTATATGGGGCAGGGCGCGCTGCTGATGCGCGATCCCGCCGCGCTCGCCAGCCCCTTCTACAATCTCGCGCATGAATCGCTGCGCCTGCCGCTGGTCGGCCTGGCCACCATGGCGGCGATCATCGCATCGCAGGCCGTGATTTCCGGCGCTTTCTCGGTGACGCAACAGGCGATCCAGCTCGGCTTCATGCCGCGCCTGCGTATCGCCCATACCAGTGCGTCGACGGTCGGCCAGATCTACATCCCCCTCATCAACTGGGGGCTGATGGTGATGGTGATCCTGCTGGTCCTCACCTTCCAGACCTCGTCCAACCTGACCGCTGCCTATGGTATTGCGGTGACGGGTGCGATGTTCATCGACAATGTGTTGCTGACCGTGCTGCTGCTGCACCTGTGGAAATGGCCGCGCTGGGTCTCGATCCCGCTGCTGGTCGTCTTCTATCTGGTCGATGGCGCCTATTTCGCGTCCAATCTGACCAAGGTGCCGGACGGTGGCTGGTTCCCGCTACTGATCGGCTTCATCGCCTTCACGCTGCTCACCACATGGGCGCGGGGGCGCAAGCTGATGCAGGACCGGCTGCGCGAATCCGCCATGCCGATCCCCGTCTTCGTCGCGTCCGCCGCGAACAGCGCGGTGCGGGTGGCGGGTACGGCGATCTTCATGACTTCGGCGTCGGATGGTGTACCGCATGCGCTGCTCCACAATCTGAAGCATAACAAGGTGCTGCATGACCGGGTGGTCCTGCTGACCGTCAATATCGCCGACGTGCCGGTGGTGCCGGAAGAGAAGCGGTACAAGATCGACGATCTTGGCCATGGCTTCTTCCGCCTCGTGCTGACCTATGGCTTCATGGAGGAGGCCAACGTGCCCGACGCGCTCAGCCGGGTGCAGGGCTGCGGCCAGACCTTCAAGATGATGGAAACCAGCTTCTTCCTCGCGCGCCAGACGCTGCTGCCTTCGGCACGGCCCGGCATGGCGATCTGGCGGGAGAAGATTTTCGCCTGGATGCTGCGCAATGCGGAAAGCGCGATGGAATTCTTCCGCCTGCCCACCAACCGGGTAGTCGAACTGGGCAGCCAGGTCGAGATTTGACGAGACGCTGACCCGTCAGGTGCTGGATTTGATCATGGGCGCCAACTGCACGCCAATCGCCGGTGCTACGGCGTCAGCCTCTCGCTTGCTCAACGCGTCCGTGCCGCAGGAATGCCGGAATCTGCTTATCCCGGATCGACCGCGTGCGGCCCAGCGGGACGTGCCGGGACTGGTCTGATCCCGAGCAGGCCGGGAACGACGGTCACGCGGCACGGAGAGCTTCCCCGCGCCGCGTGCGTGCATCACTCTTCAGTCGCGGCGCGCCAGGCCATTGGCGGCCGACAGGATCGCCTGCACCGACGCCGTCGCGACATCCGCGTCGAGACCCACGCCGAACACTGTCCGCCCGTTGGTGGTGCGGCACTCCACATAGGCAGCGGCATTGACGTCGCTGCCCACGCCGACGGCATGTTCGCTATAGTCGACGACGCTCAGGTCGACACCCATGCCCTCGCGCAGCGCGTCCAGCACGCTGGATAGCAGGCCATTGCCCTTGCCGGACACCGTCCGCTCCTCGCCATCCAGCGCGACCTTGCCGACGAACACACGGTTCCCGGCCGGGCCGCTTTCCTGATAATCGAGCAGCTTGTACGGCTGGTCCGCGCCCAGATGATAATAGGCCTGGAACGCGCCCCAGATGTCGGCGGCATGCAGTTCCCGGCTGCTCGTATCAGCCATGGCCTGCACGACACGGCTGAAGTCCGCCTGCATCTTCTTGGGCAGTTTCAGCCCCTTGTCCTGCTGCAAGACCCACGCCACGCCGCCCTTGCCGGACTGTGAATTGACACGGATCACTGCCTCGTAGGAACAGCCGATGTCTGCGGGGTCGATGGGCAGATAGGGGACGTTCCACAGGTCGTCGTTGCGCTCTTCCTGCGCCGCGAACCCCTTTTTGATCGCGTCCTGATGACTGCCGGAGAAGGCGGTGAACACCAGTTCGCCCGCATAAGGATGGCGCGGATGGACGGGCAGATTATTGCAATAGGTGACGGTCTGGACGATCTCCTCTATGTTCGAGAAGTCCAGGCCGGGTGACACCCCTTGCGTGTACATGTTCAGCGCCACGGTCACGATGTCGCAATTGCCGGTCCGCTCGCCATTGCCGAACAGGCAGCCCTCGACCCGGTCCGCGCCTGCCATCAGGCCCAGTTCAGCCGCCGCGACGCCGGTGCCCCGGTCGTTATGCGGGTGCAGCGAGATGACCACCTTATCCCGGTCGCGGATATGCATGCCGAACCATTCGATCTGGTCGGCATAGATATTGGGCGAGGCGGCCTCGACCGTCGCGGGCAGGTTCAGGATGATCGGCCGCTCGACTGTGGGCTGGAGAATATCCATCACCGCCTCGCAGCACTCCAGGCTGAAATCCAGCTCGGCGGTCGAGAAGGTCTCGGGCGAATATTCAAAATGCCAGTCTGTGTTCGGCTGCTTGGCGGCTTCGTCCCGGATGATCTTGGCCGCGTCGATGGCGATCTGCTTGATCTGCGGCCGGTCCATCTGGAACACGATGCGGCGCCACGCGGGCGATACGGCGTTATAGACATGGACGATGG
>DASVMZ010000137.1:0-126234 GCA_036384115.1 Sphingobium sp.
GCCCGCAGCGCATCGGCCAGGCGCTTGGCCGCGCGCACGAGGCCCGCCGCGCTGGGCTGTTCGCTGACCGCCACGATCACGCGCTCGTCCGCCGCGAAACTCCCCGCCAGCGCATGGGCGCGCACATAGTCGAGCATCTGGGCATCGACCGCCTGTGCCGCCCGCCGCAGCGCCAGTTCGCGCAGGGCCGTCAGGTTCGACTTGGAGAAGAAATGGTTGAGCGCGCGGCTGGCTTCCGCCGGGATATAGACCTTGCCGTCCTTCAACCGCTCGATCAGTTCGTCGGGCGGGATGTCGACCACCTCGATCTCCGCAATCTCCAGGATGGAGTCGGGCACCGTCTCGCGCACCCGCACATGGGTGAAGGAGGCGACGACATCGTTGAGGCTTTCGACATGCTGGATATTGACCGTCGAATAGACGTCGATCCCCGCGTCGAGCAATTCGACCACATCCTGATACCGCTTGGGGTGGCGGCTGCCCGGTGCGTTGGTGTGGGCCAGTTCGTCCACCAGCACCAGTTGGGGGCGCCGGGCAAGGATCGCGTCGAGGTCCATCTCGCCCGCACCATGGCGCGGATTGTCGCCGATGCGGCGGGGAACGACCTCAAGCCCGTCGATCAGGGCTTCGGTCTCGCGCCTTCCGTGGCTCTCCACGACGCCCACCGCGACGTCTACTCCCGCGCGCAGCCGCTCGCGTCCCTCCGACAGCATCTCATAGGTCTTGCCGACGCCGGGCGCCGCGCCAAGGAAGAGCTTGAGACGGCCACGGCCTTCCTGCGCGGCTTGACGCAGAAAGGCCTCCGGGCTGCGAGGGGTCGGATCGTTCACGGCAGCGGTTTAGCGCGCATCGCATCCAGCCGTCGATTAAGATCGAGCACATTGACGTGCGGGTCGCCCAGAAAAGCGGGGACGGGCGTTTCGATGGACCGTTCGACCAGAGCACGCACCGTCGTCGGGGCCAGTCCGCGGGCCTGTGCGACACGCTCCACCTGATAGAGGGCGGCGGCCGGGCTGATGTCCGGGTCGAGGCCGGAGGCGGAGGTCGTCACCATGTCGGCGGGCACGGGGCGGCCCGGCTGCGTCGTGGCAAGCGCGGCGACATCTCCCTTCACCCGGTCATGCAGCGCCCGCGATGTGGGGCCAAGGTTGGAACCGGAGGAGGCGAGGCCGTCATAGCCCTTGCCAGCGGCGGACGGGCGCGGGTGGAAATAGCGGTCGCTGGAAAAGGCCTGCCCAATGAGGCCGGAGCCGACGACCTTGCCATCCTGCCGGATCAGGCTGCCATTGGCCTGCGCCGGGAACAGTGCCTGCCCAACGCCGGTGAGGGCGAGTGGATAGGCTATGCCCAGAAGCAGTGCGAACAGCAGCGTCATGACGAGGGCGGGACGCAGGGCGGTGATGAAATCCTTGGCCATGTGATACTCCTTAAGCGAGGCCGAGGCCATTGACGGCGATGTCGATCAGCTTGATCCCGGCAAAGGGCGCGATCAGGCCGCCAAGACCATAGATGGCCATGTTGCGCGCCAGCAGCGGTCCGGCGCCGACCGGGCGATAGGTCACGCCGCGCAGGGCCAGCGGCACCAGCAGCGGAATGATGAGCGCGTTGAAGATGATCGCGGACAGGATGGCGCTTTGCGGTGTCGCCAGACCCATGACGTTGAGGATGCCGAGGCCGGGATAGAGCACGACAAACATCGCCGGGATGATCGCGAAATATTTGGCGACATCGTTGGCGACCGAGAAGGTGGTGAGCGCGCCGCGTGTCATGAGCAGTTGCTTGCCCAGCCCCACGACCTCGATCAATTTGGTCGGGTCGCTGTCGAGGTCGACCATATTGCCTGCCTCTCGCGCGGCCTGCGTGCCGGTGTTCATCGCCACGCCCACGTCCGCCTGCGCCAGTGCCGGGGCGTCGTTGGTGCCGTCGCCGCACATGGCGACGAGCCTGCCGCCCTCCTGTTCCTTGCGGATCAGCGCCAGCTTGTCCTCCGGCGTGGCTTGCGCGAGGAAATCGTCCACGCCCGCCTCCGCCGCGATGGAGGCGGCGGTCAGGGGATTGTCGCCGGTGATCATCACCGTGCGGATGCCCATGGCGCGCAGTTCGCCGAAGCGTTCGCGGATGCCCGCCTTGACGATGTCCTTGAGGAAGATCGCGCCCAGCAACCGGCCATCCTGCGCGACCGCCAGCGGCGTGCCGCCCGCCCGTGCGATCTCGTCGGTGATGCGGCGCAATTCTGCTGCCGTCTCGCCAGAGGCCGCGTCGGGATTGGCGCGCAGGATGGAGTCCACCGCGCCTTTCTGGATCACGCCGCCACCGCTGTTCACGCCGGAAATACGGGTCTGCGCGGTGAAGGGGATGACCTGTGCCCCCACCGGCAGCGCGTCCAGCGTCTGCCCGAACTGGTCGCGCGCCAGCAGCACGATGGACCGTCCCTCCGGCGTTTCATCGGCCAGACTGGCGAGCAGCGCGGCCTCCGCCAGCTGCCCCGCGCTGGTGCCGCCGACGGTGCGGAACTCGGTTGCCTGCCGGTCGCCGATGGTGATGGTGCCGGTCTTGTCGAGCAGCAACACGTCGATGTCGCCCGCCGCCTCTACGGCGCGGCCTGACTTGGCGAGCACGTTGAAGCGCACCAGCCGGTCCATGCCCGCGATGCCGATGGCGGAGAGCAGCGCGGCGATCGTCGTGGGGATCAGGGTGATGAGCAGCGCGGCGAGGATCGAGACGGGGATGCTGCCGCCTGCATAGCTGGCAAAGCCGGGGATGGTGGCGACCGCGATCAGGAAGATGATGGTCAGCCCGACCAGCAACAGGGTCAGCGCAATCTCGTTGGGCGTCTTCTGCCGCTCGGCGCCCTCGACCAGCGCGATCATGCGGTCGAGGAAACCCTGCCCCGGATTGACGGTGACGCGCACCCGTATCTCGTCGGAGATGACGCGCGTGCCCGCTGTGACCGCCGACCTGTCGCCGCCGGCCTCGCGGATCACGGGGGCGCTCTCGCCCGTGATCGCGGCCTCGTTGACGGAGGCGACGCCGGAGACGACCTCGCCATCGGCGGGGATCAGGTCGCCGGTCTCGACCAGCACGACGTCGCCCATGCGGAGCGCGCTGGCAGGGACATCCTCGAACTCCCGGCCACCTCCCTTCAGGCGTTTGGCGGTCAGGTCTGCCTTGGCGGCACGCAGGGAGGCGGCCTGCGCCTTGCCGCGCCCCTCGGCCAGCGCCTCGGCAAAGGTGCCGAACAATACGGTCAGCCACAGCCAGACGACCAGTTGCAGCTTGAAGCCGGTGGACAGGCCATCCTGCCCGACGACCAGCAGGACGGTCAGCAATGTGGCGACGATGGCGGTGGTGAACATCACCGGGTTGCGGATCAGGTCGCGGGGGTGGAGCTTGCGGAAGGCATCGCCCATCGCAGGTGCGATCAACTCGGCGGTGAAAAGCGACTTGGAGGCGGATCGGGCCATTGTGGTGATCCTCTTAGAAGAGTTGGCCGCGGATCATCGCGAGATGATCGGCGATGGGACCGAGCGCGAGGCCCGGCAGGAAGGTCAGTCCGCCGACGACGAGGATGATTCCGATCAGCAGGCCGGTCCACAGCGGTCCGGTCGTGGGGAAGGAGCCTGCGGTCTCCGGCGTATATTTCTTCGCCGCCAGACTGCCCGCGATGGCCAGCATCGGCACGATGACGAAGAAGCGGCCCAGCCACATGGCGACACCCAGCAAGCCATTATAGAAGGGTGTGTTGGCGCTCAGCCCCGCGAACGCCGAACCATTGTTCGCGACCGCCGAGGTGAAGGCGTAGAGCAGTTCCGAGAAGCCATGCGGCCCCTTGTTGAGCGGCCCGGCAAGCCCTGCCTGCGTCACCGATGCAATCGCCGTCAGGCCGAGGATGACGAGCGGCAGAACCGCGATGGCCAGCACCGCGAGCTTGACCTCCCGCCCCTCGATCTTCTTGCCCACATATTCAGGCGTGCGTCCGACCATCAGGCCAGCGACGAACACCGCCAGGATGGCGAACAGCAGGAAGCCATAGATGCCCGCACCCACGCCGCCGACGACCACTTCGCCCAGTTGCATGTTGAACAGCGGGATCAGGCCGCCCAGCGCGGTGAAGCTGTCATGCATCGCATTGACCGCGCCGCAACTGGCCGCCGTGGTGACGACCGAGAAGAGCGCGGATGCGGCGATGCCGAAGCGCACCTCCTTGCCCTCCATATTGCCGCCCGCGACGCTCAGGCTGTGAAGGATGGGGTTGCCCGCAGCTTCCTGCCAATAGGTGATGGCGGTGCCGACCAGGAAGATGGTCATCATCGCCGCCAGTATCGCCCAGCCCTGACGAGGATTGCCCACCGCCTTGCCGAATGTCCAGGTCAGGCCGGTGCCGATCAGGAAGATCGACAGCATCTGCACGAAGTTGGTGAGCGCCGTCGGGTTCTCGAACGGATGGGCGCTGTTGGCGTTGAAGAAGCCGCCACCATTGGTGCCCAGCATCTTGATCGCCTCCTGACTGGCGACGGGACCAAGGGCGAGGGTCTGCTTCACGCCTTCCAGCGTCGTGACATCGACCGACCCCGCCAATGTCTGCGGCACGCCGCTGGCGATCAGGAAGAGGGCATAGACGATGCACAGGGGCAGCAGCAGGTAGAGCGTCACCCGCGTCATGTCGGCCCAGAAATTACCGATCGTCGCTGAACCAGTGCCCGCCGCACCGCGCCGCGCGAAGCCGCGAAACAGCGCGAAGGCCAGCGCGATGCCGGTGGCGGCCGACAGGAAGTTGTGAATGGTCAGGCCCAGCATCTGCGACAGGTTCGACAGGGTCGATTCCCCGGCATAGCTCTGCCAGTTGGTGTTGGTGGTGAAGCTGACGGCGGTGTTGAACGCCAGATGTGCGCTGGTCCCGGCAAAGCCCAGCGGGTTGAGCGGCAGCACGCCTTGCAGCCGCAGGATCGCATAGGTCAGCAGCAACAGGACGGCATTGAACAGCAGCATATGGACGGCGTAGCGCCGCCAGCCCTGTTCGGCGTCGGGGTCGACGCCCGACAGCCGGTAAAAGCCGGTCTCCACGGGACCGAGGATGCGGTGCAGGGGCGTGGTGCGCCCCTCGTACAGCGCGAACAGCCAGAGGCCGACCGGCTTGGTCAATGCCAGCAGGATGCCGACAAAGGCGAATATCAAGAGCCATCCAGACATAGTCATGGCGCGCTTCCTAAAAGCGTTCGGGCCGGACGAGCACGGCCACCAGATAGAAGAGGAGACCGGCCGCCGTGATGGCAGCCAGCCAGAGGTCGATGGTCATGGCCGCGATCCCCTATGCGTTGTCGCAGAGGCGGACATAGGCGAGCGTCATCGCCAACAGGCCGAGCGTGACGCCGATCCAGAGAAGATCCTGCATGATGATACTCCCGCATGGCGCTGGCCGCGGGAGGCGGCGCGAGTCGTCTGCTCGCCGCCTATTAGGAGCATGGCGCGTTTTAATGCGAGACGCGGCATCCGGGCTTCGCATTGTATTTGCGTATGAAAGGATGCGGGGCCGATTGGGCCGTCGTCCGAAATATTGCGTCACCGATAGGCAATATGCTGCCTGTGCAGTGTCCTTTGTCAGGCGCGGTCGATCCGGTCGGGCCTCCCCGGATTAAACAGATTTCAACCTGACCCCGCTATGGCGTCCTGTGATCAGCAGGGGTTGCCAGTGACATCGAGCGGAAACAAAGCCCGCGGCGGGGACCGTGTCCGCGAGATTGATGCGCTGCGCGGCATCGGCGCACTTGTGATCGTCCTGTTCCATTACACCAGCCGTTTCCCGGACATGTTTCCCGGCGCACCGCATGTCGGCCTGAAGATCGACGCGGGTTATGACGGCGTTGTGGTGTTCTTTGCGCTGTCGGGCTTTGCGCTCCAGTTTTCCATCCGGCGGCTGGCGCATGTCGGCGATTTCGCGTTCAGCCGCTTTGCCCGCCTGTTCCCCGCCTATTGGGCCGCGATGGCGGTCACGCTGGCGGTGCAGGCGGTCGCGCAGATTCCGCTGTTCGCCATTCCCACCATCGACATCCTCGTCAATCCGACGATGCTCCAGGGTTTCGCGCATCTCCATTCGATCGACGGGGTCTATTGGACGCTGGCGGTGGAACTGTGCTTCTATGCCTGCATGGCGGGCATCTGGCGGCTTGGCATGCTGGGCCGGCTGGAATGGATATTGGCGGGCTGGCTGGCGCTGGCGCTGGTGATGCATGTCTGGCGCGGTTTCCCGGAACCGCTCGTACAGTTGCTGGTGCTGCGCCATATCCAGTTTTTCGCGATCGGGCTGGTCAGCTATCGTGTCCATGCGGGCCTGCGGACATGGCGGCAGCAGGTGCCGATCCTGGCCGCGACCTTCCTGTGCGTCGCCCTGTTCGAGGAGGCGCAGGTGCTGGTCATCACCGGCCTGACGCTGGCCTTTTTCGTGGCGATGACCGCAGGCAGGCTGGGCTTTGTGTGCAACCGGCCGCTGCTGTGGGTCGGCGCGATCAGCTATCCGCTCTATCTGGTGCACCAGCATGTCGGCATGACGGTGATGGCAAAGGCAGGCGCGGCGGGTGTCGATCCGTGGATCGCCCTGCTGGCGGCGATCATCCTGTCGCTGGGCCTGGGCTTTGCGATCCACCGGCTGATCGAACGGCCGATGGGCGACTGGTTGCTGCGTCAGTGGAACGGCGTGCGGGTGGAGGAACATGTCCCCGCGCTGGCGAGAGACGCGGTATCACCAGCGGTATCACCAGCGGCCGCGCCCCGGCCTCGCCGCCGCCTCATGGAACTGGACGCGCTGCGCGGGATCGGCGCGATACTGGTGCTGAACTATCATTATTCCTCCCGATATCCGGAGCTGTTTCCGGGCCGGGCGCATGTGCCCTTCCATCTGTTCAGCGGCAATTACCGGGTGATGCTGTTCTTCGCCATCTCCGGCTTTGCGATCTTCTTCACCCTCAAGCATCTGACGCGGGCGTCCGATTTCGTGGCGAACCGCATGGCGCGGCTGTTTCCCGCCTATTGGTGTGCGATGCTGCTGACGCTGTCGGCCGAATATATCGGCAACGTGCCGCAGTTGCAGATCGCTGCCGGGGACGCGGTGGTGAACCTGACCATGGTGCAGGCCTATTTCTATGTGCCCGCGCTGGACGGGGCCTATTGGACGCTGGCGTTCGAGATCGGCTTCTATGTCTGCATGCTGGCGCTGTGGCGGCTGGGCGCGCTGAAACGCATCGAGGGGGCGTTGCTCGGCTGGCTGCTGTGCAAATGGGTGATGTTCTACTGGCACGGCATGCCGACGCGGGTCGCGGAACTGATGGTGTTGAACTGGATACCCTTCTTCGGGATCGGCATGTTGAGCTATCGCGTCTGGGCGGGCGAGCGGTGCTGGCGCGACCAGATCCCCTATTTCCTCGCCATCCTGCTGGTCGTCGCGCAGACATGCCCGCCGGAGCAATTGCTGGCCGCCCTGTGCATCACGGGTTGCTTTGCCGCGATGGTGGAGGGGCGGCTGGAGTGGATCTGCGCGCGCCCGCTGCTGTGGCTGGGGAGCATCAGCTATTCACTCTATCTGGTGCATCAGAATATCGGATTCGTCATCATGCTGAACTGTGACCGCCTCGGCCTCTCCCCGCTGTTCGGCTATGCGCTGGCCGCGGCGACGGCGGTCCTGCTGGGCGCGCTGCTCAATCGCACGGTGGAGCGCCCCGCGTCCGAATGGCTGATGCGCCGGTGGAATGGACGCGGCGTCCCCCGGCCGGAGCGGGCGCAGGCCATGTTCGCGGGGATGGACGGCGACAAGGACGGCCAGGTTATGCTGAAGGAAGCCATTGCGGTGGCCGGCGCGCGTTTCGATGCGACGGATGCGAACAGGAACGGCGTGATCGAGCCGAGCGAGACGGCGAGCCAGCGGCGCGAACGGGGCAACTGAGGGACGCTCCCTCACGCCGCGCCCCCATCCTCCCTTTCGTCGCGGGCCGCGCGCAACCGCGACAGGCCCCACAGGCTCAGCCCGGCCATGCCGAACCATGTCAGCGCATAGCCGAGGTGATTGTCGGCGAAGCGGATGACGGTCAGGCCGCCGACCGGCTGGCCGGGGGCATTGCGGGCGCTGTCGGCGTCGAGGAAATAGGGGGCGGTGGCGGGCAGTCCGCGCGCCCGTGCGATGGCGGCGGTGTCGCGTGAGTACCAGCGGCCTGTGGCGGGATCGTTGGCGCGCAGGAAGCCGCCCTCCGGCTCCGTGACGCGCAGCAGGCCGGTGATGGTGACGCGGCCCGCCGGTTCGCTCGCCGGTGCGGCGCGCTGGTCCTGTGCGATGAAACCGCGATTGACCAGCAGGGTGAAGCGCCCGGTATCGAGCGGGACGATCACCCAATAGCCCGGCCCGATGTCGGTGACTGCCTGCACCAGCGTCCTGCGGTTCTGGAGATAGGTTCCGCTGACCCGGATGCGGCGGTAGGCATCGCGGTCTGCGCTGACGCCGGGCCACTGCGCGGGGCCGGGTGCGGCGACCGGGACGGCATGGCTGCGGCTCGCCACGGCGGCGATCAGGCGATGCTTCCAGATGCGCCGTTCCAGTTGCCATATGCCCAGCGCCACGAAACCACCCGCGATCAGCAGCAGGGCAAGGGCCATCGCCGCGCGTCCCCGGCGGCGGGGGCCGTGCCCCGCCGAAGTCACGGCATCTGGCTCATGTCATGCGCGGCATCCATGCCGGGATGGGGCATCATATTATGGTTGAGATGGGTCATGACCCACAGCGATCCGCTGAGCATGATGACCACCAGGATGATGGTGAAGACCAGCGCGGTCAGCGACCAGCCGCCCTCCGCCCGACCGTTCATGTGCAGGAAGTAGATCATATGGACGATCATCTGCACGGCGGCGAAGCCCATGACGATGACGCCGGTGATCGGGCCGGGAAGGGGGTGCGCCATCACCAGCCAGAAGGGGATGGCGGTGAGGACGACCGACAGGCCGAAGCCGATCACATAGTCGCGCAGGCTGCCGTGTGCGCCATGATCGGCCCCATGACCGGCCCCATGACCGGCTGCGTGGTCATGGTCCGCATGCGCGGTGGTCTGATCGCTCATCGCAGCATCCCTAGCAGATAGACGAAGGTGAAGACGCCGATCCAGATGACGTCGAGGAAGTGCCAGAACAGGCTGAGGCACATCAGGCGGCGCCGGTTGGCCGCGATCAGCCCCTTGCGCGAGACCTGCACCATCAGCGTGACCAGCCAGATGGTGCCGAAGGTGACATGGAGACCATGCGTTCCCACCAGCGTGAAGAAGGCGGAGAGGAAGGCGCTCCGCTGCGGTGTCGCGCCCTCATGGATCAGGTGGGCGAACTCGTACAGCTCGATGGAGAGGAACGCCAGTCCGAACAGCCCGGTGACGGCCAGCCAGCCCAGCACCTGTCCCTTGGCGCCGCGCTGTCCCCCGGTCCCTTTCTGCCCCCCGGTCCCTTTCTGCATGGCCAGCATCGCAAAGCCATAGGTGATGGAGGAGAAGAGCAGCATGGCGGTGTTGAGCGCCACCAGCGGCAGCTCGAACAGATCCTTCGGCCCCGGTCCCGCCGCATAATTGCCGCCCAGCACGGCATAGCAGGCGAACAGGATGGCGAAGATGAGGCAGTCGCTCATCAGGTAGATCCAGAAGCCCAGCATGGTGCTGTGCCCCTCGGGATGCTCATGCTCGTCCAGGTCGTAGAAGGCGACCGGCGTGTTCGGGTCGTAGGGGGCTGTCATGCTCATGGCTTCAGGCCCCCGCCGCCAGTTGGCGCGTCCGCGCATCCTCGGTCGCCGTCACCGTCTCGGTCGGGATGTGGAAGTCGCGCTTATAGTTAAAGGTGTGGCCGATCGCGACCGCCAGCAGCCCCGCGAAACCGAGCGCCGCCAGCCACCAGATATACCAGATCAGCGCAAAGCCCATGACGAGGCTGAGACCCGACAGGATGACGCCGGTGCCGGTGTTGCTGGGCATGGGGATGGCGCGGAAGCCGTCCAGCGGGCGTGGGGCATGACGCTCCTTCATGTCGTGCCAGGCGTCGAGCGAATGGATGACGGGGGTGAAGGCGAAATTATAGTCCGGCGGGGGCGAACTGGTCGCCCATTCCAGCGTGCGGCCACCCCATGGGTCGCCATCCACGTCGCGCAGTTCCTCGCGCTTCCAGATGCTGACCGCGAACTGGATGAGCATGGCCGCGATGCCCAGCGCGATGACGAAGGCGCCGATCGCGGCGATGACGAAGAAGATTTGCAGGCTCGGGTCGTCGAACACCCGCATCCGCCGCGTCACGCCCATCAGGCCGAGGATATAGAGCGGCATGAAGGCGAGCCAGAAACCGACCACCCAGCACCAGAAGCTGACCTTGCCCCAATACTCGTCCAGCCGGAAACCGAATGCCTTGGGCCACCAGTAGTTGATCGCCGCGAACAGGCCGAACAACACGCCACCGATGATGACATTGTGGAAATGGGCGATCAGGAACAGGCTGTTGTGCAGCACGAAGTCCGCGGGCGGCACCGCGAGCAGCACGCCGGTCATCCCGCCCACCGTGAAGGTCAGCATGAAGGCGACCGTCCACATCATCGGCAGGGTGAACCGGATACGCCCCCGATACATGGTGAACAGCCAGTTGAAGAGCTTTGCCCCCGTCGGGATGGAGATGACCATCGTCGTGATGCCGAAGAAGCTGTTGACGCTGGCCCCCGACCCCATGGTGAAGAAATGGTGCAGCCAGACGAGGTAGGAGAGGATTGTGATGACGATGGTCGCATAGACCATCGACGTATAGCCGAAGAGCCGCTTGCCGCTGAACGTCGAGGTGACTTCGGAGAAGACGCCGAACAGCGGCAGGATGAGGATATAGACCTCCGGGTGGCCCCAGATCCAGATGAGGTTCACATACATCATCGGCGATCCGCCGAAGTCGCTGGTGAAGAAATTGGTGCCGACATAACGGTCGAGGCTGAGCAGCGCGAGGACGGCGGTCAGCACCGGGAAGGACGCCACGATCAGGATATTGGTGCACAGCGACGTCCAGGTGAAGATCGGCATCTTCATCAGCGACATGCCCGGCGCGCGCATTTTCAGGATGGTGCAGACCAGGTTGATGCCGGACAATGTCGTGCCCACGCCCGCGATCTGGAGCGCCCAGATATAATAGTCCACGCCGGTCGCCGGACTATAGGCGATGCCGGACAGTGGCGGATAGGCCAGCCACCCGGTCTGCGCGAACTCGCCGACGAACAGCGACATCATGACCAGCACCGCGCCTGCCGTGGTCATCCAGAAGCTGAAATTATTGAGGAAGGGGAAGGACACGTCGCGCGCGCCGATTTGCAGCGGGACGATATAGTTCATCAGGCCCGTGACCAGCGGCATCGCCACGAAGAAGATCATGATGACGCCGTGCGCGGTGAAAATCTGGTCGTAATGATGGGCGTTGAGATAGCCGTCGGAGCCGTTGAAGGCGATGGCCTGCTGTATCCGCATCATGATCGCGTCGGCAAAACCGCGCAGCAGCATGACAAGGCCCAGGATCATGTACATGATGCCGATTTTCTTGTGATCGACGCTGGTGAACCAGTCGGTCCACAGCCAGCCCCACAGGCGGAATTTGGTGATGACGGCCAGCAGGGCGATGCCCCCGATGGCTACCGCGACAAAGGTTGCCACCACGATCGGCTCGTGCAGCGGCAGCGCGTCGAGGTTGAGGCGGCCAAACAGCGGGCTGATCGGCATGGCCGTATAGGAGGGGGCTTCGGTGAGCGAGGACATAGGGCCTGCCTGTCAGCTTTCTGGGCGTGCGGGCGACAGGGCTGCCGTCGCGGCGATCATGAGGGGCGAGGAACGCGTGCCCGGTCGGGCGAGGCCCGCACCCCGCAGCGGTGCCGGATCGACCGGCGCGAGAGCCATGGTGCCGACCCGGTGCGGGGTGCGGGGCGCGCACAGGGCGGCGACCATTAACTTATCCGGCATCAACTTATCCGGCGCCTGCGCGTTCACGGGCGAAAGGCTGCCGCGCGCCGCCAGCTTGTCATAGGACAGGCGCTGCACATTATGGACGCCGGCCATGCCGAGGCCGCCCCGGGCGTCGATCTTCATCATGTCGCTCATGCACATCTTGCCCGGCTCCACGCACAGGTTGACGATGGCGTCGAACAGGCCATCCTCGACCGAGGCGAAGCGGCGCGCAGGCTCTTTCTCGCTGGGGCGTTCGAGGGTGAGATAGGCGCGGCGGTCCAGCGTGCCGCCCGCCGCCTTCGCCTTGCCGACCCATTGGGTGAACCCGGCCTCGGTCAGGCTCGTCGCCTTGAAGCGCATATGGGAAAATCCCGCGCCGCTATAATTGGCCGAGAAGCCGTCGAAACTGCCGGTGCGGTTGAACACGGCGTGCATCTGTGTCTGCATGCCGGGCATGGCGTAAATCTGTCCGGCGAGTGCGGGGACATAGAAGCTGTTCATCACCGACGAGGCGGAAATCTTGAAATGCAGCGGCCTGTCGATGGGCGCGACCAGTTCATTGACGGTCGCGATGCCCTGCTCCGGGTAGATGAACAGCCATTTCCAGTCGAGCGCGACGACCTCCACCTCCAGCGGCTTTGCCGTGCTGGCGTCGATGGGCAGCCCCGGCGCGGTGCGCGCCAGCGGGCGATAGGGATCGAGCAGATGCGTGCCGACCCAGGTCAGCGCGCCCAGGCAGATGATGATCGTCAGCGGCGCGGCCCAGATGACCAGTTCCAGCTGGGTCGAATGATCCCAGTCCGGCTCATAGGTCGCATCCCGGTTGGCCGCGCGATATTTCCACGCGAACAGGATGGTCAGCGCCATCACCGGCAGGATGATGAGGAGCATCAGCCCGGTCGAGATCAGCACCAGATTGCCCTGTTGCCGCGCGACGTCGCCCGCCGCGTTCAGCACGACCATGTCGCACCCGCCGAGCAACGGCAGGGCGGTGAGCAGGAGCGCGGGCCGCAGGTGCCGCACCATCCGGTTGACTGTAGGAACCATGCCTCGCCTCTAGGCTTGTGTTGGATGGGCGGACATAGGACATTTTGTCCAATCCCCCTGAGAGGGATCAAGAGGGAAGAGGGGGCGTTGGTTCCCCATGGAACCACCATAGGGATTCGCGCGCGCCCTTCGCGCGCCATCGGCAGGAACGGAAAAGGCCATGGCTGAGACGACCACCGTCGAACGGGACGCCCGCCAGCTCCATGAGAGCGGGCGCAAGATCGGCGCGGGCGAGATCGCCATCGGCGTGATGATCGGCCGCGCGTCCGAATTCTTCGATTTCTTCGTCTACGCCATCGCGTCGGTGCTGGTCTTTCCCAAGCTGGTGTTTCCCTTTGCCGATCCGCTGACCGGGACGCTGTTGTCCTTCGTCCTGTTCGCGCTGGCCTTCATCACCCGGCCGGTGGGGACGATCATCTTCACCGCCGTCGACCGCGCCTACGGCCGGGGGGTCAAGCTGACCGCCGCCCTGTTCCTGATGGGCGGATCGACCGCCGCCATTGCCTTCCTGCCCGGCTATGCCAGCATCGGCCTCTATTCGGCGGCGCTGCTCGCGCTGCTCCGCATGGGGCAGGGCGTGGCGCTGGGCGGGTCGTGGGACGGTCTCGCGCCGCTGCTCGCGGTCAACGCGCCGGAGGGACGGCGCGGCTGGTATGCGATGATCCCGCAATTGAGCGCGCCCATCGGCCTCATCATCGCCAGCCTGTTGTTCAGCTTCCTGATCGTCATGCTGCCCGCGGCGGATTTCGTCGCCTGGGGCTGGCGCTATCCCTTCTTCGTCGCCTTCGCGATCAACGTGGTCGCGCTGTTCGCGCGGCTGCGTATCGTGGTGACGCCCGAATATGCGGGCATGTTCGAGAATGGCGAACTGGAACCCGCGCCCGTCATCCAGACCGTGCGGGCGGAGTGGCGCACCATCTGGGCGGGGTCGTTCGTGCCGCTGGCCAGTTTTGCGATGTTCCATATGGTCACGGTCTTCCCGTTGTCCTGGGTGTTCCTGTTCACCCGGGACAGCCCGGTGCGCTTCCTGTTGATCGAGGTGGTCGCCGCCCTGTTCGGCATCGGCGCGATCATCGCGTCGGGCGTGCTGGCCAATCGGTTCGGGCGGCGAATGGTGCTGGGCGCGGCGGCTGCGGCGATCGCGGTGTTCAGCGGCTTCGCGCCGCAATTGCTGAATGGCGGCACGACGGGCGAGATCGTCTTCATGGTGGTGGGCTTCGTGCTGCTGGGCATCAGCTTCGGCCAGTCGTCGGGTGCCCTGTCCAGCCGCTTCCACCCGCGTCACCGCTATACCGCCTCCGCGCTGACCTCCGACCTTGCGTGGATGTTCGGCGCGGGGTTCGCGCCGCTGGCCGCGCTGCTGCTCTCCAGCCTGTTCGGGCTGGGTGCGTCGGGCGCCTATCTGTTGTCGGGTGCGGTGCTGACCCTGATCGCGCTCTGGCTCAACCGGGAGCTTGCCCGCACGATGGAGTAAGATGCAGGGGAATGAGGCTCAGGGGAATTTCCCCTGCACAGAACTGACATGAAACCGTCATTCCCCTGACGCCGACCACCTCTAGCGGCCTGTCGCATCGCGTTGCGACAAAGGGGCCGTTTCAATGACAATCAGCATCTTCTCTTCCAAGACCCTCTGGCTTGCCGGAGCGGCGGCCATGGCGCTGTCGGCCGTGCCCGGCCATGCCCGGCAGGCGGGTTCACCCGTGCCCGAGGCGGCTGTGGACAGTGCCGGCGAAGGGGCCAGCGACAGTGCAGGTGAGGGCGCCGACGCCATCGTGGTCACGGCCCGCACGACCCGGTCGGTGACTCAGGTCGTCGGCGTGGAGATCCAGAAAGTCCTGCCCGGCATCAGCCCGCTGAAAGCGCTCCAGACCCTGCCCGGCGTCACCTATCTGACCGCCGATCCGTGGGGCAATAATGAGCAGAATATCTCGCTGTTCGTCCATGGCTTCAGCGCGTCGCAGCTGGGCTATACCCTCGACGGCGTGCCGCTGGGCGACCAGACCTATGGCAATTACAACGGCCTGTCGCCGCAGCGCGCGATCATCTCCGAGAATGTCGGCCGGGTGACGCTGGCGTCGGGCGCGGGCGATCTGGGCACCGCATCGACCAGCAATCTGGGCGGCACGATCGACACTTTCTCCAGCGATCCGAAGAGCGAGATGGGGCTCTCCGTCGCGCAGACCATCGGCAGCTACGACAGCTTCCGCACCTATGGCCGCTTCGACACCGGCACCTTCGGCAAGGGCAATTCGCTCTATATCTCCGGTGCGCGGCAGGATGGCCGGGCGTGGGACTTCAACGGGCGTCAGGGCGGCTATCAGGCCAATGCCAAGTTCGTGCATGACGACATGACCGGCAAGCTGACCCTCTATGCCGCCTATTCGGACAAGACCGAGCCGAATGAGGACGCGACCGTCATCACGACGGCCAATCGCGCGACCGCGCCCTATACGCGGCCCTTCATCTATCCCGACTTCCAGAGCGCGCTGAACTATCTCTCGTCGGGCGCCTACAAGGCAGCCGGGTCTAATTATCGCAATTATTACAGCGATGCCCAGCGCATCGATTATCTCGGCTATGCCAAATATGACCTGCATGTCGCGGACAATCTGAACTGGTCGAACCAGGCCTATTATCATCATAATGACGGCGTGGGCGTGGTCGCGGGACCGATCGACGTCGCTGGCCTGCCGCAGCTTTTCTCCTTCTATTTCCCCGGCACCGGATCGCCGACCACGCCGGAGAATCTGGCGCGGCTCAGCACCCGGTTCGGCGGGTCGGGCTTTGCCACGCGCACGACGGAATACAGGATCAACCGCTACGGCCTGCTGTCGGTCGTCACCGCAGACCTTGGCAACCACCATATCGAAGTCGGCGGCTGGTACGAGCGGCAGCGGTCCTCCGCCTATCGCCGCTGGTATGCGCTGGACGTCAACAATCCCTCCTCGCCCTATACCCGCCCGCTGGACCTGGCCCAGCCGCTCATCACCCAATATGGTAGCGAGGTCCGGGTGACGGAGTTGCAGGGCCATGTGCAGGATGCGTGGAAGATACTGCCGACCCTGACCATCCTCGCGGGCTTCAAGGCGACGCACCAGAATGCGGAGCAGTTCGTCGCGGTACAGCCCATTCCGGGCAGCTTCACCGGATCGACGGCGCTGCCCAACGGCCGGATCAAGACGACCAAGGGCTTCCTGCCGCAACTCGGCCTGTTGTGGGCGTTCGACAGCCACGCACAGCTGTTCCTGAACGCCCAGAAGAATGTCCGCCAGTTCCAGACCAGCGCCGCAAGCGGCCTGTCGCCCTTCGCGCTGGGCAGCCAGGCGGCGTTCGACCTGTTCAAGCAGAGCGTCCGCCCGGAGACGAGCTGGACCTATGAGGGGGGCGTGCGCTTCCAGATCCCGCTCCATGTCGGGCCGCTGACCAGCTTCGAGGGGCAGGCCAGTTACTATCATGTCGATTTCAGCGACCGCCTGCTGGCGATCAGTCCCAACCCGGTCATCACCTCCATCGTCAGCGGCGCGGCGGTGCTCCAGAATGTCGGCGATGTGAAGACGGACGGCGTGGACCTGGCGGGTACGCTGCGCTTCGGCCAGTATTTCTCCTTCTACAACGCGCTGTCCTACAACCGGTCGCGCTTCCAGAGCGACTATGTGAACGGCACCACCACGGTCGCGACGGGCGGCAAGAATGTGCCGGGATCGCCCGACTGGCTCTACAAGTTCGTCGCTACCGCAAATTATCAGGCGGTCGAGCTGCAACTATCGGGCGACTATATGGGCCGCCGCTACGCGACCTTCACCAACGACCTGTCCTCGCCCTCCTATTTCACCATGGCGGCGCGGCTGGGCATCACCCTGCCGACTTCGGAGGTGAGCCGGATCAAAAGCGCGCAGTTCAGCGTGAATGTCACCAACCTGACCGACAAGAGGGCAGCGTCCACCCTGTCGATCGGCGCGGCCAGCGGCACGTTCAACCAGTTCCCGCTGGCGCCGCGTCAGGTCTTCGCTACCCTGTCCCTCGGTTTTTAAAGGTCGATGCCATGATGCGGATGCTGAGCCGTCGACAGGCGCTGATCGTGTGGGGAGGAGCATTCGCCATGGCTGCTGCCAGTTGGAGTGTCGGGGCGGCCTTGCCGTCCCGGCCCACGCCGCTGGTGTTCGCGCACCGGGGCGCCTCGGCGCTGCGGCCCGAACATACGCTGGGCGCCTATGCCAGGGCGATTGCCGATGGCGCCGACTATATCGAACCCGATCTGGTGATGACCAAAGACGGCGTCCTGGTCATCCGGCACGAGAATGATATCAGCGGCACCACCGATGTGGCGAGCCACCCGGAATTTGCCGCGCGCAAGATGACAAAGACGGTGGACGGGCAGGCGCTGACCGGCTGGTTCACCGAGGATTTCACGCTGGCCGAACTCAAGACGCTGCGCGCCGTCGAGCGGCTGGGCGCTGTGCGGCCCGAGAGCAAGGGCTATGACGGCCAGTTCCAGATACTCACCTTCGACGAACTAATCGACTTTACCGCGGCGGAGTCTGCGGCGCGCGGGCGCGTCATCGGCCTTGTGCCGGAACTCAAGCATTCGACCTATTTCGCCGGGATCGGCCTGCCGCTGGAGGATCGCTTCCTCGCCACGCTGGCCGCCCATGCCTATACGGTGCGCGGGCCGGTGGAGGTTCAGTCGTTCGAGGTCGCCAACCTGCGCTATCTGCGTGGCAGGATCGGGCGGTCGAAGACGATCAGGCTGATGCAGCTTGTCGGCGATCCGACCGGCATCCCCGCCGATGTCGCGGCGGCGGGCGGCACGACCAGCTATGGCGCGATGCTCTCGCCCCGGGGGCTGCGGACCATCGCGAGCTATGCCGATGTCGTCGCGCCCGCGACTCGGATGGTCATACCGCTGGGCGCTGACGGTCGCCTCGCGAAACCCACGACGCTGGTGGAGGACGCGCATGCCGCCGGGCTGCTGGTGCGGGTCTGGACCTTCCGGCCGGAGAATCGCTTTCTGGCGGCCGACTTCCGCAACGGCGCGGGCGAGGATGCCCGCAACCCCGCCGGATCGGAGGCGGAGATCCGCCGCTATCTGGCGACCGGCATCGACGGTTTCTTCACCGACGACCCGGCGCTGGGCCGCAAGGTCGTGGACGCGCGATAAGGAGCGGGCGGGACCGGCGGGTCTGGCCTTCCACGCGGAATCAACCTCCGGCCCACTCGCTCCAGCCCCGTCGAATCAGGCCCCTCGGGTCAGCCCCGCACCAGCCCGCGCGGCTGCACCACGCCAAGGTCGATATGGGTGACGATACCGAGCCGCGCCGCGCAGACGGCCGGCACGGCGGTGGCGCCGACCAGTCCGGTCCAGGGCAGTCCGTGGAAGGGCCTGCGCCCATCCGCCCCGACTCCGCCCATCAGCCGCATCTCCAGCGGCTGGTTGCCCTCGATCACTATCTTGTAGCAGCTGTCGCCATTGTCCCACAGCGGTTCGATATCGTCGCCCATGGTCCAGTAGAAATGATAGACCATCAGGGGCTTGCCCTCCACCCAGGCGGTCCATTCATAATGCTGGCCCGCGACCGTGCCCTTCCTGATGATGCCATTGGGGTAGGGAATGTCCCTGGCGGCGGTGGCGACCTCCAGCTTTGTCGTCAGCTTCTCGATCTTCTTGCCCAGCCCTTCCACGACCATCGCCATCGACCCCTCGAACGCATAGGGCGCCTCCGCCGATCGGCTGGGGTTGGCGAGCAGGTCGTCCGGGTCGCGGCCAAAGCCCATCACCTCGATATAGACCATCGGATTGCGGAGCTTGTCGATGACCTCCGTCACCTCGATCCTGTCCACCCGGTCCATCAGCCGGGTCAGGGTCAGCGGCAATATGTCCCCGGAAAAGCCCGGATGGATGCCGCAGCCATGGAAGGACGTGCCCCCCCTGGCGCATGCGGCCTCGATCCGGTCGAACTTGTCCCTGAACCGTTCCGTCGGGTTGAACGGCCCGGCGGGGGAGATGACATTCTTGCCTGATTCCAGCAGGCGGCAGAACAGGTCGATGTCCGCCATCAGCCCCGCGAACAGCACGCAATCGGCCTCCAGCGCGACGAGTTGCTCCACATCGTCCGTCGCGATCACCCCGGTCGCGGGCAGGCCGACGAGGTCGCCCGCATCCTTGCCCACCTTGTCGGGATTGGTGACATAGACGCCGACCAGCTCGATGAACGGATTCTCGATGAAATGGCTCAGCGTCGCCTTGCCCACGGTGCCGGTGGCCCATTGGATGACGCGATGGATTTTGTCGGACATGCTATGTGTTGCTCTCTTCAAATCATGGGGGCGGGGGGCCTGCCCGATGCTCAGTTGACACTGCGGATCTGGCCGCCGTCGACGCGATAATTGGCGCCCGTGACAAAGCCGGACATCGGGCTGGCGAGCATGCAGATGACCAGTGCCAGATCCTCCGGCGTGCCCAGCCGCCCGGCGGGGGGCAGGTCGAACACCTTGTCGGCGGCCAGCCGCTGGGTGACGCCCTCGATGGTCAGGCTGTCGTCGCCATATTTCAGGCGGCCAAAACGCAGCAGGCCGTCCACCATGATGATGCCGGGCGAGACGATGTTGGCGGTGACGCCCACGCCCTTGAGCGAACCCGCCAGGCTGACGGTGAAATTGTTCAGCGCCGCCTTTGCCCCGCTATAGTCCGCGCCCAGATTATTGGGCTGCACGGCCACCGCGCTGGAGACGTTGATGACCCGGCCCCATCGGGCGGCGATCATGTCCGGCACGGCCAGCCCGCACAGCCGGACCGCCGCCAGCGTGTTGGTGTGATAGTTGGAGATCCAGTCCGCCGCGCTGATCTGGATCGGCGTCTTGGTGGTGTTGCCGGTCGCACTGCCACCGGCATTGTTGATGAGTATCTCGACATTGCCGCCCAGCGCGGCCACCGCCTCGGCATGGACGGCGGCGGCGCCTTCATCCGTGGACAGGTCGCCGATGGCGACGCCCGCCGCCGCGATCTCCGCCGCGACCGTCTCCGCCCTGTCGCGGTTGCGGCCATGGACGACCACCGCCGCGCCCTCCCGCACCAGCATGCGCGCGATACCCTCGCCGATGCCGCTGCTGCTGCCCGTGACCAGCACGCGCCGGTCCTTCAATTGCAGGTCCATGCATTCCTCTCCCCTGGGCCGGATGGGCGAGGGCCTATGCCACCGTCCGCCCCGCCGACGCCGCCAGACGCGGCCTTTGTCCCATCCCATCATGGACGGACGGCGCGGCGTATCCCCATATGGGATTATTCCGCCCTTCAGGACAAAAGGCGGGCGGGCAGACAGGTGCCGGGATCGGCGCTCAGCATCAACGCGGGCGCCTCAGTAAACGTCGCGGACGTAGCGTTTTTCCTGCGCCATCTGGGCCACATAGTCCGCCGCCGTCTCGGCATCCATGCCGCCATGATGGGCGACGACCTGCTTCAGCGCGGCATCGACGTCCCTGGCCATCCGGCTGGCATCGCCGCACACATAGAAATGCGCGCCCTGATCCAGCCAGCGCCACAGGTCTGCACCCTGCTCGATCATGCGGTGCTGGACATAGAGTTTCTCCGCCTGATCGCGCGAAAAGGCCAGGCTGAGCCGGTCGAGATGGCCGTCATGCCGCCATGCGCCAATCTCGTCCGCATAATAAAAGTCGGTCGCTGCATGCTGCTCGCCAAAGAACAGCCAGTTGGACCCGGTCGCCCCGGTCGCCTGCCGCTCGTGCAGGAAGCCGCGAAAGGGCGCGATGCCGGTGCCGGGGCCGACCATGATGATCGGCCGGGAGAGATCGCGCGGCGGGTGGAAGCTGGCCGAGGGCTGGAGGAACAGGCCCACTTCCCCGCCCTCCGCCCGGTCCGCCAGGAAGGTGGAGCAGACGCCCTTGCGCCGCTGGCCCAGGCAATCGTAGCGGACGGTCGAGACGGTGAGCTGCACCTCGCCCTTCTGTGCCTTGGGGCTGGAGGCGATGGAGTAGAAGCGCGGCTGGAGCGGGCGCAGCACCGCGGTGAGATCGGCGACGGAGAGCCGCACGCCCGTCTCGTGCAGCACGTCCGCGATCTGCCGACCCCATAGCCAGTCGTCGAAATCGCTCTTGCGCGCCGGGTCGAGCAGGGGCGCGAAGCCGGCATGCGGATCGCGCTCCGCCACCAGTTCCAGGAAGTTGCGCGTCAGCCGGGCAATGTCCCAATGCCGGGTCAGCGCGGTCGCCAGCGGCAGGTCGCCTGTATCCTTGACGCTGACGAGGGCGTCGCCGGGCAGGGCGAGCAGCCCCAATATCTCATCGACCAGCGCGGTGCAGTTGACTGGCCACACGCCCAGCGAATCTCCCGCCGCATAGTCGAAGCCGCTGTCCGGGATCGCAAAGCCGAACTGCCGGACCTCCTTCTGCGCGCCATCCCCGCTCAGCAACAGGTTGCGGACGAAGGGCGCGGCGAGCGGGGCCTTGCGGGTGAAGGTGGCCGGGGGAGCGGCATGAGTCTCCTCCGGCCGGGTGTCGGGTGCGAGCAGCAGGGTGGCGCCCGCTGTCGTGGGCGCGCTGGCCGGGGTGGCTTGCATCGCGGGGCGGGGCGCAGGCGGGGCGGTGGCGGCCAGTTCCCGCACCACGCTGTCCAGCCATGCTGATCCTGGTTCGTCATAGTCCGGTTCGCAATCCATGCGCGGCACCGCCCGAATGCCGCCCAGCGCCTCCAGCTGCGCGTCCAGCTTGCGCCCGAAGCCGCAGAACTGGTCATAGCTGGAATCGCCCAGCGCCAGTACGGCATAGCGCAGGCCGTCGAGCGCGGGCGCCGCCTCGCCATTCAGCGCGCTCCAGAAGCCGCTGCCATTGTCGGGCGCATCGCCATCGCCAAAGGTACTGGCGATCAGCAGGGCAAGGCTGGCCTGCATCAGGTCGGCGGGTTTCGCCTGATCCATCGCCAGCAGGCGGACCCTGTGGCCGGTGGTGGCGAGGCGCGCTCGGCACCGTTCCGCAAATGTCTCCGCATTGCCGGTCTGCGATGCCCAGAGGATCAGTATCTCCCCCGCATCCTGACCCTCGACCGTACCCATACCGTCCGCCGGAATGCCGAGCGGAACGCCCGCCGGGAGGGACGTCCGTGCGAACAATCCCGCCAGAAAGCCGTTCACATAGTGCAATCGCGCCGGATCGAAGGGGGCGTCCTGCGGCAGCACCGGCACGCCGCCCGGCTGCCCCCCGTCGGTGGAGCGCAGCGCGGTGGTGAAGCCGGTCAGATAGCTGCGCTCCGGCTCGCTCAACGCGGGCGCCGCGCCATCCTCCAGTCCCATCACGCGCGCGAAGTGCGCGACGGCGGCCTGATGGTGCGGGGCAATCATGGATCGATCCTCTGGATGAAGGGCGGCTGTCCTGTCGTTGCCGGCCGCGTCCGGGAGGGGCCGAACCTCCTGGACGGGACCGGAAATGCGGGTGAGCGCGACGGCGCTGAACTTGAACTCTGGCTGCATCGAGATGGGGTCGACGGCGTCGCTGGTGACGGCGTTGATTGCCAGATCCTCTCCGAACACATCGTTCCAGTGGAACGGCGCGAAGCAATTGCCCGGCCGCACCCGGTCGGTGACGACGGCGGGCAGCACGGCGCGACCCCGGCGCGAGCGCACCTCGACCTGATCCTTCTCGCCGATGCCCAGCGCGGCGGCATCCTCCGGGTGGATTTCCACGAAGGGACCGGGGTTCAGCTTGTTCAATGTGGCCACCCGGCCGGTCTTGGTCAGCGTGTGCCACTGGTGCTGGAGGCGCCCGGTGTTGAGGATCAGCGGGAAGGTCTCGTCCGGCATTTCCGCCGGGTCGAGATGGGGGCGGGGGAGGAAGAAGGCCCTGCCGCGCTCCGTCGGGAAGGCGATGCGCGGAGGCGTTCCGTCCGCACCGATGCGCAGGGTCTGGCTGATCCCGTCGTTGAGATAGCGGATCGGGTTGCGGCCACCCTCTCGATCGCTTTCTCCCTCGGGCGGGCAGGGCCATTGCAGCGGCGTTGCGCGCAGCCGGTCATGGCTGGCGCCACGAATGTCATAGCCGGTGCGCGGGTTCCAGAACCGGCGGATCTCGTCGAACACCTCGGCGGCGGCGGTGTAGGAGAAAGCATCGGCATAGCCCATCTCGCACGCCACCCGCGCGATGATCTGCCAGTCCGCCATCGCCTCGCCCGGGGGATCGACCGCCTTCTGGCAAAGGGTCAGGTTACGCTCGGAGTTTATCATCACCCCTTCCGCCTCCGCCCACAGCGCGCCGGGCAGGATGATGTCGGCATAGCGGTTGGTCTCGGTATCGACGAACACGTCCTGCGCGATGACCAGTTCCGCCGCCTCCAGCCCCGCGATCACCGTCTTGCGGTTGGCCATGCTGGCGACGGGATTGGTGCAGATGATCCAGCAGGCCTTGATGCTGCCCGCCACCATATCCTCGAACAGG
The DNA here is from genome assembly GCA_036384115.1 of Sphingobium sp. GTDB lineage: Bacteria > Pseudomonadota > Alphaproteobacteria > Sphingomonadales > Sphingomonadaceae > Sphingobium. The sequence continues at coordinate 23,457 of DASVMZ010000137.1, forward strand.
CCCACCGTCCCCGCGCCGGTCTCCACCCGCAGTGTGCCCTGCGGGATGGCCCATATATCCTCGACAAAGCACCGGTCGATCGCGCTGGTCGTCGCGCGCTGGCCGGGCAGGCCCGGTCCCATATAGCCCATCTCGCGCCCGCCCATCGCATTGGGCTGCCCGGTGAGCGAGAAGGGACCGCTGCCGGGGCGGCAGATCGCGCCGGTCGCCAGATGCAGGTTGCAGATGGCGTTGGTGTTCCAGGTGCCATGGCTGCTCTGGTTCAGGCCCATGGTCCAGCAGGTCATCCAGTCGCCCGCCGCGCCGATCATGTCCGCCGCCGTGCGCAGGTCCGCCTCCGCGATGCCGGTGATTTGCGCGACCTTTTCCGGCGGATAGTCGGCCAGCAGGTCCGGCATCGCTTCCCACCCTTCCGTATGAGTGGCGATGAAGGCGTCGTCCGTCCTGCCATCAGCGACCAGCAGGTGGAGCAGGCCGTTCATCAGCGCCAGGTCGGTGCCGGGGCGGATTTGCAGGAACAGGTCGGCCTTGTCGGCGGTGGTGTTGCGGCGCGGGTCGACCACGATCAGCTTCGCGCCCGCTTTCACCCGGTCCATCATCCGCAGGAACAGGATCGGGTGGCAGTCGGCCATGTTCGCGCCGATGACGAAGAACAGGTCGGCATGCTCGAAATCCTGATAGGAACCGGGCGGGCCGTCTGCACCGATCGACAGCTTGTAGCCACTGGCCGCACTGGCCATGCACAGGCGCGAGTTGGACTCGATATTATTGGTGCCGATGAAGCCTTTGCACAGCTTGTTGGCCAGATATTGCGCCTCCATCGACATCTGGCCGGAGACGTAGAAGGAGACGGCGTCCGGGCCATGCGCGTCGATGATCGCGCGCAGGCCGCTGGCGGTGCGGGCAATCGCGTCGGCCATCGGGATCACGCCCTGGTCGCGGCTGCCCTCGATCCGGGCATAGGCCTTGTCGGCGCGGCCGCCGGTCGCGACCGGCTGGCCGCAGGTGCTGCCCTTGGTGCAGAGGCGGCCGAAGTTGGTGGGGTGGCTTTTGTCGCCGGATACCTTGACGATCCGGTTGTCCACCACGTCGAGCAGGATGCCGCAACCGACGCCGCAATAGGGACATACGCTCTTGACGGTTTTCTTCGTCATCCCGGCCTTTCGCGCCCAACAAAAAAGCCGCCATCAACCACTCCCCGAAAGGATGGTCGATGGCGGCGTTGCCTATGTCTATTACCCGCAAAGGGTAACGAAAGTCGCTCCCCCGTCGTTGGGTGAATGACTCATGATCTGGTCTATATCTTGCCGGACCCGGCTACCGCTTGCAAGGATATTTTGCAGTGCAGCATTCAGGCAGGGGACGCGAGGGCCGCGCCGATCCGGCCTAGGGCCGCCATCCACCGCCCAGCGCCAGGAAGATGGCGATCTGGTCCTGCAAAAGTTGCGCCCTGGCAGCGGCAGTTTGTGCCTGCTGCGCGGACAGGGCGTCGCTGGCCTGCGCGGGTCAGGGCGTCGGCGCGCTGGGCATCGCGGCGATAGCTTTCCACCGCCGCCTGCGCCCGTCCACCACCTCGCCGGTTCCCGACAGCCACGGCCATCCCGATCAGCGATAACGAACCTCCAGCAGGTCCAGCTCGCGGATCAGCTTCTGCGCGATTTCGCTGCCGATGACGCGGTCGCGCGCCATGGTGAAGATCGTGTCCCGCTCCGCCTTGATCGCTGCCAGACGCAGGTCGCGCTCCACATGGGCATAGTGGCGGGCCTCGTCGCCCTTCCCGCTCTGCTGGATGCGGCTGTCGATCCGTTCGCGGTAAAGGTCCATGATGCGCGTGCCGACGGCGGCGTAGAGATCGGCGTCGGCGCGGCCCTCCGCCAGCCTGTGCTGGGTCAGTTCGATGGCCCGGATGGCCGCCTGTGCGGAGGCGACGCGCACGGCGTCCTCCTGCGCCAGCCGGGATGGCTCGGCGGGCATGGTCAGGCCGCGCAGCAGCAGGGGCAGGCCGACGCTGGCGATGACGAGGGACAGGATGATGACGCCCGCCGCCAGGAATATGGCGAGGTCGCGGGCCGGAAAGGCCATGCCGTCGTTCAGCGTCAGCGGGATGGTCAGCACGCCCGCCAGCGTGATCGCGCCGCGCACCCCCGCGACGGACATGGCCGCGACCAGCCGCCAGTCGGGCCGGCGATAGGCAACCTCCTCCCGCGCGCGGAACAGCGTCAGCCGGAAGGATACCCACACCCAGGCAAAGCGCAGCGCCGCCAGCGCCAGCATGATGGCCAGCACATAGACGGCCAGCCACCAGGGATTGGCATGGTCGGTTATCAGCACCGTCTGCTTGGCGGCGGCAAGGATGCCGGGCAATTGCTCGCCCAGCAGAACGAAGATGATGCCGTTCAGCGCGAACTGGATCGTATCCCACACCGAATTGCGCCGCATGCGCGTGGCGGGCAACGCCTGCCGGGAGATTTCCGTGAAGGTCATCGTCACGCCCGCCGCCACGGCCGCCAATATGCCGGAACAATGGACATGCTCCGCGATGATATAGGCGGCAAAGGGGATCAGCAGGCTGATGAGCACCTGCGATCCGGTATCCTCGCCGAAACGGTCGGATATCCATGCCTTGGCGCGGGTGACGAACAGGGTGACGGCGACGCCGACCATGATGCCGCCGACCGCCAGCCACAGGAAGGTGGCGCTGGCCACGCCGATGGAGAAGGTGCCGGTCAGGGCGGCGGCAATCGCAAAGCGCAGGCAGACGAGGCCGGATGCATCGTTCAGGAGCGATTCCCCTTCCAATATATGCATCATGCGCTTGGGGATGGGGACGCGCGCGGCAATGGCGGACACCGCGATAGGATCGGTGGGCGACACCACGGCGGCCAGCGCAAAGGCGACGGCCAGCGGCATGGCCGGGATCAGCCAGTGGATGAAGAAGCCGACCCCGACGACGGTCAGCAGGACGAGGCCGAGCGCCAGCTCGAACACCGTCGACACATCCTTGAGCAGTTCGTCCTTGGGAATGCGCCAGCCATCCAGAAAGAGCAGCGGCGGCAGGAACAGCAGCAGGAAGAGTTCAGGATCGAGTGCCACGCGAAGATTGGCGACGAGGCCGATCAGCGAGCCAAGGGCGATCTGCACCAGCGGCGTCGGCAAGGCCCAGGGCAGCATGCGGGAAATGGCGCCGCTGACGACCACCGCCCCCAGCAATATCAACACGATCGAGACAATTTCCAACAGCAGGCTCCGGTGGTATTCTACGGGGGTATGGGCAGGACGGTATAGGGATCAGGAGGCGGGATACCAGCCTGTTGGGGGTCAACACTCGGGAATGTCACGCCTTTTCAACGCGCACGGGTCCAGCTTTTCGTCCGGCACAGGAAGAGCACGCAGCCCGTCACGTCCAGCCTGTCCGCGCCATTCAGGGCCAGGGTCGAGCGATAGCTGCGCCCCGCCTTGGGATCATAGGCTCGCCCATTGTCCCATCCTTTGCTGGATCGTGTGAAATCAAGGAGGACGGCGGTGCCGACCAGCGGGCGGGTGCGCGCGGCCGGATCGGGATTGCGAATGTCCTTTGCCGGGGCGGCAGGGTCCAGCACGCGGGCGATGGTGCCCCACAGATGCGCGCCCCGCATCGCCACATGGATGATCGCGGACCCGTCGTCGGTCAGCCAGTCGCCCGTGACTGTCTGGGCACGGGCGGCGGACGGCATGGCGACCAGGGCCACTCCCATCGCGGCGAGGCCAGCCACCCGCATCGCGGCGAGGCCAGTCATCCGCATCGCGGTAAGGGCATGAAGCATTGTCATCTCTTCTTCCTCACGGCCGGTCCGGCACCAGTGCGGGGAGGCGGGTCATTCGGGTGACGGCGCGCAGCAGTCCGGGCTGCATCCGCAACAGGCCCAGACCGGCCCATCGGGGCAGGGGCGATTCCGCCGCGCGTTGCAGGATCATGCCACGCCTGACCTGCGGGCCGACCATCGCGGTCAAGGCGCGGCGATAGGCCGCGGCGGTCTTGCCGGACAGCAGGCATCGGGCGGCCAGCCATGCGCTGCGCAGCGCGATCGCCATGCCGTCCCCGGTCAGCGACGCCGTCATCGCCGCCTGATCGCCGAGACGAAAGACGGGATCGTCGTCTCCCTCGCGGGGAAGCTGGCCATAGGCGAGGTTGGCGATGGTCAACGGCTTGTCGAACAGCGGCTCCCCGTCGACCAGCGCGGCCAGCGTCGGGGACAGCGGCGCGAGCGTCGCGACGACATCGTCCCAGCGCCCGCCCAGTTGCGCGAGCCGGTTGCGGCGGATGACAAGGCACAGATTGGCTATGCCGCCCTCCACCAGTTGCAGCCCGGCATAGCCGCCCGGAAACAGTACCAGTTCGATCCGGCCACCGAGCCTGTGGCGGACCCGCGCGGGGGCGCGCCAGTGCATCTTGAAGCCGACATGCGCATCCGGCACCATCGCCTCCTCCGCCCGCCCGGCCTCGCGCACCGGCAGCTTGCCCGTGGCCAGCAGGAGGGTGTCGGCGGCATAGCTGCCCTTGCTGGTCCGCAGGGAGGATCGCCCGACCTCCAGCACGCGCACGCCCCGCTCGACCTGCACGCCCGCGCTGGCTGCGAGGGTCAGCAGCGTCTCGTCGAGCAGGCGGCGACTGATCCCGCGCGCGACGAAGGGCAGGCTGGTCTCCACCGTCCGGCCATCGGCGACGAGGCGGATATGGCCGACCGGCACCGCGCCCATCGCGGCCAGATCGACGCCCAGCGCCGCCAGATGATCCTGCGCCTCGATGGACAGGAACTCGCCGCAGATCTTGTCCTTCGGTCCGGCATGTCGTTCAACCAGTTGAACGGACCGGCCGGCGCGGGCAAGCATCATCGCCGCCGCACTCCCCGCCAGCCCGCCGCCCGCGACCAGAACCTCCCTCACGCCCGCCACCGCGTCACGCAGTAACGAAACGGAAAACGCCATTTGAGATGTGCAACCCGTGCAACGCCCGCCGCCGCCAGCAACCGCGCCCAATCCGCCTTCCAAAAGGCACGCGCGACCGACAGCGGCCCGTCATGCCGGACAAAAGGGTGCCAGCGCATCACCGCCGACAATAGCCGAAAGCCATGATAGGCGACCGGATGGCGATGCAGGTCGCTGATGAACCAGCCGCACCGCGCGCGTCGCTCCATCCACCCGATGAAGCGCACGATCTCCTCATTCGCCATATGATGGGTCACGAGCGAACTGACGACAAGGTCGATCGGCTCGTCTTCCGGCAGGTCGAACAGGTCGCCGATCCGATAGTCGATCGCCATTGCGGCAGGCGTACTGGCGATGGCCGCGGGCAGGCTGCGCGGGTTGAGGTCGATGCCGATCAGCCGGATTTCCATCCCCTGCCGATCCGCCAGCCTGCGGATTGCCCGCAGCATGTCGCCAGCACCGAACCCCACGTCGAGCAAGGTGAGGGGCCGCCCTTCGGTCCGAAGCCACGCCTCCGCGACAAAGGCGAGGGTAGGCGGTCGGGCCAGCGTCATGCTGTTGACTATGGCGAGATCGGCGAGGCAGGCCGCGAAGTCCGCCTGCGTCACATCCTCTGCGTCCATCCATTCGGCTGACGTGGAGCGGGCAGTCAGGTCGCGCATCAGGGCAGCAGGCTGAAACGAAAGGTCTCGGCGGCAAGGCCGGGTCCGAAAGCCATCGCCATACCGCGCTGGGCCGTATCGCCCGCCGTGCCCTGGCGCAGCATCTCGGCAAGGACGAACATCAGGGTGGCGGACGACATATTGCCATAGTCCCGCAGAACGCCCCGTGACGGCGCAAGAGCCTCCGGTGCCAGGCCAAGTCCGTGCTGGACCGCGTCCAGGACGGTACGGCCACCGGCATGCACGGCCCACAGGTCGAACGCTTCGACCGCATTGCCGCGAAACAGCCCGGACGCATCGTTACGGCCCATCTCAAGGCGTAATGCCTCGCTGATCCGCGCCGGGACTTCGCCGCCCAGATGCATGTCGAAGCCCTGATCCCGGATGCCCCAGGTGATGGCATCGGCCGACCCCACGATGGTGGTCGCGCGAAAATCATCCAGCGCGATCCCCTCGCTCTCGGCCGTCACGAGGGCAGCGGCCGCGCCGTCCCCGAACAACAGCATGGCGAGCAACCGCTCAAGGTCGTCCGATCGCTGAAAGTGGAGCGTACACAACTCCAGCGTGACGACAAGCACGCGGGCCGCAGGTGTCGAGCGGACGATATGGTGCGCCGTCCGCAACGCGTTGACTGCGGCATAACAGCCCATGAACCCCAGCACGCTGCGCTCGACACCCGGATCGAGGCCCAGTTGTGCGACGATAGCCTGATCGAGGCCAGGCGCCATGAAGCCGGTGCAGGAGGCGACGACGAGGTGGGTGATGGTCGGCAGGTCCAGCCCCGGCCCGATCCGTCCGATCGCCTCCACGGCAAGATCAGGGGCGTGCCGCTCGTACCGGGCCATGCGCGCGCCGGTGGAGGGCCAGACGCCGGGACCATAAAAGCCGTCGCTGTCGGTGATGGTGCCATCGGCCAGCCGGATCGGCTCCAGAAAGGAAAAGCGCCGCTCGATGCCCGCGCGGCCTACCATTCGCTCGAACAGCCGCCGCGCCTTTGGGTCGTCCAGCGTTGCGGAGACGAAGCCGACGAATGCCTCATGCACCTCGAACGGGGGATTGGCCGTGCCGACTGCGTTGATGTGGGCGACAGCGGTCATGCCGCGCGGCCGATGAGGACTGCATTCAGCCCACCGAAGGCGAAGCTGTTTGAAACAAGAACCTCCTGATCGATGACCCGGGATGCGGTGACGAGCGGCAGGGCGCAGGCGGGGTCAGGCCCCAGGTAATTCAGCACGGGTGGCGCGGCCTTCTCCCGCAGCGCCATGATGCCCAACAGGAATTCCATCGCGCCGGTCGCGCCGATCATATGCCCATGGGCCGATTTGGTGGCGATCACGGCATGCCTGTCCAGCCCGGCCGCATAGACGGTGTGGAGCGCCACTGTTTCCGCAGCGTCGTTGAGCGATGTTCCCGTGCCATGCGAGGATATTAACGCCGGAACGTCGGGATGGATGCCTGCGTCCGCATGGGCCGCGCGAATAGCCGCGACGATGCCGTCGCTGTCCGGTGCCGTGATATCCGTCGCATCGCAACTGGCGCCATATCCTGCGACCTCGCCCCATATCGTGGCTCCCCGGGCGTGGGCGTGGGCCTCGCTCTCCAGAATCATCATCGCGGCGCCTTCGCCCAGCACCATTCCGCGGCGGCCCTGCGAAAAGGGGCGGCAGCTATCGGGGGCCATCGCGCCCAGCGACTGCCAAGCCATCCATGATCCCGGCGTCAGGCAGGCCTCCGCGCCGCCCGCAATGGCGACATCGACGCGCCCGCTGCGGATCATGTGCATCGCCTCGCCGATCGCATGGGTGGACGAGGCGCAGGCGCTGGCCAGCACGAACGTCGGACCATGCACGCCAAAGGCCATGGCGATATGGGCGGCAGGGGCGGAGATCATCGACGACGGGATCGTCTGGGGATGTACCCTGGCCGCGTTGCGGGCGTAAAGCCGTTCATAGGCGCTATCGACGGTGGCGTTGCCGCCGCTGCCGCATCCCACCAGAATGGCCGTCCGGTCACGCAACACCGCATGCCCGACAAGATCTGCCGCCTCCAGAGCCTCTGCCGTCGCGGTCAGGGCATGGAGCGAAAGCGGGTCCAGCCTGCCAAGGCGGCGCCAGTCCGGGGGTATGGCCAGCCCCTCCGCCCCTTCGATGGCGGCCGCGACCCCGGAAAGGCCGGGCCTCTCGATCGCCCGTATCGCACCATGGCCATCGCGCGCGCGGGTCCATGTCGCCTCCAGTCCGATGCCAAGGCCGCTGATACAGCCCATGCCGGTGATGACGACCCGGTGCGTCACTGGCTGGGCAGCGCGTTCACATGATCCACCAGCGCGCCGAGGCTCATCTCCGGGGAAATCTGCTCGGGGTCTATTTCGACCTTGAATCGATCCTCCATCTCGAAAAGGATGCTGGCAAGGTCCAGCGAGGAAATGTCCAGCTCTGCCAGTGTGATGTCCGGCAGCAATTTCTCCGGGGCGATCCCGCCTTCTGCGGAAACGATCTCCACGATATCGTCGATGGTAGCCGCCACTATAATTCTCCCGGCAACCCCCGCCGGGGGCATCTTGGGAGGCGTTGGGGGTCAGGTCAACGGCCGGGAGGACTTATTGCAGCGATCTTTGCGATGCGGTGCCGAATCCTGCCTCCCGGCGGCGATGACTCCGGCCTGTCAGGACAGTTTCCGGGCGCCCCGGTGCAGCCTTTCCCTGTGCGTGCCGGACATCCGCATGGACTTTTCGCGGATCGTGCTCAGGAAAAGCCAGTCCGTCGAAATGTCGTCCGGCCTGATCGAGACGGTCATATAGCCGCGCTGTGCGGTATCGGCCCAGCGCAGTTCCGGGCTTGAACCGCGCAATGCCTTCGCGATGTCCGCCGGGGCGATGCCCGGGAAATAGCTTTCATAGCCGGGCGAGGTCACGCTGTGCCCGCCGAACTCTACGCCAGCGGGCGTGCCAGCTTCGTTCAGGTCATAGGCCCAGCCATTATGACTGTCGCCGGACAGCACCACAAATTCGGCCTCGGCGTCGAGCGCCGCCCGGAGCAGGCGCGAGCGAGCCAAGGGATAGCCGTTCCAGCTGTCCATATTATGGGGCATGCCCAGCTTGGTCGCGAGGAGGCCGATCTGGATGCCATCGCCCAGTTGCTTCGGCGCGTCCGGTTTCAGCCAGTTCGCGGCCTCCGTTGGCATCATCTCATAGCCCATGTTGACCTGCTGCGCGAGGATCTGCCAGCGCGTGGTCTTCGCAGCGCGTTTCAGCCCGCCGAACAGCCACGCCTCCTGATCGGCGCCCATCAGGCGGTGGGAGGGATCCTGCCAGACATCGTCGCGGAACCGCGTCAGTGCCGCCACCGGATCGGCCCCGCCCGCCAGCGCCTCTGCAAAGCTGGCTTGCCGGGTACGGGCGGTCAGCCGGGTTTCCGGCCGGAAGATGGTGGCCAAGTCTCCAATGCGATATTCGGCCCAGTCGGCGTCCGAAATCGGCATCCACTCATGATAGGCACGCATTGCCGCGCGCTTGCGGGCAGCCCAGTCGCCTTCCGTCGCCGGATCATGATTTTCCGCGCCGTCCCGGCTGCTGTCATTGGCAGTTTCATGATCGTCCCACATCACGACCATCGGGCAGGCGGCATGGAGCGCTTGCAGGTCGCGGTCGGCGCGATAGCTGGCATGGCGCAGGCGATAGTCCGCCAGATGGACGATCTCGCCCGCCGGTTCGATGACCCGCCCCGCAATGCTGTCCGCTGCGCCTGGATATTTGCCGCGTGGATATTCATAAATATAGTCGCCCAGATGCAGCATCAGGTCCAGGTCGCGCCGGGCCGCCGCATGGGCATAGGCATTGAACCAGCCAAAAGGCAGGTTGGAGCAGGAGAATACGCCCAAGTCGAAGCTGGCGCAGTTGTCGTCGGGCAAGGTGCGCGTGCGGCCCACCGGCGACTTTGTGCCATCGGGCGCCACGAAGCGATAATGATACCAGCGGTCGGGCGAGAGACCATCCACCACCAGCTTGGCGGTGCCATCGCGCGCGGGGTCGGCGGTGACATTGCCGCCCGTGATTATGCGTGTGAAATCCGCTGTCTCGGACACTTCGGCTACCAGTCGCGTGCCACTTTCCGATACGAAGCGGGTCCACAGCAGCACCGAATGCTGGCTCGGCTCCCCGCTGGCGACGCCATGGGTGAAGCCGCGACCGAACTGCGCCCATGCGGGCAAGGCCAGCATCGACGCGCCCACTGCGCCCGAAACGAGGAAACGGCGACGGTCGAGGATCATGAAGCCTCCGGGAGAAAAGGAAAAGTGGCCGGGACGCAGGACACGCCCCGGCCATGGTCGGTCGATCAGAAGCCGGTCTTGACCGTCACGAAGAACTGCTGCGGCGCGCCCGCGAGCAGCGTCTGGCTGTCGCCACGATTGGCGAAACCGTTCGTGCCGATGGTCGAGACGTAATTTTTGTCGAACAGGTTCGTGGCGGTCGCTTCCACGGTCAGGTTCTTCATCATGCCCATGTCGAAGCGATAGCCGAGCGTTGCGTCGAAGACGACGAAGCCGGGCACCGACACGTCATTCTCATAGGAGTAGAAACGCTTGGACGTGTAGCTGGCGCCGACGCGTCCGATAAACGTCTTGTCGTCATAGCTGATCTCGCCCTTGGCAAGGTTCTCCGGTGAATTGACCACGAATTTATCCTTGGTCGCCGCGATGGTCGCACCTGCCGAATCCAGCACATTATCCTTATATTTGGAGTTGTTGTAGGCATAGGATCCGAAGACGGAGAGAGCAGGCGTGATGCGATAGGTCGCCGCCGCTTCGACGCCATAGGTCCGCACATTGCCGACATTCTGGAGAATCGCGGGATTGCCCTGAATGCCAGAACCATTTTTGAAGGCGATGATGCGGTTCTTGAAGTCCACATAATAGCCCGCCACCGTGCCTTGGAAGCGGCCGGTCTTGAAGCGATAACCCAGCTCCCAGGTGCCCGACTTTTCCGGTTTGAGGTTCAATGCGTTGAAGCCCGCCTGCGTTGTCGCGAACGGCCCTTCGGTGGCTGACGACGCATAGGCCCGCATATTCTCGTTATAGTTGGCGAACACCTCCTGATCGCTGGTGAGGCGATAGAGAGCGCCCACCTGCGGTATGAACCAGTCGCGGGCGACGATGGTGCCCGATGCCAGGCCGCCCGAGATTAGCGGGTCGGCGCGGTTCTTGACCTTCAGCCCCTTCCAGCCAGCGTTCAGCGTGAGCTGGCCCAGTTCCAGCGTGTCCTGCACATGATATTGATAGGTCTTGGTCTTGAAGTTGAACTCCCACTGCGTCGCAAAGGGATTGGCGGGATAATCGAGGCTTTCGCGGCTCGGCGCGCCTGTGGTGTTGGCAAGGCCATAGTAACGACGCGCCTGATTGAACTTGTTATCCTCGTACCAGCCGCCGATCTCGATGCGGTTCGGGCCGGTCTCATAGGCGATGGAGCCGGTCAGGCCCCATCGGTCGACCTTATATTCGGTGGTGCGGATGCTGATCGGCGCGCCGCCCGGCGTAGGGACATAGGGCGTGTACCACAGGCCCCGGCCCTTGTTGTTGTGGTAATAGGCCTGACCTTTAAGCTGGATCGCATCGCCCACCTTGGTGTCGTAGCCGACCGCGCCGAGCCAGTCGCGGCGCAGGCCCGAAGCGTCATAATAGGCGTCGTCGGCGGTCTTGACCGGTGACGGGTAAACGGTGCCCGCGCTCGGATCGGTCGTGGGCACGTCCGTGCCGGGGATATTGCCCGCGACCTTGGCGACCCGCACCGCCAAGTCCCAGTTGCTGGCGAAATTGTCCCAGCGATAGCCCAGGCGATTGATCATCTCCATGGAGAGATCCTGATAGTCGTTTTCGCGCCGGTCGGATAAGTTCAGGAAAGCAAAGAGCTTGCCTTCCGGCAGGGGCTGTTCGATGCGCGCGTTCACCTGATGCTGGCGCTGCTGGCCTTCGCCCTTCCACTTGTCCGCCTTCATATAGGCATAGCTCAGCGATACGCGGGGACCATTGTCGCCCAGCGCGCCGCTGTCGATGCGGACGAAGCCGCGAAGGGTATGCTCGCTGCCATAGGTGCCGTTGGCCTCGATGCCGAGTTCGTCCTTGGGACCGCGCGTGAAGAATTCGATCGTGCCGCCCAGATTGCTTGCCGAGGCGGTGGACAGGGCGCCTGCACCCTGCGCCACTTCGACGCGGCCGGTATTCTCACTGATGATCGCACGGCTGATATGCAGGCCATTATGGTTGCCATAACTCATGTCGCCCAGCGGGACGCCGTCGAGTGTAAAGCCGAGCTGGTTCTGGTTGAAGCCGCGGATCGAAATACGCGCGGACCATTCGTAATTGCCAAAAGGATCGGCGGACTGGAAGTTGACGCCCGGCAGCTTGTCGATCGCTTTCAAAGGGCTTGTGCCGGGGGCCAGCATTGCGATGTCCTGCGAGGTCAGCGCCTGCACCTGCCGTGTCTGGCCTGTGCCCATGACGACGATGTCGCTCGCTCCACCCTCGGCGGCGGCGTTTGCGTCTGGCGCGGCCATGCCCTGGGCCATTGCACTGGAAATGGAAAGAAATGCGATAACGCCGAGCGCCACGCTGCTGGTCAACATGCGAAAATGGGTAGTCATACGGATAGCCCCTCTGGTTCGACGGGGGCGGTAGGCGCATATCTTTGCGCTATTTTTACGCTTTTGTTGGGGTGCGGCGGCAATCAGGTTGCAGTCATATGACGATGCAAAAATACCATAGGCAAAGAAGCACGGCGATGCAGGCGGCGTGGTGATTTCCAAGGCAGGTAATTCAGCGTCCTTGGCAGGGTCGCGCGCAAGGCCAGCGGCACGGTCAGGACCAATAGGAAGGGTTGCCGAACGAGGATCTGAGGCTTTCGGTGAGCGCGGACAGCTTTGCAGAAGGGCTGCGATCACGCGGATAGGCAAGGTGGATCTCCGCGCCCTCCGCCTCCATACCGATATCGACATGGACCAGCGCTTTGTTGACTCGCAGCGCGGGTGGGCGCGTATGATGATACCGCCCCTCAGCGTATCGAAGCGCCAGTTTCCGTCTCTGTTTGAATAGTGGATTGCGCGGTGGGTTTCGAGTTCGGCAGGCGAAGCCGAAGTGCCGTTGGCAGCAAGATAGGCTGGCGAGGCGACCAGTAGCCACCTGTTAGTCGACAGACGTGTGGCGACAAGGCGGTTGTCGCGAACCGTGCCATGTCGCAGGACGGCATCGAATCCGTCGGCGGCGGTGTCTACGAAGCGGTCGTCCAGATCAAGCGTCAGCTCGATACCGGGATGTGCGGCAAGAAAGGAGCAGATTGCTGGTGCCAGATGCAGAGCGCCGAAACGGATGGGCGCCGACAAACGCAGTGGCCCTGTCGAAGTCCCGCTCCTTTGAGCCTGTTCCGCGATGCCTCCTGTGCTTCAAACAGGATGCGCTGCGCCCTTGGAAGACCCGGAAGGGGTGACGATTTATATCAGCGGTATCGGTTCCTCCGACACCCGCTACATTTTCGTAAAATAAGGAAAGCGACATGACGGATTTCAGTGGAAAGCATGTTTTCATACTGGGCGGCAGCCGGGGAATAGGTGCCGCCATCGTCCGCAGATTCGCGCGGGATGGCGCGACCGTTGCATTTACTTACGCTGGCTCCCTGGACGCGGCCACGGCCCTGGGCAGGGAGACGGGTGCGCGCGCGATCCAGTCCGACGCGGCGGATCGCGCTGCCGTGATCTCCGTGGTCGGGGCGCAGGAGGCAATCGACATTCTTGTCGTCAACGCGGGCGCTCTGGTGATGGGCGACCCCCTCGGGCTGGATCCCGATGCGGTCGACCGCATGATCGACATCAACCTGCGGGCACCCTATCATGCGGCGGTAGAGGCAGCGCGGCAGATGCCTGATGGCGGCCGGATTATCGTGATCGGATCGACCAATGGAGATCGGATGCCGTTCGCGGGTGGAGCCGCCTATGCCATGACCAAGTCCGCGCTTCAGGGCATGGCGCGGGGTCTGGCACGGGATTTCGGCCCGAGGGGCATCACCGTCAACATCGTGCAGCCCGGCCCGACCGATACCGACATGAACCCGGCTGCGGGTGAAGCAAGTGCGTTCATGCACAGCTTCATGGCCATCGGCCGCCATGCGACTGGCGAGGAGGTGGCGGGCATGGTCGCCTATCTCGCCGGACCGGAAGCGGCTATCATCACGGGCGCCTTGCACAGCATCGACGGCGGTTTCGGCGCCTGATGACGCTTGCGATTCATGGATGTTGCCCATAAGAACAGCCTGTCTGTGCGTCGACCACTGGTTGTACGCGCGGATATTGATCGCGTCGGTTCCCTGGAAACGGGGATTAAAATGGGAATGCGGTGCGAGGGTTTCGATCCTTTAATCCGCAGCTGTCCCTGCAACTGTAAGTGGCGAGCGCGATATATATGTGCGGACGGGCATGCCCGAGCCGCCAGCCACTGGGCCGGACGCTAAATCATGCGAGGCCTGGGAAGGCCGTATATCAAGCGATGACCCATGAGCCAGGAGACCTGCCGGCGTCTGGTCGCTCTTGCCCTGGCCCAGGGGATGGCCGCGGCACGGTGAACTCCGTCTGAGCGACGAACGAGCGGCGGGGGCCGCATCGATTTCGTGCGTCGGCCGCCCTTGGCGTCCGGGCGATGCGCGAGGTCGACCGTTCGTGTGAGCGGTACGCCCCTGTCCAACGTCGAACGACGCGAACGGGGGACTTTCATGACTGACTTCACTTCGGCTGCTCGCGCGGCCTTCACTATCCTTGTGCCCACGATATTCGCAGCGGGCACGGCGCATGCACAGATGGCTGCCCGCGCTCCTGCCAATGCCGCAGAGGCGGATGGCGAAATTGTCGTAACCGGCATCATCGATTCGCTCCGCCTGACTATCAAATCGCAAAGCGCAAGTCGCCTGAACCTGACGCCGCTGGAAACACCGGCCAGCGTCGAGACTATTGACGGCGATGCGATCCGGTTGCGCGGCGACCTGACTATTCAGGATGCGGCGGCTCGCGCCACGGGTATCGTCAACACCTCCGGTGTGTTCGGCTATGGCTTGTCCGCGCGGGGCTTCACCGGGCAGAACAGCGTGATGACGCTGTATGACGGCATGCGGATGTACAATAATACGCTGACCTTTCCCGCCGACCCATGGATGGCGCAAAGCGTCGAAATCCTGCGCGGGCCGGCATCGGTTCTCTATGGTGAGGGCGCGATCGGCGGGGCCGTGAACGTGGTCCGCAAGCAGCCGGGCGAGATGCTGGAGACCAGCGGCCGGGCAGGCCTTGCGTCTTTCGGCTCCTATAATATCGCGGCGGGGAGCGGCGGGCCGCTCAACGATGTCGTCTCCTTCCGCGTCGATGGCAGCTATCGCCAGTCCGACGGTTGGATGGATCGTGGCAGCAGCAGCGCGCTTGCCCTGTCGGCGCTGTTCAAATTCGAGGTGACGCCGACCCTTCACCTCACCGTGTCGCATGATTTCAGCACGCAAAAGCCGCGCACATGGTTTGGTGTACCGCTGGTGGGGGGCAGGCTGGACCCGTCGATCCGGTATAATAATTATAATGTGACAAATGCCGCCCTGCGCTTTCGCGACAACTGGACGCAGGTCAAGCTGGACTGGACGCCCAGCGAGGCCCTCAGTGTCAGCAGCACTTTCTATGCCCTGCGCGCCAACAAATATTGGCATAATGCGGAGAATGTCACTTATGTCGCGGGGGTCGGGGGCAATCCCGCGCAAATCCGGCAGTCCAGTTTCCTGGAACTGTACCATATCCAGAAGCAGATCGGGAACCGTACCACCGCCACGGTGAACCATGTGCTGGCCGGGCTTGAAAACCAGTTCGTCATCGGTTTCGACGCCAACCGGATCAGCTATGAAAATATCAGCAACAGCGGCAACAATGCGACCCGCCTGATCGACGTCTATAATCCGGCACAGGGGCTGTTCATCGACCAGCCGGGTGCGGCATCGACCAAGACCCGCTATATCAACCGCATCACCCAATATTCGGTATTCGCGGAGGACCGCCTGAAATTCAGCGAGCATTTCTCGCTGGTGGGCGGGCTGCGCTATGATCGACCGGAGATCAACAAGGCGGACTATGTCGTCGCCACCAATAATTTCACCGGCATACCGGATGCGGTGACGTGGCGGGTGGGCGCAGTCTATAACCCGATCGCAACGCTGTCGCTTTACGGCCAATATGCCACCGCCGCCGATCCGGTCGGTGCGCTGGTCTCCACCAGCTTTGCCCAGCGCAATGCCCTGCTGTCGACCGGACGGCAGTGGGAAGTGGGCGTGAAGCAAATCTTCTGGAGCGGGCGGGGTCAGTGGACCTTCGCGGCATATGACATCATCAAGAAGAACCTGCTCGTCACCAATCCGGCGGACTCGAACAATCCCTTCCAGGCGGGTCAGCAGAGTTCGCGCGGGCTTGAGGCGAGCTTTTCGCTGGAGCCGGTCAAGGCACTGACGTTCAACCTCAATGGATCGGTGCTCAGGGCGCGTTACGACGATTTCCGGGAGCCGGTGTCGGGTGCGCTGGTGAGCCGTGCGGGCAACCGCCCGACCAATGTCGCGGCGGTGACGGCGAATGCTTTTGTTTCATGGGAGTTTATGAAAGGCTGGGTGATCGATGGCGGCGTGAGCTATGTCGGCAAGCGGTATCAGGATGCGGCCAATACGCTGGTCATCCCCGCCTATACGCTGACCGACCTCGGCATCCGCTGGCAGTTCATCGAGAAGGCAAGCATATCCGCGCGGGTTCGCAATCTGTTCGATGAAACTTATACCCGTGCGACCTATGGCGCGGCGCAGTGGGTTCTGGGTGATCCGCGCACCGTCGAGGCGACGATCAATGTCGCTCTCTGACGGCGTGGCGGGCGCTATCTCCCGGCCTCTTTCCGGCGTGCGTTCATCACGCCGGGGCTTCCTGCGATCTGGGGCGGGGTGGCGGATAACGAAGCGATGGCTCTATTTTTTCCATCGCTGGACGGGCATCGTCCTTTGCCTGTTCTTCGCCATCTGGTTCGTTTCGGGCGTCGTGATGATGTATGTTCCTTTTCCGTCCTTTCGGGGACCGGAGCGGGTTGCCACTGCACCGGCTATCGACTGGTGGCAGGTCAGGCTCGCTCCCGATGTGGCGCTGGGCAGCCTGAAGGAAGCGGCGTTTCCCAAAGAGATGCGGCTTGGCATGACGGGTGGTGAGCCGGTCTATCGCTTTGTGACGGAAGGTGGGCGCAGGGCCGTGTCCGCGCGGACCGGGCAGGAAATCCGGGCTGTCGATTCGGACAGGGCCAGGACTATTGCCGCGATGCTGGTTCATGCGCGGCCCACATCCGTTTCGCCGGTCGATCATGACCAGTGGGTTGTGACAAAGGCCTATAAGAAGATGGCGCCCTTCTGGCGGGTGCGGCTGGCCGACCCGGCGCTGACGGATGTGTATGTCAGCCAGGCCACGGGCGAGGTCGTGCAGAATACGACCGCGCACGAGCGTTTCTGGAACTGGCTGGGCGCAGTGCCGCACTGGTTCTATTTCGAGGCACTGCGGGTCTATCAGGAGCCATGGCGCCAGACGGTACTATGGTCCTCCGGCATCGGCATGCTGGGCGCTCTCGCCGGAATATGGATCGGCCTGATGCGCGTGAGGCTGGCCAATCGCTACAAGTCCGGATCGGTCAGCCCCTATCGCGGCTGGATGAAGTGGCACCATATCGTCGGCCTGGTCGGTGGCCTGTTCCTCGTCACCTGGGTGTTCAGCGGCTGGATGTCGATGAGTCCCTGGGGCGGGCTGCACGATGCGGGTGGGGACGGCATCGAGGAAAGCTACAGGGGCGACAGGCCGGGCTTTGCCGCCACAGACCTCGGCCGACTGGCCCGTGCGGCGCAGGGTGCGGCGGAGGTGCGGTTCGCCTATGTCGGTGGTGTGCCGGTCATCACCCTGTTGCGCGAGGGACAAAGGGATATGCTGCTCGACGGTGCATCGGCGGGGCCGCTGGTTATCGCGCCCGGCCGGATCGCGGCAATCGCCCGTCATGCGGTGCCTGCGGGCCGGTTGGTCGAGGTCCGCAGACTCGATCGCTATGACCGCTATTGGTACGGCACGGGCGATCCGCGTGGCGATGCACGGCCGCTCCCTGTGCTGCGGCTGAAGTTCGACGATCCCGGCCAGACATGGCTCCATGTCGATCCGGCCACGGGTGAGCTGCTCGGGCAAATGGGGGCGGGACGCCGAACCTATCGCTGGCTGTTCGCGGCGCTGCACAGCTTCGATTTGCCCTGGCTGCTGATGTGGTGGCCGGTACGCGAAGGGTTGCTGTTGCTGTTGTCCGCTGCCGGGCTGGGCATTTCCGTGACAGGCATCGTTATCGGCTGGCGGCGGCTTCAGCCCACGGCGCGGCGCGGGCGCATCAAGGGATGATGGGTGCGATCTGTGGCCCGGCTTCTGCAAAGGTCGCGGGTGGCCGGGCCACAGATCGCGACAGGATTTGTAATGAGTGGCGGCTGTTAAAATGAGCCGACGTTTCCGTTCTGGTGCCGGTCAAGCCTTCTCAGGCGAGGGCCATGAGGGTGGCATTGCCCCCTGCGGCGGTCGTGTTGATCGAGGTCGAGACTTCCTCCACCAGCCATTCTGACCGATAGTTGTCTGTTTGGGCCAGCACGATCGGACCGGGCAGCCGGGCAATGGCCGCCAGCGCCTTCAGCCGGGCTTCGCCTGCATCCTCGATCAGCGCGGCGGCATAAGGCCCCTGCGTTTCCCAGTCGGTTGTCCAGCGCAAGCGTGCCGCAACCATCGGGGGCAGGGTGCCCAGGCTTTCGCGAAACAATATATCGTCCCGGATCACCATGTCGTTCCCGTCCGCCAGCGCGGCCATGACCTGCTCGATCAGGCCGGTGCGGGTGCAGGGCAGCAGCAATATCGGACCGCGCGGATGCAGCGCATAGAGGTTGTGTTCGCCCACCGGGCCGGGCAGCGCGATTTCAATGCCAAGGGGGTGAGACGTGAGGCACTCCGTGCCCATTGGGCCATGTCCCGGTCCCCTGCATCATCCAGCCATGTCGCCAGATCGCCGAGGGCGAGGTCCGATCAGCCCGTCGCCGGGCGGCAACTGAAGCACGTCCGCCGGTATTCCCGCCTCGTGTAGGAGACGGACCCCTTGCGCCGCGATCAGGGGCGTTTCCTCGGCGGGTTTCGCGAGCACGGGATTGCCTGCAACGAGCGCCGCGGCCACCTGTCCCGTGAAGATAGCCATCGGAAAGTTCCAGGGAGAGATACAGGCGATCGGACCCAGCGGTGCCTGTGATCCGTCCAGCATGTCGCGTGCCTGCGCCGCATAATAGCGCAGAAAGTCGATGGCCTTGCGCACTTCTGCAATGGCGTTGGGTAGCGATTTCCCCGCTTCCCGCATGATGAGACCCAGCAGGTCCGGCATGGCGGCCTGCATCGTATCGGCGGCGCGGTCGAGGCAGGCGGCCCGTTCGACAGGCGGGACGGCAGCCCATGCGGGGGCGGCCGATGCTGCGCGCCGCGCCGCCGCCGATGCCTGCCCTTGCGACACTTGCACCACGGTGCCCACCCTGTCGCGGTGATCGGCGGGGTTCAGCACGGGTCGCGCGCTACCCTGCCCATCCGCAGGCGATGCGTGCCAATGATTATGAGCGCTGGCTTTCAGGCTCGCATCCAGCGCCGCCAGCACCGTTTCGCTGGCAAGATCCAGCCCTTGCGAATTGGGGCGCTCCCCATAAATGGCGCCGGGCAGGTCTATCTGGGGATGCCTGGCACCGATCACCGCCATGGCGCGTACTGTCTCGGTCGGATCGGCGATCAGATCCGCCAGCGATACGTCCGGCGATGCGATGCGATGGACGAAGGAGGTGTTGGCGCCATTTTCCAGCAGGCGGCGGACCAGATAGGCGAGCAGCGTCTCATGCGTGCCGACCGGCGCGTAGATACGACAGGGGCGGTTCAACCTGGTCGGGCCGACTACCTCCTCATACAATGCCTCGCCCATGTCGTGCAGGCACTGATATTCATAATCACCCAAGGTGAAATCCGGCCCGGCCATGGCGTGAATCGTCGCGAGTGTCTGGGCATTATGCGTCGCGAATTGCGGGAAGATCGTATCGCGCGCGGCAAGCAGTCTGGCGGCGCACGCGATATAGGCGACGTCGGTATGTACCTTGCGCGTATAGACGGGGAAATCGGGCAATCCGGCCAGTTGCGCGCGCTTGATCTCCACATCCCAATAGGCGCCCTTGACCAGCCGCACCATCATCCGCCGGGACGCTCGCCGCGCCAGGTCGACGATCCAGTCGATTACGAAAGGACAGCGTTTGCCATAGGCCCGTACCACAAAGCCAAGGCCGTCCCAGCCCGCCAGATCGGGTCGAGGGCGAGGCTTTCCAGCAGGTCTAGAGACAGTTCCAGCCTGTTGGCCTCCTCGGCATCGATATTGAGACCGATGTCATACCCTTTCGCGAGGCTGGCGAGCGCCTTTACGCGGGGCAGGAGTTCGCTCATCACCCGTTCGGCCTGCGCGCGGGTATAGCGGGGATGGAGCGCCGACAATTTGATAGAGATACCGGGGCCGCCATAGACGCCGCGCCCGGCCGACGCCTTGCCGATCGCGTGGATCGCCGTCTCATAATCGCCCAGATAGCGCGCCGCATCGGCGGCGGTGGTCGCCGCCTCACCCAGCATATCATAGCTGTATTGGAAACCACGCGCCTCCATCGTGCGTGCCCGCTTCAGGGCCTGGTCGATGGTTTCGCCGGTCACGAACTGTTCGCCCATCATCCGCATCGCCATGTCGACGCCGCGCCGGATCACCGGTTCGCCCGCACGCGCGATCAGGCGGGTCAGGGCGGCGCCCAACCCCTCGTCATTGACGCTGCCCAGACTGCCGGCGGTCAGTTTGCCGGTCATGACAAGGCACCATGTCGCGGCGTTGACGAACAGGGAGCGGCCATTGCCCAGATGCGATTTCCAGTCGCCGGGCGCGATCTTGTCCCGGATCAGGGCGTCGCGCGTCGCATGATCGGGAATGCGGAGCAATGCCTCCGCCAGGCACATCAGCGCCACGCCTTCCTGGCTCGACAGCGCATATTCCTGCACGAGTCCCTCGACTCCCGCGCCCCGGTGCTTGGCGCGCAGGGCCGTGACCAAGGAGGTTGCAATATCCCGCGCGGCGGCGCGCAGCGCATCGGGCAAGGTCGCTCCGTCGAGCAAGGCGGTGACGCATTCCGGTTCAGCCCGCACTGTCGCGGCGGTGATCGACCGGCACAACGCGCTCTGCGCCCGAATGGGCGGCGCAAAACTGGTGAAGAGCGAGATGGGAAGGGGAGGAGAAGCCATGGTGAATCTCCATTAGGACACGATGGGTCATCATAGCATTCATGACCGTGTCCTTCTCCTTCATTTGGGAGAATGGCCACACTGAACGAACCAAATTCGCGTTCGTCGCCTGATCGATACAGGCGTTATTCGTAGTTTTCACGCCATCGTAAATCCGCGGTACTATCCCTTGATGCAGGACTTTCGGAGCCGTGGTGCAATTCGCGGAGGGAGGTCGGCCTGCGGCTCATGCTGACGATGAGTTCAGGCAGACCACTTTTCTCCATGGTCATTCGGCAGCTATAGCCTGTGGGTCGGACTCCAGCCTGGCGCCGTTGTCTGCATTTGCCACATGGCGCCGGTAAACCGACAACGCCTGTGCGACGACCTGATCCATGTTGTAGTAGCGATATGTCGCAAGTCTCCCCACGAACAGAACGTCGGGTGTGCCCAAGGCCAGGGTCTCATAACGTTTGAAGAGTTGCTGATTTTCCGGGCGCGGAATGGGATAATAGGGGTCGCCTTCCGCTTTTGGTATCTCGTAACTGATGCTGGTCTTGGGAGAGGTCTGGCCCGTGAGATGCTTATATTCCGTAATCCGGGTGTGCGGCACCTTCTCGTCCGGATAATTGACGACTGCTACCGGCTGATACCATTCACTGTCGATCGTCTCGTGCCGGAAGGCGAGCGAGCGATAGGGTAGTCGGCCATAGACATGGTCGAAATATTCATCAATCGGCCCGGTGAAGACGAGGCGATCGAAGCTGACCCGCTTCTGGATGTCGGTAAAGTCCACACCCAGTTCCACGGTAATGTTGGCATGATCGAGCATGGCTTTAAACATGCGGGTATAGCCGGCGGCAGGCATCGCCTGAAAGCTGTCGGTGAAATAACGGTCGTCGGTGTTGGTCCGGGTCGGTACGCGCGCGGTCACCGATTTGTCGAGTTCGCTGGGGTCCATACCCCATTGTTTGCGGGTATAGCCCCGGAAGAATGTTTCGTAGAGTTCCGTCCCCACCTTGGAAACGACGACGTCGGCCGAGGTGACGATCGGCTCCACCGGCTCAGCCCTTGCTTCGAGAAAAGCGGCCGCTTCGGCATCGCTGTCCAGATCGAGGCCATAGAGCGTATTCAACGTCGTCCGGTTGATCGGCATGGGGACGTGAACGCCCTCTATATCGGCCAGCACCCTATGCTCATAGGGACGCCAAGCGGTGAAGCGCGAGAGATAGTCGACAACGGGCTGGCTGTTGGTGTGGAAGATATGGGGGCCATAGCGGTGGATCAGGATACCCGCCGCATCAGCTTCGTCATATGCATTGCCCGCAATATGGGGACGGCGGTCGATCACAAGCACCCGCTTGCCCGCATCCGCAGCCAGTCGTTCGGCCATCACCGATCCAGCAAAGCCGGCGCCGACCACCAGATAGTCATAATGCGGCCTGGACAAGGCTTCGTCCGTCTGGCGAGAGGCTGTGGCCTCGCTTATGAGTTCTGACATCTGTTCTGCGACATTGTGCCAGGATTGTCCCGCCAGGGCTGCATCGGCTTCCGTGCGCCAGGTCAGGCCGGGTGGGCGGGATTTTATGAGCGAGCGTTCGCAGGCGGAGAGGAACAGGTCGACATTACCGGCGATCTCCACGGCATCGAGCGATCCATAATGGCGCGCCACATCTATGATGGGTGTCGAGACGACCGGCAGGCCTGCCGCCAGATATTCAGGGGTTTTTGTCGGGCTGATAAAACGGGTGGATTCATTGATCGCAAATGGCATCAGCGCCACGTCCCAGCCGCTCGCGTAGGCGGGCAAGGCCTCATAGGCTTTGGCGCCCAGATAGGCGATATTGTTGCGTCGAGGGAGATGCGCCGGGTCGATCTTAACGACAGGACCGATCAGGACAAAAGTCCATTCCGGTCTTGCATCTGCAAGCGAAGCCAGCAGATCGAGGTCCATGCGCTCATCGATCACACCGTAGAAGCCGAACCGGGGACCGGGGAGGGTAGCCTGATCGGCTGGTTCGACCATGATCTGGCGCGCCTGCGCGAAGTGAGCGATGTCGACGCTCGACGGGAACGGATAGACTGCGGGATGCGACGTGCGCTTCGCCTCGTACAGGCTGTATCCACCCGTGAAGACGAGGTCGGCGGCTGCAAAAAGCTCCTGCTCCAGCGCCACCAGTTCTGGAGGCGCGAAACGGAAGTTGGCCAGTTCGTCCATACAGTCATAGATGGTGCAGTCGGCGGCGAGATGCCGCGAGAATTTGAGCATCATCGGCGTGTAATACCAGCGGATCAAAGGCTCGTTCTGTCCGGCAAGATAGGCGTCCAGCAGGTTTTTGAGCGTGTCCGTGGCGACTTCTGCACGCATCCCGGCAGGCAGTAGCGGGGTCGCGACCGTTATATTCGGTGCGACCTGCATCAGCGCCAGCGACGTGCTGCCATCCTGACTATCTATCGGCTCCTCCCAGTAGAGCACTGGACGCTCGGCAGCGAAGATCGACATGAGATGCTGCGGCCGCTGGAAAACGAACGCCCAGCGCAAATGCGAAAAACAAAGCAGCGTCATGAGCCGACTTTCTGGAAAGGAGGGGGGGATGAGGAGTTTTCCTGCAACGTCCCGCAATTGCCGAAAGACCCGGCCCAATGATGCAATTTAACGTGTGTTATGACGTTTTATAGGGAGGGTATCGGAAGTAAATGACGTAAGATAATTAATGACTTAGTCTTGGAATAGAGAGATGGTGTTTTCCTGAATTAAGGATATTCTATTGATATTGAATTCTGATCTTTTTTTATGTCCTTTGAAATTATGGGGTGGTCACGAATGTTCGCTTAACCGCGTTCAGGACTATTTTGCCGACCAGACGATAAGGTCGGGCCATATCGACCGGATGGAGGATCTTGATCGGTTCGCCGAATTGGGGATCAGCGCGCTGCGCTATCCCATCCTGTGGGAGCAGGTCTCGCCAATGAACGCCGAACAATGCAATTGGGCATGGCACGACGAGAGGCTTGGCCATATCCGATCGCTCGGTATCTCCCCCATCGCCGGTCTGCTCCATCATGGCAGCGGGCCGACCTATACCAACCTGCTGGATCCAGAATTTGCGGCAGGTCTGGCGCAGCATGCCGGGCGGGTGGCTGTGCGCTACCCATGGATCAACGACTGGACTCCGGTCAATGAACCCCTCACGACCGCGCGCTTTTCGGCGCTCTACGGTCATTGGTATCCCCATGCGCGCGACGAGTTGTCCTTTTGGACGGCTCTCCTCAATCAGGTCGATGCGACCCGCCTTGCCATGACGGCAATCAGGGCCATGAACAGCGATGCGCGGCTCATCCAGACAGAAGATCTTGGGCGTAGCTATTCCACGGCGCCGCTGGCCGGGCAGGCCGCGTTCGACAATGAGCGACGCTGGGCAAGCTGGGACTTGTTGTGCGGACGCGTTATTCCAGGTCATAGTCTATGGGATCGGCTGGTCGGGTTCGGGCTTGGAGCAAGGCTGTCGGCGATAGCCGATGCGCCATGTCCTCCCGATGTTCTTGGTCTGAACCATTATCTCACCAGCGACCGATTTCTCGACCATCAGACCGAGCGTTATCCCAATACGGCTCTGGGTATGTGCAGTTTCGGCCCGCTGGCGGATGTGGAGGCGGTCCGGGTGGTCGAACCCGCACCGGCCGGGCTGGCAGGCGCGATACGAGAGGCCTGGGATCGCTACGGCCTTCCCATTGCGCTCACCGAAGTTCATCTCGATTGCACCCGGGAAGAACAGATGCGCTGGTTCTCCGATGCATGGCAGACCGCCCGGACACTGCGCGACGAGAAGATCGATATAGTTGCCGTGACCGCGTGGAGCTTGCTTGGCTCTTTCGACTGGGCGAGCCTGTTGACGCGATCAGACAATGAATATGAAACCGGCCTGTTCGACGTGAGTGCGGGCATCGCTCGCCCGACCGCCCTTGCCGGACTTGTTCGTGAACTGGGAGCGGGGGGTGCATCGCGTAGCCGGTTGATCGATCTTCCCGGATGGTGGAAGAGGCCCGAACGACTAGCCTACCCATCTTACAGGCTGGACATGGCGGCGGCGGTCGAAGCCGTGACGCCTATGTGCGCGCCGCTCCTGATCCTGGGCGCCACCGGTACATTGGGTCAGGCGTTTGCGGGTGCGTGTCATGTGCGTAATATACCCTATCGCCTGGCGGATCGCGCGGCTTTGTCATTGAACGACATGGTCAGCATCGAGAAGACGCTGGACAAGATTCGGCCTTGGGCCGTCGTCAATTGCGCCGGATGGGTGCGTGTCGATGAGGCGGAGGCGCATCCCGATGCCTGCATGGCGGTGAATCGCGACGGCAGCCTGCGGCTTGCCCACGCTTGTGCTGCGCGCGAAATCCCTCTCACCATCTTCTCAAGCGATCTTGTATTCGATGGGTTGTCGAGCGATGCCTATATCGAAGGAAGACCGGTCGCACCGCTCAGCGTCTATGGACGAAGTAAAGCGGAAGCCGATACCGCGTTGCTTGCCCTGGGCGCCGACATATTGGTAATAAGGACGGCGTCCTTCTTCTCCCCGTTCGATCGCCATAATTTTGCCAGTCATGTGCTGGCGTCGCTGCGCGCAGGGCAAAATGTTCGGGCGGCAGAGGATTGTGTCACCTCCCCGACCTATGTGCCGGACCTGGTGCGGACCGTGCTGGACCTGATGATCGATGGCGAGACGGGACTTTGGCATCTGGCCAATCAGGGGGCGGTGAGTTGGGCAGGTTTCGCCATCAAGCTCGCGAAGGCGTTGAAGTTCAGTGACGCGACCATCCTACCGTTGCCGCAGGCTGAGATGGGATGGGCTGCGCCTCGACCTGCCTTTGCGCCCTTGGCGAGCAAGAAGTGCGGGTTAATGCCGGAACTGGATGAGGCGATAAGGAGGTTTGCGTCCTTCGCCTGAGCTTTGCTTCAGCCTGCCGCGTGAGGAAGATGTGTTTGTCCACGTGCATTTGCGGCGGTAGAGTGCAAGCGTCTTTTCCCATATTCTGTGGCAAGCGCGTTCCGAGCCACGAACCTGCAAACGACTACGCGTACCGATCGACGCAAATTGTTGCAGCCCGTCCTTTTGGGGACGGGCTGCGTGTCTTGGCGGAAAGGCAAAATCCACTTATCTGTAGAGCGACCGCTCCTGTTCGACTTCGTCAGCCGAATAGGCGGGAGCGGTGTCGTCGAACCGGCTCCAGCCGCTCTGCCGATAGGCCTGACCTCGTGTCTGTGCATCAACGGACCCGTAACGCTGGAGGACCGCCTCAGCCTCATCGGCGCGGTTGTCGGCAACCTTGGCGCTTACGAGCGTGCCGCCACGGCGCACGCCTTCCGAGTAGACATGGGCGTCTTCCTCGGAATGTCCGGCGTTCTTCAGCGCACCGACGATGCCGCCGGTGGCCGCACCGCCCACTGCCCCAATGCCTGCGCCCGCCGCTGTCGCGGCGAGCCAGCCTGCGGCGACGATGGGGCCAAGGCCGGGAATGGCGAGCAGACCGAGACCTGCGAGCAGGCCCGCACCGCCGCCGAGTACCGCTCCTGCGGATACGCCGCGGGTCACATCGCCCTCATCGTTTACGCCCTCGTCATGCTCGCCATGCTGCTTGTCGGAATTATTGGCGACGATGCTCAGATCGGCGTGGGGGATGCCGATCGCTTCGAGATCGCGCACGGCATTGGAAGCGTCCGAATAATTGTCAAAGAGGCGGGTTATCGTTCTGGACATTGTCATTCTCCTCAAACTTGATCTTAGTGCCGGGAAATATTGCCCTTATAGTCGAGGGTGACAGACCGGCGCTTGCCGTCCCTGACGGCATTGGCGTGCCACAGGCCGTCCTTCTTCCAGAGCTTCGTCACCTTGTGATAGCCTGCCTTGGCAAAGCGGCCTCGCGCCTGATTTTCAGTGAAGGAATTGGCGCCCCTCGCAGGTGAGGCGACGACGTGCGGAGAGCCATCCTTTGTCGCGGGGTTATGCGAGCCGCCCTGATAGCTCTGTGCGCCCGCGCCGCTTGCGAGCAACGCTGCGCCTGCGACGATGATAATATGACGTAACATTTTCGCTCTCCTGTTTGTTCTTGTCCGATAACCCTGCGAGGGGCCTGGTTGATCCTCGTCAGTTGCAATATTTGCACGCAGGAAGTGATTTAGCCGTCGAGGTGGGACCGTCGATGCCACTGGGTGTCAACTCGCCGAGTTTGCCCTGTGCGGCGTTGTGTGGCCGGGTGATGGCAACCATCGCTGTCACCGGCTGTTCAGTGACCTGGGAGCAGTTAGGGCGTGACTTCGCTCGACATCGATTTTTTGTTTGTTCGGTGCTGTCAGGCATATCTCAGACTGCCACCGTCCAAAGCATGCTTTTGCACATGATCCGCGCACCATGAAATTGAGAAGAGCTATTATGCTGGACTTTTCCTCTGCCACTCGACTGGCCTCGCTCCTCAAGGCTCTCTACGATCTAGGCTATCATTTCGTTACGCCAACGCCCGTGACGCATGCGCTGGTCCTGCGGAGGGCCTCCCGACGCGAGGCACGGTCCCTGATGGATGTTCTGGGATGGAGCCTGCCGTTCCGGGAGGAAATCCTTGGCGCAGAAGTCTTTACACTGCTCAGCGAGGCCCGGATATTGTCCCGGACGAATGACGGTCTGTGGCGCTCGGTCATTCGGGTCTCGTCAATCAATGGCTTTCTGTTCCTCCATTCCGCCTTTCCTACAGACGCACGGGACGCCGTATTTTTCGGTCCCGACAGCTATCGATTTGCCAACGCTATTACGGCGGAGCTGGCGCGAGAAGGGGTAGGCTATGGTGGCCATATCCTCGACATAGGAACCGGCTCAGGTGTTGGAGCACTGGTCGCCGCCGCTAGCTGTCCGGGTGCCCTGATCACGATGACCGACATTAATCCCAAGGCGATGGCGTTTGCCCTGATCAACACGCAAGCGGCTGGAGTCACCGCGCAAGGGATCGTGGCGCCGGACCTTGCGGACGTGCGAGGAGAAATTGACCTCGCAATGGCCAATCCGCCCTACATTGTCGATCCTGCCGGGCGCGCTTATCGCGACGGAGGAGACGAGCATGGCGCCGCCGTAGCCCTCGACATGACGAAGATGGTTCTCCCGCGACTGGCCGTTGGGGGGAGATTCCTGCTGTATACAGGTAGCGCTATCATCGACGGTTCTGACCCGCTTCACGCCCATCTGGCGGATATTGCGGCTCAGGCAAGCTGTTCGTTGCGGTATCGAGAGGTCGATCCCGATGTGTTCGGTGAGGAGCTGTCAAATTCCGCTTATCATGATGTTGACCGTATCGCGGTCGTGGTTGCCATATTCACCGCCGGGCAAGGATAGAAACCGGTATCTTAAGCAACGCCCTTACGACATTGATGAATGTTAATGCGTTCATGAGGAACTACGGCGATTGCGAGGTTGTTGAACCATCAAGCATTCTGGATGGGTAAGACATGGCCACGCTTTTTAATTTTAGTCATCATGCGTCGGTGTTGCGATCCAGCTCTGACAGTTTTCACCAGCAGCTGGCGCATTGGAACAGGGAGCGGCTGGCACCCCAGTTTCCGACCGATGATTGGCAGATTTTGTTGGACCGTGACACGCGCATGACGCGGCTGGAAGGCAATTTCGTGGAGGAGCTTCGCAGCTCCGTCGCGCGGAAAGCAAGCGAGGCTCCGACCGATTCAGACGGCTTTATCGCTTGGTTCGAGAATCTTCTGGCCAACGGTCCGGGGCAGGGCGATCCTCTTTTCCCCTGGCTGGCGCAAGATGCTTCCCGAGACGAAATTCGTTGGTTTTTCGAGCAGGAGGCGGCTGGCGAGGCGGGCTTTGACGATCTCGTCGCCTACACCCAGGTCAAATTACCGACTTCGGCAAAGCTGGAACTTGCTCGCAACTATTGGGACGAAATGGGGCGCGGCAATGTCCGCGGCATGCATGGGCCGATGCTCGACACTCTGGTCGAGACGCTGGACGTCACCCCTATCATCGAGAATACCGTATGGGAAAGCCTCGCCCTCGCCAATGCGATGACCGCCATGGCGATAAACCGCCGTTATGCATGGCATTCCGTGGGTGCGCTGGGCGTCATCGAACTGACCGCTCCCGGCCGCTCGGCGATGGTCGCAAAGGGTCTGCGCCGCATCGGATTGAGCGATCGCGAGCGTCGCTATTTCGATCTGCACGCCATTCTGGACATCAAACATAGCGAGGACTGGAACCGCGAGGCCCTGCGACCGCTGGTTATGGAAGACCCGCGCCGCGCTACGGCGATTGCAGAAGGGGCGTTGATGCGGTTGACCTGCGGCGCTCAATGTTTCGAGCGTTATCGCAGCGTTTTGTGGGACAAGTGCTGACTACCGATATTCGCGCCATCGGGTCTGTCCTGTTTGGCGCTCCCTCACGCATGTTTCTGGCCCTTATCGTCGGCCTTGTTGGGGGCGTGGCTCTCGGCAACATGCAGATGCCGGGCTTCGCTACCACGCTTGTCATCGCACAGAGCGTAGGCAAGCTCTGGCTCGACGCCCTGAGCATGACGGTCGTGCCGCTCATCTTCGGCCTGCTGGTAACGGGCATTTTGACCGCCGCCCGTGTCGGATCGGCAAGCCTGATCGGTTGGCGCGCCCTGATCTGGTTCACGCTGCTGCTGACGATAGCCTGCTTGCTGGCTGCCATGGCCACGACCCTTCTTTTAAGCTGGTGGCCGGTTAGCCCGATAGCGGTCGGCGGGTCGGATGGACTGGCGCCCGCCTTGCCGCCCGCGACGGGCTGGCTTCAGGCCATTTCCCCCATGAATCCGGTACGCGCCGCTGCCGAAACCGCCATAGTGCCTCTTGTATTGTTCGCCATGCTGTTCGGCTTTGCAGCCGCTCGCATCGAGGGCGTGCTAGGTGAGGCGATACTGACATTCTTTCGGGCGGTAGTGGAAACGATGCTGGTCATCGTCCGCTGGATACTGGCGATCGCACCCATAGGAGTAGCTGCGCTGGCCTTTGCGGCTGGCGCGAAAATGGGAACGGCGGCGGTGGGGACTCTCATCCAATATATCATCGTCATAGCTACGATCTGTCTGCTCACGACCCTGATGGCCTATGTCGTAGTAGGGTTTGCGGGCGGTATATCGCTGCCTCGTTTTGCTCGTTCCGCCGCACCGGCACAGGCCATCGCATTTGGAACACAATCGTCGCTCGCATCGCTGCCCGTGATGATCCAGGCCGCACCCGGCCTGGATGTGACGCCGACGGCAGCCGGGATCATCCTGCCTTTGGCAGTATCCCTGTTCCGCGCGGCCAGCGCCGCCGCGAATGTCGCTGTGGCAATCTATCTTGCGCATCTCCATGGGATTGCCTTGCCTTGGCCGACTCTGCTTTTGGGTGCCATGGTTGCGGTCCCCGTGAGCCTCGCCGCCGTCGGCCTGCCTGCACAAGTCTCCTTTTTCGCGACCATAGGCCCTGTATGCCTCGCCATGGGAATACCGATCGAGGCATTGCCCTTGCTGCTGGCGGTGGAGTCCGTGCCCGACCTGTTCAGGACGGTCGGGAATGTTACCGCCGACCTTGCGGTCGCCCGGCTGGCGGGACGGGGGGCAGGGTGATGCCGGGAGCCGGAAAAGCGCATGACATGGCGCAGCCTGCGGTCCCCGCCAGCTTTTCTCACGGGTCAAGTTCATCGAGCAGAGCCTGTTTACCCGATCGAGCCGATCATCATCATTGGTCGACTCGGCCAGCAGCAGGCGGCCTCCGCAATGCATGACAGCGTCATCCGGCCTGCAACACCGAATGCTGGGCTGAGGCTGGCCAGGCCCCGTCTTCCAGAGGTGAGATCGCGTCGAAATCGGACCGCGACATGGCCAGAACAAGGTGATCGCAACTGAAGGTGATCATCTGGCGAGGTACTGCCCGCAGCTGTTCTTCAATATCTGTGGCGGCCGCAGTCGAGACGACGATATAGCTTATCTCTCCCGAGTGACATTCAATCAGAGCCTCGACAGCCTTGCCGATGGGTGCGTCGTCGGGACCGACGACCGGCATGCGTGCGATTCCCGTCGCCGTGAACAGGGTCGGCGCGGATGATCGTCGGCTCGCGGCTTGGGCGGATTTTCCTCCATCTTCATAGGCGCGCTGCCTTCCCAGCCACCGCCAGACGCCGACCAGATTGACGAATGTCAGAAATCCATTGGCGGCGATCAGGTTGGTCTGGCCTGAAGTCACCCCGACTATGGTCCAGGCAATCGAACCTATGGTGAAGACCACAAATCCCCAGCCAGTCAACCGTGCTCCCAGATTGGCGGCCGTCATTATGGCTGCAATCATCGTTGCAATCGGCGCGGCCCATCCTGCAATATCGTTCAGTGTCTCTCTCCTGCATCGATGGTCATCATTGCCCGGATCCCGACCCTTTGGAGTATAACGATCCAGTCACGCTGGGGGACATGGCTCAACCTGCCCCTCACCCTGAAAATCGTACTGACTCATGTTAAAATCGGATTTCATCGCGGCTCGCGCCGCCTGCACGCCCGTTTGTCTATCGAACCCCTCGCCCAAGCAGGGGTCATCGGAGACAGACCATGGCGGCTACACAATCAACGACGACATCGAAATCCACGAAGAAATCCAGCGCCACTGGCAGCGCAAAAGCAGCGTCCAAGAGCGCAGCGAAGCCAGCGTCCAAGACGGGACGCAAGACTGCGCGGTCCGCCGCGAAGCCGGCAGATGCGATCAAACTGCTCAAGGACGATCACAAGGAAGTGAAAGGCTATTTCAAGCAGTATGAGGATCTGGAGGACGAGAGTGAAAAGCAGGCTCTTGCCGATAAAATCTGTCTGGCGCTGACGGTTCATGCCCAGATCGAGGAAGAGATTTATTATCCCGCTGCTCGGGAGGCGATCGACGATGACGATCTGCTCGACGAGGCCGAGGTGGAGCATGCAAGCGCCAAACAGCTGATCGCCGAAATCCAGGCGATGAAAGCTGGCGACCGGCTGTTCGATGCGAAGGTCACTGTGCTCGGCGAATATATCGACCATCATGTCGAGGAGGAGGAGAATGAGATGTTCCCCGAAAGCCGTGACAGTGAACTCGATCTCAAGGCGCTCGGTATACAGCTTGCGGCTCGCAAGGCCGAACTGATGGCGCAAGCGGGCCAATGAACAGAGACCGGGCGCCGTTCGCGGCGCCCGGTCCTTCGTCAGCGGGATAGATCAACAGGGACGAGATGGTTGTCTTCTGATCGATGGCCATCAACATACCGACGTTGGCGGGCCTTTATGCCGTCAGTGATGTGCTCTGGCACTCGATCAGATCAGTCATGTGATGGGCATGGCAGCGACGACAACAATCCGTAACGATCTCGCGAGACAGTTGCCCTTCGCCGTTAGTGGTTTTCGCGTCCACTGCTGGCCTCTTCACCCCTGGTCACGGACATGGGCCGAAAGTCGGGCGACCATCAATTCATTGCCCTGTTCCCCAGCCACCGAGACCGCGCTGTTGCTGGCAATGTCTTCGCCATAGGGATCGGCGCCTGATGCAAGCAGGCGGTCGACAATAGCGCAATGCCCGAACAGCGCCGCCATCATCAAAGCCGTCTGACCAGCATGATTGCGCGCGCCGGGGTCGGCTCCGGCCCCCAGCAACAAGTCCGCGATCGCCCCATAGCCCTTGAACGCAACCCCCATGAGCGCGGTGTTGCCTCGTGACCGGTCTCCCTGATCCACGGGTGCACCTTGATCGAGAAGAAGCGCCACCGCCTCCTCATGGCCATGATAGCTGGCAAGGATAAGGGCAGTATGACCCTTGTCATCTGGCTGCTCGATGTCGGCTCCCGCTTGCAGGAGGGCCGGGATGACATCGACCCGGCCGAGCCTTGCTGCGTCGAAGAGCAGTTCCTGAATCCGCTCGGGGGAGGGGAGGGGCGGCGAAATCCCATCGTCGTTCGCCGCCTCCAATTGTGCCTCATTTGGCATCCAGATCGACTTTCAGTTCGCGTGGCCAGTAACGCAGCGTCCGGCACGCGGCGATGAACGCCTTTGCATCGGCTGCTTTTCCGAGCGGAATACAGGCCTCGTCGAGATCGTCGGCAATACCGGCCTTTGCAAAGATCGGCTGCGCCTCGGCGCTGATCCCGATATATTTGCAATGGGCAAAAGCGTCGGTGATGAAATCCTTCGCTGCCGCGTCGATAGAGAGCAGCGCGGCGCCATCGGCGGACACCACGACGGCCACGGCGTCGAACAGCACTGAGGGGCCGCCGTCGATCTTGTGCTTGGCGGCGACCTTCCTGCCATCGGAAAGGGTCACGCCGCCGATCTTTGGAGCGATGACTTCATAGACGGCGCCTTCGGTATCTACCGCCGCGAGCAGCGCATCGACGATGGCCGCGTCCGCACCGTCGCTCAGCAATATGCCAAGCTTGCGTCCCTTGAAGCTATCCGGGCCGTTTTTCACGATGCTCAGCTTGTCCGATGCCGGCAGGTCCGCAATCGGGCTGCGTGCTGGAATAGCGGCATCGGGCAGAGCCAGACCCAGGCCGTCTGCTACCGTGCCCGCCAATATCGCATCGATGTTGAGGAGGTGCGACACCGTCCGGGCACGAATATCAGGCCGCTCGACTTTCGACAGCTCGAAGACGAGAGCATCGCTGATATGCTTCTTCTCGATCGGCGTCTGGCTGACAAAAAATTGGCGGGCCTGGCTGTAATGATCGGCGAAGCTTTCCGAGCGCACGCGTTCCTTGGGACCGTCGGCAATGTCGGGGAAGCTGGCGAAGCCGCGTGCCGGATCTTCACGGGGACCGCCCAGAGTGGCGCCCCAGCTGTTCGGCTCATAGTTGACGCGTCCCTTGGGATTACACATCGCCATATGACCGTCCTGCTGGAAATGCGCCACCGGGCATTTCGGCGCATTGATCGGGATATGGGTGAAGTTGGGGCCGCCCAATCGCTTGATCTGGGTGTCGAGATAGGAGAAATTGCGGCCCTGAAGAAGCGGGTCGTTCGTGAAGTCGATGCCCGGCGGCACATTCTGGGTGCAGAAGGCCACCTGCTCGGTTTCCGCAAAGAAATTGTCGACCACGCGGTCAAGGACGAGGCGTCCTACGATCCGGATCGGGACCAGTTCTTCGGGTATGATCTTGGTCGAATCCAGCACGTCGAAATCGAAGCTGTCGGCAAATTCATCGTCGAACAGCTGGACTCCCAATTCCCACTCAGGGAAGTCGCCGCTGTTGATCGCGTCCCACAGGTCGCGGCGATGGAAGTCGGGATCGGCGCCGTTGATCTTGACCGCTTCGTTCCAGACGACCGACTGCAACCCCTGCTTGGGCTTCCAGTGGAATTTGACGAAGGTGGACTTGCCGCCCGCATCGACGAGACGGAAGGTATGGACACCAAAGCCCTCCATCGTGCGATAAGACCGCGGTATGGCGCGATCCGACATGGTCCACATGACCATATGGAAACTCTCCGGCGTCAGGCTGATGAAGTCCCAGAAATTGTCGTGAGCCGTCTGTGCCTGCGGGAAATTGCGATCCGGCTCAGGCTTGGCGGCATGGATGAGATCGGGAAATTTGATCGCATCCTGGATGAAGAAGACGGGGATGTTGTTGCCGACCAGATCCCAGTTGCCCTCCTGGGTGTAGAGCTTGACGGCGAAGCCCCGGACGTCTCGGGCGAGGTCGAACGACCCCTTCGATCCGGCCACGGTCGAGAAACGGACGAACGCTGGCGTGCGTTCTCCTACGCGCTGGAAAATGTCGGCGCGGCTGACATCGGCCAGGCTGTCCGTCAGTTCAAAAAAGCCATGCGCGCCATAGCCACGGGCGTGCACGACGCGCTCCGGTATCCGCTCATGGTCGAAGTGGAAAATCTTCTCACGGAAATGGAAGTCTTCGAGCAACGCCGGCCCGCGAGCACCCTGCTTGAGGCTGTTCTGGTCATCGGCAACAGGAATGCCCTGCTGAGTCGTCAGTGTCTCGACGCTGCCGCCCGAAATTTGATGAGTCTCTCCACCGGCGGCCTGCGCTTCGCCATAGGCAAAGCTTATATCCGCATCGGCAGGTACGGGAGACGCCTTCTGCGGTGACTCACCGCCGACGTCGGCGCCAACAAGATCGGGAGGCGTCATGAGAGGAGCAGTGCCCACGGGCGGCTTGTAGGTCGGCTTTTTGGCCATGGTTGGATCCCTCATCTTCTTTGGGTGCGCGGCGAATATGGAAGGCAGCAGCTCCGCTATCTTCGGGCATGACTGCACGTCATCATTCATTCATGACTGACAACAAAACCGGGGTGGACAGTCGCGGTTGCGGCCAAAATGGGGAAATTAACCTGTGTCATGACGATTAATGGCGAGGTACGGAAACAGCGCCATCTTTCGCCCGTTACAAGCCCACCCAGATCATCGGCCTGATGTGGGTCAACCACTAAGACATGGGCGGCAATGTTTACTGAGCGATTTCTCAAAGACAAACGTGGAGTGATGCTGGAGCCAGAGGAACGTGCCCGGCTTGAAACGGCTATCAGCGAGATTCAGACGCTGCCGCCCAGAACCAATATCGTCCTTGCCGGTGACGCTTTGCATCACAGTACATTATTGATCGAAGGGATCATGTCCCGCTACATCGATGATCGTAATGGTCTCCGCCAACTGGTCGCCGTCCATGTGCCGGGCGACTTCGTCGACCTTCACGCCTTTCCCCTCAAGACTCTCGATCATGATGTAGCGACCATGACGGCAGCGACCGTTGCGATCGTGCCGCATGACGATCTCGACAAAATCGTGCGCGAGATGCCCGAGTTGACGCGAAAGCTGTGGTTCGCGACGCTTGTCGATGCGGCCATTCACCGCGCATGGCTGTTTCGTCTCGGTCGGCTCGATGCTGTGGGACGGGTCGCGCACTTTCTTTGCGAGACAAATGCGCGGCTGGTGTCCGCAGGGTTGAGCGACGGTCGGCGCTTTGCGCTGGGGCTGACCCAGACGGACATCTCCGAAATCTGCGGCCTTACGAACGTGCATGTAAATCGTGTGCTTCGACAGTTGCGAGAAGAGAGACTGTGTATCTTTCGCTCGTCATTGGTCGAGATTCTGGAGCCTGATGCACTCGCGGCGCGCGGGCAATTTGACCCCTACTATCTTTACAACAATCCATAAAAACGATCGCTTCTTTTCTCCACAAAGGCCCCGTGAATGACCGAACCAATCAATATGCTACAGCCCCTGACCGAGCCGGGGATCGCGTCTGCCGAAGAAGGGCTGGTTATTTTGGACGGTCCGGATGGTGTCGCGGTTACGATGACGCCTGGCGCGGCCGCCCAAACGGGACTGAGTCTGATTACGGCGGCTGAAATTGCCGAAAGGCAAATCTCTGAGGCCATTGCGCGCGATAATATCTGACGAATTGATCGCGGTCGTCATTGTCACCCAGTTGCCATCTTTGCCTCTTCGCTACGATGAACGCACATCCGCGTTTTGCCGATATGTGACGAGGTGCGGCGCTGCGAATCTAGGTGCGCCGCTCCGATCGCGTGCGTCCGGCGAAGCCATGTGTCAGACACTGACGGGGCCGACACATGGCCAACACCAATCGACGATGCGAAGACGGGTTTCGCCCATGGTCATGGAGGGCGGACAACGCAAGGCAAACTATCTTCGCATTTGTCCCATTGCCTGTCTGATTGCCTGAGCAAGCATGGCCTGGCCAAATGGCTTGCCCAAGCGGATGATCCGCTGTTGCGAGCCAGGGGGTACATCTCCATACCCGCTCGCCAATATGATAGGCAGATCCCCCCGAAGCGCGGTCGCATGATCGGCAAGCTCCGTGCCCGTCATGTTCGGCATGGCGAGGTCAGTGATAAGAATATCTATATCCGGATTATCTTGCAGTAAAATGAGAGCTTCTTTACCCGAGTTGCCTTCAAGCACCTCATGCCCCAGATCTTCAAGAAGCGCGGCAGTGTTCATCAAGATGAGACTGTCATCATCCACCGCCAGAATTTTGAGGCGTTCTGCATGCGACGGGGCGTCCGGTTTAGGCGAAGGCGGGGCGATTTCTGCCAGGCCCTTCACCGCGACAGGAAGCCATAACGTCGCCGTAGTTCCCTCTCCCACCTTACTTGCGAGTGTGAATATGCCATCCAGTTG
This sequence comes from Sphingobium sp., assembly GCA_036384115.1. Classification (GTDB taxonomy): domain Bacteria; phylum Pseudomonadota; class Alphaproteobacteria; order Sphingomonadales; family Sphingomonadaceae; genus Sphingobium. The sequence goes on from DASVMZ010000137.1 coordinate 60,617, forward strand.
CTTCGCAAGGCCGTGGATCATGGAGAGGCCCAGGCCAGTCCCCTTGCCGACCCCTTTTGTGGTGAAGAACGGCTCGGTGGCACGTTTGAGAGTGTCTTCGTCCATGCCTTCGCCGGTATCGATCACTGACAGGCCAACATAGGCGCCCGCTGCCAAGCCGACGATCTCCTCACTGGCGGCTTGCCGATACTCCGTTGCTATCTGGATGGCGCCACCGGTCGGCATTGCATCGCGGGCGTTAACGACGAGGTTGAGAAGGGCCATTTCAAGCTGGTTCGTGTCAGCCAGAACCGGCGGCAAATTCGGCTGAAACACTAGGTCGAGCGACCATGCCGGCCCCAGCGTGCGCTCCACCAACTCCCGCATGCCATATATGAGCGTCTGGACCTCGATCTGTTCGGACATGAGATCCTGGCGACGTGCAAAGGCGAGCATCCGCTGGGTCAGCGCGGCGCCGCGCTGAGCGCCCTGAAGGGCGTTGTCGATCAGGCGGTGCAATGCGGGATCGGTCGGTACACGCTTCTTCAGCAGCGTCATGCTGCTCATGATCGCCATCAGCAGATTGTTGAAGTCATGCGCGATTCCGCCGGTGAGTTGCCCGACGGCTTCCATCTTCTGTGCCTGCCTCAACGCCTCTTCGGCTTGCTGGCGAATGGCTACTTCTTCGTCGACACGGCTTTCCAGCGTATCGTTCAGTTCACGTAGCGCCGTTTCCTGCTCCTTGGATTGCGTAACGTCGTAGATAACGCCGATCAGCCGATAGCCGGCGCCTTCGCGAATGATCTCGCCGCGACGGGCGATCCATCGCGATGCGCCGTCATCATTACGAACGATGCGGAACTCGGCATCGAGACTGTCGGGAATCGACCCTTCACGCGGCCCCGGAATGAGAGACGATCCACCCTGTTGGAGGACGCCGTTGATCGTCTGTACGGGGAGGACATGGGCAGGATGCAGGCCAAGCAACCGGCAAAACTGGCTGGAGACCGTCGCCGTCGCATAGCCATCGATATATTCAAAGGTGCCGATGCCCCCGGCGCTCTGCGCGATGCGAAGACGTTCCTCGGTACGCTTGCGTTCAGTGACGTCGACCAGAAGCCCGGTGAAGCGTATAGGTTCGTCGTTTGCGTCGAGGTGGCCCTGTCCACGCGCGTGCATCCACAATGTCGTGCCATTGGGCGTGACGACGCGGAATTCCTTGGAGAATAGTTCGGCGCCAGCCAATATGCCTGCGACGGCGATGCGGATACGCGTCCTGTCGTCTGGATGTATCGCCTTGAAGAACAACCGGGTGGGTAGTGCTTTAGAAACGTCCTGAGATTCCAGCCCATAGAGTTCAGCGAAATGCTCGTCGACGCGCAGCGTGTCCGTGGCGATCTCCCAGTTCCAGCTGCCACTGGCTCCGGCCGTGGCCAGCATCCCGCCGAAAGGGTCTGTATCGGTCATGATGCTCAGACTTCATCCCCGACGACACGAGCAATGAATTCCTCCAGCAGCTCCTTCAGAGTGGCAAGGGCAGGGAGGTCCATGATCATGGCGATATAGCCGCGAATGTCACGGCTGCGGACTGCGAAGTCGATATAAAGGAACAATACAAGGCCGCTGGTCGCGCTCTCGTCATCCACCTGGAAAAGACTGGCGCCCGACCCTCGCAGGACTTCCGGCAGCGTCATCGTCAGCGATCTTTTCAGCATGTTCGCCATGGTCGCAAGGCAGGAGTTGAGAATGATATTGCCTGTTTCGGCGAGGGCCTCATGCTCCATGTCCAGCACTTCCTGAGCGGACAATTCACCGCCAGTGACGGCGCGGACCAGTTCAAGGCTGTTCGTCTCGGGAAAGATCAACAGGGCGCGACCGGAGAAGGGGCCGGAAAAATCCTGACGGACCGCCACCAATTCGGTGACTTCACGTTCGCTGATTAGCCGCGCGGCGCGATGCTGGCTTACCACCTCGATGGACGGAACCGACAGGTGAACCTGCTCGCCGATCATCTTACGCAGGCTGGAGGCCGCGCGGCTGACGCCAATATTGACGATTTCGGTAAGGGCGTCACGCTCCAACTCGGCAAGCGTTACGCTTTCGGGCATCATGTCCCTTGTGCTTTAAGGCGGAGGGAGGCCCCGGAAAGAAAGGGTTCCAGACTGTCCGACGTCACGGGCTTGGCAACGAAGGCAGCGCCGATCTCCCGTGCACGCGCGATGATCTCGTCCTGGATGTTGGCGGTGATGATCGCGATGGGCATGTCGGGTAGGAGAACGCGCAATTCGCCTGCTAGTTCAAGTCCGTCCTTTTCCGCCATGTTAAAATCGATCAGCGCAATGTCGGCAGACTGATCCCTGATCAGCTCCAGCGCCTGCGCGGCGCTTCCAGCCTCGATCTTCTGCCATTGCGGTTGCAACTGGGCGAGTGCCTTGCCCGCTACGATCCTGGCAAGCTTGCTGTCATCAACGATCAGAACGGTAACGGGCATAGGATACTCCAGAAGCATCGACCTTAGGCCTTCGGCAAGCGGAAAGCTGCTAGAAAAAATCGGCGGTCGTGTCGCTATCCGAAATCAGCTTCCGAAAATATATCGGGATAGAAACGGAGTGGCGGGAGTGCCCAGAATCGTGGGCCTGAGCGCTAGCAGGATTTGCAGGGCCGCCAAATGGATCTTTTGGACCTTTGCCACCGAAACAACAGCATCCGGTCGATCCTGAAAAGCAAGCAGCAGGGTTTCTGAATCTTCCGCCGAAATGCGGCCCTCCAGAAAGATCGTGCCGTCTTCGATACGGATACTCATGAGGCCAGTTCCGGCAGGTCGAGAACAAGCAGTACGCCACCGTCGCCCAGCAGGGCGGAGCCGATCACCCCCCGTGCCGAAGCCAGAATGCCGCTCGGCGGGCGGACGATGGTGTCGATGCGTTCCGCAAATCCATCCACGCGGAGCGCAACCCGCTCGCCGCCCGACTGGGTGACGACCAGCCTGGCGTGCGGCCCCTCTACGCCCGCGACGTCGAGCAGCGCGGCCAGGTCCAGTACGGGAATGGTCCGGTCGCGCACGACACAGGCCAGCCCGCCACCGACCGGCATCAGCGCGGCCTGGTCGACCCGGAGGGTTTCCGTCACCTGATCGAGGGACACGCCGTACCGCTCCTGTCCTACCTCCACCACCAGAAGCCGGGTGGTCAGCGCGTTGGCAGGCAGGTGCAGTGAGAAGCGCGTGCCTTTGCCGACGATGCTCTGAATCTCGACAGTGCCCCGCAATCTGGCTGCCGCTGCCTGAACCGCGTCCATGCCGACACCCCGGCCGGATACTTCGGTCAAGGCAGCGGCTGTGGAAAAGCCCGGAAGGAAGATAAGCCGCAACGCTGCCGCATCGTTGAGGGCGGCGGCGGCGTCCGATGTGATCAGGCCGCGTGCCGAGGCCGTCTCGCGGATGCGGTCGGGGTCGATCCCGACGCCATCGTCGCTCAGCGTTGCGATGATCGTGTCGCCACTCCGCCGGAAGGACAGATCGATGCTTCCGTCCAATGCCTTGCCTGCCGCGCGCCGTTGGTCCGGGGCTTCCAGGCCATGGTCGATAGCGTTGCGGAGCAGATGAAGTAACGGCTCGAACAGACCATCGGCGATCTGCTTGTCCACCTCCATCGCCTCACCCGTGATGGTCAGTGTAGCGGCCTTGCCCAGATTTTCGGCAGTTTCGCGCGCTATGCGCGGCAGGCGACGAAGCGCCGGTTCGAGCGGCACCAGCCGGACGGCGCTGAGATCGCGATGCAGCTTACCGGTCGCGCGCTCGATACTTGCCTGTACCGAACGGATGCGCTGGGCCAGTTGGCGATCACGCTGCTGGGCTTCGTCCGCCAGCGGGGTCAGCGCATTGATGGCGATGATCAGGTCGCCAAGCCCGTCGGCCATGGCATCCACACGCGCGGATTCGACGCGTAGCAGGCTGGCTTCGCTGCGGGTTTCGGACTTTCCGGGTTCGGCCGTGGGCGCAATCGTGGCGAACTCGACCTGATCGGGTTGCAGGCGAAAGGCCGCCCGCACCCTGTCCGAGGGTGCGGCGCTCAACCCCTCCAGAATAGTGAAGCAGGAAAAGGGTTCTATCGCCTCTCTCGCAGGCCAGGCGCCGTCCACAGGCAGGATCGCAAGAGCCACCAGATCCGGTACGGTCTCGACGATTGCGAGAGGATCCTCGCCCCGGAAGAAGCAGGTGGAATCCGGGGTGTACCGAAAAGCGGTGAGGATGTTCTCCGCCTGTACGATGGCGATGGCTTCCCGGGCTGTCAGCGTGGCGAGCCATGCTGCCGCTTCGTCCTGAACAGGCGGAGCAGGCGCCGGTCCCGCAGGCGAGGCGATCAGGAGAGCTACGATCCGTTCGCTCACCGCCTCGGCGTCGGCGGGCAGGGCAGCCTGCTGTTCCATATCGTCGATCCAGCGGTCGGTCTGGTCGAGGCAGGCAATAAGCGCCGCGACGGATTGCGCGTCGAGTGAGTGCGTACCCTTGCGCGCCTTTTCCAATATATCTTCGGCGGCGTGCATCAGACGCTCGGCGGGCAGCATGGCGAACAGCCCCACCGATCCCTTGAGCGTGTGAAAGGCGCGCAAGGCGCTGTCGATGGCGGTCAGATCATGCGGGACATGCGCGAGGACGGCGAGATCCTTGCCGCCCTGCGCGACAAGCTCTCGTCCTTCGATCAGAAATTGTTCGAGCAGTTCGTCCATCACGACTTACGATAGACTATTGCGTCGGCAAGGCGAGCCAGAGTGAAGCGATCCGAAATCCTGCCCATGGATTCGCTGTGGCCCAGGCAGACGTAGCCGCCGGGGTTCAGGCGGTCGTAAAGATTATTCGCCGCCAGAAGTCGTGCCGTGTCGTCGAAATAGATAAGCAGGTTGCGGCACAATATCACGTCGAAAGTGCCAAGGCCGGTCATCGTCGCGGCGTCGATGATGTTGGCGGGGGTAAAGTGGACTGATTCGCGCAGATCCTGGATAATTCGCCGGTGGTGACTGTGTTCCACCTCGAAATAGCTTTCACGGACGGAGTCCGGCAGGCGGGCCAGCGAACGTTCCGTGAATTGACCCTGCTGCGCCTTTTTTATCGCGGAGGTGTCGATGTCGGATCCCACGATCTCGACATTATAGGCATCCACCAATGGCCAGTTTTCCAGCAACCAGATCGCGATCGAATAGCCCTCCTCGCCTGTCGAGCAGGGCATGGACCAGATGCGGACCATGTCGCCGGGACGCTTCGTCCTGATGATGTCGGGCAGGATGTCGCGGGCCAGCGCGGCAAGCTGATGCTCCTCGCGGTAGAAATAGGTCTCGTTGATCGTAAAGGCGTTAATCAGCGCTTCGCGTTCGGCCATATGGCCACCCAGAAAACCAAGATAGGCTTTCATGGTGGTCATGCCGCTACGCTTCATCCGTTCGGCGATCCGCCGTTCGATATAATAGCGTTTGTTCTCGCCGAAGATCATGCCGATCCAGCGATAGAGTAGCTCGCCGACGCGCATGAGGTCTGCGCTGCTCAGGGGAGGCGGATGATGGTCGGCGCCGTTCTTAGCTCTCACGGCGCGAGGAGTGCCATAAGCTGGTTCGCGATCTCGTCCAGGGGACAGATGCTGGATGCGCCATCCCTGTTTACCAGAGCGCCGGGCATGCCCCAAACGACTGCTGTGCTTTCCGCCTCCGCGATGGTCAGGCCACCCTGCTGCTTAACCTTGCTCATCGCTGCCGCTCCATCAGTGCCCATGCCGGTCATCAACACCCCGATCAGCCGATCGGGCGCAATCAGGCGCAGGGCACTTTCGACGAGCCGATCGACGCTGGGGTGCCAGAAATGATCGGAACTGCTGGGCGCGGGCATGGCGACCAGGGCGCCCTGCCGCCGCGAGAGGATCAGATCGGCGTCGCCCCTGCCGATATAGGCATGGCCGGGGAGCAGCGGGGTGGTGCGCTCGACTTCCTGGACGGTCAGGGCGCACATACGGTCGAGGCGGCGGGCAAGTGGGCCAGTGAAGCTGGCTGGCATATGCTGTGCGATCATGATCGGCCATGGGAAATCCCCGGGCAGTTCACCCAGCAAGGCATCGAGTGCAGGCGGGCCGCCGGTCGAGCAGCCGACGAGGACGATACCCATGTTCGACGGGCTGGCGACGGGAGCAAGTGCGCCCTGTCCCGCCGCCTTGCGTGCCCGGGAGGCGGGTTTTGTAAGCGTTCCATCCGCCACCGCGCGTATGCGTTCCCGCAGGCGGGTCGCGCGCGAAATGCGGGCCTTGGACGCGGCGCGGACCTTGTCGACCAGCGCGGCGGATATGGTGTCGATCTCCAGCGATACCGCGCCCTTGGGCTTGGCGATGAAATCGACCGCGCCCAGCGCCATGGCCTCCAGCGTTTCCTCGGCGCCTTCTGCGGTGAGGGCCGACACCATGACGACCGGGCAGGGCCGGACCACCATGATCCGGTCGAGGCAGGCCAGCCCGTCCATCTCCGGCATATGAATATCGAGTGTGATGACGTCCGGAGCGAAGCTGACCAGCTTTTCGAGCGCTTCCCCGCCGTTGCGTGCGATCTGCACTTCGAAGTCGCCCGCCGATGCGAAGATTCCCGTCAGCAAGCGCCGCATCAGCGCGCTATCGTCGACGATCAACAGTCGGGTCACGCCGGTTTCGCCGCGCCCTTCATGCCGAGGGGGGCCAACATGTCCTGCTCTGCACGGTTGAGAAGTTCGCGGGGGCTGACGATCAGCACCAGCGCGTCCTGCCCACCGATTCTCGCAACCCGCTCGAACAGGCGTCCCATTTCTGCACCGTCTTCGGTGCCCAGATCCGGGGCCTCGCTGAGGGCGCTTGCGGGGAGGTTCACCACTTCGGACACGGCGTCGACGATGAAGCCGGCGGTCAGTGCGCCGATTTGCACCACGATCACGCGTGGCCTTGCGCTGGTGGTCGGGGTGCCGCTGAACCGCTGGCCTTGGTCGATCACCGGAATCACTTTGCCGCGCACATTCATCACACCTTGAACGAAGTCGGGCGCTTTGGGTAATGGTGTGAGCCGGGAGGGCAGGGGCGCGACTTCCTCGACCGCGCCGATCGGCAGGCCAAAATTCTCCTCTCCGATGCGGAAGAGCAGAAAACGCTCGCTTTGCGCGTCCGTCGCATCGTCGGCCATGGCACGCTGTTCCTTAAGGTCGCCTTGCAGGAGTCTGGCGGTGATGTCGTCGCGCAACAACTGGTCCGGGGCAAGCACGGGCAACAGGCGGGTTCCCCCCTCCATTCGGCAGATGGCCTGAATACGGGCTTCGGCGCCACTGCGGTTAAGGGCGTGTGGCACGGGATCGATGGTGCTTTCGGCCACACGTTCGATGACGCGCATGGCATCGACCACCATCCCGACGCGATGCATGCCGATCCGCACGACGACGATCCGCGACTGACGGGTGAATGCCGCGACGGGCAGCGCGAGAAGCGCCGCAAGCGATAACAGCGGCAGGATCGCACCCTGCACCGCCATGCTGCCCACCACCACCGAGTCGGCGTGGGGCAGGAGGGTGATGGCGGGGGGAAGGCGCAGCACTTCTTCTATTGCGGACAGCGGCAGCGCGAAATCTTGCCCACCGGCAGCGAATGTCACCAGGGGGATTGTCTCGCCCTGCGCTGTGCGATCCTCCTCTGGCGCGGCGATGATCGTAGCACCTGATCGGCGAACCTGCCTTTGCGTCATCGCTTGCCCGATCAGGGTGGCCACGTCTATGTGGGGAAGAGAGGCAGCGTCCGCCTCGCCGACCACTTGCGACACGCTGGTCACGGCAAGGCCCACCGGGCCATCGACATCCACTACGATGATCCGGTGGGTAGCTACGTCGCCCATGCCAAGCAGTCGTGCAAGGGACACGACAGGAATGACAGTGCCGCGCATATTGGCCACGCCGAGCAATGCATCCGGCGCATGCGGTACACGGGCGATCCGGGGCAGGTTCGCAATCTCCTGCACTAATGATGCGGGTAATGCCAGACGCGTGTCCCCCACGCCGAACGTCAGCATATGTGCGTTCAGAACGGGTGCGGACGCCAAGGGATCAGGCGCCCTGTGTCGCGAGGGCGGTTGCAATCGATGCGATCTCCTCGATCGCTGCGGCGAGGGCCTCCGACCCCTGTGCCTGTTGCCGGGCGGCCGCGCTGGCCTCCCGCGCGGCGGCGGCTGCAATGTCGGCTGCTTCGGCAATCTGGCCCGTGCCGCTTTGTACTTCACGCACGGAACGGAGCATGTCGTCCGCGCTGGCGAGGATGGCGCTGTTCGATCCCTGTGCCGTTTCCAGATCGGCCACCACCACAGTGAAGCGTTCGACCATCGCCCGGTTGCGGGCAATCTCCGCCTCCGCCGCACCAACGACCTGGTCGAGATCGCGGCGCACCGCAATGATCTGGTCCTGGATCAGTCGTACCATGTCCTGCGTACGTTCGGCACTTTCGGCTGCATCGCGCGACAGCTTGCGGATGTCCCCGGCCACCGTCGCAAAACCACGCCCGGCGTCTCCGGCCCTGGTCGCTTCGACCGATCCGCTGACCGCCAGCATATTGGTCTGGACGGACACCAAGGCCAGGACATTGGTGATCTTCTCAATCTGTCGGCTGGTGCCGTTGAGGTCGGAGAGGAGGGTCAGCACCACATTGACCTCCGCCAGTGCGGATGCGACGCCATCGACCAGCTTTTCGATCATGGTGCGACCTTCGCCCGCGGTCAGGACGATCGCGCCGATCTTCTCATTGGCTGCTTCCGCGCGCAGCTGTGCGAATTGTGCGGATTTCTCGATCTGGGCCATGGCGGCGTTCGCCTGCAAGGTCGCCGACGCCTGAATTTGCGTGCCCCTGCCGATCTGCTCCAGTGCGACCAATATCTGCCCTGACGCGCCAGACAGTTCCTGCACGGTGGCGGACAATTCCTCGGCAGCGGCTGCTATCTGCTCGACGACTGTCGTTCGGCCTTCGGCGCTTTGTAACCGTTCCGTCAATTCGCCAAGGGCTTCGGCAGTCTGCTGGCTTTGCTCCAGTGATGCGCCTTGCTGTTCGATGGCCTGCTGCGCCTCGGCCGCAGCGGCGGATTGCTCCTCAGCTGCGCTGGCGACCTGTTCTGCACCGCGCTGCGCCTCGCGGGTTGCGCTTTCCGCTTCGACCGTCATCTGTACGATGTCCTGCGTGCCGGCGTTCAGCGCCGCGAGTTCCTCCCGTGCAGCCTTCAATTGCGCTACGACCTCATGGCCAAGCTGTGCTTCGCTCGTGGCCAGTGCCGACGAAGCCCGCACTTTGTCCGCTACGCGTTTGATTTTGTCTACAATGCTGGCGGCCAGCCGCCGAATATCGCTCGCCCCGACTTCGGAGCTTTCCGCCAGCGCGCGTACCTCGTCCGCCACAACGGAAAAGCCCGCACCGCTGTCACCCGCCCGTGCCGCCTCAATGGTGGCGTTGAGCGCCAGCAGGCTGGTCTGGTCAGAGACGTCGGCGACATTGGCTCCGATCCCGTCGATATTTTCTGCCGCCTCCTCTAATGCGGCGATCAGCGTCACCGTCGACAGCTGGCGCTGCGCGCTGAGTTCGATAGCCGATACGGAAACCTCAATTTGGGCGCTGATCTCGACGAAGCTCATTTGTACGGATTCCGTCTGGCGACGTGCGTCCTCGGCCCGGCCGCGAGCCTCCCGGAAATTGTTGCCCAACGCCGCGATGAGGCCCAGCGATTCCTGGGCGGCGCCTGCGGCTTCCTCGGCTCCGCTCGAAATCTGGTCCATGGTCCGCTGCAATTGGGAGGCTGCAGCCGATGCCTCGCCTAGGCCGCTGGCGAGTTCCTCGGTCGCCTGATCAATGCGTTCGATCGCCGAGACGGGCTTGGCGCGTACAGGTTGCCGACGCCGCAGCTTCACCGACACGGACGGTGTTTCACTGGTTGGCGCGGGATCTGCAGCCTTAGTGCGCGACCCCAAGGTCGATTTCTTTACCAACGCCATAGAGGAACCTCGATTCCATGCAAATATGATCTCTTACGCCCATTCCGCCGTGGCCGTTAATGATGGCTAAGTAAATAAGCCAGGTGCCCGTGGATGCCATTGTGGCGTGGTTTACGTTCAGATTTGGGTTAATCGTCCTGTAACAACGACCTTATCCCGCGGGCATGCGACGCACCTCCGGCGATTGATCTCAATGCCGAAGCAATTGAACAACCATCAGGGCGCGCGCTCATTATTGGCGCGTTGCCTACCCGAGGCGACGAGGCGGCATCGGTTCATCTCGTCCACCTCGTCTATTCGGCCCAGCGGGACGAAGTCAGCGGAAAAGCGTTCGACTTCAGTCTCCGGACGGTAGCCATGCGGTGGAACAGGGGCAGGGGGGAGATGAAGGCTTTCTCCTATGTGCCTCCTATCTGCCCGTTCAGGCAAATCACGGATTGACTGTGTACAACGCAAGCCGAAATGATCGAGAGGAGATGGATTTCGGAGAGACACACCACATATTGACCCTAGTCATACCGGGACAGCAGCCTTGACCATGAAGTTCGACAATAGTTTTGCCCGCTTGCCCGAACGCTTCTTTGCTCGCGTACTACCGGCGCGGGCGCCAGACCCCGTCATGATAAAGGTAAACCTGAAGCTGGGAGAGGAGCTTGGGCTGGAGACCAGCTGGCTCACGGGTTCGGAAGGTGTCGCGATCCTCTCAGGCCGCTCCGTCGCTCCGGGATCGGACCCGATAGCCACCGCTTATGCCGGGCATCAGTTCGGAGGCTTTTCGCCGCAGCTAGGTGACGGTCGCGCCATTTTGCTGGGTGAGGTGATCGGCCGCGACGGCAAGCGCCGCGATATTCAACTGAAAGGTGGTGGCCGCACGCCCTATTCGCGCAATGGAGATGGGCGAGCGGCGCTTGGACCGGTTTTACGAGAATATATCGTGAGCGAGGCGATGGCGGCACTTGGCGTTCCTACCACCCGCTCGCTGGCGGCCGTAGCAACCGGCGAACGGATCTATCGCGAGGGAGTGCTGCCCGGCGCTGTGCTAACTCGCGTTGCGTCTAGCCATATCCGCGTTGGCACGTTCCAGTTTTTCGCAGCGCGCGGCGATGTCGAGGGTCTGCATATCCTGGCGGATCATGTCATAGCGCGCCATTATCCGGAAGCAGCATTGTCTCCGCGCCCTTACCGGGCATTGCTCGATAAGATTATAGAGGGGCAGGCCAGTCTGATTGCCCATTGGATGCAGATCGGATTTATTCATGGGGTTATGAACACCGATAATGTGTCGATCGCTTGCGAAACGATTGACTATGGTCCCTGTGCCTTCATGGATGCTTATCATCCTGAGACGGTTTTCAGTTCCATCGACCGTAACGGTCGCTACGCCTATGGCAATCAGCCGCGCATCGGCTTGTGGAACCTGACGCGCTTCGCCGAAACATTGATCCCGCTGTTGCATGCTGATGAGGAGCAGGCAACAGCGGACGCGCAAGAGGCGCTCTCTGCATATGGGCCGCGCCTTCTCGAAATACAGCTTGAGGGCTTTCACCGGAAACTGGGGCTGGAAGTGTCCGGGGAAGAGGACGCGGATTTCGTGAGCGCGATGTTCGCCTCATTGGCAGCCAATCAGGTCGACTTCACATTGTTTTTTCGTCGGCTTGGCGATGCGATTGAGCCGGGGACCGGCGACGACGGCTTGCGCGCGCTATTTGCCGATCCAACGGCGGCAGATGAGTTTCTCGTTGGCTGGCGGGCACGTCTTGAACGAGAACAAGGCCCTCCTTCGGAGAGGCGCAGGGCCATGCATGCGGTGAACCCCACTTACATTCCTCGTAATCATCGCGTTGAGGAGGTAATTCGTGCTGCGGTCGATGAGGGCGATTTTGCACCGTTCGAGCGGTTGATGGATGTCCTTGCTCACCCATTTGAGGATAAGAAAGGTAGCGAATATTACCTCATGCCACCCCGGCACGAAGAGCGGGTGCTGGCAACATTTTGTGGCACGTGAAGCAGGTCCGTTGAATAATAGCCTGATGTCAAACCGGCGAGCATGCGGTAGCCTGGTCGGGGCCGGACAATGCCAGCCAGAGTGCCGACGCCGGGCGCGGTCCAGTCAGGACCGACAATGCAGTGTTCCGTCATCATGGTCTATCGCGGCATAGCCTGCCCGGCTGGCCCCGAGGATGGTACAACGGGGAAGCCGAGACCATCGCTCATCTCCATTTGGTTTGGTTGGTTTGACGATTGGGTTCAGGACCATATTCGCGCATTGTTTTGCCGGGTTCTGGATCGACGAGGAGATAGAAAACTCGGGGTTGGGCGATACGCGTCTTGGCGACCGCCTGCGAAGCTGATGGGCTGTTTGGATAGCGCGACCGGTCAGCCGTTTCCGTTAGTGCGCGAGGATTGGGCGAACATAAAGGCCGTATACCGCTTTCTTTCAAATGATGCGGTGACGGAAAAGCAGATTCTGGCGGGTCTTTTTCAGGAGACTACGCGACGCGCCACAAGTTGCGATGGCACGCTACTGGTTCTGTAGGATATGACAGAGTTTGTTTACCAGCGGTCGACCCCTGATATCGGTTCAAGCGATACCGAGTGATAAAAGTAATCGCGGCAGGCGGCAAGTTGGTTATCAACCCACCGTCAGCATCGGTGACCGTGGTGCATCTGGCGATGTAGGTCTGTGGCGTAAGCATTCGTGTTCACCTGCTCCAAGCATGCGCCATGCAACGAGAAATATTTCAAAGCTATGTCGGTTTGACAAACGAGGCATCTATGTACTCGGCCGGACCGGCTACCGCAGAACCGAGGAACTCTGCCATTCGAACCTTTGCTGGTTTCCATGCGAGTTGGCGTCGGTCCAGCCAGCTGTCGTCATAATAGGTGCAGGCATAGCGGTCGCCACCATCGCAAAGGAGGGTGGTGATACTGCCGGTCTGTCCGATCGCTGCCATTTCGGTGATAATCTGCGCGCAGGCCCATAGATTGGTGCCTGTCGATCCGCCAACCCGGCGGCCCAGTGCATCGCTTAGCGCACGCATCGCGCCGATACTTTCGCTGTCTTCGACAGCGATCATCCGATCAATCACGGTTGGCACGAAACTGGGTTCGATCCGGGGGCGACCGATGCCCTCGATCCGCGACGCACAATTATCGGGCAAGGTGGTGACTGTGCGATTGTGATAATAGCGGTGGAATACCGAGTTCACCGGATCAGCTACACATAGCTTCGTGTCATGTCGCTGGTATCGCAAGAATCGGCCGATGGTGGCTGATGTACCGCCGGTGCCAGCCCCGCACACTATCCATGTCGGCACCGGATGCTCTTCCTTCGCCATTTGTGCGAAGATGCTTTCGGCAATATTATTGTTGCCACGCCAGTCTGTCGCGCGCTCAGCATAGGTAAACTGATCAAGATAATATCCGCCCGTGTCTGCCGCGAGCCGGTGCGACACCGCATAGATTGCGCGCGGATCATCAACCATGTGGAGCTCGCCGCCGTAGAAGCGGATCGCGTCCAGCTTGGGCGGCGCCGTCGTTGCAGGGACGACGGCGATGAAGCGCAACCCCAGCATCCTGGCAAAATAGGCTTCTGACACCGCAGTCGAACCCGACGACGCCTCGATCACCATCGTTTGCGGTCCGATCCATTCGTTGCACAGTGCGTAGAGGAACAGCGACCGGGCCAGGCGATGCTTGAGGCTACCGGTGGGATGCGCGCTTTCGTCCTTGAGGTATAAGGCGATCCCCGGATAGCTGGGCAGTTCTAAACGGATCAGATGCGTGTCGGCAGAGCGATTATAGTCCGCCTCGATCCGTCGGACCGCTTCGACCAACCATGTCCGGTCGAGGCCCATCGATCATTCCAGTCCATAGCGCACGAGCAATGGCCTCAATTCGGGCATACGGCCACGAAAGGCAATGAAATTCTCCTTGGACGGTCGCACGGATCCGCGTTCCAATATCTCCTCGCGCAGCCGATCTCCAGCCGCGCGACTCACAGTCCCATGTTCGACAAAATAGTCGAAACCATCGGCTGCGAACCACTCTGCCCATAAATAGCTATAGTAACCCGCTGCATAACCGCCAGCGAAGACATGCGTGAATGCGCAGGGGAAACGGTTCCATTCGGGCGGGCGGATGATGGCCACCTCCTCCCGTACCCGCGAGAGGATCGTCATTACAGTATCTCCGGGAGAAGCCATGTGCAGGTCCAGGTCAAACAGCGATAATTCAATATTCCCGAGCAACCGCAATCCACCGCTGAACCGGCGCGCCGCCTGCATTTTCGCAAACAGCGCTTCCGGTATGGGTTTGCCTGACCGATAGTGCGCCGACATGCGACGCAGAGTGGTAAAATCCCACGCGAAATCCTCCATCAACTGGCTTGGCAGTTCGATGGCATCCCATTCTACGCCGCTGATGCCGCTGATGGAAAAGCGATCGACGCGGGTTAGCAGGTGCTGAAGGCAATGCCCGGTCTCATGCAGCAGCGTGCTCACCTGGCCATGGGACAACAGGGCAACACCGTCATCGCCGCGCGGAGGGAAGTTGCAGGTGAGATAGGCAACGGGCACGCCCTGCGCCAGATCGGGGCGGCGCGGACGGGCGGGCGCCATCCATGCACCCCCCCGCTTGCCCTGGCGCGCGTGCAGATCGAGGTAAAGCCCGGCGATCACCGCCCCATGGGTGTCGCGCACATCATAATAGGCAGCATCGCCATGCCATAGCGGCACATCGCTGCGCTTTTCGAGCACGATGCCGAATAGATCGGTGAGCAGGGATTGCCAGCCCGATATCACTGTATCGATCGGGAAGAAGGTCTTCATCTCCGCGTCGTCGACGGCATAGCGAGCACGGCGCAAGCGTTCGGAAACAAAGCCCATGTCCCAGGGCTGGAGCTCGTCGAGACCCAGTTCATTGGCAGCAAAGCTGCGCAGTTCCGACAATTGGCGCTCGGCGACCGGTCGAGCACGGGCGGCAAGGTCCGCAAGGAAAGTACGGACTTCGGCCGTCGATTGCGCCATTCGCGTCGTCATATAAAGATCGGCGGGATTGGCGAAGCCAAGCAGCGTGGCGGCTTCGCGGCGCAACGCCATGATCTCCGCAATCCTCGGGCCATTATCGTAAAGACCCGCAAAAGGGCCCTGGTCCGATGCGCGCGTACCGAACGCCTCATAAACATCATACCGAAGCATCCGGTCTTCAGCATAGGTCATGACAGCGTTGAGGCTGGCCGGCTGCAACGTGACCAACCAGCCGGGAACTCCGGCCGCGCGTGCGTAGCCGGCGAGGATCGACTTGTCCGAATCCGGAATTCCCGCCAGTGCATGCTCGTCTGTGATGTGACGTGTCCATGCCTGTGTCGCATCGAGGACTGCAGAGGAAAAGGCATTGGTGATCTGCGAGAGCGCGAGGTTGATCTCTGCGAGACGCGCCTTCTTCTCAGGCGACAGTGCGATCCCTGACAAAAGGAAGTCCCGCAGACGTTGATCCAGCGCGGTGCGATCTTCTGGATTGAGATCAGCATAACCAGAACCATCTTTGAGCGACCGGCACAAATCATAGAAGGCCATATTTTGCGAAAGGAAGGTCTGCATCTCCACCAACTTGAGTTGGTTTGCCACGATGGCAGCACGCAGCTCCGGGCTGTCCATGACGGCATGGAGATAGTCCACAGCCGACCAGGCATTGGTCAGCGCCACGATCGCAGTTTCAATCGGCAACCACGCGCTCTCAAAGTCAGTCGGCCGCGCCTTCAGCACCGTATCGACTGTATCTGTCAGTTCACTGATCAAAATATCGAGAGCCGGCGCTACGTCGGCGGGTGTAAAAAGACCGAAGGGAGGCAAGTGTATGGTGTCTGTTAGTGGGTTCATGATCATACTTCCTCCCGTGTCGGCATAATACTGCCATCACGCTCAATTGATTGTTGAAATCGATTTGGGATGCTTGCGCGACACTCGGTCGCTCGAGCCTATCGGTTCGGAGGACTAACATCGTTCCTGGAGGGTGTCATCGCGCGCGTGATGGTCAAAAGGCCTTCGCGCGCAGCGCTTCTCCAAGCGTTCCTTGCATTATTCATCGCGGACGACCGCCGATCAAATGCGTCCGATAGGCTGCGATGGCCCGCATCGTTCCACAAATGTTCGAATTTTGTGCGGACGTGCTGACGCCGATCCGGAGGAACATTGTTCGGCTTGAAGCCCAATGATGCAGCCGCGGCCGTAATGCATTCCATCTGGAGACGCTGAAATTCATCAGCGCATTCCTCGGTCCAGCCGACTTCACGGTCGCTCCGATACAGCACCAGCTCATCGCAGGCGACAACGACGTCGGCGACGACGCCTGGCGTGCTTTCCATATCCCAGGCCATTGCCTCGACCACGGCCGCCCATGCCTGCGCCTCGGCAGGCAGCAACTTGGCGGAAGTATGGAGCCCCTTTCTGGCATCGCGCCATTCAGCCCTAGATACGCTCCCGGTCGCCGACTGCCCATGCAGATCCAATATTCGCATCGCCAACGCGCTGACAGGCGTCTCGGCAAGAGTTGCCTTCAATGGCGCGGATGAGGCGTCGTGAACCCATATGAACCACCGACGCACAATTTCCCGCGCATCAATACCAACCGGCAATTCCGACAGCGCCTGCGCCCGGAATGATGTTGGCCCACTGTGCAGAGGCGGATCCCCTAGTGCAGCGATCAGATGAAAATAGGCGTAGGGCAGCCCAAAACGATCCGCCCAAGCCTCCTGCTCGAGCAAGGTATGCGACGCAGAGCCTGAAAGGCTTTCCTGATTGCTTATAGAGGCTATCGCCGCCTCGCGTAATTCAGCGCTTGCATTGAAAGATTTTACCAATGTCATGCGCGCTGCTCGATCGCATTATCGAGAATCGCCGCGATCTTGCTGCGGGTCTGCGCCCCGCTGAAGCGCGCGGCGACTTCTCCATCGCGTATCAGCAAGAAAGTGGGAACCGAGGCGATACCGTGCGCTTCTGCGATTCCGGGCGTTGCGTCGATATCGATTTTCACGACGCGGACCTGCCCATCATACTCCTGAGCCAGGTCCGCCAGCGCCGGAGCCATAGCCTTGCACGGGCCACACCATTGCGCGTAAAAATCTACCAGAACAGGCAATTTAGATTCTATTACTTCGACCTGAAACAGGCTTTCGGAAATCTCCATGACTTCAGTCATATAATAATCCTACATGTATCGATAAACTCATTTTCATCTATAATATGGTTCCATATCGTCGAACTATACCATCGACCACGTCTATCGTTTCTGTATGAAACCGCTCGACAGTCTTTCTGTGTGCGATAGAGATAATCGCTGCACCGGGGAGTTGCTCGTCCAGCAATGAGTAAAGATTTGCCTCGGAGTGCGAATCAAGGGCGCTCGTCGCTTCATCCAGGAAAAGATAGTCCGGCTGATTGACGATCGCCCGTGCGGCCGCAATCCGCTGCTGTTCGCCAGGCGACAGGATGTTGCGCCAAACCGCATATTCGTGGAGCCGCGGCGCAAGACGCGACAGGCCGAACAGTTCCAGTAGTTCGAGCAACCTTTCATCCAGGGCCGGGTCAGGTTCACTCGGATAGAACATCAGGCCGGCGAGAGTCCCCTCTGGCATATATGCGCGTTGCGGCAGGAAGCTGACCTTGCTTTTCGCTGGCAGGACGACGTTACCCTTGCCAAAAGGCCAAATACCGGCAATCGCACGCAGCAACGTGCTCTTGCCCGCGCCGGACTTTCCCTTGATAAGCAACCTGTCTCCGCGCCGAATGGCTAGATCACCGACATTCACCATCGTTGCGCCATCAGGATAAAACACGCGCAACCCCTCGGCCTGAATGTCCGACCTAGTGGTAATACTATGACCGATACCGGTGGGAGCAGGGGCATCCAGCCGTTCTTCAAGATAGCGCAGGCGTGCTGCGGCGGACTGCAATATGGCGAGTTGTGCATACATCTGGATTACGACGCCTACGGATAGGTAGACCGCATTGAACGAGGCACCGACGAGCTGGATATCGCCCACTTGCATCTTACCATCGAGAATGAAGGGCGCGCACATCAGGCTAGGCAACACAAGGAACGCCATCGAAGGAAAATTGAGGCAAAATCGTACTTTAAGCTGGGCGACGGTATATCGTCGCCAATTTTGGCGGATAAGACCGAACACGCTATCCAGCCGATCGGCGTGATGTGCGCTCCCTCGCTCGAAGGCGATCGCCTCGCTGTTTTCACGGACCGAGGCCATGTCATGGCGAAACTCAGCCTCCAGGTTTTGGCGCACGACTTCGCTGGCAGTCAGGTCGCGGCCCAGAATATGCGTAAGATAGGCCCAAAACAGCGTAAACCCGATCGCCGCAAAGAAGAATGCGCCATGCAGATTGAAAGGCAGACCGATTGCGGTCAACGGAATCGGCAGTGACAGACTCCACAGTTTCGTGGAATATAGGACCATAGGCACAATGCTGGCGATCATCCCAGGCCCGAGCGCCAGAACCTTCTCTATGAATATATAGATGTCTTCCTGGATACGCTGCTCGGGATAGTCCAGATCACCGGCCTGCTCGATGCTGTGGAACCGATTGTCCGTCAGCCATTTGGTGAGCGAACTCTCGGTATAATATCGGCGCGCGCGGATACGCACGATATATTGGCACCATTCTGTAATGAGCGCCGTGACCAGGAAAACCAGCCCCAGACACAGCACGATAGCTGCCAGTCCAAGGACCGGGCCGCCCTGGCGAGCGGCAAGCGCGTTAGTGATATCTGCCAGTTTTTCCTGCGCCTTGAGCATGAAGAAACTGCCGCCACCCGCCAGCAGGATATAGATGACGACAAGGCCGCCGCCGATCCATCGATCGGCGGCGAAATAAGACGCGACCAAACGGAGAGTGAACCGTACGTCCGGTCCAGTTCCCCCCGAAAATATTTCGGGTGGCAGGTTCCTGGTCGTGGACGCACGCATGGTCGGATCGATGACGGGATCCAAGACAATATCTCCTGCTGTAATTTCTTGGGCGCGCCCAAGAGACGTCAATTTCCTGTCAGAAATTCTTGCTCAGACTCAGCCGGAATGTCCGGGGCGCAGCAACGTTGATCTGGCCGATTGAATCCGCCAGTGCATAATTGGCTCGATCCAGAATATTATTCACTGTCAGGTTGGCCGTAACGCCACTGATTGAGTAGCGAATTCCGCCGTTGAGATCCAAATAACTGTGGCTAATATTCACAAAATCTCCAGTGAAGGGATCCTGGGCGGTGTATCCACTATTATAGTTTGCGCCGACGCTGAAATCGAAGGTTTGCCCTTTGGTGATCCCGAATGTCTTGGTGGCATAGACATTTGCCACATATGCAGGGTTTGCCGTAACGGGACTGCCGTCGGTCCGTTTCGCATGCGAATAGGTAAATCCGCTTAGCACCTTCACTGTAGCTGTTAGGGATCCCGCTGCGGACACTTCAACCCCCTCCCCCTTCTGACCAGCGGCGGGAATATAAAATCCTGGATGAGCAAGATCGCTCATTATGTCGCTGCTGGTCCTGAAGATGAAGCTCGATGCATTGACCGTCACGCGGTCATTGAACAGGCTGGACTTGATCCCTGCTTCATATCTCCTGACCGATGTCGGCGGCAGGGGGGTGCCGCTAAAAGAGCTATACTGGGCCTGTATGGGTTTAAAGTCATTCGAGTAGGCGAAATAAATCGAGGTGGCTTTACTTAAATCATAGACTAGCCCTGCATTGGGCAGGAACTTGTTAGCCTTGGTTCGAGTGGCGGTCGTTGATAGCTGCTGAGTGACGGGATTAACATCATAGAGCCATTCCCTGTAATAGGATTGGCGCAAGCCGATCAGCGCATGGACTCTGCCAAAACTCAACTGCTCCTGAATGACGATCCCGTTCTCACGGACGTGGCCGTTACCCCGCACGGCGTTTTTGGGCACGGGTGTCAACGCGACGGTCTCGCCAGACGTGAAGAATGCCTGCGGCAATATGTTTGTCGCGCTATAGTTCCGTCGGCGCCCGTCATAGGCGACGATCAGTTGGTGCGTGACGCCACCTGTATGGAATTTCGCGTAGATGTCGGCATATCCGCCATAATTCTTGTCCGTTCCATAGGATGCCAAATTTGCGACATAGCTGCCGAAGGATCCGAAGCTGTAGAAGGCGGGCGACTGGAACTGCTGTTCACGCGTAACGTCCTCGATCTGGCCGCGACCACGAAACTTCAGTATCAATCCATCGGACTCGAGCAAATTTTTCTCGAAGGCGAGCGTGTAGCGTGTCGAATCAACGACGGTGCTGGATTCAGGATTTATCCGGCTACCATAGGATTGGAACGCCCTGGTGATTGGATCATAGCTCGCGAAGTCTAGGAATGCCGTCTTCGTTTTGAAGAACTGCACGCCCGCGTCGAGACTAAAACCTGGCGTGCGAAAGCCTATGATCGGATTGACGACCCTTGAGTAGGGGTCGTTGCCACCATTGGGCAGTGTGTCCGCTACCTGATAGAGAAGATTGAGCCGGGCCGACAGCCCGAGTTTCTCAGATATCTTCCCGCCAAAGTCGCCTGAGGCGAACATTTCACCGCCGCTGCCCGTCCCCATTTGCACTGAAGACAGGCGGCGGCCCGTTGCACGCTTAGGCACGAAATTTATGACACCACCAGCGACTCTGGAGCCGGTCAGAATCGCGGACGGACCCTTCAGAACCTCGATCGCCTCAACGTCCGTGATCGGTGGATTTTGCACGAATGCACTGTTGCGCAGCCCGCCGCTGAAGGTAACGCCCCCTGTCGTGTCCGAGCCGATACTTGCCTGCGAAGTACCACCGACTGTGAAAACAACGCCTGGAAGATTGCGCAATGCGTCGCCCACCGAGAGCGCATTCTGATTGTCGAGCACCTCCTCGGTCACCGTGTCAATCGTGCCCGGCGTCTGGCGCAGTGGTGCGTCCGTTCGCGTGAGCAGCGAGCTGTCGGTGCGTACGAAATCACGACGACGGGCAGAAACAACAATATCTGCGCCGCCATCGGTGCGCATGATCCGAAGACTGCCACCCTCCACGGCCTCTAGGCGCCAGCCGGTGCCGGCGAGCACTTGCTCGAGCGCACCGCGCAACGTCAGCCGCCCATGAACCCCGTCAACCCGCATTTCGGCATCGCTCTGACGTTCGACGGAAATCCTCGCTCTGGCCTGCAAGGAGATTCCGCGGACAACGTTGGCCAGTTTCCCCGCGCCAACATCAAAATTGTAATACTCTATATTATTGCCCTGATCTGTATTTGCGTAAAGCGGAAAATATGCAGCGACAGTTACCAGTGCTACACTATAAATAACATGACGATACATTTTTCCCCCTAATTATCATATAGAAATTGATATTATAGATCACCTCTCGGGAGTTTTTTTATATGATATTTTCATCATACACTTTAATAAGCGGAATATATTATCATTTCTATATGAATATTAGAGGTTATGATTGATGCGTCTTGCTTTGCCGCGCGCTAAAAATTGTCCAAGAGTGCGGTCTTGCGCGTCCAGGCTCCTAGTGATTGACAGTTGGGCTCCCTCGCCTGACTCGATATTGATGCGGGCAGGCGCCCGACCCAACGGTCATAGGAGGCTGACCATATGATAGCGGATAGTGGCTCGGCCAGATTGCGCCATTCCTCGCAGACTGCTTCAGGAGGCATATATAGCGATGCAATCCTGGCAACGGCGTTCTCGGGTAGCGGACTGACTGGCTCGTCGAAGGGAGTCACCCTCCTTGGGAACGCCGAGGTCGGTGCAGGCCGTATCTGGCATATGCGGATAGGAAGCGCCGACCTGCAATCGCGAGCGCTACCGCAAAGTTTTAGCGCAGATTTTTGCTATTATGTCCTCTTCATGATCGAGGGAGAAACGGAGGTGTGGCAATGGAGGCTGTCTCGCACACTTCGCCGGGGTGATATCGTGCCCATCTACAGCTGGCTGCCTCACCACCTTTCAGTCGCCGACAACGCCGAGTTTATCGTCGTGACACTGCCAGTCTGGTGGGCGTTGCGGGAGGTACTGAATGAAACCATCCTGGGTGCCAAGAATCATATACCTGCCGATTTCATTAGCGCCGGCGCGCTCCATCGGCTCGTTGCCGACCTCATCAATGTTCCCCTCGCGAGGGAAATTGGTGACAAGGCATTATTGATGCTGGCCGCGCTTTTGCGCAACAGCCTCGAAATTCTGGCGGCGCAGGGTGATCATTTGCCTGCCATTGCGGGGCGAATGGGACGTCTGCTGAAGATAATCACGGCTAATGCTGGCCAGGAGGGCTTTTCGCCGCGCGAGGCCGCTGTCCAGCTTAAATGCTCGCTACGCACAGTGCATCAGACCTGTTCCGATCACGGCACGACATTCAACAAATTGCTCATCGATGCACGGCTCAACCTTGCGGCCTATCTTTTGGCAAGCAGTGATGAGCGGATTTCGGAAATTGCCTATTCGTGCGGCTTTGCCAGTCTGTCCCATTTTTGCAGGATGTTTAAAGCCCATTTCGGTGTCGTTGCCAGCAGGGCACGCGGGCGTGATCGACGAGACAGGGCGCGTGCAGCGACAAATTATGCCAAAGCATCGACAGCGATCGTTTGATGCCTCCTCAACAGGGCGGCCAATGTAGTGCGTTCAGGCGTGGTTGAGAACGCGCGCCGAACACGGCAATGCCGTCAGGCTCGGATATGCAGCCTAAGAGGTTGTCGTCTAATAGTGGCCCAGATTGCAAGGCCTAAAGCGTAGTAGGGATGAAATCGCCAGGAGCACGGTCGTCTTCGCGGTCAACATATGTTGCCGCATGATGGGGCTCGCGGGAGAACCTTCCAATGTGTCGGACGCACGATCCAAAGACGAAAGTGCAACAGCCTCGGCGGAATGGTTCGGCCACGCCTAAAGCATTTTCGAAGCAGATAGCATCATCTTCTGGTTCGGAAAATGCTGGAAAAAAACAGAATAGTAAGGTTTTAGATCGTAACGGTTGCCTTCCTCTCAAAGAACTCGCCTGACACGAGCATGGCGTGCATGATAACTGCGAGTTTGTACGGGATGATTTGAAGGGTTTCTTCGTCGCCGTTGGCAGGCGAAAAAAGACTTTTACCGTTCATAGCGATGTGCGTGACGATCTTGGCCGCCGCCGCACAAAGAAAGTTTCGATTGGGACATTCCCCGAACTGAGTGTGAAGCAAGCACGGGTAAAGGCCAAGGCAACCCTCGGTGCGATCCAGACGGCTGGTAAGTTTGAGGAGCGACATAAGGAATGGACGTTGGGCGAAGCGTGGGAGCACACGCGCGATTCCGAGTTGCCCCGTAAGGATTCACGCCCGCGCACGGTCGAAGGTTATGATAAGATCATGCGGACGCTGATGAGGGATTGGTCCGCCGTCCCCTTACGGAAATTTGCAGATAAGCCGCACCTTGTAGAAGAGCGTCATCACAAGATTACCCAAGAAAATGGTCCATATGCCGCCAATGGTTATGGACGAACATTCCGCCGCCTTGCCAGGGAGACGAGGATAGATTTAGATAGAGGTTGCGTGGCTGAACGTCGCCACGCCGAGGCATAGCGGTGCGTTCCTCGATAAATCCAACAACCGCACCAGCGGGGCGAGGTTTCCTCCTCATGCTTGACGCTGTGCAGCGCCTCGTACCCTTGGTGCGGGGTGTTGCTGCGAGGGTGGCATCAACCGCGCATTCTTACATAGCTCTTACACGACCGCCGCAGCGCAATGTAAGAGCGACCGCCCGAAGGCATAACTTGCTGTATTTGCTGGATTTTTTGGTGGACGCACTTGGGCTCGAACCAAGGACCCGCTGATTAAGAGTTTTGGAATCACGGTATTGCGCTAGATTGCGCTTCATTGTTCTAGCCACAATAACATTGATAATTCAGCCACTTATTCGTTTGCATGATTGTGGGTGGTTGTCGTAGCTTGCGCTTGGTTGCTAGAAATACGCTAGAATCTAGCACGAAGGAGCAGCATGGCGAAGATCACCAAGACCTTTGTGGACAAGGTCGCAGCGCCCGCCGAGGGCTACGAGATGCACTGGGACGATGGCGTGAAGGGCTACGGCCTGCGCGTGTCGGCGCAGGGCAAGAAGGTGTTCATGGTGATGGGCCGGGTTGCCGGTAAGTCCATCCAGTTCACCCTCGGTCCCTACGGCACGCTGACCGAAGCCAAGGCGAGGGAGCGGGCGCAGAAGGTGTTGCAGGACATGCGCGAGGGGATCGACCCGCGCGCTGTGGTCAAAGCTGACGCTGCCGCCAAGGTGTCGCTGCAAGACGTGCTTGAGGCGTATGTCGGCAGGCCGGGTAAGATGAAAGCCAGCACCGCCGCTGAGTATCGCCGCCATGTGGAAAAGACCTTCGCAAAGTGGGCACCGCTGCCAATCGCCAGCATCACCCGCGACATGGTGAAGGACCGCCACGCTGCACTGGTGAAGGGCGGTCTGGAGGGGAAGAAAGCCGCGCCCGCCAGCGCCAACGCCGCGTTCGTCACTCTCCGCATCCTCATCCGCTTCGCTACGGACGAATACCGTCAGGCTGATGGCTCCCCGCTGATCCGCGACAATCCGGTTGATGCGCTCAAGCACCATTGGGCGAAGCTGGGCACTCGCACCGAGCGCTATATCGACAAGCGCAAAATCGGTGCGGTCTGGAACAAGCTCCACGAAATGCGCGGTGAGGTGCAGGGCTATGAAGCACTTGCGTCGGTGGACCTGACGATCTTCGCGCTGCTGACCGGCGCGCGTCGTGACGAGATGGCGACCCTGACGTGGGACCGCGTGCATATCGATGACCACAACCCGTCCGAGTGCTGGTGGCATCTGGACGACCGCAAGCGTGGGGACCCGATTTGGCTCCCGCTGTCGTCGCAGGCCGTGGCGCTGCTCAAGTCGCGTCCCCGCCTCAAGCTGGAGGACGGCACCGATAGCCCGTTCGTGTTTCCGTCGTGGGGCAAGACCGGGCGCATTATGGATGCCCGCGCTCCGATGGTGGCGATTGGCGAGGTGGCTGGGAAGCACCTGTCGCTGCACGACATGCGCCGCTCGTTTACGAACTACGCCATGCGCGAATGCCTGATCGAGAAGTTCCGCACGGACCTGCTCACCGGGCACAAGCCCAGCAGCGATGACGTTACCGCTCGCGCATATCTCGACCTGGCGCACCTCGATTGGCTCCAGCCGGACGTTCAGAAGGTCGGCGATTGGATCGAGCAGCAGGCAGCGGTGGCTGCGGCGAAGAACGTGGTGCCGCTGCACCGCACCGCGTGATGCGCGGGGCAGGCCGCTACAGCCGGGGCTACAGGGGCGGCACCAGCGTGCCGCAGGGTTAGGGGCGGCCACGCGGCGATCGGGCACCACGCCGCCTTACAGCGAAGGTCGGCCATCGAGCCGCTGCCGGTCGCTCAAATCGCACCAATCGGGCAAAATCGGTCGAAGCCGGTGACAGGCCAACCACCCCTACGACCGTTTAGGGATTCAAAAAGTGGTCGGCGCTGCGCTGCCGAACTAGCTATTGACTCATATCGAGCGATGGTGTTTGTGTGAATCACCGATGGACTTTGGCAATGCCAAGACCTGAGGTTCATTTAGCCCCCGCCAATAGGTAGGCTTTGACGAAGCATCGCTCGTCAGCCTGCCTAAACTCATGGGTGAGCTGCCGAGCCTTTTTAGAAGGACGGATTAATGACTGCCTCCAATTATCCCAAAGCAACTGAAGTCGTGGTTTCGGCATCGGACGCCATCAATATGATGAATGATCCCAGACTGGTGGTTGTCTTGGCTACTACTGCTAAGTCCGATGGTAATACCGAAGTGACGTATTGGTCGAAGGATAACGGCCCGCTGCCGCCGTGGATTACTGTCCAGCAGGCGGCGTAATATTATCAAATACAGGCGTAGTTATTTAATGTATAGCTACGTTACCGGCCCGCTTTATCTCTGATAGGGCGGGCCGGTCCCGTTGCTAAGCTGGGTTTCGCTCGCACCATGTCGCGCGGGAGCTTCCTGCATGAGTGAAATGTCCTTCGACCAGCTTTGCGAGCTGTTCGCCTATACCCCGAAGCGTCGTCCGCTGAGCGGTGACGAGGTTGCCGAAATCCTCGGTGTCCATCCAAACACGATGAACCAATACCGCTTCCGTGGCGAGGGACCGCGCTATTTCAGCCCGCCCGGAACCCGTCGCTGTTGGTATGCCGAACTCGATGTTCTCCGCTGGCTCGCATCCGGTGCGCGTCACAGCACGAGCGAGCAGGCCGCCTGATCCCCCTCATGAATGGGCGGCAGGTAGCCACCCCTGCCGCCCGGAGTATCGACGTGAACAGCACCAATTTACAGGGCCTCGCCGTGGGTCCGCAATCCCCGAATGTTTTCCCGCAAAATTCACCGCCGCGTAAAAATTTGCCGAGTGCAGATAGCGATGGGCACAAATCCTTGCCTACCCCCACCGGCGGGGAGGTCGATCATGTCTGATGACTATGACCGCGAGGTGATTGACGCATTCTTTGCTCAAGAGCCTGCACCGGCCCTCAGCGCCTCCATGCCTCCGCCTATTGACGTGACACCAGCGCCACTGACGCAACCCGCAGTTGGTGCGTTGCCCATGCCCCCGGGCTTCGTCGGTGCGCTGGCGCAGTTCGTTTATCAGCAGGCGCCGCGTCCGGTTGCAGAGGTCGCCATTGTCGCGGCGCTGGGGCTAATGGCTGGCATCGCTGGTCGTCAGTGGCATATCCCCGGCTCAGGGTTGAACCTCTTCGTCGTGCTGGTCGCTAGGTCCGCAATCGGGAAGGAGGCAATGCACACCGGGATCGGTAAGGTCATTGGCGCTGCGATGAAGCAGGTTCCGCAGGCTACGAACTATGTGGACTTCTCCGACTTCGTATCGGGTCCAGCACTGCTCAAAGCCAGCGCCTACAATCCTTGCTTCGTTAATGTGGCTGGCGAGATCGGGCACAAGTTTGTGTCGATGGCGACGACGAACGACCCTAATGCGCGTTCGCTTCGGAAGATGCTGACCACGCTGTATTCCAAATCCGGCCCGGACGGCGTGGCGGGAGGCATCGCGTATAGCAGCCAAGACAATAACGTCGCGTCGATCCAGTCGGTCGCATTCAGTCTAATTGGCGAGACGACCCCTAGCACCTTCTACGAGTCGATCACCGACGCCATGATGCGCGACGGGTTCATGTCGCGGTTCTGCGTCATTGAATACACTGGCGACAGGCCCGACAAGAATGTTGCCCGAGTGGACCAGCCGCCGCAGCCGTTGATTGACCACATTGCGCGCATCATTCAGCAGGCCGAATTGGCTGCGGGCACCAATGCCTATCAAGAGGTAACGTTCAGCGACGGCGCGCGTGCGATGCTGGATCGCTTTGAGGATGAGTGCGACGCGGCGATCCGGGTTGCTGGGGATGACGAGAACCAGCGTGCCGTCTGGAACCGAGCGCACCTCAATGCGCTCCGCGTCGCCGCGTTGCTCGCGGTGGGCGAAAACCATCTCAAGCCGGTTGTCAGCGACGAGCAGGCAGCATGGGCAATCACGCTGATGCGTCACGGAACATCCGCTTTCCTGAACCGCATCCGCACGGGTGAGGTTGGCGAGGGCAACGACACCGGGCGCGAGCAGAAGGTGATGGACCTGTGTGTCGAGTTCTTGCGACTACCTGCTGACAAGCTGCCTCCGTGGCTGAAGCATGGCAAGGCGATGCAGGGTGTGAGCATCGTTCCCCGCAAATACCTCCAGCAGCGCACCGGCCGGCAGTCCGCGTTCCAAAATCATAAGCTGGGGCATACGGCTGCACTAGACATGGCAATCAGGACAGCAATGACGAATGGCAATTTGATGGAGGTAAAGGGAGACAAGCTGGTGGAGCAATTCAGCTTTCACGGTAAGGCTTACCGCGTGCTCTGCTCGTTTTGAATGACCACAGTGGCGGGCAAACGCGGCCAGCAAAGTTTGCGTTGTTTGCCCATCGCCGCTTTGAACTACCGCAAACGGTTGCCTGCGTTTGCCACCCCGGCGCAAACGCCCCAAACCCGCAGAAATGCTAGGGATATTGTATAAAATACATATAAAGTTTGTGCGTTTGCCTAGACTGGTATCCCCTAAGTCATTTCAGCCGTTTTGGGGTGTTTTAGCGGGAGGCCGCCGTGGCAAACGCAAACGCACCAACGCCGCCCATGTGGTCATCGCGGGCCTAGCCGTTGATGACGATCTGAATTGCCTCCTCAGGAACGCCGAACTTGACCGCCAAGCCGCGCTTAGCTTCCGCGATGGTCAGTCCCTCACTTGCGGAGGGGGTGGGCGCTGCCGGGGCGCTGGGCATCACGCCAATGACACCATCGCTGTCGGGCATGGGCAGCCAGTCCAGCTTGTCCACATCAATGCCGCGCTCGCGCAGGGTGTCCGTGTCGGTGTAGCGCGTCGGGTTGCGGTCGTGGGTCCAAAAATCATCCACCGACACGCGGGCATATTCGCTCATCTGGACGAGGTAGCGCTTCCGTCCGTTCCGTTCGTCCACCTGCTTCAAGCCGGACACCTTGCCAACAAGGAACGCCTGCCCGTGCGGTTCGGTGCGCGGGCCGCACTCTTCGTCGTAGGCGCGGTCGCTGTTCCGCGTGCAGACGACATACCGCACGTCGCGCATACTGGTGGCGCTAAGCACCCATGACCTTGTTCCACCCTGCTCGTGGATCATTTCGACGGTCTTGGCTGTAAAAACGATGAGGGCATTGTTCGACATATCGCGTCTCCTTCTGACGACTCGTATGCCATAGACTCTATATAGATACAAGATAGATTCGTTATAGATTGTTGGGTGGCGGGCCGCGAGCTGGCTCGCGCTGCGCAGGCCGGTAGCGCCGGGGCTGGGGGCACGAAAGCCGCACCGTCGCCGCTACAGGGGCACCGCTGCGCTGCCGCGCCCCAGCGCGCCCCACAGCGGCCCGCCCGCATGTGGTCATCACCCCAAAAGTGCCGACCCACTAATATGCTATATGGTGTTCACGGCACGTAGAACTGAACTAAGTGACTGTTATATAACAAAAACAGGTTGCGGACCTTCGCGTGGCCTCCATAGCTTGTAGCCAATGTCTAGCCGCATCCAGCTTGGGAGTTCGATAAATGGCCGATGAAATTGACACCCGCATTTCGCCAACTTTGCATCCCGGCATTGATGGCGTCATTGCGGATTACGATGCCGATACGCGCCCGCTACTTGGCGCGGCAGAAACGGCGATCAGCGAGGCATTCGAGGCGCTCAAGAGCATCCACGAGGCCAAGGCGGGCGCTGCGAAAAATCCCACGCTCAACGAATATGCGCAACTGGTGCAGGTGGATGACTACGCCACCAAGCGCATGGTTGGCCGGGTGTGGCCCATGTGGGACCGCGCCCGCGACACGCTCGACAACAATATTGCCCGGTTCGAACAGGAATTGCGTGCGCCGGTCGAACAGCGCGCCACCGGCACGATGGGTTCGGAGATCCGCGCTTACTTCCGGGGCATGGAAAAAGAGACGCAACGGTTCGGGGCGCTCCGGCAGGCGATTGCCGAGGGCGATGACGTGACGGTCACGGCAGTCCTTGGCGCTCGCCCTTACCTCTCCGGCATCGACGCGGAGACGAGCGAGATGCTTCTGCAAGAGTGGCATGAGCGGGCGCAGCCGGTGAAGGCGAAGCAACTCCGGGCCATGAAGGCGACTGCCGCAATCATTGCAGAGCGTGAACCGCTGCTCAAAAAGTCGGTGCAGGACGCCATTGGCTACATCGACGAGTTCAAGACTTCGCAGGTCGATGGTCGCCCCATCCTCGCGAAGCGGACGTCGGCGCGGGAGGTTCGGGACCAAATGCGCGCTGCACAAAAGCCCTTTTCTGTGCCGGTCTGAGCCACTGATCTAAACAGGATACGCATCCAATGACCGCCACAATTCAACCGCCGTGGGGCACGGATTGGAAGCCTGCGCCTCCGCCACTTCCGATGGACGCTACCGGGGGCAACCCCGGTCAGTGGAAGCCGGGATGCCCGTCGCCCAATCCTTCCGGTCGCCCGAAGGGTCTGCCCGACAAGCGGTTGCTTGCTACCCAGCAGATGCTCGATGAGATGCGTAACATCGTCGCGGTGCTGGTCGGGAAGGCGCTGGAGGGCGATACGAATGCAGCTTCGCTCGTGTTGTCGCGCGTGATGCCCAGCATCAAGGCGCAGATGGAGCGAGTCTGTTTCTCGTTCTCGTCCGATGCTCCCATCAGCGAGCAGGTCGCCCAGGTGCTGGATGCGATTGCGGCTGGTGAAGTTGCTCCTGATGTTGGGCGGCTCATCATCGACAGCGTTGCGCGGCTGGCGGACGTGCGAGCCACCGAGGAACTGGCGGCTCGGATTGAGGCGCTTGAGGAGGCGCGCGATGCCCGAGCGTAAAATGGAATTATTTGCACTTCGCTCCAAAAAAGGCCGAGCGCGACCGGCCCTGCTGAAACTCCCATCGTAGGGGCACCCCGACCATGACAATCATCAACACCGAACGGAACCGCGTCCACGCCCATGCCATTGGCGACGACGATGTGTTCGTGCAGATCGCATTGCTCGCGCCCGGTGACACGCCCGGCACGATGCGCCCGCAGACCCTGCGCTACCAGCCCATCAGCCACTATCAGGCGTGCGTGGATTGGGCGGTCAGCATGGCGGACCAGCTTGCCTATCCCATCCATGTCCAGCCGCTCAGCTATGGCGACATTCGCAACACCGAGCGGTTCGCGCCCATTTGCGATGCGGTCGCCAGCATGGACGATCAGCAGCGTGGTCAGTTTCGGCGCGAGGTAGTGACCACATGCTGCGAGGTCATGCGCGACTGCGACGACTGGCAGGTGCGCGCTGATGCCTATGACGTTCTCCATCAACTGAAGGTGATCCACCATGAAAGCTGACCTGCCCTTGAGCGAGCGGGAGCGCCGCGAAGCGGAGGACTGGCAGGCGATGCGCGCTGCGCTGGTCCGTCGCCATGTGGAGGTGCTGGACGAGCAGCACGCCGTTGAGGCGGCGCAGTCAGCACTCCCCGTGCATGGCACCGAGTATCGCGACATGGCGAAGCGGTTCAGGAGCTAACCACAATGGCGGGCATCCGGACGCTCCAACGCCGCGTGAAGCGGATGGAGGAAGGTCGGAAGCCGCGCCCATCGCCCATCGTGATACTCTACGGTTCATGGGATGGATTTGTTGACGGGGCATATGCGGCGGTGAGCGCGGGGACGCTGGACCCTGACTTCCTTGACATAGTGGACATCATGCGAGCGTGGGACGCTGGCGGTGTATGGGCGCTGGCATATGCTCGCTGACGGTGATCCCGCGTGGCTGGTAGCATGGCGGGAGCGTGACCGTCAGCCGCAGCCCGGACCACCTGCACCAGCGCCCGAGCCCGCGCCAGCTAAGCCCAAGCTGCCATATGCCCCTCACGACACCTTCGCATTTCCAGCGCGGGCAGGGGTGGACTGGCAGGGCATGATTGTCCCGAAGAGATGGGAGTATGACGGATGCGTGCGCCGCGAGCCAGTGCTGGACGCGGACTCTCGCCCGCCGCGCGTGGTCAGGAACATGGGCTGGCAGCGTTGCATGAAGTGCCGTCGCCCATTCTTCTCAGAGGACATTCTGCGCCTGCGGCTGTGCGATGGCTCGCAGGGATGCCGGGGAGACGAAGATCGGTTTCAATGAGTTGAGCTTGCGCGGGTTCCCTTCAGTTTCAACCCCGCGCCGAGGAACAGCGGACGGTCCCTCGTAAATCGAACATCCGCAGCAGCGGGGGTAGGCAACACTCCTTCCGCCCTGACGCTGCCAGCGCCCTGCACCTCGCGGTGTGGGGCGCTGCTATGAGCAGCTAGAGCGGCTAGAAATACGCTAGAAAGCAAATCGTAAGCAGCTTTTGAAGCCGGCCCCGTTTGGGGTAAGTTGCTGTATTTGCTGGATTTTTTGGTGGACGCACTTGGGCTCGAACCAAGGACCCGCTGATTAAGAGTCAGCTGCTCTACCAACTGAGCTATGCGTCCACACAACGTTCAGGGCCGGTGTTGATATCCGGCTCTCGTCGTCAGGGATGGGCGTCTAGCGCGGGTTTTTGCGGCGTGCAAATGGAAATTGCCATATTTTGGAAAAGGCTTGTTTTGGTTGCGGCAGATCGGTCGAAAACGTCCAGGGCGGCTCACTGCCAACTAGTGGCTGATCCGCGTGTGCGGGTCCGGTCGATGTTCATGATGATCCCGACGCACATCATGATCGTCATCATCGACGATCCGCCATAGGACATGAAGGGGAGGGGAATGCCGACCACCGGGGCCAGGCCCATGACCATCGACATGTTGATGGCGATGTAGAAGAAGATCGTCATGGTGAGGCCGGCGACGACCATGCGCTGAAACTTCTGCTCTGTGCGCTGTGCCACCCGCATGCCCCACCGCAGCAGTGCCATGAAGCATATGATCAGGAACACGCCGCCGACCACGCCCCATTCCTCCGCCATGGTGGCGAAGATGAAATCGGTATGGCCCTCGGGCAGATAGTCGAGATGGCTTTGCGTGCCATTGAGAAAGCCCTTGCCGAATATACCGCCGGATCCGATCGCAATCTTGGACTGGCTGATATGATAGCCTGCGCCCAGCGGATCGCTTTCCGGGTCCATGAAGATCAGCACACGCTTTTTCTGATAATCGTGCAGCGTAGTGAAGGCGATGGGGATGATCGCGGCCATCGCCCCTGCAGCACCGAGGAAAAGCCGCATGGGGAGTCCGGCGAGAAACATGACCGTGCCCCCCCCTGCCGTGACCATCAGCGCTGTGCCCAGATCGGGTTGGAGCATGATGAGGACCGCAGGCAGGCCGATCAGTGTCAGCGCTGGCCAGATCGCCGTCCAGCTTCGGATTTGGCGCGCAGGGATCAGGGTATAAAAGCGAGCGACTGCCAGGACGCAGGTCAGTTTCATGAACTCGGACGGTTGCAACTGCATGAAGCCGAGGTTGATCCAGCGCTGGCTTCCCCCGGCCACGCCGCCGATCAGTTCGACAAGGATAAGCGCCACCAGCACGGCGCCATAGATAGGCAGGGCCATGCGCTCGACAAAGGAGAAGGGAATGCGCGCTATCGTTTCCGCCATCAGGCAGAAGACGACGAAGCGCGCCGCCTGCATCCCTGCCCATGGCATGATATGGCCACCGGCCGCGCTGTAGAGGATGACGCACCCAAAAAAGGCCATGGCGGTGAGCAGGCCATAGATGCGCCAGGGCAGGCGTCTGACGGGTTCGGGGACTAGGCTCATGGCCGTGGTGCCGCTACATTGGCAATGACGTCGCCGGGGGCAGCGGCGGCATCCCGCGAGGTTGCCGGGGTCGGTGCGGGACGTTCGGTCTCGTCTTCCGGTTCGGCGGCAGCATTACCGGTCAAGGGCGCGGTGGTGGATGCGCTGTTGTTTGCCGCGTTGGATGCTTCGGCGGCCGCCGCCACGCCCTTTTCGATCCGATAGGCGATGATCTGACTTTCCAGGCGTTGTTGAGGCGTACCACCCCATTCCTTTTCCATTAGCTCCAGTCGCGCCATCGCGCCAGCCGGATCGAACATATAGGACATGATGTCACTGGAAATCGTGGTCGAATCCATGATGCGATTGATATGGCCGTTATGCTCAAGGATGCAGCCCAGCGCATAGCGCGGCTTGTCATAGGGCGCGAAGCATTGGAGCAGAGCGTGGTCGCGCAGCTTGAAGGGCAGCGAGCTGTTGCCGCGCACGCCGCGTGACCGCTCCGCCATGGTGATGCGGCGGACCTGCGCCGTGCCCGTCTTGCCCGCCATCAGTACGTCGGGAACCTTGAGACGGGCAGCGCCGCCGGTGCCCCCACCGTTAATGACGTCGCGCATGGCCTGATGGATGAGGTCGAGATTTTCCTGCCGTACGCCCAGCGGGGGGGCGTCATGTCGCTTTCCGTCTGCCACGAAATGGGGGACGAGCGCGCGGCCGGACGCAAGCCGTGAGGCCATGACGGCCATCTGCGTCGGATTGACGAGCATATAGCCCTGTCCGATGGTCGCATTGACCGTGTCGTAGACCGCCCAGGGCTGGTTATATTTCTTCTGCTTCCATGCCGGGTCGGGCACGGTGCCATAGCTTTGGCTGGGAAAGGGCAGATCGAATTTCTGACCGAGGCCAAGACGGCGGGCCATGTCTGCGATCACATCCATGCCGAACCGTTGGGCCATGACGTAAAAATATATGTCGCAGCTTTGTGCGATACCGCGATTCATGTTGACGGGGCCATGGCCGCCGCGCTTCCAGCAGTGGAAAAGGGTGTTGCCGACGCGCACCTGCCCATTGCAATTGACATGCTCGTCCGGGTCCAGCCCATGCTCCAGAAAGGAGAGGGCAACCATCGGCTTGACCGTCGATCCGGGCGGGTAGAGGCCCTGAAGTGCCTTGTTCCGTAGCGGGATATGATCGTCCTTCGACAGCATCTCCCACTCCAGATGCGAAATGCCGTCGGAAAAACTGTTAGGATCGAAGCTGGGCATCGACGCACTGGCCAGTACATCGCCGTTAGCGCAGTCGATAACCACCACCGCGCCGCTCTGGGTGCCCAGACGTCGCCCGGCATATTCCTGAAGCCCGGCGTCGATAGTCAGCTTGATCGATTTGCCTGCGATGTCGGGCCGGGTGGTGAGATCGCGCACGATGCGGCCATGCGCCGTGACCTCGACCCGGCGAGCGCCCGGCTTGCCGGTCAGGGAGGCGTCATAGAATTTTTCCAGACCCTGTTTGCCGACCTTGAAGCCCGGGGTGATGAGCAGCGGGTCGCGCGTCTTTTCATATTCCTGCGCATTGGCGCCACCGACATAGCCGATGAGATGGCCTACGGACGGACCAGCCGGATAGAAGCGCGAAAAGCCTTGGGAAGGCGCCACGCCCGGCAATTCCGACAGGCGGACACTCACGGCGGCATATTTGGCATAGTCGAGGCCATCCGACACCTGCACCGGCTGGAAGCCAGCCGCCTTGGCAAGGCTCTCGTTGATCCGGTCAACCTCTTCGGGGCGGAGCGACAAAAGTTGGGTGAGAACGCCGACCACCCTGTCCCGGTCGCCGTCGCGCAGTCGGTCGGGGATGATGTCGACTCGGAAGTCCGTGCGGTTATTGGCGAGGGGAATGCCCTTGCGATCCACGATCCAGCCGCGCCGTGGGGGGATGAGCGTCAGATTGACCCGGTTGCTCTCCGACAGCAGCGAATATTTCTCATTCTCGGCAATGGCTATCCAGCCCATCCGCGCCGCCAGTAGCGCGCCCATGCCCATCTGCGCCGAACTGACCAGCACCGCCCGCCGGGAGAAGGTCAGGCTCTGTTGCCCCTCGCTGACGGTTTTCTTGCCGAACAGCTTCACGGCAGCCGCCAACGGTCAAGTCGCGCGCACAAGCGGGCGACGAGGGGGAACAGCATGATGCTGAGCAGGATTTGCGGCGCCAGCCGGTTAAAGGGGCCACCGCCGCCGCCTGGCGCCAGGTGCATGAAGAACCAGCTCATCGCGATGACGGTTATAATCGCGATACTGGCGATCAGCCAGTCCTGTGCGTAATCGCGCCAGAGCAGGCGGACGCTGACACTGTCGATAGCAACCATCGCCAGCGTCCACAGGCACATGGCCGTGCCGACCGGATGCCCCGTCGCAATATCGTCGAAGAAGCCCAGCGGCAGGCCGATCCACAGCGGCCACAACTCGGGTCTCAACAGGCGCCAGCCCAGGAGAATCATAAGGCCCAGTGGCGGAGTTGTAGGGGAAAGGGAGACGATGGGGATCATGGCGGGCAGCAGGGAACCGAGCATGACCGAGACGATCGGCGTGGCGCGGATACGCACGGGACTGCGTGAATAGGATAGGCGGGCGTAGCGGCTCTTCATTCGGGCGGCGTGCCTGTTGATGAGACGGCGGATGCCTCGTTGGAGGTCGCTGCGGGGGGCGTGCCGGGCGGCGCGCTGGTGGATCGCGCCTCCTCGGATTGGAAGGTGCGCTGGACGATGGCCAGTTCGACCCGGCCGGGGTTGGCGAGCGGAATGGCGATTGCTCTTTCCCCTTCGACGCGCGCGACGATGGCGACGGGAATGTTAGGCCGGTAGATGCCGCCGATGCCGGAGGTTACGAAGATGTCGCCCGGCTTGAAGGGATTGCGTTCTGCGTTCAGCGCGCGGACTTCCACCGTGCCGTCATCCAGTCCGCGGGAGATGCCGGGGATATTGTCCCTGGCACGGCGCACGGGCACCACATTCTCGCTGTCGACGAGCAGGAGGATGTCGGCGGTGTTCAGCCCTGTCCACAACACCCTGCCCACCAGTCCCTCGGCCGCGCGCACCGGCATGCCGGTCTGCACGCCGCTGCGCGAGCCGACGTCGAGCCGGGCCAGGCGGCGGCTGCTGCTGCTGCTGCTGCTGACGAGACGGCCGGACGCGACCACATCCCCTTCCTCGTCGGCGAGGCGGAGCAGGCGCTTCAGGCGGATATTCTCCTGCCGGATCGCGTCCGCTTCGATCAACCGGGTGCGGGTGGTCTCCACTTCGCGGCGCAGGCCGACATTCTGGCTGCCTGCTTTGATATAGGCGGCGGCAATCTCGTCGAGGCTGCCGATGGTCAGCACCATGGAGCGCAGGGTGGAGGAGACTGGGCGCGTAATCTCCGCCACGCCCGCGCGCAGGACAGAAAAGCCCGCAGGATCGGCCTGCGAGACGACGACCAGAAGCAGGGCCGCTATCGCGCCGGTGATCGCGATCACATAGCTCGCGAACAATCCATATTGCGCCTTCCGGTCGTAACCGGGGCGCCGTTTGCGCGGCGGCGCCATAACTACCCCTTGGCCGTTCGAGCTTATGCGGTCTGAAGGACGCCGCGGAACATCGGGTCTTCCATAGCACGTCCGGTGCCGATGGCGACACAAGTCAGCGGCTCATCGGCGACGGTCACGGGCAGGCCGGTCTCGTCGCGCAATTCCTCGTCCAGCCCCTTGAGCAACGCGCCGCCGCCGGTCAGGACGATGCCCTGATCCACGATGTCGGCCGCCAGCTCCGGCGCCGTATTCTCCAGCGCGATGCGAACGCCCTCGACGATGGTGCCGATAGGCTCGGACAGCGCGTCGGCGATCTGGCCCTGGTTGATCGAGATTTCCTTGGGCACGCCGTTCACGAGGTCGCGGCCCTTGATATGGATGATCTGGCCCACGCCATCGGCGGGCTTCTGCGCGATGCCATATTCCTTCTTGATTCGCTCCGCCGTGGCTTCGCCGATCAGGAGATTGTGGTGGCGACGCACGAAGGAGACGATAGCCTCATCCATCTTGTCGCCGCCGACGCGGACCGAGGTGGTGTAGGCAAGGCCGCGCAGCGAGAGCACGGCGACTTCCGTCGTGCCGCCGCCGATGTCCACGACCATGGAGCCGATCGGCTCGGTCACGGGCATGTCGGCGCCGATTGCGGCGGCCATCGGCTCCTCGATCAGGAAGACCTGAGAGGCGCCCGCGTTGCTGGCGGCATCACGGATGGCGCGGCGCTCGACGCTGGTCGAACCAGAGGGGACGCAGATCACGATCTCGGGGAAGCGCAGGATACGGCGGCTGCCATGCACCTTGTCGATGAAATGCTTGATCATCTGCTCGGCAATGTCGATGTCCGCGATTACACCGTCACGGAGCGGACGGATCGCCTCGATATTGTCCGGCGTCTTGCCCATCATCAGCTTGGCGTCGTTGCCGACCGCCTTTACGCGCTTGATACCGTTGATGGTTTCCACCGCCACGACCGACGGTTCATTGAGCACGATGCCGCGCCCGCGCACATAGACCACTGTGTTGGCGGTGCTGAGGTCGATGGCCATGTCGTGCGAAGAGAATTTGAACAAGCGGGTGAAAAACGACATTCCAGGTCCTGTTCAGCCTAGGCGCAAATGCCCTGATGCGCGCCGGAGTAGGGTATTTTCCGCAGGTGGTCGTCATCCCGTCGATTCGAGAATAAATCGCAGGTAACGGCTCGCGGAAGACGTTCGCTTGGGCTAGTCCCTGACATATGTCAATACGCCGCCTCCCCGAAGCTCTCGTCAACCGTATCGCTGCCGGTGAAGTGGTCGAAAGGCCCGCTAGCGCGCTGAAGGAGCTTGTCGAAAACAGCATCGACGCCGGTTCCACCCGCATCGCCATCCGTCTGGCTGCTGGCGGCGCCGACCTGATCGAAGTCAGCGACGATGGCCGGGGAATTGCGCGCGACGATCTGGCCATCGCGCTGGAGCGGCATGCCACCTCCAAGCTGGCGGACGAGCGGATCGAAGCCGTTGTAACGCTGGGATTTCGCGGTGAGGCCTTGCCTTCCATCGCCAGTGTCGCGCGGCTGACGCTGGAGAGCCGCCCGGCGGGCGAGGATGGCTGGAGCATCGTCGTGGACAATGGCGTGACCGTGGCGGAGGGGCCTGCCGCGATCCCACCCGGCACGCGGGTGCGGGTCGAGCAATTGTTCGGGCAGGTGCCCGCGCGGCGCAAATTTCTGCGCTCGGCACGGTCCGAATATGCCGCCTGTCTCGATATAGTACGCCGTCTGGCGATGGCGCGGCCGGATATTGGCTTTGCGCTCGACCATGACGGACGGCGCGTGCTGTCGCTGCCACCGGAGGAGCGGGAGGACCGGGTTGCCGCGCTGATCGACCGCGACCTTGCCGCCAATCATGTGATCGTATCGGTCGCACGGGAAGGGGTCAACCTGTCCGGCGTAGCGTCCCTGCCGACCTTTCACCGGGGCGTGGCGGACCATCAATATCTGTTCGTCAACGGACGGCCGGTGCGTGACAAGCTGCTGATCGGGGCAGTGCGCGGCGCCTATGCCGATCTTCTGGCGCGCGACCGGCATCCTGTGCTGGCCCTGTTCGTGACGTTGCCGACCGAGAGCGTGGACATCAACTGCCATCCTGCCAAGACGGAGGTGCGTTTTCATGACCCGTCGATGATCCGGGGGATGATCGTCGGCGGTTTGCGGCAGGCGCTGCATGAGGCAGGCGCGCGGTCGGT
Organism: Sphingobium sp.; assembly: GCA_036384115.1. Taxonomy (GTDB): domain Bacteria; phylum Pseudomonadota; class Alphaproteobacteria; order Sphingomonadales; family Sphingomonadaceae; genus Sphingobium. The sequence continues at coordinate 99,705 of DASVMZ010000137.1, forward strand.
GGAGCGAGCCGCCGTCACCGACATGAGCCTGTGGCAGCGGGAAGCGATTGGGGCGCCGCAGCAGATGCCGATGCCCAGCTTCGGCGGGGCCGGGGCCGGGGCGGGGGGCGGTGTCGGTGGTGATTTCGATGGGGCCGGTTTTGTGCCCGGCGAGATGGCATCCTTCGCGCCCGCCGTGGTGGCGGAGGGGGCTTCGATGTTCTCCGCCTTTGCGCCCGCGGGGCGGGCCGAACCGGCCGCGCCCATCGGGGATGCGGGCCGCTATCCGCTCGGCATCGCGCGGGGGCAGGTGGCGCGGACCTATATCATCGCCGAGGCCGAGGATGGCCTTGTCGTCGTTGACCAGCATGCCGCGCATGAGCGGCTGGTGCTGGAGCGGATGCGGCGGGCGCTGGGCGCGGGAAGGATCGCTCCGCAGTCGCTGCTGTTGCCCGAGGTGGTCGATCTGGAGGAGACCGCCTGCGACCGGCTGGAGGCGCGGTTGGGAGAGCTGGCGGAACTGGGGCTGGAGATGGATCGCTTTGGTCCGGCCGCTATGCTCGTGCGGGCGACGCCTGCACTGCTCGGCGCGGGCGATGTCGCGGGACTGGTGCGCGATCTGGCGGACGATCTTGCCGCCTTTGACGAGGCGATCAGCCTGAAGGCGCGGCTCGACCATGTGGCGGCGACGATGGCCTGCCATGGGTCGGTGCGGGCCGGGCGGGTGCTGTCGGTCGCGGAAATGAACGCGCTGCTCCGCGAGATGGAGGTCACGCCCCACAGCGGCCAGTGCAACCATGGCCGCCCGACCTGGATCAAGCTGGCGCATGGCGACATCGAGAAACTGTTCGGACGGCGCTGAATGGAGGCAGGCGGGCTTGCCTCTCAGGAGAGGGGGTTTCGAAGCCTCAGCCAGCAGGCCTATACGGCTACAGGTGCAATTCCTGCCTCCGTCGCGCGCACCGGATGCGCGGCGCAATAGCGGGAGAAGGCGATGATGCCTGCATAGCAGAGCACGGGCACGGCCAGCGCGATCCGCAGGCTGCTCAGGTCGGCGGCCAGGCCGGTGAGTGGGGGAATGATCGCGCCGCCGACGATGGCCATGCAGATGATGCCCGACCCCTCTGCTGCGCGGGTGCCGAGGCCCTCGCTGGCGAGGGAGAAGATGGTGGGGAACATGATGCTGTTCATCAGGCCGACCATCAGCAGGGTAGTGCCCGACAGGGCGCCGGTGCTGAAGACGGAGATGGCGATCAGCGTGACCGCGCCGATCGTCACCGAGAACAGGACATTGGCGGGCGGGAAGCGGCGGAGCAGCTCCGCGCCGATGAACCGCCCGACCATTGCGCCGCCCCAATAGAAGGCGAGGCGTTCTCCCGCCGACTGTGCGGGCAGGGCCAGCGTGTCGGCCTGCATCAGATAGTTGGTGAGGAGCGAGCCGATGGCGACTTCTGCCCCCACATAGAGGAAGAGCGCGAGCGTGCCAAAGGCGAAGCGGGGCCTCCCAAGCAGGTCGAGCGCGTGGAGTGGATTGGTGACGGGCTGCCGCGCCTCGACGAGGCGGCCACGCAATAGCCATACCACCGCCGCGACGAGGGTGAGCGCGGCGGCGAGGCCGAGATAGGTATGGTCGATCACGCGGGTTTCGGCCGCGCGCACGGCGGCGTCCGCCATGCCCTCCACAGCGGGCAGGTTGCCGAGGATGACGATGGCGCCGACATAGGGGAAGACTGTGGTGCCGAGCGAATTGAATGCCTGTGCGAAGGTGAGGCGGCTGTGCGCCGTCGCGGGTGCTCCCAGCGCGGAGATCAGCGGGTTGGCGACGACCTGTACGATGGTGATGCCCGATGCGAGCACGAACAGCGCGGCAAGGAAGGTGACGAACAGGCCGGAGGTGGAGGCGGGCAGGAACAGCAGGCATCCCGCCGTCATGGTCAACAGGCCGACGACCGCGCTCCGCATATAACCCAGCCGCTGGACCAGCATGGCGGCGGGCAAGGAGATGAGGAGATAGGCCAGGAAGAAGGCCGACTGGATCAGCATCGCCTCGCCATAGCTGAGCGTGAACAGATGCTTGAGCTTGGGGATCAGCACGTCGTTGAGGCTGGTAATCCCGCCAAAGGTGAAGAACAGGGCCATGACGAACCAGCGCAGATGCGCAACCGGGCCGTTGGTGGTGAGTGCCGGTGCGGTGGAATCAAGGGGAGTGGTAACGGCCATCGATGCTGTTCTTCCTGTTGTGCCCGCTCTTGCCAGTCGGTGCCCCGTATCTAGGTGAGGGTGAGCGCGGAGGGAATAGCTTTTGGCAGGTCGTGGGAGAAAGGCTGTGACTATGGTCAGTTCAGGGGCCACGGCATCCTTGCCCAGCACTGCCAGAAAATCTACTGATCGAGTAGAGATTGTGAGGATGGACGAGGGCACTATGGCGCGCATTGTGATTACCGGCGGCAATCGGGGTATCGGACGGGAACTGGCCCGGCTTTACGCAGCCGCAGGGGACGAGGTCGTGCTGGGCCTCAGGAGGTCTGACGTGGCGTCCGGTCTGCCGGGCGAGATTTTGGCGCTGGATGTCAGCAGCGACGAATCGGTAGCGGCTTTCGCCGCCGCTCTGAAAGGGCGCACGGTCGACCTCCTCATCAACAATGCAGGCGTGATCGGGCCGGACAGACAGTCGACGCTGGACACGGACTTTGCGGGCTTTCTCGAAACGCTCAATATCAACACGCTGGGACCGCTTCGTGTCACGCAGGCCTTGCTGGGGAACCTGCGCCAGTCGGGAGCCGCGAAAGTGGCGATCATCAGCAGCTTGATGGGTTCCCTTGCCCATGCCAAATCCGACCGGGTCGCCTACCGCGCGTCCAAGGCGGCGGTGAACAAGGTTGCCCAAGCTCTAGCCACGGACCTGGGGGCGGAGGGAATTGCAGTCGCCGCCCTGCATCCGGGCTGGGTCCGCACGGACATGGGCGGCGCGTCCGCCGATATTTCTCCTGGGGAAAGCGCGCGAGGGGTGAAAGCCGTCATCGACGACCTCTCCATCGCCGTGACCGGCCGTTTCTGGAATTATGACGCAAGCCCGCTGCCGTGGTGATGGGCGGACCGCCTATATAAAAGGGGGGCGGGGCGGACCTTGACTTCGTTCCGCTCCAACCCCTCAATACCGCCTTGCGCTATACAGGATCAGCTATGCAGGAAGTGCATCACGTCGCCGTCATGGACGACATAAGCCTTGCCCTCGGCGCGTAGCTTGCCCGCTTCGCGTGCCTTGGCTTCGCCGCCCAGAGCGACGAAATCATCGTACGCCACCGTTTCCGCGCGAATGAAGCCCTTCTCGAAGTCCGAGTGGATTTCTCCCGCAGCATTGGGTGCGGTCGCGCCCTTGTATACAGTCCAGGCGCGCGCTTCCTTCGGCCCGACGGTGAAGAAAGTGATGAGGTGGAGAAGTTCATAGCCCGCGCGGATCACGCGGGCGAGGCCGGTTTCGGTCAGCCCCAGTTCGGTCAGGAACTCGACGCGGTCTTCCGGGGCCATGGTCACGATGTCCGCCTCGATTGCGGCGGAGACGACGACGGCCTGTGCGCCTTCGGCAGCGGCTTTCGCGAACACGCGGGCGGAGAAGGCGTTGCCGTCCGCCGCGCTCTCTTCCTCGACGTTGCAGACATAGAGGACGGGCTTGGCGGTGATGAGCTGGGCCTGTGCGAAGACGCGAGCCTCGTCCTCGTCCTTGGGGACGGTGAGGCGGGCTGGCTTGCCCCCGCGCAGCAGGTCGAGCGCCTGACCGAGGACCGAGGCAGCGATTTTGGATTCCTTGTCGCCCTGCATCGCTTTCTTTTGTGCGGCGGGGACGCGCTTTTCGAGGGATTCGAGGTCGGAGAGCATCAGTTCGGTCTCGACCGTTTCGGCGTCCGCAATCGGATCGACCTTGTTGTCTACATGCTGGATGTCATCATTCTCGAAGCAGCGCAGGACATGGACGATGGCATCCACTTCGCGGATATTACCCAGGAACTGGTTGCCCAGACCCTCGCCCTTGGATGCGCCGCGCACCAGCCCCGCAATGTCGACAAAGCCGAGCTGCGTTGCGATGATCTTCTGGCTGCCCGCGATCTCGGCCAGTTGGTCCAACCGGGTGTCGGGCACGGCGACATTGCCGACGTTCGGCTCGATGGTGCAGAAGGGGTAATTGGCCGCCTGCGCCGCCTGCGTCTCCGTGAGCGCATTGAACAGCGTGGACTTGCCTACGTTGGGCAGTCCGACAATCCCGCATTTGAAACCCATTGATCCATCCGTCCGGTCTATTGTTGCGACGCCCCTTAGCGCCCGGTGCGCCGTAATGCCAGCGGTGGGGCGCAGGTGCAGGCGATCGGCCCCGAATTGTCATCCGTCCAGCCACTTTGCGCGCGCTCACCCAGAGGGACGAGTGCCCTGTTACCGGTCGTTCGTATCTGGTGCCCCGGTTGCGTAATATGATCTATAGTTTAGCGGCGATGGATCAGGCATTCGACTCGATGATGATGACCGCGATTCGCAAGAGGGGAACCAAATATGCTCACAGATAAAGCCATGATCGCGACTGTACTGGCCGCGACGTCCGCTCTGGTGATGCAGCCTGCCATGGCGCAACGACTGGCCAAGCCGTCGGGGACGCAGAAAACGCAGGATGCCACCATGAACGACGTGCCGCATTGCTCGCGCAAGCTGGGCACGGTGTCGGTGATGGACGGTGACGATCCTTCCGGCTGGACCCAGTTCCAGCTCAGCGGTCCGCAGAAACTGATCAAGGTGCTGGTCCAGCGGTCGGGCTGCTTCAACCTGGTCGATCGCGGCTCCGGCCTGAGCGCGGCGCAGCGCGAGCGTGACATCGGCGGCGGCATGGGACTCCAGCGCGGATCGAACGTCGGTCAGGGCCAGATCAAGGCGGCTGACTATGTTCTGATTGCAGAAGTGCAGGCGGCGAACAGCAACAGCGGCGGCAGCGGTATCGCGGGCGGTATCGGTGGCCTGCTGGGCGGCCGGGCGGTCGGCGGTCTGCTGGGCGGTATCGGCAGCAAGAAGATGGAGGCGAACACCGTCCTGTCGCTGACCAATGTTCGTACGACCGAGACCATCTCCACCGTCGATGGCTATGCGGCGAAGAACAGCCTGAGCTTTGGCCTTGGCGGTGGTGGCTTCTTTGGGGGTGGCGCGGCGGGCGCGGTTGGCGGCGGCTATGACAATACCGACGTGGGCCGGATCGTGACGCTGGCGTTCATCCAGGCCTATAGCAAGATGGTGACGGAACTCGGGCTGGTGCAGCCGGGTGCGGCAGGAACCGCGCAGGCGGCGCCCAAGAAGACGTTCACGGCGCAAGGTCCGGTCGCGATGCGCGCCTCTGCCTCTGCCTCCGGCAAGGTCATCCGCACGATCCCGGCAGGCTCCACCGTCTATCCGACCGGCCCGCAGAGCGGACTGTGGTGGGAGGTCGCCGACGAGAATGACAATGTCGGCTGGGTGCTGAATACCCGGCTGGCGCCGACGCAGTAATATCGCCTGACTATATTTTTCCGCGCTGCTCGATGGAGGCGGCGCGGAAAATATGGCTGAGGTGCTGGTGCCATGTCTCGGCTTACGGCTGTGGTGACTTCAAAGTGCGGGCGGCGGCTATTTGCCTGCTGGGCCTGTCATAGCCACTGCGCCAGCCAGTCGGCCAGAGCCTGTGGCGTCATGTGCCGGGCATCCGCCAGCGCGAACAAATGGCCATCGTTGAGCAGCTTGTCCGTGCGGGGATCGACGATGAACAGCGCAGGGATGCCCTTCAACTTGTCCACGCCATAATGCCGCGCGATCTGCTGGTTCCTGTCGAGGCGGCCGATGTCGACGGTGACGACCTCATAGTGCCGGTCGAGGAACGCCTTGACCTCCGGCAATGCGAAAATGCCCGCGAGTACCCGGCAGTCGGGGCACCAGTTGCCGCCCAGGTCGATGAGGAGGCGCTTGCCTTTCGCCTTGGCCCGTGCCTTGGCCTGCGCCACCTGCCGGTCGGCATCGGCCTTCTCGTCATAGGGCAGCGGCAGTGGCTGGCGCAATTGATCGAGGCTGGTCACAGACACATGTGGAGCGGTGACGGCCGATGCCTGTGCTCCCGCGGCGAGCAGTGAAAGAGCGACGGTGGCGCGGAGCAGGGAGGATGGTTTCATTAGGGACTCCAGATTGGCCTGCCCGTCATAAAGCGATGTCGCCGGTACGCTAATGAGGAATAGTCATGTTTGTGCTAGCTGGGGATTTCGCCCACTTTCAATAGGCACTAATCCGCGAGCCGTGTTGCCACTTCGTTCATGAAGCGGGCATCGTCGCCCTTTGCGAGCCATTCGGCCTCTGCGCCGATGGCGCCCAGCATGTCAGCCAGCGCGTCGATTTCGCTCTTGTGATAATTGCCCAGCACATAGCTGGTTACGCGATCCTTATGCCCCGGATGGCCGATGCCGATGCGAACGCGGCGAAAGGCATTGCCGATATGGGCGTCGGTTGAGCGCAGGCCATTATGACCCGCCGTGCCACCGCCGCGCTTCACCTTGACCTTCATCGGCACAAGATCGAGTTCGTCGTGCAGGACGGTGACGTCCTCGACCGCCAGCTTGTAGAAGCGCAGCGCCTCGCCGACCGCACGGCCGCTTTCGTTCATGAAAGTGGCGGGCTTGAGCAGGAGAATTTTCTCGGGACCGATGCGGCCTTCCGAGGTCCAGCCCTGAAACTGCTTCTTCCAGCCGGAGAAGCGATACATGTCCGCGATGACGTCCAGCGCCATGAAGCCGACATTATGCCGGTGGAGAGCATAGTCGGGACCGGGATTGCCGAGGCCGACCCAGAGTTGCACGGCGTGGCGCTCCCTTTAAAAAAGTTCGTCCCGGACCGGCCGGATGCGATGATCCCGAAGGATGCGGCATCGGACCAATCCGGGACGCAATGCTTTTTTCCGATTACTCGGCTTCGGCTTCGCCTTCGCTGCTCTTCAGCGCGGAGGGGGCGACGATCGTGGCGATCGTGATGTCCTGCTCTTCATGCGCGACCTTCGCGCCCTTGGGCAGCGAAATGTCATGCAGGTGGATCGACGCGCCGATGTCCAGGCCGGTCAGATCGACCGAGATGTCGTCGGGGATTTCGGCCGCATCGACGATCAGTTCCAGCTCATGCGCGACGATGTTGAGCACGCCGCCACGCTTGATGCCGGGCGATGCGTCTTCATTCGAAAACACGACGGGCACGTTCACATGGACGGTGGTATGCTCACCCACGCGCAGGAAGTCCGCATGCAGCGGGCGATCCGTCACGGGATGGAAAGCCACGTCCTTGGGCAGGGTGCGGACCTTCTTGCCGTCGACTTCGACAAAGACCACCGAGTTGAAAAAGTGGCCGGTGCCCAGCAGCTTGTTGAGGATCTTTTCCTCGACATGCACGATCTGTGGCTCTTCATTGTTACCGTAAATGACGGCGGGTACGCGGCCCTCGCGGCGAAGGGCGCGGGAGGCTCCCTTGCCTGCCCGATCGCGTGCCTCGGCCGACAGCGTAAGCTGCTCGCTCATATCTGTCTCCAAATGCTTGGTTGTAAGGCCGTCACGCCTCCAGGGATGACCATGACGGGTGGCGGGCCTATAGGGGGATCATGGCCAAAAAGCAAGAGGTGGCTGGAGCCTGCGCCGGGGTAGGGCGATGCGGCGATCGGCGATCCGGTGCGTTGAGCATTCCGAACAGTGAAGGAGATACTCAGTGGCCGATCTCAGTGCAATCAAAGAGCATGCCGAAGTTATCGGCGCCGATGGCGTCCATGTCGGGACAGTCGATCATGTCGATGGCGATCGCATCAAGTTGACCAAGGCGGACAGTGGCGAAGGCGGCCACAAAGGCCATCATCATTTCATCCCCGGTGGTCTGGTAGCGAGCGTCGAGGATGGCGTGGTTCGGCTCAGTGCCAATGCCAGTGTCGCCGTGACGTTCGAGGAAGAAGCTGAGGGCTGATCCAGCCAGTGGCGCGGAATGGAGGTGGGCGGGGACTGCGGTTCTCGTTCGTTTCTGTATGTGGTGCGGTTTATGTTGCTCATGTGTCGCATCTCGCCGCCGGCTCGCCTATGGGAGGTCGGCAACATGGAGGCGAGATGGCGGACTTATATCAGAAGGCACTGGAATCGGAGCGCAAGAGCCTGTGGGCCTTTTGCCGGTTGCGGGGCCTTGCCAAGGATACGCCGGAACGCCAGCGGATCGCGCAGATCGACGCGGCGCTGAAGGAACATGCCGACAAGAAAGGGCCTGTGAAGGTCGCGGGAGAAAATGTGGCGAAGACGGCACAGGTCAAGAAGGCGCCGGTCAAAAAGGCTGGAAAACCCGCGCCCAGGGATTCCGCGAAGGATAGCTGAACCTCGTCATCGCGGGTGCAGCGATACAATCCATCTATCCTGCCAATGGATTGCTTTGCTGCCTTCGCGATGCCGATCAAATGCTGTACAAGGGCGCTTCAATTCGCCCATTCCGCCAGTTTCGTCCGCAATTTGTCGAGCGCGGCCTTCTTGATCTGGCAGACGCGCGCGGCACCGATGTCCAGCGTCTGGCCGATCTCGTCGAGGTTCATTTCCTCCACGAAATAAAGCTGGAGGACGATGCCCTCGCGCTGCGGCAATTCGGCGATGCAGGCGGCGACCGCCTTTTTGAGCGATTCCCGTTCGAGAATGTCGTCGGCGCGGTCCTCCACGTCGGCGAACCACATGGACTGGTCGGAATAGACCTCGTCCATGCTCTGCACCTGCGCGATTTCGGTGCCGTCGGTCAGATCACGCCAGGCGGCCCCGTCGAGGCCGAGTTCCGCCGCGATTTCCGAATCGGTGGGGATGCGTCCGGTGCGCTGCTGTACCCGGTCGCGCGCGCCCGCGATGGTCTTGCGCCGCGCCATGGCGGAACGGCAGATGGTGGCGTTGCGGCGCAGATGGTCGATCATCGCACCGCGCACGCGCAGTTGTGCGTAGGACGCAAAGCCATGCCCGCGATCCTCGAATGCGTTGGCGGCCTCCACCAGGGCGACCATGCCGATCTGGAGAAGATCCTCGATGTCGATCGCGTTGGAGACGCGGCCATGGACATGCCAGGCGATCTTGCGAACGATCGGCATATATTGCCGGGCCAACTGATCCGGTGTCGGCGCCATCGGACGTCGCCCGTAGGTGAGGCCGGGATCCTGGTGTGCTGCTACGCTCCGCATGGGCAATGCTCTATCCCAAAAGGCTTAACCAAGCTTTTCATATCCAGCCTATGCCGAAATTCTGTCGTGGTTGAGGCGCTGTTCATTGCCGACGACCGCCGCGACCTCGACCGGCTTTCCGTCCGGGATTTCGAGGAAGGACAGCACCGGCGTCTCCGGCAGATGCGGCCTGAACAGGCGGCTGAGCGCGCGGCGGGCGACCGGGGAGGTGACGATCGCGAAACTGCGCGCCTCGGCCATCAGGGGGCGCGCGGCATTCGTGACCTGCTCGACGATGCGTCCGGCGAGCGCCGGTTCGATGGGATGCTTGGCATCGCCGCCGACGCGCATGGCCTGCGCCAGCAGTCCCTCCAGTTCGCCATCGAGGGTGATGACGGGGAGGGGCATGCGAACGGGCACGAGCGTCTGGATGATGAGCGATCCGATGCGCTGGCGCACGGCCTCGGTCAGCTGGCTGATATTCATGTCCGGGCGGGCGCATTCCACCAGTGCCTCGGCAATGCGGCGAAAATCCTTGAGCGGCACGCCCTCGGCCAGCAGGGCGCGGCATACGGCGGCGATCTGCGACAGGTTGAGCGGGGCGGGAGTGAGTCCATCGACCAGTTGCGGCGCGCTTTCCTTGAGCGTGTCGAGCAGCTTGCGCGCCTCGTCCATGCCGAACATTTCAGCGGCATTGTGTGCGACCATATGGTTGAGATGGGTGGCGATGACGGTGGACGGATCGACCACGGTATAGCCAGCGACGACGGCCTCGCTGCGCTTGGAATGGTTGATCCAGACGGCGTCGAGGCCGAAGGTCGGATCCTTGGCGACGCGGCCATCGACGGTGCCCTCCAGCGCGCCGGAGTCGAGCGCGAGCAGGTCTTCCGGCCACACCTCATCCTCGCCGACGATGACGCCCGCGATGGTGATGCGATACTGGTTGGGCGCGAGGGCGAGATTATCCTTAACCCGGATCATCGGCACGACGAAGCCCAGTTCCCGCGACAACTGGCGGCGGATGCCGGTGATGCGGCCCATCAGCGGCGCATCCTTACGCTCGTCGACCAGGGAGATGAGGCCATAGCCGATTTCCAGGCCCAATATGGCGGAGTCCGACACATCGCCCCATTCGATGTTGGAGAGATTCTCGGGCGCGACCGGCTCGGGCAGGGCGGCGGCGACGGCTTCGGCCTTCTTGGTCTTGGCCAGCTTCCACGCGATGAAGCCGGACAGGCCAGCGGCGGGCAGGATGATGAAATGTGGCATGCCAGGCAACACGCCCAGGAAACCCAGGATACCCGCGACCGGAACCCATGCCTTGCTGACGCCGAACTGCCCGGCGATCTGGCCGGACAGATCCTGTTCCGACTTGACGCGGGTGACGATGGACGCGGCCGCGATGGAGAGGAGCAGGGCGGGAACCTGTGCGACCAGTGCGTCACCGATGGCGAGCAGCACATAGGTGCGCGCGGCGGTGGCGATGTCGAGGCCATGGCTGACCACGCCCAGGATGATGCCGCCGATGATGTTGATGACGAGGATCAGGATGCCCGCAACCGCGTCACCCTTCACGAATTTCGACGCGCCGTCCATGGAGCCGTAGAAGTCGGCTTCGGTCGCGACTTCGGCGCGCCGCCGCTTGGCCTCCTCGGGTGTGAGGAGACCGGCGTTCAGGTCGGCGTCGATCGCCATCTGCTTGCCGGGCATCGCGTCCAGGGTGAAGCGGGCGGACACTTCCGAGACACGGCCCGCACCCTTGGTGATGACCACCATGTTGATGATCATCAGGATGGCGAAGACGAAGATGCCGACGACATAGTCGCCGCCGATCAGGAAATTACCGAAACTCTCGATCACATGGCCCGCCGCCGCCGATCCTTCATGCCCGGCCACCAACACCACGCGCGTCGAGGCGACGTTGAGCGAGAGACGAAGCAGGGTGGCGAACAGCAGCACCGTCGGGAAGCTGGAGAAATCCAGCGGCTTGGCGGCGTTGATCGCGATCATCAGCACGGCGAGGCTGATGAGGATATTGGTCACGAAGCCGATGTCGAGGATGAACGCCGGGATCGGCACCACCATGAACATGACGAGCAGCAGGATGCCGACCGGCAGCACCGCACCCTTGGCCGTGTCGACCCAGATTTTCCCGTTGAGCTGGTTGCGTGTCATGGGATGTTACCGTCCAAGAGTGGCGAGCATGAGGTAGGCGAGACGAGCAGCCTCGTTACGCGGCATCGACGTCTGGCTGAGGTCCGAACCGAACGACGCGGCGCTGTAGGCCGATGCGGACTGGTCCTGCCAGCCGGGATTGAGCGGCTGATCGTCAGACAGGCTGTCGGACTGGCCCTGATTCTGGCCCTGATTCTGGAGCGCGATCCGCATATAGTCGGCAGGCTGCACCATGTTGGCGCCCGCCGGCATCGAATAGCCGTCATAATTGCCCGCATATTGGACGCTGGCGTTCTGGGCGCTCGTGCCCAGCTTTTGCGCGAAATTCTGGCGGATTTCCGACAGGCTGCGGGCGTTGCCCTGGCGGTCGTAGAAGATGGAGCGGTTGGACCGCGCGGCCGCCGGAAAGAGGGCGGCACCCGAAGCGCCGGGATTATTGGCGGTGGCGGTCAGGAATTTCGCTGCGCCGCCCGCACCGAGGAAGTGGGCGAGATAGAGGTCGACGGATTCCGCCGGACGTCCGGTCCGCTGCTCCAGATAGGCGCGGTTGTCGGAAGCGAATTCGGCGGCCATGACAGACGCGGTCTCGGGATGCTTGCGAAGGTCGAGGATCTGTTGTCGCACGGCGGGGTCGGCGACAAAATAGCGGCCGTTCGATCCCTGCTGGATCGCGTTCGATGCCCATTCCATGCCATGTTCGGCGCCATGGTCGTTCATCACCTGGAGCCAGCTCTGGTCGAGGAACTGGTAGAGGCCGGTCGCGCTGGAGGTGCGCGCCTTGGCATTGGGGTCCATGCTGCTCTCGATCTGCGCCTGCCCCATGAGGTAGGTGAAATCGACGCCGGTCGTGCGGCTGGCGCTGGCGATGGCATTGGTGACACGTTCGCCACCTTGCGCCGCCTGGCTGCCCCATATTCCCGAAAATCCAACCATTGCGATCTGCTTCCCTGCTTCGCTCAGGTAAGCAAAAAGCAAGGATCGTGCCAGAATTTAGGTTGAGATGGCGGCTGTCTGACTATAGCGGAAGATGGGGGTAGTGGGCCTCAGCCCTTGCGGCCGTAGGTGACGGGCGCGGTCGCATCGGACGTGGTGCCCGCAAGCAGCGACAGGCGCTGGCGAACATGGTCGCCGAGCAGGCGGGAGAGGTGCTGATCGCTCTCCAGCCGGGTCATGATGGCGCGGAGCCGTGCTTTAAGGATCGGGTCTGCGCGCCACGCACCAACGCCGCGCACGATGTCGAGCGCGGCGGAAAAGACGGTCATTGCTTCGGTCATCCGGTCGGGATCGCCAGCTTCCATCGCCTTGCGGAGGCTTTTGGCGGCGGTATCCAGCCTGTCGATCGCGGCTTCGCTCACGTCAGTTCAGTTTCCGGGGCAAGTCCAGTTCCACCATCCGGTCGGCAATCGCGTCGGCATCGACGGGGTAATTGCCGGATGCAATGGCGGCCTTGATACGGTTGACTTTCTCCACGTCGACCGGCGCGCCCTGCTGGGCAAGCCGTGCGGCGGGATTTGCGACGACCCGTTCGGTCGTCGCGGCGCTTGGGGGCGTGGTCGCAACCGGCACAGAAGCGCGAAACTGCGTGGTCTCACGCAGTTTCGTCGCCTCGATCGCGGCACTTATCGCCTGGCCAACAGGTTTGATCATTTCATCAACCTCATCTTATTCCGTACCCTATATACGGCGCGGATCGGAAAAGTTTAAATCCCCGGTACACGAACAATCCCATCAGGCTCGATCCGGCCGGAAACCGGGGCGGACGTCTTGTCTCCATGCACGCGGATCATGTCACCCACGGCGCCGTCCTCGTCCGAGATCATCTGGCGGATGACGCTGAAGCTGGCATTGCCCGCCACGAGCTGCACCGGGTCGCCCTTCTTGATGAGGATGGTACGGACCTGTGGCTGGGCTGGGCGGCCATAGGCGGCTTGTCCATAAGCGACGGCGGGCGCGACAGGCGGCGGCGTGAGTTTCAGCGGCACGCGGATGCGCCAGCCCAGCTTGTCGCAGCGCACGATGGCCGCGCCGAACACGGGGCCTTCGATGCTGGGTATCTGGGGGCAGGCGGCGAGGCGCAGGCGGCGGTCGACCGGCGTGTTCGCGCCGCCGGGCTGGCCGATTTCGGCTCCAACGGTGGTGGCGACGAGCGTGTCGATCTGGTCGAGGTTCTGGAAAGTCTGTGCCGAGGCGGGGGCGGCGGACAGGATCAGGCCGGAGCCGAGGACGGCCAGCGCCCAGGTGACGAAAAATCTGTGCATGGTGATTGTCCTGCTCATGATCCTTCTGTCGATGCAAAGATCATGCCAGCGCCACGCTCCCGCATGAGAAGAGGAGTAAGGCCTGTGTTTAGCGCCTTTTGCCGATCATTCCGGTGCGATTGTCGCTTTCGGGCGGCAAACCGGCAAGAAACTCATGCATGGACGAGAGAAAGTCCGGTAGCGGCAAGGCGATGGCAAGATTTGCCGGTCTGAAAAATCACCTGAATACATGAGATTAGATGCAGATACGGCAAGACTCTGCCGCCGGCCGGCAAGAAATTGCCGCCCCTGCCGCCGCTCTGCCACTGCAATCCGTTGCGGAAGGGTTGGACCATGCCGAAACCCCCATGCTCCGGGCCTTTTATAAAATTGGCACGGCTTTTGCTTTTCATGTCCCGTGCCCCGTCGGGACGGTCCGCTCGCAAAGAGCTTACGGACAAGAACGGCACCGGGCGGAGAAGTTTAACGGGATTTGGCAAATGTCGATCGAGAACGAACTGTTCGGGATCCATGGCAAGGCACTGGCGCTGCGATCGCAGCGGATGACGCTGCTTGCCTCCAACATCGCGAACGCATCCACCCCGGGCTACAAGGCCCAGGACATAGATTTTGACAAGGCGCTGGCAGCCGCGACCACGGAACAGGGCAGCGTCGCTGGCGCACTTGAGAAGGCCATGGGTTATCGCGTGCCGGTGCAGCCGTCGGAGAATGGCAACACGGTCGAGATGTCGACCGAGCAGACGCTGTTCGCCGAAAACGCCGTGAAATATCGCACGACGCTCTCCTTCCTCGAAGGGCGCCTCAACACCATCACCCGCGCGCTGAAGGGAGAATGAGCATGGCCGACAAACCCATGAACATCTTCGATATTTCGGGTCGCGCGATGACGGCGCAGCTCGTCCGCCTGAACGCCACCGCCTCGAACATGGCGAATGCGGGCACGATCTCGGGCACCAAGGAGGGCGCTTATCGCGCCATCCGCCCGGTGTTCAAGCCGATCACGGAAAGCCCCGGCGTCTCCACCGTCACCGTGTCGAGCATCGTCTCGTCGGACACGCCCGCGGTCAAACGCCACGACCCCGGCCACCCTCTCGCCGACGCCAATGGCGATGTTTGGGAAGCGGGCGTCGATAGCAGTTCCGAACTGGTCGACATGGTCGATGCCAGCCGGAACTATCAAAATAATGTGCAGGTGTTGAACACTGCCAAATCCCTGCTCCTCGAAACCATCAGGATGGGCAAATGACGACCACCAGTCCCTTCACGGTCGATAGTTCGACCTCGCTCAGCAACACGCTGGCATCCCCCAGCGTCGGCAAGGCCGGCACGGGCAACAAGTCGCTTGGCCAGAGCGATTATCTCAAGTTGATGACGGCGCAGCTCCAGTATCAGGATCCGTTCGCGCCGATGGACAACAGCCAGATGGTCGCCCAGATGGCGCAATTCTCGCAGATCGCGGCATCGACTGAGTCCAACACCACGCTGAAGACCATCGCCGACGCCCTGAGCGGATCGCGCCTGTCGGACGCGGCAAGCTGGATCGGCAAGTCGATGCTGGTCAAGAGCGACAAGGTGACGCCCGACTCCGCAGGGCAATATGCTGGCCAGATCTCGCTGACGGGCGACAGCAGTGCGGTTTCGGTCGAACTGGTCGACAGCGCCGGGTCGGTGGTCAAGAAAATCGACATGGGCGCGCAGAAGGCCGGCGATCTCAGCTTCTACTGGAATGGCCAGGATGATGCAGGCGCACGGGTTGCCGTCGGCTCGCTGTCCATCCGTGTCACCGGCGGCAATGTGAGCAAGACCGCCGCATGGGCGACCGTCGCCGCCGTCCAGTCCCCCGCGAGCGGGACGGAAGCCAAGCTCATCACCACGCTGGGCAATTTCACCGCGTCCGATGCCCTCAGCCTCAGCTGACTCTTTTCCTCTTCTTTCCATTCTTCTTCCAAGGAGCCTAAGTCCATGTCCTTCTACATCTCCCTCTCTGGCCTCAAGGGCGCCCAGGCAGACCTCACGACCATTTCCAACAATGTTGCGAACGTCGGTTCGACCGCGTTCAAGAAGAGCCGCGCCAACTTCGGCGACATCTTCGTGGGCCAGTCGGATGGCAAGGGTCAGGGTGTCCGCATGCTGGGTGCGCAGCAGCAGTTCACGCAGGGCACGCTGGAGACGACCGACAAGACGCTCGACCTCGCGGTAACGGGTGAGGGCTTCTTCACCGTGAAGAGCGCGTCCGGCGAGACCAGCTATACCCGCAACGGCGCGTTCGGCATGGACAAGGATCGCAACATCATCGACACCACCGGTGCGAATGTGCAGGTTCTGCCCACCGCCAAGACAGGCGACGGTACACCGACCAGCACGGCCGCGTCGGCTCTCAAGAACCTCACGATCCCTTCGGTCAAGATGGACTCAGCGACGCCCCCGGCGCCGGTCAGCCCGCAGGTTGACCTGTCGAGCATCGCCATCAACACCAAGGGTGTGATCTCCGCGACCTATTCGGATGGCTCGGTGGAGAATCTGGGCGTCATCGCGATGGCCAATTTCCCCAACACCGAAGGCCTTCGCCAGGCGGGCGATGCCCATTGGGGCGTGACCGGCGAAAGCGGCACCGCCACCTATGGCGCGGGCGATCAGGGCCAGTTCGGCGCGATCCGCTCGGGTATGCTGGAGAGATCCAACGTGGACATCACCGAGGAACTGGTCGGCCTGATCGCGGCGCAGCGCAATTTCCAGGCGAACGCCAAGGCGCTGGAAGCGTCGAACACGCTGACCTCCACGATCAACAACATCCGTAGCTGATCGTTCGGCACGCAACCCGGGATAGCTGATCCATGGACAAGATGGTCGATATTGCCCGCACGGCGCTCCGTGGTGCGATGGCGCGTCAGACGGCGACCGCGAACAATCTCGCGAACGCCAATACGACGGGCTTTCGCGCGGAGATCATGAACGCCTCTGCCCGCTGGACGGACGGGGCCGCGCTCAAGAGCCGTGCGAGCCAGGTCGACCAGGTCATCGCCGCCGACATGAAATCGGGCACGGTCACGCAGACCGGCAATCCGCTCGACATTTCCATCGGCGGCGATGGCATGCTGGCGGTACAGGCGAATGACGGCAGCGAGGGCTATACCCGCCGGGGCGACCTGATCCGCACGGACAGCGGCCTGTTGACCACCAGCGACGGCAATCCGGTGCTGGGCGAGGGCGGGCCGATCACCCTGCCGCCCGCCGACAGCATCAATATCGCCAAGGACGGCTCCATCTGGATCGTGCCGCAGGGTGGCCTGGCCAGCCAGCCGCAGCAGGTCGATGTGCTCAAGATCGTCAGCCCCAAGGGGTCGGCCATCGCCAAGGGCACCGATGGCCTGTTCCGCGAAGCCAATGGCGGTGCGCTGCCATCCGATCCGCTGGCGCAGGTCACGTCCGGCTCGCTGGAAGGATCGAACGTCAATTCGACCGCCGCCCTGGTCGACATGATCGAGGCCAGCCGCGGTTGGCAGAGCCAGGTCAAGCTGATCGAGACGGCCAAGGACATAGACAGCAGCGGAGCCAGCCTGATGCGGCTGGACGGCTAAACCGGAACGATAAGGAAGGACTAGACGATGAGCAGCGGTGCCCTTCAGGTAGCCCGGACCGGGCTGGACGCACAGGATGCGAAGATGCGCGTCATCGCCAACAATCTGGCGAACGTGAATACCACGGGTTTCAAGCGCGATCGCGCCAATTTCGAGACGCTGGCCTATCAGCAGATGGTCGCGGCCGGCGCGCAGTCGAGCGCGGAAAACAAGTTCGCGACCGGCCTGAACCTCGGTTCGGGTGTCCGTATCGCCGGTACGTCGCGCATCGACACGCAAGGTACGCTGAACAGCACGGAAAACACGCTGGACATCGCTATCGAAGGCGCTGGCTATTTCCAGGTCCAGCAGGCTGACGGGTCGACCGCCTATACCCGGGCTGGCAATTTCAGCCGCTCGCCGGAAGGCACGCTCGTCACGGGCGAGGGCCTGCCGCTGATCCCGCAGATCACCGTGCCGGAGGGCGCCTCCGGCTTTACCGTCGGTGCTGACGGCACTGTCTCGGCGAAGCTGACCGGGGCGACCGATGCGACGCCACTCGGCCAGATCGAACTGGCGAACTTCGTCAACACAGCAGGCCTCAACGCCATCGGCAACAACCTGCTCACCGAAACGGCAGCCTCCGGCGCGCCGCAGGTGGGTGCGGGCGGTACGGAAGGCCGGGGTTCGCTCCGCCAGGGCATGCTCGAAGGGTCGAATGTGAACACCGTCGAGGAACTGGTCGAGATGATCGAGACGCAGCGCGGTTACGAGATCGCCAGCAAGATGATCAAGGCGACCGACGAGATGATGCAATACGCCAACCAGAATATGTGATCGGATAGTTTGCGATGAATTCGTCCCCGTCCCTGCTGACCGCGAACCTGGCCGCGATCCTGGTGCTGCTGGCCTCCAATCCGGCCGACGCCGCCAAGAAGGAAAAGATCGTCTATCGGCCGACCTATGCGGAGCCTTTGCTGGCCCCGGCGCAGGCCAATGGCTCGATCTTTCAGGCGGCCGGCGGCTATGCGCCGCTGACCAGCGGATCGCTCGCGTCGCGGGTGGGGGACATTCTCACCATCTCGCTGGTCGAGCGGACGCAGGCGACCAAGAGCAACAGCGCCAAGACCGACCGCAGCGGCAACATCGCCCTGACGCCGCCGACCACCGGGCCGCTCAGCAATTTGTTCAGCCCCAGCGATATCGCCGCAAGCGGCGCGCAGGCTTTCAAGGGCGCGGGCGACGCGGCCCAGTCCAACGCCCTGTCGGGCGAGATCACCGTCACCATCGAGAAGGTGTTGCCCAACGGCGCCATGCTGGTGCGCGGCGAAAAGCAGCTCACGCTCAATCGTGGCGACGAGTTCGTCCAGATTTCCGGCATCGTCCGTCAGGCCGACATCGGCCCGGACAATCGCGTGTCGTCCACCCGCGTCGCGGATGCGCGCATCACCTATTCGGGCAAGGGCGAGATCGCACGGGCCAGCAGTCAAGGCTGGTTGCAGCGTTTCTTCTCCCGCATCAGTCCGTTTTGAGGGGTCTTTTCATGCCTAACCGCCTCTTCCTTTCCATGATCCGCATGTCGGGCTGGACCATTGCCTTCGTGATCGTGGCCGCGTTGCAGATGGTCGCGCCCAGCGCCGTGCAGGCGGAGCGTATCAAGGATCTGGGCGCGTTCCAGGGCCTGCGTGTCAACCAGTTGACCGGCTATGGCGTCGTGGTCGGCCTTGCGGGAACGGGCGACGACAGCCTCGACTATTCGACGCAGGGCGTGAAGGGCGTCGTCTCGCGCTTTGGCCTCACCCTGCCGCCGGGCGTCAACCCCAGCCTCAAAAATGCGGCGGCGGTGCTGGTCACGGCCGAACTGCCTGCTTTCGCCAAGCCGGGCCAGCGCCTGGACATCACCGTGTCCGCCATGGGCAAGGCAAAGTCGCTGCGCGGCGGCACACTGGTGATGATGCCGCTGCGCGGTGCGGACGGACAGATTTACGCGATGGCGCAGGGCAATCTCGCGGTCGGCGGCCTCGGCGTTTCTGGCGCCGACGGCAGCCAGGTGTCCGTCAATATCCCCTCGGCTGGTCGCATCCCGGGCGGGGCGACGGTGGAGCAGGGTGTCGCGACCGGATTCGACACCGCGCCCACCATCGTCTTCAACCTTGCCGATGCGGACATCACCACAGCGCTGCGTGTCGCGGATGCCATCAATCTGGCGTTCAACGACCGGCGTGCGCGCGCCATGGACGCGGTATCCATCACCGTAGATGCGCCGCAGGGCGCGGAGAGCCGGACCATGATGATGGGCATGATCGAGAATATCCAGGTCAAGCCCGCCGAAGCGCCTGCCCGTGTCATTGTGAACGCCCGCACCGGCACCGTCGTCATCAACGGCGCGGTACGGATCGCGCCAGCCGCTGTGTCTCACGGCAAACTGACCGTCGCGGTGCAGGAAAGCCCCCGCATTTCGCAGCCGGCTCCCTTCTCCAATGGCCAGACAGCGGTCGAACAATCGAGCAAGATCAGTGTCTCCGAAGAGAAGCGGCCGATGTTCGAGTTTAAACCTGGCGCGTCCCTGGCCGATATAGTGCGTGCGGTGAACGCGATCGGCGCGGGACCGTCCGATCTTGTCGAAATCCTTCAGGCCCTAAAGCAGGCGGGCGCGATGAAGGCCGAACTGGAGGTGCTGTGATGACGACATCTTCCATCTCGGCGATCAACCCCGCCGCCATGCCCGGCTCCCTGTCGTCAGTCGCCAAAACCGGCGTGGTGTCCTTCGGCGCGGTGGCGGACGCGGTGTCCGACGCTGCGGCGCAGGAGAAGGCCAAGCTGGAAAAGACGGCCAAGGCATTCGAGGCGGTGTTCACCCGCCAGCTTATCGGTTCCATGCGTAAGGCGGGTTTCGACGACGACCTGACCGGGTCGAGCGCCGTCGACCAGTTCCAGGAAATGTCCGACGCGCGCACCGCCGATGCGATGGCGGAGCGCGGCGGCCTGGGGATTGCGGAGATGCTGCTCAGCCGTCTCGCGCCAAAAGCGGCGTCTGCTACGCGGAGCGGGGCGAGCGGCTCCGCAGCCAGCACAAGCAAGGGGCCGGGTGAATGAGCCTTTCCGATCTTCTTGGCATCGGCGCCTCCGGCACGCGCGCCTATCGCGCCGCCATGGGCGCTGTGTCGGAGAATATCACCAACGCGACGACAGACGGTTATAATCGCCGCACGGTCCTGCTCGCGGAATCGGCATCCTCCGCCACCACCAGCCAGCTCTACAAGCCCGGCGTCGCCTTTGGCGGCGTCGATGTCGTCAGTATCGTGCGGAAGAATGACGAATATCTGGACCTCGCGGCACGCATCGCCACGGGTAATTATGAGAATGTGAACGCGCGCGCGACATGGCTCGACAATGTGCAGTCCGCGCTCGACGATGGATCGCTGGGTGTCGGTCAGCGCCTGACGACGATGTTCTCGTCCGTCGAGCGCCTCGCGTCCAACCCCACCGATACGACGCTGAAGACGAATGCGCTGTTCTCGATCGAACAGGTGAATAGCTCGTTCAAGCAGACCGCCAATGATCTCGACACCGTCAAGACGGGCATATTGACAGAAGCGCGCAACGGCGTCGATGCGCTCAACAGTGCGGCTGCCCGCCTCGCCTCGACCAACGAGGCACTGCGCCGCGCGATCCCCGGATCGTCGAACGCCGCCCAGCTTCTGGACCAACGCGACCAGGCGCTGACGGACATGTCCAAGCGGCTCAATATTGCCGTGAACTTCGGCAGCAATGGCGTGGCCAACGTCACTTTCGACGGAAAGTCGGTGGTCGACAATATCAATTCGTCCAGCTTTGCCGTCTCTGCGGCCACCGATGGCACATTGTCCTTCACGGTGGACGGCGCAGCGGTCGTCGACCCGGAGAGCGGGAGCCTGGCCGGGCTGGCCGACAGCGCAGAGACCACGGCGGGGCGGGTAACGTCCCTCAACAACCTGGCGACGCAATATGTGAAGGACATGAACGACTGGCACAAGGGAGGCTTTGTCGCCAACCCCAACGCCCCCACCAATGGCGCGGCGGGTGGCGACATCCTGTCGATGACGGGCGGGATCACCACGCTCCAGATGGCCTTCACCGATACCAGCAAGCTGGCTACTTACTCTTCGGACGGCCGGGTCAATGGCAATCTCGTCGCCATATCGAACATCCGTGGGACCAACAGCGTGGAAAATGGCTGGACGGCGATTATTTCCGCCCATGCCAACCAGCTCGCCACGACGAATGCCGAGCAGAGCGCGGCCAGCCTGCGCGACCAGCAGGCGCAGGCTGCAAGGGCGGACGTCAGCGGGGTCGATCTCGACCGTGAGGCAGCTGACCTGATGCGCCTCCAGCAGGCTTATCAGGGGTGCGCGCGCATCATTCAGGTCTCGCGCGAGACGTTCGACTCCATCATGCAGGCCTTCTGATCCAACAGGACAATCACCATGGTTTTCATCACCAACCAGTCCATCAATGCCGAGATCAAGCGACAGCAGAAGCTGGCCTATGATATTGCGGGCTATCAGCAGCAGATTTCGACCGGTGTGAAGTTTGACAAGCCGTCGGACAACCCGCAGGACTGGATACAAATTTCCAACATCGGCAAGCAGCAGTCGCTGGCCGGCGCCTGGAAGGACAATCTGGGCTATGCCGAATCGCGGTCCGCTCAGGCCGCAACCAGCCTCGACGATGTCAGTAATCTGATGACGGACGTGACAAACAAGCTGATCGGCGCCACGGCGCAGGGAGCCAATACTCCCGGGTCTGAGGCCATTGCCCTGACGCTGGAAGGCGTAAGGGCCAGTATCTACACCATCCTGCATCAGACCGATTATCAGGGCACGCCGACGTTCGACGATGGTGTCTCCACGACGATTCCGGTTGGCAAGGGCGTGGCTTATGAAGCCGTGGGCACGCGCCAGGGGATCGAAAGTGGCATCGTCACGCAAAGTGGCCCCAAGTCGATCTACGACATATTGGATGCCGCGATCGCGGCCGTACGGAGCGGCGACTCCACAGGCATAAGCAAAGGTCTGGAAGAGACCAAGGCGGCGCTCGATCATGTGATCGTCGAGGGTACGCGGCAGGGCGTGCGTGCGGTGAGGCTGGAGAATGAGACCGACCGCCTGTCCACCGCTAACCTGCAATTGACGGAGAGACGGTCGAACCTGGAAGATACCGATCTCACCGAAGTGATCACGCGGGTACAATCCAAGCTCGTCTCGCTCCAGGCGGCGCAGGCGGCCTTTGCCAAGATTAACCAGCAATCGCTGTTCGACCTGTTGCGCTGATCGCGGCGCCCGATTTTTCGGGGTATCGAACAGCTTGCTTTCCATTCCGGGTGGGGCCGAAAAGCTCTGCCCTTTTGGTTTTGTGGGGCAATGCCGGTCGCGATGCCGACCTCAGGGTAAACGCCGCAGTAACCTTGCCCCTAAACCCTGTTTTGTCTGAGCCGTTCTATAGCGGTGAGAGCCTGTAAACGAACAGGCGCTGATCATCGTGTGAATGTGGGGATTGCAATGTTTGCAGCTATTGGCATCGTGGTCCTGCTCGTCATGGTCTTTGGCGGGTTCATGTTTACCGGCGGTGACATCCATCCCGTGCTGGAGGCGCTCCCGCACGAAATGCTCATCATCGGCGGTGCCGCGGTGGGCGCACTCATCATCGGCAACAGCGGCGCGGATCTCAAGGCGCTGGGCGGCGGCGTGGGCAAGGTGTTCAAGGGGCCTGCCTACAAGAAACAGGATTTCCTCGACTGCATCTTCCTCGTCAGCAAGCTGATGAAGATGCTGCGCGTCGAAGGCCCGGTCGCGCTGGAGCCGCATATCGAAGACCCCAAAAGCTCGGCTGTCTTCGCGGAATATCCCAAGCTGATGAAGGACACCGCGCTGATCCACCTGATCTGCGACACGCTGCGCCTCGTCGTCGTATCCTCCGGTACGCTCGATCCACATGCGGTCGAGGATGTGATGGATAATGCACTAAAGACCCATCACCATGAGGCGATCCGCCCGGCGGACAACCTCCAGGGCCTGGCCGACGCCTTTCCGGCGCTCGGCATCGTGGCGGCCGTGCTGGGCGTGGTCAAGACGATGGGTTCGATCGACAAGCCGCCGGAAATCCTGGGCGCGATGATCGGCTCGGCACTGGTTGGTACATTTCTCGGCATTCTGCTCGCTTATGGTCTGGTCGCCCCGTTCGCCAACCGCTGCCGCAGCGTGATCGAGGCTGACGGCGCCATGTATCATGTGGTCAAGCAGATCATCGTCGCGTCGCTCCACGGCCATCCGCAGCCGCTGGTGATCGAGGCCGCGCGCTCGAACCTCCCCCATGCGAACCAGCCCGGCTTTGCCGAAGTGTTCGACGGCATGCGTGGACGTTAAGAGATGGCCGGACCAGCAAAGAAGAAGGCCAATGAGCCTGAGCCGAGACCGATCATCGTCAAGAAGATCATCGTAGAGGGGCATGGTGGGCATCATGGCGGTGCATGGAAGGTGGCCTACGCCGACTTCGTGACCGCGATGATGGCGTTCTTTCTGCTGATGTGGCTGCTGGGTGCGACCACGGAGAAGCAGCGCAAGGGACTGGCCGACTATTTCACGCCGACACTCATCAACCAGAAGGAGAACAGTGCCGGTTCCAACGGTATGTTTGGCGGCGACAGCATGATGGGCAAGGAAAACTATCCGACCACGGGTGGGCAGGGCAATCTGGCCATCACCATTCCGCGCGATGCCACGGGCGTGCGCGACGTGGGTGGCAAGGCCATGAAGGACCATGATCGCCAGAAGTTCGAATCTCTCAAAAAAGCCGTGCTCGACAGGCTGGCCAAGGATGAGGCGATGCGTCGCCTCGCCAAGAACATCAAGTTCACCGAGACCAAGGAAGGTCTGCGGATCGACCTGGTCGACGAAGCGGACTTTGCGATGTTCGGCAGCGGCAACGACAGGCTGGCGCCGGAGGCCCGCAAGCTGATCGCACAAGTGGGCAAGGCGATTGGCGACCTGCCGAACGAAGTGATCGTGCGCGGCCATACCGACGGCATGGGCTATAGCAGCGGCGGCATGAACAACTGGCTGCTATCGTCTGCCCGAGCGGAGGCGACCCGCGTCGAACTGGCCCGCAACGGCGTCTCCAACCGCCGCTTCTCCCGCATCGAGGGCGTTGCAGACCGTGAGCCGTACAATGCGGACCCCTATGACGCCCGCAATCGCCGCATGTCCGTGGTGCTCGCGTGGTCGACGGTGGCGGACGCCCAACTGGGCGCGATGGCCAGCCGCGAGGGGGAAGGGTCGGAAGAGACTGCAAGCGACCCTTCCATCAAGGCCGCAATCGCCGCGCGTGACAATCCACGCACTGTCATGCGGGAGAACGCCCGGCGGGCCGATCTGGGCCACACCGGATTGCCCAATGGTGCGATCATCATGAATGCGGACAGCATCCCCAAGCGGACTGGCACGACGCCGCCTGGCAAGACGGACGCCATGTCGCACTGACATTGAAGATAGCGAGCCTGGAGAGGGGGCGACCCGTCGCGCGCCATAAGGCAGCGCGGCGGGTTGTTTTGGGGACGAACGTTTGTCTGTCAGTAGCGGCCAACCGTTCTTCGATACAGCCTTACAAGAACATCCTCAGCGCCTCCACGAAGTCGTCCAGCCTGTCGTGATGGACCCAGTGGCCGGCCCGTTCCATGCTGATGACCTGCGCGTCACGGAAAAAAGCCGCGCGGCCATCCTTGGCGGGGTTGTGCGCCCAGCTATCCTTGCCATGGAACAATAGCACGGGGCACGTGATCGCTCCCCATATGGCACGCCGTTCCGGGTCGGAAGGGTCCATCGGTTGTTGCGCGCGGATATAGGTGTCGAATTTCCAGCCATAATCGCCGGACTCGAACCGCTTCATACCCCAATAGGCGAGGTGATGGGCCTGTTCGTCGGAAAGCTTCTGGTTGTGGGCCTTCATCCGCACCACTGCGTCCGCGATGCCGGGAAAACGGCGCGGAGTCTGGGCGCTGAACGCACGGCGCTTGTCGATCCAGTTGCGCCACTGGTCGATCAGCGTCTGGACCGGCATGTCGTTGATCGTGCGGAAATCCTCCATCGCGGTCAGGCCCTCGATCACCGCGAGCCGCCGCACCTTCTCGGGGAACAGGCCGGAGTAGCGTAGCGAGATCGCCCCGCCATAGCTGTGGGCAACGATATTGACCTGATCCGCACCGAGGTGTGCGACCAGATTGGCGAGGTCGCAGGCCATATATTCCATGGTATAGGCGCCATCGGGCGACCAGTCGCTGTCGCCATGGCCGCGCAGGTCCGGGCAGATGATGTGCCAGTCATCGCGCAGCCGCTCCGCCACCCAGTCCCAACTCCGCGCATGGTCCTCACCGCCGTGGATGAGCAGTAGCAGCGGCTTGTCCGGGTTGCCCCAGTCGACATAGTTGAGCCGCAGCCGCTGCGATTCAAAGCGGTGGGTGACGGGGCCGAGGCCCTTGCTGTCGATCATGGCGCCGGTCACTCGCCGATGAACAGGGGCTTGCTCTTGGTAAGGAAGGACTGGACCGCATTGGCGCCATCGGGGCGACCGAGGGCAGCGGCGATGGCTGTCGCCTCCGCCTCCAGTTGCGTCCCATAATCGTTGGCGAAGGTCCGGGCGAAGAGGCTCTTCACCGTGCCGAAGGATTCGGTTGGCCCCTGTGCGATCTGCCGCGCGACCTTGAGCGCTTCCTCTTGCAACAGTTCGTCATCGACGACGCGGGTAACGAGACCGATCGCCGCGGCTTCCTCTCCGGTCAGGCGACGGCCGGTGAAAGCCAGTTCCTGGGCGCGGCGCAGGCCGATGACGCGCGGCAGGTTCCACGTCGATCCACCGTCGCAGGTCAGGCCAATCGCAGCATAGGCCCATAGATAAGTGGAGGAGCGCGCAGCGATGGCAATATCCGCGCCGGACACCATGCTGAAACCAGCACCGGCGGCCGCACCTTGTATCGCCATGACGACGGGCGCGCGATGCTCGTGCAGAATGCGGAGGCTGTCGTGCAGACGCCGGGCCAGCGAGCCGATCAGCCCTTGGGGATCGTCGGTGTTGCCAAAGGCGCCGATGTCGCCACCCGCGCAGAAATTCTTGCCGGTGGAGGTGATGAGCCACGCCCGCACGGAGCGATCCCGCGAATAAGGCTCGACCAGCGCATAGAGAGCGTCGGTCAGAGCCATACTCATCGCATTGCTTGTCTCCGGCCGGTTGAGTGTCAGTATCGCGACACCATCCTCGATCTTGCCCAGCACCAGTTCCGTCATCGCCTGTCTCCTCCAGTTGGTGGGGGCATAGACGATGGAGGGGGCGGG
>DASVMZ010000138.1:0-36802 GCA_036384115.1 Sphingobium sp.
TCGACCGCCGGGCGCAGGAGCAGTCGGGCGAATTGTCGGCGGCCAGTGTCGGCCATGAGCAGGCCAGCCTGGACGTTGCCGCCCTGCCCGACGGGCTGGACAGCGCGGAGGACATCAACCGCCACAACATCGCCTGCGACACCGGCCGCCGCTCCATCGTCGACCTGCGCTCCGAAATGGCGCTGGCCGAGCGGGGCGCGGCGGAGCAGCGCGAACGGCTGAAGGCCGTTGCCGCCGAACATGCCGGATGGCGCGCCCGCGCCGCCGACGCCATCGCCCGGCTGACCGACATGGCGACACGCTGCACCACCCTGTCCGACGAACTGGACACCCTGCGGGATCGCCCGGCCGAACTGCTGGCGGCAACCGGCGCGGCGGACGCCGACGTCAAGGTCCGCAATGCCGATGTCATCGCCTCCACCCATGCCGAGGAACTGGCCGCCGCCAAGCTGAAGCTGGCGGAGGACATGCTGGCCGCCGCGACCGAGGCGCTGGCCCGCGCCCGCGAACAGCGCGCCAGTGACGCCGCCCGCGCCGAAAACGCCACCCACCGCCGCATGGAGATTGGCGCGCAATGCGGCGAACGTTTCCAGTGCCCTCCTCCGGTGCTGCCCGAACGCTTCGCCTTTGCCTCCGGCAGTGTGGAGACGCCGGAGCGCGAGCAGGCGGCGCTCGACCGGCTGACCCTGGAGCGCGAGCGCATGGGTCCGGTCAATCTTGTCGCCGCGCAGGAACTGGAGAAGATGGAGGCGGAGCAGGCGCGCAGCGCCGCAGAGGCCGATGAATTGCAACAGGCGGTCAACCGGCTGCGCGGGTCGGTCGGCGCGCTCAACCGGGAGGGGCGGCAGCGCCTGCTGGCCGCGTTCGAGGCGGTGAACGAGCATTTCCAGCGATTGTTCACCACCCTGTTCAATGGCGGGCAGGCGCATCTGGTGCTGGTGGACAGCGACGATCCGCTGGAGGCCGGGCTGGAGATTTTCGCCCAGCCGCCGGGCAAGAAACTCGCCGCGCTGACCCTGTTGTCCGGCGGGGAGCAGGCGCTGACGGCGGTGGCGCTGATCTTTGGCCTGTTCCTGACCAACCCCGCGCCGATCTGTGTGCTGGACGAGGTGGATGCGCCGCTGGACGATGCCAATGTCGGGCGCTTCTGCGACCTGCTGGACCGCATGGCGCACGATACCGACACACGCTATCTGGTCGTCACCCATAATGCCGTGACGATGAGCCGCATGCACCGCCTGTTCGGCGTGACGATGGTGGAGCAGGGGGTCAGCCGGCTGGTGTCGGTGGATCTGGGCGGGGCGGAGGCGTTGCTGTCCGAGGCGGGGTGATGGGTGAAGATATGATACGGGGCCATGATGCCGGTCGCCCGCAAAGGGCGCCACAGGCCCGCAGTTCCTGAGGATAAGCCGCCATGGGCAGAGCGACAGTCAGGATTTGTGCCTGTTTCCTTCGCCCGCCTACCCGGCCGCCTGCCGCGGCGGCCCCGAGAACCAACAGCCTCGTCGTGCGTTACGCCCCCCATCCGGTAACTTTCCATCCGGTGACTTCGCGCAAAGGATGACCATCATGGGTTCCGACGACAGCGACATGATATCCGAACGGGCCGAACTGCACTTCCTTGCCGCGCTGGTCGACGAGTTGATGCGCCAGCTTCTGGTCGGCGGCGTCCTGACCCAGGGCCAGCTGAACATGATAGAGGAGGCCGTGTCCCGGCGCGTCGGCTCTGTCGCCCGCGCCTGGTAGACTTTTCCAGTCCCGGACATCAACCGACGCCGGTGGAGGGGATTCCGTCAAAAAATACAAAGTCTTCGCCCGGAGCGCATCCACCTGTTGCGTCAGGGCACGACGCTCGGTAGCTCTGTGCCGATTGTAGAAACCGGGCCTGTCCATGAGGGACGGATGCCACATCGGGATGCCGACAGACCAATGCCGGCGATATGGAGCGAGACCATCAGCGCGACACGCAAGATATTCCCCCTGATCGTGGGCATATTGCTGCTGGCGGCGGCCACCGCCAGTGCGATCTGGCTGTCCGCGCGCCAGGAAAGCGCCACCGAATGGGTCCGCCATACCCTGCGGGTGCAGTCGACGCTGGGCCGCATAGAATTGCTGGTGACGCGCGCGGAAACCGGACAGCGCGGCTATGTGCTGACCGGCCAGCCCGAATATCTCGCCCCCTATCAGGACACTGTCGCCCGTCTGCCCGGCGAACTGGAGACGCTCACCCGCGAGACGGCGGACAATCCGACGCAACAGGCCTCCGTCGCGCGCCTTAGCCCCTTGCTGCGCGAGCGGATGGAAGTGCTGTCCGCCTCGGTCGCGCTGATGGGCATGAAGAAGGTGTCGGAGGCGACCCTGCTGGTCCGTGGCGGCCATGGCATCGCCCTGATGCGCCAGATCCGAACGGTAATCGGCGATATGGCGCGCGAGGAGGACCGGCTGATGGCCGCACGCATCGCTACGGCGGAGAGCATCACCATGCTGGCCCGTGTGGTGCTGGTCGGGTCGGCCGTGCTGATCCTGATCTTCGCGCTGATCGTCGTGCCGGACGGGCTGCGGCGCATCCGCGAGATCGAGACGGCGAACCGCCTGTTGCAGAGCGAGATGGCGGAACGCAGCGCCGCGCAGACACAGGTGCGCCAGCTCCAGAAGATGGAGGCGGTCGGCCAGTTGACCGGCGGCATCGCCCATGACTTCAACAATATGCTGGCGATCATCATCGGCAGTCTGGACCTTGCCAGGCGACGCCTGACCGGGGAGGAGCATCCGAAACTGGCCGCCTCCCTCGACAATGCCATGGCGGGCGCGCAGCGGGCCGCGACCCTGACCGCCCGGCTCCTCGCCTTCTCCCGCCGCCAGCCGCTGGAGCCGAAGGTGCTGGACGCCAACAAGCTGGTCGGCGGCATGTCCGAAATGCTGCGCCGGACGATCGGCGAGACGATCCGCGTGGAAACCGTCCTGTCAGGCGGGCTGTGGACGATCAACGCCGATCCGCAGCAGATCGAGAATGCGCTGCTCAACCTGGCCGTCAATGCGCGCGACGCGATGCCGGGCGGCGGCAGGCTGACCATCGAGACCGGCAATGCCGAACTGGACGACCGCTATGCCCGCGCGCATGAGGAGGTGACTGCCGGACAATATGTCATGATCTCCGTCACCGACACCGGCACGGGCATGACCCAGGCAGTGATCGACCGCGCCTTCGAGCCGTTCTTCACCACCAAGCCGGTCGGGCAGGGCACTGGCCTGGGCCTCTCTCAGGTGTTCGGCTTCGCCAAGCAGTCGCTGGGCCATATCAAGATTTATTCGGAGATGGGCGCGGGCACGACCATCAAAATCTATCTGCCCCGCCATGTCGGCGTCGACGCGGCGCAGGCGGCGCAACGGGTCGAGGAGACCGAACTGCCATTGGGCGAGGTCGGCGAGATCGTGCTGGTGGTGGAGGATGAGGCGAATGTGCGCCGCATGTCCGTCGATGCGTTGCGCGACCTGGGCTATACCGTGATCCATGCGGAGGACGGCCATCGCGCACTGGCCAAGCTGGACAGCCACCCCGGCATCTCCATGCTGTTCACCGATGTCATCATGCCCGGCATGACCGGCCGCGAACTGGTGGACAAGGCGCGCGTGCAGCGGCCGGACCTGCGCGTCCTCTACACCACAGGATACACCCGCAACGCCATCGTCCACAGCGGCGTGGTGGACCATGACGTGCATTTCCTGTCCAAGCCCTTCACCATCGCGGCACTGGCCCGCAAGGTGCGCGAGGTGCTGAATCAAGGGTAAGGCGACAGGGCGCGCGCACGCTGACGATCGCGCGCTGAATGGCCGGGCCGAATCCTGGCCGCGGTCGACCAGTGCGCCTCCGTCTCCGGCGATCCTTCGCCCAGCATGCCGCGATAGACGCCGGCCTCCAGCTTCCCAGCTATAATCGCACCTGACCACGCAGATCAGCGGGAGATTCTTGCGGACCGCCGTCTCCTGTTCCGCGATGTGAAGCAGGAAGCTGAAATCGCCAGAAAGCAGCATCGTCGGCCGCTTGCAGCCGGTCGCGATGGCCGCGCGATGGCATAGGGCGGCCGGTGCCGAGATGGCCCGCCTCGCCTGTTGCGCCCCGTCCGGCCCTAGGGTTAGGGGAGGAGAAAATCCTGCCGAGCAAGAAAGGGTCCATGCCGAAATCGACACGGGCAATGCCATATCCGTCCTGCAAATCCAGCAGCTGGTGGCCGAGTGGTGCCAGGATCTCGACCTCAACACCTGTTCGGGCGTACAGAATCTCTGTACCGAGGATGTCGAATATCTGGTGGACGGGGTCGCCCATCGCGGGCGGGATGCGGTCGCGGCTTTCTATGCCGCGCGCAACGAGCGGGTCGCCCGGAACCAGCGCGACGGCGTGCGGACGCAGCGGCACAGCGGCACAGCGGCACAGCGTCTCCAACTTCCACGTCTCGTTCAAGGATGCGGACAATGCGGCCATCGCCTTCCTGCTCGTCAATTATTCGGCGGAGGGACCGGCGCCCGCGCTCAACCTGATCGGTCCCACGATCATCGCGGACAGCCGGTTCGAGGTGCGGCGTGGCGCGGATGGCGCGTGGCAGGTCGCGCTGTTCGACAGCAAGCCGGTCTTCATCGGCAACGACCCATTCCTGAACGCGGCCGTCGTGCCGAAGTGATGCGTGCACCCGGCCGGTCCCGTCAGGCCAGCCGGGTCTGGATGCCGATCCCGCCCTTCAGGGTCAGCGTGACCGGCGTGCGTTCCGCGATATCGGCCAGCCGCGCCTTTTGTTCGTCGTCGACGCCGATGAGGGTCAGCACCCGCTCGATGCTCTTCTCCTCCTTGCCCGACAGGCGCAGCGCGACCTCCACCGATTCCAGCGGCCATTGCTTGCGGTCCGCGACCATCCGCAAGGTGATGGCGGTGCAGGCGCCCAGGCTGGCGAGCAGCAGGTCGTAGGGCGCCGGTCCCACCCCGCCACCGCCCAGCGCGGCAGGCTCGTCCGCGACGATGGCGTGGCCGCCGACCTCTATTTCCGTGCGATAGGCGTCGCGGCCGATCCGGGCTGTTCCATGGGCCATGAGAATGTCCTTTCGATGGGGGCAATGTTCAGGATTATGACGTGCCGGGGTGACGGGCGGGGATCGCGCTCGACACCCGCTCTCGCCATTATGCTCCTTACACCGGTAGCGGGATGAACTCGCTTTCCTCCGGCACCCGCGCGAACCGCTGCGCCTTCCAGTCTTCCTTCGCCTGCTCCAGCCGCTCCGGCGAGGAGGAGACGAAGTTCCAGAAGATATGCCGCTGTTCGGGCAGTGGCTCGCCGCCCAGCAGCATCAGGCGCGCGCCCTGCCCGTTGACGCCGCTGGCTTTCAGGACGATCTCCGCGCCGGGCTGGAACACCACCAGCTCGCCGGTGCCGAAACCACCCGTCTGGCCGATCACCTCCACCGCGCCCGCCACCACATAGAGCGCCCGCTCCACATGCTCCGCCTTGAGCTGATAGCGCGCGCCATCGGCCATGGCGATGTCGGCATAGACCATGTCGGAGAAAGTCCTGACCGGCGAGAGCAGGCCGTCGCTGGACCCGGCGATGACGGTGATTTTCGTGCCCGCATCCTCGGTAAAGGGAATCTCGCCAGCCTTGTGATGCACGAAGCCGGGATCGACCTCTTCCGCCGCCCTGGGCAGGGCGACCCATGTCTGGAGACCGAAGAGGCCGCCACCGGAGGCGCGGATTTCAGGGCTGGTCCGTTCCGAATGGACGATGCCGCTGCCCGCCGTCATCCAGTTGACCTCACCCGGCCGGATCGCCTGCACGGAGCCGAGCGAATCGCGGTGCAATATCTCGCCCTCCAGCAGATAGGTGACGGTCGCCAGCCCGATATGGGGGTGCGGCCGCACGTCCAGCCCCTCGCCCGCGTCCAGCACCGCCGGTCCCATCTGGTCGAAGAAGATGAACGGTCCCACCATCCGCTTGTGCTGGGAGGGGAGCGCGCGGCGGACGGTGAAGCCGTCGCCAAGGTCGCGCACGGGCGGCAGGATGACGGACTGGACGCCGTCGACGGTGCTGGAACGGATGGTCATGGGAAATCTCCTCTGTTGCTCAGGCGCCGATCAGCGCCAGCGCCTCTATCTGGGCACGATTGAAGCCATGGGTCTGGAGCGTGGGAACATGCGCCTCCGCAATGCCACGGACCCGCGCACTGTCGCACAGAAAATCGCGGATGGCGCGCTGGCGAGGCGACAGGTCGGGCAGTTCGTGCGCGCGGCCGGCCAGCGTATCGACCGCCCAGCCGATCCGGTCGCGCAGCGATCCCCGCACGGCTGGCTCACCACAGCCGCAATCGGCCACGGTATCGAGCGCGCGGCGCACCCCGGTCCATTCCTGCGGGCTGAGGTCGGGCGTGACGATGGTCAGCATGACGGTTGTTCCTTTTTGCTGCACTGTCGTTCCGGCGCGGGCTGGGCCGCTTGGGCTGGAACGGCGGACGGTGAAGGCATGCCGGGCTATTCCTCCCGGCATGCCTCCCTGGGTTCAGGCCTTGGGTTCAGGCCCTGATTCAGGCGGCGTCGACCATCACGATCTCGCTATCCTCGATCGCCGTGACGCGCAGGACATCGACATCGCTGACCGCCACGCCGTCGCGCGCATTGGCCCGCACATCCCCGATCTGGATCGCGCCGGTCGCCGGAACCAGATAGGCCTTGCGGTCCCTGCCCAACGGATATTCCGCCGTCTCGCCCGCCTTGAGCGTGGCGGCCACGACCCGCGCATCGGTGCGGATGGTCAGCGCGTCATTGTCATTCTCATAGCCGGACGCCAGCGTGACGAACTGCCCGGCCCGCTCGCCCTTGGGGAAAGGGCGCGTGCCCCAGCTCGGCTGCTCGCCGGTCCGGGTGGGCAATATCCATATCTGGAAGAGGCGGGTGGTCACATCCTCGTCATTATATTCGGCATGGCGGATGCCCGTGCCCGCCGACATCACCTGCACGTCGCCCGCCTCGGTACGGCCTTCGTTGCCGAGGCTGTCCTTGTGGGAGATGGCGCCCTCGCGGATGTAGGTGATGATCTCCATGTCGCGGTGGGGGTGCGGTGGAAAGCCGCTGTTGGGCGCGATGGCATCGTCGTTCCAGACGCGCAGATTGCCCCAGGCCATGCGGGCAGGATCATGATAGCCCGCGAAGGAGAAATGATGTTTGGCGTCCAGCCAGCCATGATTTTCGCCACCGAGGCTGGCAAAGGGTCTGAGTTCGATCATCGGTCGTCTCCGAAGGGGCCGAAGCCTGAAAATGAGGGGCCGAGTGAAGTGGCCCGCCCTGTTGAGACCCCCTATAGAGCTTGCCGACTTGTCTGTTCAGAGGGATAAAATCATCTATATTATTCGATAAAGTTGAACAGTGAATGCTGTCGGCACGCCCCCCCTTTCGACCAGATCCGCATCTTCCTTTCGGTCGTCAAGACAGGCAGTTTTGCCGGAGTCATGGCATCGCCTGCCTGGAGGTCCAGCTTGGCCTCACCCTGTTCGAGCGGGAGGGGACCCGCAAAGCCGTGCTGACCGAGGCACGGGGCTGATCGCGATGGGGACGCCTGCCGATGCTGGCACAGTTTGCGGGAAGGCAGACCGCCCCGCCCTTGCCGGTCAATTCCCCGGCAAGGGACATGCAATGGCGATGGCGATGGCGACAGGATGACCAAAGAGGCTTCAGGTGATGACGCTGGGCGCCGCCATGCCGGTATGGCCGCTGATGTCGGCGAGTTGCTGCGCGGCGGCGATCAGGGGGGCGAGCGCCGTCCCCGTCTCCTGCGCCAGATTGCCGGTCCTTGGCTCATACCGTTCGATATAGAGGCGCAATGTCGCCCCCTGCGTCCCCGTGCCGGACAGGCGGAAGACGATGCGCGAGCCATCCTCGAACAGGATGCGGACGCCCTGCCGGTTGCTCACCGACTGGTCCGTGGGGTCGAGGTAGGAGAAATCATCCGCCGTCGCGATGGTCCCCGCCACCGTGGCGCGGCCGGGCAGGGTGGCGAGGCTGGCCCGCAGCGTTCCCATGAGCGCGTCGGCGCGCTCGGTAGCGATCGCCTCATAATCGTGGCGGGCATAATAGTTGCGGCCATAGAGCGCCCAATGGTCGGCCATGATCTCCGCCACGCCGATCTTGCGCACGGCCAGGATGTTGAGCCAGAGCAGCACCGCCCAGATGCCGTCCTTCTCCCGCACATGGGCGGAGCCGGTGCCCGCGCTTTCCTCGCCGCAGATGGTGACAAGGCCCGCGTCCAGCAGGTTGCCGAAGAATTTCCAGCCCGTGGGGGTCTCATAGAGAGGAATGCCCATCGCCTTTGCCACCTGGTCCGCCGCGCCGCTGGTCGGCATGGAGCGGGCGATGCCGGCGATGCCGTCCTGATAGCCCGGCGCCAGATGCGCGTTGGCGGCCAGCACCGCGAGACTGTCCGACGGCGTCACATAGCTGTTGCGCCCGATGATGAGGTTGCGGTCGCCATCGCCGTCCGACGCCGCGCCAAGCTCCGGCGCGTCGGGACCATAGAGGCGGTCGTACAGATCCTTTGCATGGACGAGGTTGGGGTCGGGGTGATGATGGCCGAAGTCGGGCAGCGGTATGCCATTAACCACGGTCCCGGCGGGCGCGCCCAATATCTCCTCGAAAATGCGGTGGCCATAGGGTCCGGTCACGGCGCTCATCGCGTCGAAGGACAGGCGGAAGCCGCCCGCGAACAGCGCGCGAATGGCGGGGAAGTCGAACAGTTGCTCCATCAGCGCGGCATAGTCTGCGACGCTGTCGATCACCTCGACCGTCATGCCCGCCACCTCTGCCGCGCCGATGGCGTCGAGGTCGATGTCGGGCGCGGCCGCGATCCTGTACGTGTCGATCTCGCGGGTCCGGGCGTAGATGGCGTCGGTGACATTCTCCGGCGCGGGACCGCCATTGCCGATATTATATTTGATTCCGAAATCCTCGTCCGGGCCGCCGGGATTATGGCTGGCCGACAGGACGAAGCCGCCGAACGCGCCATATTTGCGGATGACATGGGAGACGGCGGGCGTGGACAATATGCCCCCCTGCCCGACCAGCACCCGGCCAAAGCCGTTTGCCGCCGCCATGCGCAACACGGTCTGGATCGCCTCCCGGTTGAGATATCGGCCATCGCCGCCCACCACCAGCGTCTTGCCCACGAAATCCTCCAGGCTGTCGAACACCGACTGGACGAAATTCTCGATATAATGGAGCTGCTGAAAGACCCTGACCTTCTTGCGAAGGCCGGACGTGCCGGGCTTTTGATCGAGGAAAGGCGTCGTTTGTACGGTCTCGGTCACGCAGGTCTCCGGTTTATGCCGTGGTGCAGCAATGTCATGCTGCCCAATTGCGCGCAGCATGACCAGAGGCTTTACTTGCGAGACCCTGATATTTTCCGATGCGTATAGGATCCGCGCAGCTTCGGCGTGTCAGCAGGCTATCGACTGGAACGGCGCCTGCCGATGGGTGCCATCCGCGACATCGCCCCCTCCCCCCGGCCCGGCCATCGCACGCCGAGGTGCCCGGACCCTTCTCGTTCGGCGACAGGTTCGGGTATCGCGCATCCTGTCGAGCGCCGGTCTTGCGGAGATAATGCCCACCCCGTTCGATTGCCCGATCCGGTTTTCCGCCATTGGCGTTTCCTGTGGAGTTTCACGCAGGACTGGAAGGGGTCGACTTGGCGGAAACATTCCAATAGCACCGCCTTCGATACAGGCCGTAACGTCTTTGCCTGTGGTTTGGACGATTTGTGAAACAGCATTCCAGCCTCCCCCCATCAATCACCTCCGACCCGACGGTGGCGGTCCGTGCCGACCAGTCGACCGGGCAACTCCTGATTCATCTCGCCCTGCTGATGCTGATCGGCCTGGTTTTCATCTTCATCAATCCACGAGGCTATATCGGGGGCGCCTATGACGATGGGCGTTATCTGGCGGCAGCGACCCAATGGGCAATGGAAGGGCCGGTGCTGGGGCATAACCACTGGTCGTTGCGATGGCCGCTGGTGCTGCCGATGGCGGCGATCATTCGTCAGGCTGGACTGGATTTCAACGCGCTGCTCATTCCCGGCACCCTGTCCTACCTCGGACTGGGAATCGTCAATTATGTCGGCCTGCGCTCCGCCGTCAATGCCCGAGCCGGCTTTCTCGGCGCGCTCGGCATTCTCGCGACGCCCGGCATAACCTACTGGTCCTGCGCGCTCTATCCCGACATTCTGGAAGCGACATTGTGGTCGGCGGCCTTTTGGTCGTTGTGGCAGGCGGCGCATATGGCGCAGGGTGTGCGACAAACCCGCTGGGTTCTGGCGACGGGCTTTATCGCAGGCCTGTCTTTTTGCGTGCGGGAGACCTCCGCCGGCCTGATCATCGGGCTGGTGCTTGCCATGCTGTTCCTGCCCCGCCTGCCGTTGCGCCTGTGGATCATGGCAGGCGCCAGCGCGGCGATTCTGCCGGTCGCGGAATATGCGATCCTGTGGCTGGCGAGCGGTGATCCTCTCTATCGCCTGCATGTCGACCTCAACCATATCGCCATTGATTCAGAAGACATGCGCGGTGGCGTGGCCAAGGGTCAGCTTGCCGTATTCAACACCGGCATCATGGAACGCTGGGCCGGTGCCGGTCCGGTACGCATCCATTGGACGGTAGACACCTGGATCAATTTCTTCGCGAACTTCTACTATGGCCAGAACTATGTCGCGGTGGCCGTGCTTGGCCTGTGGCTTTTCCTCAAGCGCCACGCGACCGTCACGCTCCTGTCTGTCAGGGGTTTGATTCCTGCGCTCCTCGCCATCGGTGCCGCGAACACGCTCTGGAACCTCTATGTTCTGGCGCTCAACCCCAATGACCGCATGTTTTTCCCTACGACGGTGGTGATGGCGATGATCGCGGCCATCCTGGCGGACCGGCTTTGGCCGCTGCGGGGTATCCGCACATTCTTTGCCGTGCTGATGGGAATCAAAATCCTGTCCACTCTGATCGTGGCGGATACGCTGCCCAATTACCGTAATACCGCCGCCATAGCGCAACGCATCGCACCCCCTGCCGGTCCGGTTCATGTCAGTTGGCAGACACATGCCAATCTGGCGCTTGCGGACCCTGCATTTCGGCGCAGGCTCACCGTGCAGCCTGTTCCGGCAGGGGGCGGGGGCGTGCTCGTCCTTTACGCAAACCTGCGATCGCCGTTGACGGAGCATTTGTCACCGGGGCGCTGGACGCTGGTGCGAAACGAGGCGACGGGACATTATCCCTATGTGATCGCATTGGCCGACTCGCTGCTTGGTCTTGCAGGTCAGCCGCCCCTCAGGCATGCAGACATCGACGTCCGGCTGTTCCGGCATCTGCCGGGACCACCACTCGATCATGCCGTCGTCGCAGGACCAGACGGCCACGCGCTCTCTCCCGACGCCGTGCCTCCCGAATAGCAAGGGACAGCGCCGCCCATTGGGTGGCGGTCAGCGACCCTCCGTCCATTGGCGCGGGATGGCGAATTTGAGCAGCAGGCTCCGCTGGAAGAACAGGTGATTATCGTCCGACGCCACCCACAGCACGGGCGCGCCCTTCTCCCATGACAGGGTGATCGCCTCGAAATTATCATGCAACAGGGGCGCCTCCAGCCGCGCGACGACACGCCCGGTCAGTTGCTGTCCCGCATGCGACCGCCCCACATCGACCAAGGTCAGTACCCCGGTGAACAGGCTGAACGGTGTGACACGCCGGTTCATCACCAGCATGCGGCCCTTTTCCCCTGCGCCGCCCAGCCACAGCGCATCGGTCGGCAGATAACCCTCCGGGGGATGGTAAGAGAGGCGGACCGGTCGCCGTCCCGCGCGCGTCACCGGGTCGCCGGGAAAGAGCAGCACGTCATTCCCGCCGCCCTTGCCCGGCGCATCCTCCGCAAGGGCGAGGAAGCGTCCATCGGGCAGGCGGACCAGCGATTCCATGCCGGTCGTCTCGGGCCATGTCTGGATCGCGGGATGCGCCAGGCATTTCTCCACCCGCGCGAACCCGCGCGCATAGCGGCAGATGCGCCGGGTGAGTTCGACCCCCACCCAGCTGGTGCCCGTCACCGGGTCCACCGCCAGCGATTCCGTGTCCCAGCGCCAGTTCGGCTCCTTCGCCTCCGACGCAAAGATCGGCAGTGGTCGGAATATCCCCTGCCGCTTGCCCGTGCCTGGCCGGAAAGTCGTGACCTCGCCGGTATCGCTGAGCAGGCTGAGTTGCCCGTCCGGCGCCATGTGGAGCGAGGAGAAGCCGCCGAAATCGGGATGGCCGGCGCGCAGCACCCACCCCTCCAGATAGCGCAGCCCCCCCACCGTCCGCTTTGCCGGATCGCCGCCGTCGAGGGCGACAGGTTCAGCGGTGATGGTGATGGGAGTTGCGATGGCGGGGTGGCGCGTGTCCACATGCCGCCCGTTTATCAGAAGCACGAAAATGACGAGTATTGCGGCAATACGCTCCATCGGATGCCGCCCTACAGGGCAGCCGCCGGTGCGTAAAGCATGCGCGCACCGGAGAGCGGCGTTCGGACGTGACGCCGGTCCGGGGAAAGCGGCCGGGGGAAGGAGGGCCGCATCCCGCTTTTCATCGGCCCGTTCGCGGCGTAGACAGGGGGCATGTCCCAATCCACCCCGCCCACGCCCGACCCGATCGGCGAAACCCTCGACGATCTTCGCCTTCGCCTCGCGCCGATCGTAGCGGAAAATGCGGCCTTCGACGGCTGGTCGGCCAAAGCGCTGGCCGCGACCGCCAGCCTGTCCGGCACGGACGCCGACATCGTGGCGCTGGCTTTCGACGGCGGCGCGCTGGCCATGATCGACGCCTGGTTCGCCAGCGTCGATGCCGCCATGCTCGCCGTGCTGCCGGCCGAAACGCTGGACGCGATGCGGACCGGCCAGCGGATCAGGGCGCTGGTGCAGGCCCGACTGACCATCATCGCCCCGCACCGCGAGGCGCTGCGCCGCGCGCAGGCGGTGCTGGCCATGCCGCAGAACCTACCCCATGCCACCCGCCTCGGCTGGCGCGCGGCGGACATCATGTGGCGGGCGGCGGGCGACACCGCGACCGACCTCAACCATTATACCAAGCGCGCGACACTGGGCACCATCTATGCCGCGACCATGCTGCACTTCGTCAATGACGAGAGCGACGACTGGGCGGACACGCTGGCCTTTCTCGACCGCCGGCTGGCCGGGATCGCCCGCTTCGAGAAAGCCAAGGCGCGGTTGCGGCCCGACCCGGACATGCATTTCAGCCCTGCACGCTTTCTGGGCCGGTTGCGTTACCGGGCCTGACGACCCCGCCCTCTACGCCTGACCCATCCCTCTACGTTTGGCCCATTGAAGTCTGGCCCGCCCCTTGAAGCCTGATCACGTCTGCACTACTGATAATCAATCGCAGAATCGTTTGAGAAGGATGTGCGCGTTGCGTCTGGATGAATTGCCTCGGGGGCGACCGGCCTATGTCGACCGGATCGACTGGGCGCGCATGTCCCCCGCCGAGGGGCAAAGACTCCGCGAATTCGGCCTGTGCGAGGGCGCAAGCGTCGAACTGATGCATCGGGGAGGCATATTCGGCGGCGGGGCCATCGCCTGCCGCATCGGCCGCATGACCATCGCGATGCGCTCCGGCCATGCCCGCGCCATCGAGATCGCCACCAGCGCCGCCCCCGGCCTGTCTCCGGCACCAGCCCCCTGCCCCGCCCCGACAGTATCGACCGCCCCGCAGGAGGGCGCGCTTCTCACATGAATGCTCAACCTTTGATCGCGCTCGTCGGCAATCCCAATGCCGGCAAGAGTGCGCTGTTCAACGCCCTGACCGGCGCCCGCCAGAAACTGGGCAATTATCCCGGCGTCACCGTCGAGCGAAAGATGGGCCGCCTGCCCCTGGACGATGGCAGCATCGTGGACATCGTCGACCTGCCCGGCACCTACAGCCTCAGCCCCAACAGCCCCGACGAGGAGGTGACGCGCAACGTCATCCTGGGCCGACAGGCGGGGGAGCGCAGGCCCGACCTGCTGGTCATCGTGGTGGACGCCGCCAATCTCGACAATCACCTGCGCTTCGCGCTGGAGCTGATCGCGCTGGGCCTGCCGACCGTGCTGGCGCTCAACATGGTGGACCTTGCGACACGCGACGGGCTGGAACTGGACGCCGCGCGGCTGGCCAGGGATCTGGGCGTGCCGGTCATCCCCACCGTCGCGGTGCGCAAGCGCGGCCTCGACCATCTGCGCGCCGAACTGGCGCAGATATTGCCGCTCGCTGCCGTACGGATTGCCACCGCCCCCTCCGGCGCCCAGCCGCCATCGGATGATTTCGCCGCGATCCAGCGCGAGGCGCACCGGATCGCGCGCCGCGCCATCGTCTCCGAAAGCCCCTCGCGCCGCCTGACCGGCGCGATCGACAAGGTGGCGCTGCATCCCGTCCTCGGCATGGTCCTGCTGCTCGGCCTGCTGTTCATCATGTTCCAGGCGGTGTTCAGCTGGTCGGAGATTCCGCTGGCCATCGTCGAGGGCGCGCTTGCCGCCGTGGAGGATGCCGTCAGCGGCGCCCTGCCGGAGAGCGTCTTTCGCGACTTTCTGGTGCAGGGCGTGATCGCGGGTGT
Organism: Sphingobium sp.; assembly: GCA_036384115.1. GTDB lineage: Bacteria > Pseudomonadota > Alphaproteobacteria > Sphingomonadales > Sphingomonadaceae > Sphingobium. The sequence goes on from DASVMZ010000138.1 coordinate 14,633, forward strand.
GGGAGCGGTGATCGTTTTCCTGCCGCAGATCCTCATCCTTTTCTTCTTTATCCTGATGCTGGAGGGGACAGGCTATATGACCCGCGCCGCCTTCCTGATGGATGGCATCATGGCAAAAGTCGGCCTGTCGGGACGCGCCTTCATCCCGCTGCTGTCCAGCTTTGCCTGCGCGGTGCCCGGCATCATGGCGACCCGCACCATCGCGGACCCCAAGGACCGGCTGACGACGATCCTGATCGCACCGCTGATGACCTGTTCGGCGCGATTGCCCGTCTATACGCTCATCATCGGCGCGTTCATCCCCGCGCGCACCGTGGCGGGCGGTATCGGATTGCAGGGTCTGGTGCTGTTCCTCCTCTATGTCGCGGGCATCGTCGGCGCGTTCGTCGCGGCGCTGGTCCTGCGCCGGACGGTGACGCAGGGCGGCGGTGGCGGCTTCCTGATGGAGCTGCCCAAATATCAGATGCCCTTCGTGCGCGACATCGCGCTGGGCCTGTGGCAGCGCGCCGCCATCTTCCTCAAGCGGGCGGGCACGATCATCTTTGCCACCACCGTCATACTGTGGGTGCTGCTGAGCTATCCCAAGCCGCCCGAGGGCAGCGGCGTCTCGCCGATCCAGTATAGCGCGGCCGGGCGCATCGCGGGCTTCATCGAGCCGGTGCTCAAGCCCATCGGCTTCAACGACGAAATCGCCATCGCGCTGATCCCCGCCATCGCCGCACGTGAAGTGGCCGTGGCCGCGCTCGCCACCGCTTATTCCATCGAGGACAAGGGCGGGGACGAGGCGAAGGTGGAGCATAGCCTGAGCGACCGGCTGTCGGGCCGCTGGTCGCTGCCGACCGCGCTGGCGTTCCTGGCCTGGTTCGTCTTTGCACCACAGTGCATCTCCACCATCGCGGTGACACGGCGGGAGACCAATGGCTGGAAATGGCCGACGTTCATGATCGTCTATCTGACCGTAGCGGCCTATATCGCGGCGGGTATCACCTTCTGGACAGCTACCGCCTTGGGCCTATAAAGCGTCGCCAAAGGTCCGCCGTTCAAATGGCCGGGCGACACCCATTCCACGCGCGGAGAAGAGCATGTCAGGCAGCGTCAACAAGGTCATTCTGGTCGGCAATCTGGGCGCGGACCCCGAAGTCCGCAGCTTTCAGAACGGCGGCAAGGTGGCCAACATCCGCATCGCGACGTCGGAACAGTGGAAGGATCGCAACTCCGGCGACAAGAAGGAAAAGACCGAGTGGCACACCGTCGCCGTCTTCTCCGAAGGGCTGGTCGGCGTGGTCGAGCGTTTCCTGCGCAAAGGCTCCAAAGTCTATATCGAGGGCAAGCTCCAGACCCGCAAATGGCAGGATCAGCAGGGCCAGGATCGCTATTCGACCGAAGTCGTGCTCCAGGGCTTCGACGCCAAGCTGGTGATGCTCGACGGCCCCGGCGGCGGTCAGGGCGGCGGTGGCGGCGGTGGCCGCTCCTCCTCCGGCGGCGGCGGGGACTGGGGCGCATCCGGCGGCGGCGATTATGGCAATGATTTCGGCGGCGGCGGCAGCGGCGGTGGCGGCGGTGGTTTCGGCGGTGGCAAGTCCTCCGGCGCCGGCCGCTCCAGCCCGCCCCCGGCTTTCGACGACGACCTGAACGACGACGTGCCGTTCTGACGGGGTGACTTCGTCCGACGGCGCCGGATCATGCGCCGTCGGACTATTGCCTTGAAGGGTATGCCGGTCTTCCCGCGCGGCGGGAGGGCGGACGGGGTAGTAAATGCATTTTAGATTCCGGCAGCACTTGGCTTGCGGCGGGAAGTGATTATGCCCACCGTCATGAAGCCCCTTTCCAAAAGCCATGACCTGACGACAGGCCCGATTGCGCGCACATTGTTGCTGTTTGCACTGCCCGCGCTGGGGTCCAACGTCCTCCAGTCGATCAATGGGTCCATCAACGCCGTCTGGGTGGGCCGTTTTCTGGGTGCCACGGGTCTCGCCGCGACGGCCAATGCGAACCTCGTCATGTTCATGATGTTCTCGCTGGTCTTCGGTTTCGGCATGGCCACGACCATCGTCATCGGGCAGAGCATCGGCCGGGGCGATACCGCCGGGATGCGCCAGGCGGTGGGAACGGGCATGGCGCTGTTCATCCTGCTCGGCGCGCTGACGGCCCTGTTCGGCTGGCTGCTGGCGCCGCGCCTGCTGCACCTGCTCGGCACGCCTGCCGATGTTTTCCCGCAGGCGCTCATCTATATCCGGGTCATGTTCCTGGGCCTGCCATCGGGCCTGCTGACGGTCTTGCTCTCCATGGCGCTGCGCGGAACGGGGGATTCGCTGACGCCCCTCCTGCTGATGCTGCCCGGCATGATGATCGACGTCCTCCTCAACCCCGTGTTCATCCTGGGGCTGGGGCCAGCGCCGAAACTGGGCATCATGGGCGCGGGAATCGCGACCCTGATCGCCAATCTCACCTCGTTCATCCTGATGATTTCCGTCATCTATGGCCGGGATCTGCCCGTGCGCCTGCGCGGGGCGGAATTTCGCTATCTGTTGCCACGCCGGGAAATATTGCTGCTGATCCTTCGCAAGGGCATCCCCATGGGCATGCAGATGATCGTCATGTCCGGATCGGCTCTGGCGATGCTGGGCCTGGTCAACCATGAGGGCACGGATACGGTCGCGGCCTATGGCGCCGCCAACCAGTTGTGGACCTATATTCAGATGCCCGCGATCGCCATCGGCATGGCGGTCAGCACCATGGCAGCGCAGAATATCGGTGCCGGGCGATGGGATCGCGTCGAGCGCATCGCCTCGGCCGGGGTCGTCACCAATCTGTGCCTGACCGGCTCGCTGGTCCTGCTGACGCTGCTGCTCGACCGCATCATGCTCCACCTGTTCCTGCCCGGCGATGCCGCCGCGGTGGCGATTGCACGCCATGTCAGCCTGATCGCCAGCTGGAGCTTCATCCTGATGGGGATGACGATGGTGCTATCCTCGGTCACGCGGGCCAATGGCGCAACCCTGATCCCGCTCATCATCATGGTCATCGCCTATATCCCCGGCCGACTGGGCGCGGCTTACATCCTCCGGCCTTCGATGGGGGCGGATGCGATCTGGTGGAGCTTCCCCATCGGGGCGGCCTTATCGCTTGTCCTGACCTATGCCTATTTCCGGCATGGCGGCTGGCGTAAGGACGCCATGCTCGCCTCCGTCGAGGAGGCGGAGGAACTGTGTCAGTCCGAAGCGGAACCAGCGGGCCGGATACTGCCCAGCGGCTGACCATGGGCCGCAGCGGACTATGGACCTGAGGGCGGCACGAGTAACTTCCCGGCTCCGGTAACGAATTCTCAGAGCCTTTGCCCTATGACTTGCACTCGCAATGGCCATTTTGCTCCAGCACGATCGGCAGTATATTAGAGGGTGAGGCGTGATGAGCCGTTTTCGGGAGCTTGACCGTAAAGCCCATGCAAATCGTTTCTCCATTCCCTGTCGAAGCGTATTCCTGATCGAGGATTCGGTCGCGCTGGGCCTTTTACTCCAGAGCCGCCTGGAGAGCAGGGCCTCGGTCAACGTGGAATGTTTCAGAACCTATGCGGATGCGGCGCATGCGCTGGGGGAGCGGCGACCGGCGCTGGCCATAACCGGCGTGAGCCTGCCCGATGCACCGGAGGGAGAGATACTCGACCTGCTCGCGGGGAGCGAAGTCCCGACCATCCTCTTTACCGCCACATTGAACCGCAAGATAAGAGAGCGTTTCACCTCACCCAACATCGTCGATTATTTCATGAAGGATGCCGCGAACACGGTCGACCAGATCGTCAATGCCATCATCCGCTTCACCGAGAAAATCGCGACGCCCGTCCTGATCGTCGATGATATGGAAAGCTCGCGGCAGGCACTGGTGGAATTGCTGAAACATCAGAACTGCCGCATCTATCAGGCCAGTTCCGGTGTGCAGGCCCTGGATATTCTGGCGGAAAATGAAGCGATAGAATTGGTGATAACCGATCATCATATGTCGGACATGGACGGGCATGAACTCACCAAGCGCATCCGCACGCTCTACGCGCCGGACCGTTTGAGAGTCATCGGCATTTCCGCGTCCTCGGACTCATTCCTGTCCGCATCCTTTCTCAAGGCCGGAGCATCCGATTTCGTCTACAAACCCTTCATACCCGAAGAGGTGCGATACCGTATCGAGAGCAATATCGACACGCTGGCCCAGATCAAGCATCTGCGTTTTCTGGCGGAGCGCGATCCCCTGACAGGCCTCTACAACCGGCGCGCCTTCTTCGAACGGTCCCATGGGGCCCTCGACACTTTGCGGGCGAAGGAGGCCAATGGATCGGTCGCCATTCTCGACATCGACCACTTCAAGAAGGTCAATGACAATTATGGGCATGATACCGGCGACCGGGTCATAAAACTGGTCGCGAAAGTGCTGGACGACCAATGCACGGAAAACGGAATATTGACGGCCCGCTTCGGTGGAGAGGAGTTCGTCATCCTCTTCACCGATATGTCGACCGCCGACGTCTATACGCGATGCGAACAGATCAGGCTGGCGATCGCGGACCTGGCGGTGCCCTATGAGGGCGCGTCGCTGGGCGTCACAGTATCCCTGGGGGTCGCGATATTCCAGCAGACGGAGGGTATCGACAATAATCTCAATGCGGCGGACCAGATGTTGTACATGGCGAAGGCCGGGGGGCGTAACCGCGTGATCTACGATGCGGTTCTGTGCGGGGTGTGATCGGCTTCGTGCTGGATCGTTGACCCGGCGAGGTTTTAAATGCCCAAGGCATGAGCCGTCGAAGCCCGCACGAAACGGGCCTCGACGGAATAGCTGCGGGTCAGCGCAGTGACCCCGGTTTCACCTTATCGACCGGTCAGGCAGCCAGCCTGTGCAAATCGGTGGTGAAAGACGCCTCGTCCACCTCGTCGGTGTGAACCTTGAAACTGCTGAGCCAGATCGATCCAAAGGCGGTGGTCAGGGCGGTGTCGGCGGCGTCGCGACCAGTCGCCATCAGGATGCGCCCGATCCGGGGAACCCGGTGCCGAGCATCGAAGCTGTGCCATTCGCCGCCCAGATACACCTCGAACCAGGCGTGGAAATCCATCGCGACATCGACGGGCGGAATGCCGATGTCACCCAGATAGCCGCTGCAATAGCGTGCCGGAATGTTCATGCACCGGCATAGCGCAACCGCCAGATGGGCAAAGTCCCGGCACACGCCGACACGCTCCTCATTGGCCTCCCATGCCGTGCGCGTCGGCCGGGCGAACTGATAACCATAGGTGAGCCGCTGATGCACATAATCGACGATCGCCTGAACGCGGGGCCAGCCGGGCGCTGCCAGGCCGAACAGGCTCCAGGCCAGGCCCGACAACCGATCTGTATCGCAATAACGGCTTCCCAGAAGATATTGGAGGACATCCGACGGCAGTCCCTCGGGGGGCAATTGTTCCGCCTCCAGTATCTGCCGGTCCGGCAACCCGCAGTCCTCGACCACGAAATCGCAGGACAGGGTGACGCCGCCCGCAGGAACCGTCAGCCGCGTGCAGATATTTCCGAACCCGTCGGCATAATCCTCCATATCGACAGGCCGGTTTGCATATATTCTATGCTCCGTCCTTAAATCGGCGGCACGTGACTGATGCAGGTTAAGCATTGCGATCATCGGAGTATCGACGTTGGTCATGAAGCCTATTTCATATCCGGCGCGGATGAACATTGCTGGACTCCAAATCTCTTGATTTCTTGGAAAGTGTCTCGGGGACTGCGAGGTCTCTCAAGAATTGTTCATGGCTCAATCGGCATCCGGCCTGTTTCGTTCCTTGGGACTGCCGAATTTGTGGAAATTCGTCCTTCCGCCGCTTTCCCGCCTTGCGGGCCGAGATTTTGAGATAAGGGCGCCTGAGGAAGGATATCAGAACCCGCAGGATACTCCCGAACGCCTGCATCTTGCGGCCATGCCCCCAACTTCGCGGTGGGCATAGCCTTCCCGCTCCTATAGAGGGGCGGCGCGAATTCAGGCATTCAGGTATATATATGGCCCGCAAGCATTCCAAATATGAACCCTATGACGATGAGCATGCCGAGGAGGAGGCGCCGGCAGTCGCAGCGCCCTGCTGGCTTTGCGGCCGCCCTACTGGCAAGACCATCGTCTGGCATCATCCCATACCCAAAAGCCGGGGCGGGCGGGATGTCGTACCCATGCACTCCATTTGCCAGCAAACGCTGGTCGTCCAATTCACCAATTCCGAACTGCAACGTCATGGGATGGATGTGGAGGGCCTGTTGGCCAACCCCGCCGTGCGTAAATTCGTCGATTGGGTGGCGAACAAGGAGCCGGATTTCACCGCGACCATCGCCAAGAAGCAACGCTGATCGAGCGTTGCGCCTATGGGCAATATTCGTCCGCAGGGCAGCAGCCACTCCAGGCAGAGCGGCGCATGGCCTGCGGGGAGCATATCTATTCAAGGAAGATCATATGAGCGACGAAGTCGAGTGGTGGGACTATGATGATAGTGCGGAGATGGCGGCGGCCGTAGCGGGCGACATCGGCTTCATCATCGAAAGCGCGATCGAGGCGCGCGGCGCCGCGGTGATCGCCCTCGCCGGAGGAAAGACACCGATCCCGATTTACGAGAAGCTTGCTTCTGCGAAACTGGACTGGAAGCGCGTGACGATCATTCCGGGCGATGAGCGTATCGTGCCGCTGGGCGACCCGCTGAGCAATGTAACTGCCCTGGCGAAGATCTTTCTGCCCAAGGGCGCGCGGGTGATGCCCATCGTTCCCAATGCGATTGCAGATTACAAGGCGGCGGGGGGTTCCGCGGATGCCTTGATGCGAGACCTGCATTGGCCGCTCGATCTTTGCCTCCTGGGGGTCGGTCATGACGGACATACCGCCTCGATTTTCCCCGGCCCCGATTTCGACGAGGCCATAGCTGGTCCGAAAGAGCGCCGCGCATTGGGCGTGATGCCGGACCCCATGCCAGTCGAAGCGCCGATACCGCGCGTCACCCTCAGCCTTGCCGCGATTGCGACGGCGCGCGCCCTGGTGATCGCCGTGACAGGCGAAGCGAAGCGCAAGGTGATCGAGGCGGCCATCAAGCAAGGCTCATCCTCACCCTATTCGATAGGCCATGTGCTGGCGGGCGCAGAACTGCCGGTCGATATTCATTGGGCACCGGCGTAACGATTGATAACCCCGACGGCGTCGGCAATGACCCGTGCCAGGGCCTCAGCATCGGCACGGGCATCCATGGTCAGCGTCACGCCCGAGGGCAGTTCGATCGCGATAGACCGCCGGGCACCGGCAGTGCCGCCTTGCTGGACCGGTTGCAGCCGCCCGATGAAATATCCCGCCGCATGGCCGGGATTCCTCAAGGTTGGCTCACGCTGGACATTTCGATGGGCGGGACCACCGTGGACCCGGAAGCCCCGCCCCCTGGATCATGCTGCCGGATATTGGATATCGGAGGCTACTTTACCCCCTCCGAACGACCAGTCGTCCATTACAGTGTTAACTGAGAGGCGAACAAAGACATCGTTCGGTGAAATACCTGGCGATGCCGCCAATTTTTCGACGAGTCGGGCGACGAACGCCTGCTTCTCGTCGCGACGTCTGGCGTCGGACTCAATGTTGATAAGGACAAAATCGCCGCTCCGTTCGCCATCGATCCCGAATCGTCGATCGTAGATGAACGACTCTGGATCCACCTGTTCGATTATCTGAAACATATCATTCTCAGGCATGAGATATGCCTCAACGAGGGATTCGTAGATGCTCTGCGATAGTTGCGCGATATATTCGGGGGGCTTCCCCTTGATCATTGTGACACGTACGAGTGGCATGATCTTCTCCAGTCCTGAGTGTTGAGAGGCGATGCGAGCGATGAGTGGTCAAGATTGCGGCATTCGCGCCCATGGAGGCGATGCGGCAGTCAGTCTTCAACGCTGAAGGTCACACCCGCGTACTGCCGCAGTCGATCGAGGAGACGTCCCTGCAGCGCGGCACCGGGAGTCCATATGCCAGCTGGCACGTCCGGCGACCCGATCAGAGTAATCGCCGTTTCGGGGAGCATCTGCGACGTGGCGCCATAGCCGGGATCTACGTTGCCCTTGACCGACGTGCGCACGCGACGCCCGTCAGCGCCAATACCGATGAACAATATGTCGTAGAATCCGGCTTCGCGCTCTTCCTTGGTCGGTCCCTCACCTGGTCCGGGGAGGACTCCCATATCTGCCACGCTCGGTATTTCGCCGCCACCAATCACCATCTCGTCGTAGAGAAAGTCTTTGCCGTAAGGGTGACCCATCAGCAGGTTGGAGCGATGAATATTCTTGGCGTCGACTGCGGCCATGATGAACGGACCGACTGGTCCCACATCGGGGTCATCCTGGATCGCGTCGGCAGGAGGCTGGGCCGGACCCTCGAAGCCGGGCGTCAGTCCGAACGGGCTCAGCATCACCGCGCGATGCTGGGCATCGCTCTCTACGGCAGCCATCGTCGCCATCACACTGGCAACCGATCCCCCCGAAGGACCACCCTGCATGCCCCGCAGCCGGGCTTTCACATGCGGCACCGGTGCGCCCAGCTTTTCCCTGGCTGTCTCCTGGGCGAAATAGACGCCTAATTCGAATGCCATCGAATCGAATCCGCAAGAAAATAAAATCCTGGCGCCGGACGCTTTCGCCTTTTCCTCATGCGCGTCGATCATCTGCCGGATCCAGGCCGGCTCGCCGCACAAGTCGAGATAATCAGTGCCGGAAAGAGCGCAGAGAGCCACCAGATTCGAGCCATATAACTGGTAGGGGCCCACGGTCGTGATGATCGCTTTCGTGCGCCCGACCATCGCAGCGAGTTGAGCGGGGTCGCTTGCGTCGGCTGTCACGATCGGCGTGTCGTCCGGCGCGCCGATCTGGTCGCGCACCTCTGCGAGTTTCGTTTCGCTGCGACCGGCCATAGCCCATTTTACCGAACCGTTCACGCCGTAGCGCTCCAGCAAGTGCTCGACCACCAGTCGGCCGGTATAGCCGGTCGCCCCATAGACGATGATATCGAATTTAGTTTCCAAGTTCATAACGGCTCCAGCCTTGCCTAACCGGCCCCATCCCTCTGAGAAGGAGCCGGTTGAATTGCCTTTGGGTCAACCCGACCCAAACGGGCTTCTTTTACGCCCAGGGCTTGAGGATCGTCTTGCCGACGGCCTGACGTTGCTCGATGAGTTGATGAGCCTCGGCAGCGCGTTCCAGCGGGAACTTTTCCGAAATCTCCACCCTCAAGCGTCCTGCCTGGACGAGACCAACCAGAGTATCGAATGCCCGGCGCGATTCCACGGGCCGCCCGGCAAACCACTGCCCGACATAATAGCCCGCTACGCTTTGCCCCGACCCCAAAAGCTGGATAGGCGCGAACTGTGCTAGTTCACCCGAGACATTGCCGTACACGACCAGGCGGCCAAAGGGAGCGAGTGCCGCCAGGCTCTGGTTAAAGAAGCTGCCGCCAATCATATCCAGAACGACGTCGGCGCCTTTCCCATCCGTCAGCCTCCTGAGTTCATCCGGCCAAGTCACGAGGCTATAATCGAGAGCATGGTCCGCACCGTTGGCGAGCGCCTGCTTTCTACGCACTTCGCTCCCAGCACCTGCGATGACGAGTTTAGCGCCCAGGATGCGAGCGAGTTGCACCGCGTAGTTGCCGACGCCGCCTGCAGCGCCGGGGATGAATACGGTATCGCCCGGCTTTACCTGTGCGACCTCCGCCAGCATTTGATAAGCGGTCACCCCGGCGACGACGAGCGTACAAGCAATGTCGAGATCGAAGCCTTCCGGGAGTTTGAATGTTCCGGCGGCTTCAGAAACCAAATATTGCGAATAGCCGCCCAGATCGGTGAGCGCGAATACGGGATCTCCAACCGCCAAATCTTTCACATCGTTACCCACAGCCTCGACAAAGCCGGCGACCTCGCTGCCAGGCACCGCAGGGAGCGGGGTCGGGACCGGGTAGGGGGCGCCGCTTCGACGCACGACGTCAGCGAAGTTCACGCTGGCCGCTTCCACGCGAACCAGAACCTGGGTAGGCCCGGGTACTGGCTGTACCACCTCCGTCAACTTTAGAACGCCGGCATCGCCAGTTTCAGAGAAACTCACCTGTTTCATAATTTTTCTCCGGTTAATCGGCCTGACGAATTCTCATTCGCCAGGCCATCGACCATCACGTATGCAATGACCCGCGTCTTCCTGTTCTTAGAACATCGTATTATTATTTGCCGATTCAGCCGGAACCTCCTGAATCACGTCCCAATGCTCGACGATCTTTCCATTTTCGACACGAAATATTTCGACTGTCGCAAGCTCTTTGCCAAAGAAGAAGCTTTTTGCATGAATCCAGACGAGATCACCGTCTGCGGCTACACGCTTAACTTCAGCATTGATCGGGACGCCGCTATCGATGGCGCTTTGGATAACCGCTCTGATCTGCTCCTTACCATCCGGGTAGAGCGGATTGTGCTGTACGTAGGAGTCCCCCCAGTAGCGATCTATTGCTGTAATATCCAAATTGACAAACAGTTCTTGTGCCGCCTTGAGAACAAGCTGTTTATTTGCTTCAGCCGTCGATTCCGATGATGCTGTCATTAGATTAGCCTCTTTGCTGTTGAACAGTTGATCAGATATGAGAATTTATGCCTCAGTTTTCCGAGGCTGGGACCGCCGATGCCGCCATCGGCAGTCCTTCAGCGCTGCGATTGACATCCGCGCCCGCAGGCATTTTGCATGAACACCACGCCACAACGCTAGGGGCGCCATTTAAACGAGTTCGTTTATTCCGGTGGGATCAAAGCCTTTAAACGCCTGGCGGTCGTTGGCCCTGACCTTTTCGACCCAGTCGGAATCGCTGATAAGCGCGCGACCGACAGCGATCAGATCGAATTCCTCGCGCTCCATCCGCTCGATCAGCTGGTCAAGGCCCGCAACCTCGGAATGCTCTCCCCCATAGGAACTGAAGAAATCATTGCTCAGTCCTACGGAACCGACGCTGATTGTCGGCGCCCCGGTCACCTTCTTTGCCCAGCCAGCGAGGTTGAGGCCGTTTTCGCCATCGATCTCCGGGAACTCCGGATCCCAGAAGCGACGCTGCGAACAATGGAGCACGTCGACCCCGGCCTCGACCAATGGAAGCAGCCAGTCTTCCAATGCCTGCGGCGTCTCAGCGACCCGTGCGGCATAGTCTTTCAGTTTCCATTGACTGACACGTAGAAGAATCGGAAAATCAGGCCCCACCGCCCTGCGGATTTCGGCGATGAGTTCAGCGGCGAAGCGCGAACGATCGCGGATGCCGGAGCCACCATAACGGTCCTCGCGTTCGTTCGTATCCGACCAGAAGAACTGGTCTACCAAGTAACCATGTGCGCCGTGAATCTCGACGGTATCGAAGCCAAGCCGCTTCGCATCCGCGGCCGCGGTGGCGAATGCGGCCACGGTGTCCGCGATATCCTCTTCACTCATCGCTTTCCCGTGCGAACCGCCGCGCGCGAACAATCCCGATGGACTTTCAGCAGCGCCTTCGGGGAGCCAGCCTGGATCAACCGGCTCCGCAGATCCGGTGTGCCAGATTTGCGGACCCATACGCCCGCCCGCATCATGAACCGTGTCTATCACGGCTTTCCATCCCGCGAGGGCAGGCTCGCCGTGAAAGAATGGGATTCCTGAATGATTGCGTGAGGCGGCCCTGCCGACGGCCGTGCCTTCCGATAAGATGAGACCAACCTGCCCTTTGGCACGCCGCCGATAATAATCAGCGTTGCTCTCCCCGGGGATACCATCTGGCGCAAGAAAGCGCGTCATCGGCGCCATCACGATGCGGTTTTTCAATTCGAGCGACTTTACGCGAAAGGGTCGGAACAGAACGTCATTGGAGCTTGAAGCCATGGGACAGATTCCAGTATGAGAAGCCCCATAAGTATAATTTGTAAACCTGGCGTCAATAAGGTACTTTGCGTCGCCCAGGTATCTCAAAGGAAACCACGACATGGAAATTTGCCCGGTGACCCGCTTCGCCGCCGATTGCCCTTTCCGCGTTCTATTCGACCAGATCGCTGATAAATGGTCGATGATGGTCCTGGCCGTGCTGGAGTCGGGACCGCTCCGCTTCAACGCCGTCAAACGCCAGTTGGAAGGCGTAACGCAGAAGGCGTTGACACAATGCCTGCGCAGGCTGGAGCGCAACGGGCTGATAACCCGCCGGGTACTTCCCGCCTCGCCAGTTGCCGTCGAATATGAACTCACCCCTCTGGGTCGCTCACTTCAAGATCCGTTCAAGGCGCTATACTCATGGACCGTCGCTAGTCTGCCTCAGGTAGAGCTGTCCCGGCAGGCTTTCGACGAGCGCCTGGCGGCCTGAGCGGTCGGACGGTCAACCCCGTTACGAATGTGCAGCATGACCTATTCGCAGCTATTCCCATGTGCGAGTTCGCTGCGGTTTTTTGTCAGAAACCAAGCAGATGGCGCGTTGAAACAGCAGGCGTGTTTTAATTTCCCTGAACATGATATATTTTATATTGCATGATACATATAATCATTTAATATGCATATTCGTTGAGGCGCCAACCGACCGATTGGCCATGTGTTTCTCGGCTGAGAATAAACCGCAAGTCGGCAATTAGACTCGTCACAGCAGTGAGCGCCTTTCGCTGCAACGCATTGCGTAAAAAAATAAAATATAACCTTGGGGAGGGGATCTGATGGACAATATCCGTCGTGCGCTTGCCGCGCAGACCGCTATGACGCCAGTAGTGATGGGACTTGTCTTGTGTCTGGCTGGTACGGCCACGCAAGCAAAATCGCAAAATGCGGGCAACGATGTAAATTCTTCCCCTGAGACTGGCGATATCCTCGTCACCGCTCGGAAGCGTACTGAAACAGTACAACGGGTGCCGGCGACCATCGGCGTTGTATCCCAGGAGAGGCTTGCCGCAACAAGTTCGACAAGTCTGCTGGAGCTTCCCAGCGTTGCCGGCGGCATAAATATCACCAGACCCGGTATTGGCAACGAAGTCGGGATCACGATCCGCGGTCTCGGGTCCGATGCATTCGAGCCGTCATTTCACACTTCGGTTGGCCTGTTTGCCGATGACATCTATATCCCTCACAATAGGGGGTTTGCTTCATCGATGTTCGATGTCGAGCGTATCGAGGTTATGCGCGGCACCCAGTCCGCGCTGCTGGGCAGGAACACGACCCTTGGCGCCGTCCGGTTGGTTAGCCGTAAGCCGGGCAATGAATTTGCTGGCGACTTTCGTACTTCGTATGAATTCGAGCGGGGGTCTACCCAGTTTGCTGGCGGTATAGATATTCCAATCGCAGAGAATCTGGCCGTGCGTATCGCGGGTCTGGTCTCGGATGATCAAGGATGGGTTTATAATCGGGTTTCCCAGGACTATGGCGCGCATCGCAAGGATACGGCGTACAGAGCGGTACTAGGCTGGCAGCCCAGCGATAAGCTGGACATCACAGCCATAGTGCAACATGGGGTGAGCCAGAATCATGGCTTGGCGATCGAATTCATCGACACCGAGGGCACGGCTGAATCTCTTGCCGCGCTTGCCGGCTATCCTGGCGTTGTCGATGGAAAGCTGGATCTGGTAACTGCATATGGCGGCAAGATAAGACCGATCGATCGCCTCGAGTCCGACCGTTATTCATTGGCGGCGAACTTGCAACTGGGCGATTACACGCTGACCTCTAATACTGGATACTATGATTATCATGAGAATGACATTCATGACGTCGATGTCCTGCCAGGAGATTATTATCAGCGTATTGTGGACGAGTCGGGCCAGCAGTTCAGTCAGGAGGTTCGCATCGCTTCGCCTACCGATCGTCCTTTCGACTTCATCGCCGGGGTTCTCTACCTTCATGAAAAATTCGACAACAAGACCGTGTATGATCTCAACTATCCCTTTGGGCCTGCGCCGGGGGTAAACCTCGCAGGCGCGTTTCGGACTCATTTGGCCCAGGAAAGCGACGTTTTTTCCATTTTCGGCCAGGCAAACTACAAATTCACAGAGCAATTACATGTCTCGCTCGCGGGTCGTTGGACCGATGAACACAAGGATGGCAATCTGGGTCGCGAGATCGTGAGACCTGGCCTCGTATCACTTGTCGCGTTCGCTCCTTACGCCCCTTTTCCTGTCAAACGTAGCGACAGCAGCTTCGATTATTCGGCAAGCATCCAATATAATGTAGGCACCAATGCCATGCTTTACGCCTCTTATGGCAAAGGCACCAAGGCTGGCGGTTTCGCCCTGACTCCCATGCTTCTTCAGAATGCGGGCTATGGTAGGGAGACAGCCAGGACCGCCGAAATCGGTCTCAAGTTGCAGGATGGGAGCGGTCGCTGGCTCCTCAATGTTGCCGCGTTCAACACCGATGTGGACGACTTTCAGCAGGTCCTGATCAAGGGGCCCGTCGTCATCGTAGAAAGCGCCGACCTCAGAAGCCGGGGGATGGAATTCGAAGCTTATTGGAGACCTGTTGCGGGACTTCAAATGCGGTTGAACAACACATATGCCGACGCCAAGAACAAAACCACCGGAGAACCTGCCCCGATTGCACCAAAATGGTCTGGGAGCGCGGGAATCACTTATCGGACCGGAATCAATCAGGATGTTGATTTCATCCTGGACGGCTCCGTGGATTATCGTAGTCGTCGCTACTATCTGCCTACCGATACTACGCCCAGCGGCGCGCCATTTACACCGATCAATATCAGCGTCGCGCTTGCCAAGCATGATGATAGTTGGGAAGTACGGCTGATCGGAAGAAATATCACCAACGAACTGGCACTCGCATCCGCCGGTCCAGCTCCAGGTATGCCGTCAGGAAGCATCGGTATCGCCGAGCGAAGCCGCACAATCGCGCTTCAATTAAGCGGGCGGTTCTGACGGGCTTAAGCATCTGTGTAGGATCCGATCCGCACTCCGCAAATACAATAATTTTAATCTTGAGGAAGGGAATCTGATGGGAGGAATCCGTCGCGCGCTTGCCGCGCAGACCGCTGGTTCGCCAGTCGTGATGGGACTTGCCTTGTGTCTTGCCGGTACGGCCACGCAAGCAAAAGCGCAAAATGCGGGCAACGATGCAAATGCGCCTCCCGTAGCAGGCGACATTCTGGTCACCGCTCGGAAGCGAACAGAATCGGTGGAACAGGTGCCGGCGACTATCGGCGTTGTGAGCCAGGAAACCCTTGTCGCGGCAAGGGCAACAAATCTTCTGGACCTTGCCAGCGTTGCCCCCGGCATCAACATGAGCAGGCCGGGCATCAGTACCGAAGTCGGCATCAAGATACGCGGTCTTGGCTCAGTCTCATTTGAGCCGTCGCTTCATACTTCGATTGGCCTGTTTGCGGATGGTATCTATCTCCCGCACTCGCGGGAGTTCGCCACATCAATGTTCGATGTCGAGCGCATCGAAGTCATTCGCGGTACTCAGACCGCATTGATAGGGCACAACGCCACCCTGGGGGCTATCAACATGATTAGCCGCAAGCCAGGCAATGAATTTGCCGCTGACTTTCGCACATCGTACGAATTCGAACAGGGGTCGACCGAATTCGCAGGTGGCGTGGACCTGCCGATCGCGCCGAATATGAGCGTGCGGCTTGCGGGCCTGATCGTAGACGATCAAGGTTGGGTTTATAATCGGGTTACTCAAGTTCATGAGCCGCATCGCAAAGATACGGCGGTAAGAGCAGTGTTGCACTGGGAACCTGACGACAACCTCGACATCACCGCTATTGCGCAACGGGGGTTGAACACATATCGAGGCTCGGCGGTCGAATATACTGAGACCGGCTCGCCCGAAGTCCTCGATGTGCTTGCCGGTCGCCCCGGTGTTGTAGACACGAAACTAGACCGGATAAATGCGCAGGATTCGACGATAAAGCCGATCGATCACCTGAGAACAGATCGCTATTTGTTGACGGCAAATTTGCAGGCAGGCGATTATACGCTAACCTCCTCCACGGGCTATTCGAATTATCATGAGAATGATCATGAGGACATCGACCTCGTTCCGGGTGATTATTTTACACGTATCGTGAAAGAGTCGAGTCGGCAGTTCAGCCAGGAAGTGCGCATCGCTTCGCCCGCAGATCGCCCCTTAAACTTCATCGGCGGGATTCTTTACATAAATGAAAAATTCGACAACCAAACTGTCTACGACCTTAACTACCCCTTAGGGCCGGCACCGGGTTTGAACCTGGCAGGCTCTTTCCGAACCCAATTTGCCCAGAATACCGAATCTATCTCTGTCTTCGGCCAAGCAAATTACAAAATCGCCGAGCAATTGCGTGTCACGCTTGCCGGTCGCTGGACCCGCGAACACAAGGACGCTGATTTATCGCGCATTACCCTCAGACCCGGCCTCGTGTCTCTTGCCGTATTCCCACCTTATTCTCCGCTTTCTGTCAAACGTACCGATAATGACTTGGATTACCTGGCTGGGATTCAATATGACCTGAGCAACAATGCCATGCTTTACGCCTCATATGGCAAAGGCACCAAGGCAGGTGGTTTCGCTCTATCAGTGACGCTTCTGGATGAAGCGGGCTTTGGTACAGAGACTGCCAAAACCGCCGAAATCGGGGTGAAATTGCAGGATCCGAACCGTCGCTGGCTCTTCAACATCGCCGCTTTCAACACCGATGTGGACGGCTTTCAGCAGGTTTTGATCGGCGGCCCTGGCATCATCGTAAACAGCACGGATCTTAGAAGTCGAGGGGTAGAGGTTGAAGCCTATTGGCGACCCGTTGAGGGGCTTCAAATTCGGTTGAACAACACATATGCCGACGCGAAAGATAAGATTACCGGCAATCGAGCCCCACTTGCACCCAAATGGTCAGGAAGCGCGGGCCTCAACTATCGGACTGGATTGCATCAGGATCTCGATCTTATCTTGGATGGCTCGGTAGATTACCGCAGCCGCCGGTCCTATCTTCCCGATGCGGCCGCGGCGCCCACCGGCGCGCCTTTCACGCCGATTAACGTCAGCGTCGCTGTTGCCAAGCATGACGACAGTTGGGAGTTGCGACTGATCGGGAGGAATCTCACTAACGAACTCGCCGTCAATTCCGGCGGCCCGGCACCTGCTTTGCCCGCCGGCCAAATTGGCATTTCCGAGCGGAGTCGGACCATTGCGCTTCAGTTGAGAGGGCGGTTCTGACCGGCGGAAGCGTCGATGCAGGACGCGATCACCGCAGAAAAAGGAACGCGGTGGAGGTACAAAAATCCAGACAAGCTGCTGCCGATGCGTCCAGATCTTCTTAGCACCCTATAGCCGCCAGGCCCATGAACGACGGTTGATCAGGGATCTGGAACCTGGCGGCAAAGAGCACGTCATCGGCGAACCAATGTGATTTGAACTTGCTCGCGCTATTTATTGACGGATAATTCGATGGTTTCCGTCTGATCCGAGTTGGTCCCTACCATGAGCTCATAGGCTCCAGGTTCCACCGTTCGTTTCAAATCTCGATCCCAGATGGCGAGTTGCTCCGGGCCGACCCGAAAATGCACGATCCGGCGCTCGCCTGCCTTGAGTTGGATGCGCTCGAACCCTGCCAGCCGCTTCACCGGCTGTACGGTGCTGCTATATTTGGGATGGACGTACATCTGTACGACCTCTGCCCCATCTCGCGGGCCGCTGTTTGTCACCGGGACGGACAGCGTCGCAGTCCCGTCTACGGCAATGCTATTGCGGTCCAGCGTCGGCGTGTCGTACTGGAACCTAGTGTAGCTCAGACCGAAGCCGAATGGATAGAGCGGCTTGTTGGAATTGAATACATACCCCATCCGAGCGGCCGGCGTGTGATTGTAGAAGACGGGGAGCTGGCCGACATTGCGTGCAATCGTTACCGGCAATTTACCCGACGGATTGACGTCGCCGAAGATCGCGCCGGCGACGGCGTTGCCTGTCTCCTGACCGAGATACCAGCCTTCGATGATCGCCGGCACCGATTGGGATAGTTCTTCGATCGCATAGGGACGGCCGTTGAGCAGGACGGCCACAGTCGGTTTGTTCAACGATTGCAACGCACGCACCAGGTCGCCCTGTCGACCGGGCAGATCAAGCGTATCGGAGTCCCCGAAATGGACGGCGCCAGGTCCGAACTCCCGCCCGAACGCCTCGCGCGAGACTGCTTCGTTTCCACCGAGCACAAGAATAACGACGTCCGCCTTACGGGCAACCTCGACTGCTTGCGCGATCAGCTCTGCGTCCTTTTCGGCGGATGGCGCCTGAAACGGAAGAATTGTGTTCAATAGTGGCGACTGGTCCGGCTCGGAAATCCGAACCCCCTCGGCGTAGCTAATAACTGTTCCCTTGCCGACCCGCTTCTCGATGCCCTGCCGCACTGTAACGAAGTAGGACGGCAGCCCGCTGTAGGTACCGAGCCGGACCTTGTCAGCGTTCGGGCCGATGACGGCGACGGATCGGATCTTCACCGGGTCCAGCGGCAGAAGCGCCTTGTCGTTCTTGAGGAGGACCATGGCCTCGTCAGCGACTTTGCGCGCAAGCGGGATATTGGTGCTGGCACCGATCACTGCCTCAGCTTTGTCCGGGTCGATAAAAGGATGGTCGAACAGGCCCAGGCGAAATTTCAATGTCAGGACACGGCGAACGGCATCGTCGATATATGATTGCGGGACTGCGCCCCGGCGAACGGCATCGATCAGCCCAGGATAGCTCGTCGCGCCGGGCAATTCCATGTCAACGCCAGCGTTCATGGCGAGAACGCCGGCGTCAGCGTTAGTCGCTGCGACCGCGTGAACCTTGTGTAGACGTTCGATCCCCAGGTAATCCGAGACCGTGAGGCCAGTGAACCCCCATTCCTTGCGAAGAACGTCTCGGAGCAACCAGCTATTTTCATGGGATGGAACACCGCCGTCATTCTCGTTGTACGAAGGCATCACCGCGGCGATGCGACCGATCCGCACAGCCTTCTCAAATGGTGGCAAGAAGATGCTCCGCATCGTGCGTTCGGAAACGTCGTTGGGCGCATTGTTGGTGCCGTTCTCGGGCTGACCGTGGACAAAGTGCTTTGCGGTAGCAGCGACGCTGTTCGGCCCAATTTCGCCGCCGGGTCCCTGCAAGCCCTGGACGGCGGCAAGACCGATTTCGCCGACGAGATAGGGGTCCTCTGAATAGGTTTCTTCGACCCGACCGAACCGCGGTTCCCGCGCAAGGTCGAGGACGGGCGCCAGAACAACGAGGTTCCCCGCTGCACGCGACTCAGCCGCGACAACGGCGAACATGCGGCGCACCAACGCGGGATCCCATGTGCTTCCCAGGCCGATTGCTTGCGGGAAGCTGGTCCCACCGGGCACGGCAGCGCCGTGCAGTCCCTCGCCGTGAAAGGCGACCGGTATGCCCAGCCTGGTATTTTTAAGTATCCAGTCCTGGACCAGATTGCGTGCCTTGGCATCCTCAACCAGGCTGCCTTTTCCGAAACCCGCCATCGCGCCCATCGAAAAGGTGCCGACGCCGTTCGGGATTGCCTTGCGAGCCATGTCCTCGTTCAGGCGGCCGTCCTTCACCAGATCGGGCAACGCCGTGCCGCCGAAGGGAAGGGTGGTTCCCCCTTCCAGCTGGGCGACCTTTTCCTCTGGCGTCATGCGCGCCAGGAGATCCTCGACGCGCTGCGGCACGGCCGCATCGGCCTGCTGGTAAAGCGGCGCCTCCTGGGCATGGATGGCGGTGGATATCGCTAGCAGCGCTGCTGCGGCGGTCAGTCGCGTCATCTTCGCACTCACGCTCTTTCTCCCGTATTTATGCACTGTCGATATCGATGAGGGCCGCGATCCGGGCCCCAGGTTCGAGGCTTCCCTAAGGCAACAAATCACCGCGGCTCGCTACCCAACCTGGCTGCCGGGTGATCTTCGCGTATCCGCGCGCCCCGCCAGGCATATAGAGCGACGAGGAGAAACGCGGCGGCAGGAAGAAGGAATGCGGTCGGCGCGCCATAGGCTTCTGCGACCAATCCCATTGGGTATGGAAATATCACGCCGCCGCCGATCGCCATTACCATGAAAGACGCACCCCGCTTTGTGGACGGCCCGAGATCGCGAACGCCCAGCGCGAAGATCGTTGGAAACATGGTCGACATGAAGAAGAACACGCCGATCATCGCCACCAACGAGACACGGCCCAGATTCGCCGCGACCACGATCGAGAGCAGGACATTCATCGCACCGAAGCATCCAAGCAGGGTGCGCGGCTGGACGCGGGTTAGAAGGGCCGTCGAGGCGAACCGGCCGATCATATACAACAGCAGTGCAAGCGACAGCAGGTACGCCGCCCCGCGCGGCGTGAGGGTGCCCCAGGTCGTAAGGGCAATATTGATGAACAATGCACCGATGCCCACCTGCGCGCCGACATAGATTGCCTGCGTGACCACCCCGAAGACGAAATGCGGGCGCATAAGCGTTCCTGCCCGACCGGCGGCATCGTGCGTCTCCTCGGACAGTTCGGGCAGGTTCGTCCGCGCCACAAACAAGGCGAAAATGACAATGGCAACGCCGATACCAGCATAGATCAGGCGAACGGTTTCGTGGCCGCCACTTGCCGTCTGCGCACCATCGGCGAAGAAGAAGCTGCCACCGATAAGCGGTCCGATGAACGTACCTAAACCGTTGAAGGATTGAGCGAGATTGAGTCGGCGCGACGCACCTTCAGCCGGTCCGAGCACGGTGACGTAGCTGTCGGCCGATGTCTCGAGGCAGGCGAGGCCCGCGGCCAGAACAAACATTGCGCCAACGAAAGGTGCAAACTGCCCCATGCCGGCAGCCGGTATAAACAGAAAGGCGCCAGTCGCTGTGACGACGAGGCCGGTGAGGATTCCTACCTTATACCCGAAGTGCTGGATATAGCTGCCGGCCGGTAGGCTTATCAGAAGATATGCGCCGAAATAAGCGATCTGTAGCCAGGTCGATTGCGCAGTGCCGACTTTCAGCGTGTCTTGAAAATGCTTGTTGAGCACATCAAGAAGCCCGTATGCCAGCCCCCAGATAAAGAAGAGACTTATCCCGAAGGCAAGCGCCACCCGCAATGTGCCTGGGGCAACGTCGCCCAGGTTGACCGTCGCAATCCTGCTCACGCGACTTCTCCTAGGATTGCGGGGTCAATACCGTAGAAACGGCACGCATTGCCGCCCCAGATCAGTTGACGATCGTCTTTGTTGTAGACGGCGACAGCTTGCGCCAGTGCCTCCATCACGCGGTCGAATTCTGCAAAGAGCCGGTCTGTCGGAAAGTCGCTTGCCGCAAGCGATCGGCCAGGACCAAACAGATTGATCACCTCGCGGATCAAGGGAATGGTCATTTCGACATCCCACTCACGGTCGATGAAACCCAGACCAGATAGCTTGATGGAAACATGGTCGAGCTTGGCAAGCGCGGAAATCCCTGTTCGCCACTCCGTTAATCCATCGGGGTCGTTGACCACTGGCATGCCGAGATGATTGATGACGACCGGAATGGTTGGATAGTGCGCTAGGAGCTCGGCGATACGGGGCATTTGCGCAGGATAACATTGCAGATCGAACGACAGATTGTGGCGGCCAAGTGCGGCGAAGCCTGCCTGCCATGCATCATCCAGCGTAAGGTCGCGGGCGCTATAGCTACGGCGAGCATCCGGGTGCCAGTTGACGATCTGCCGGATGCCGCGCGCGGTGGCGTGCGCGGCCTGTCGCGCCAGTACGGCGTCTATCTCCGGATCGGCCAGATTGGCATAGGCGACGATCGCTGTGGGCAGCCCGGTGACAGCCTGCTGCTGCGTCAGCCATACGGTTTCCGATTGCGCATCGGCCGGATCGGCGCCCGCCTCGATGTGCACCGCGCCCACGACGTTCCAACGGGACGCTTCCGCTGTATATTCGCCCGGCAAATATGTCCGGGCGATGCGTTCGACCGATCCGTTAGGACCCTCGCTTGTAAAAGGCGGTTGAAGCCACGGATAGCGCAGCTTAGCCAAGTCCCAGTAATGGATATGAGCGTCAACAAACGGAACCGCATGCATGTCCATCAGAAGGTGGTCCGCCCACCGGAAGTGTCGAAAGTCGCGGCCGTTGTGAAGCTGCACTCCTCGCTCACCATGAAGCACACCATGGCCGCAGATTCCTCGACCTCG